>JAJDVT010000109.1 GCA_022826005.1 Gemmatimonadota bacterium | reverse complement strand
CCATCCTCCGGCTCGCCGGTTGCCTCTCTCCCACGTCCAAGGAGATAATCAAACTCCATCAACTGCCACCTGCTCCGGGCTCCGGCCTCACCTTCTCGCACCTCCCCCGGTTCAGGCTCATCTCCGTATTGGAAAAGACTGTGCCGTCCCATCCACGGCCGGCGGGTTGCCTGCAGGCCGGCGGATCGAAGCTCGGCCGCCAGCTGCCGCACTGTCCGGCGAAGTCCGCAACCGGCGGCGGATTCGTGGCCTGCCCCGCGCCTGGTTACATTCCCGTCTCGAAACCGTAACGAGAGGTGGCCGGTTCCGATGGAATTCACATTCGTAGGCGTGCCCGGGTCGGACGCCTTCCGCTGGTTCTCGGAGGGGTTGCGGCAGGTGATGCACTCGGAGGGCCACCGGTACACCCCCGGTGCGAACGACGCCCGGCTCGTCTTCAATTTCTTCCCCCGGGGCCGGCCGCGCCCCTTCCGGCGCAGCGCCCAGGCGGTTTTCGTCTGCGCCGTCACCGAGTTTCCCTCGCCGTTCACCGACCATATCGCGCAGGCCTATCCGGTGCTCCCCCGGGCGCTGGCCAACCTGGCGGTGGGGCTGGTGCCTTCGGCCAGCGGGGTGCCGGAGGCGCACTTCGTCACCCTGGAGCAGGGGCACTACGTCGTCCGCGACGGCCGGGGCGCGCACGACTACTTCCGGCAGGTGTACGGGCGCATCGAACCCATGGCATCCTCGACTCTGGTCATCGACAACCTCTTCGAGGCCGACCTTCCCGAAGTGCTGTGGGATGGCGACGCGGCCACCGGGTCGATCCGGCGGGCAGGCAGGAGACTGGACGAACTCGACCTGCTCCCCGCGCCCTTCCCCATGGACGAACTCCTCCCTCCCCGCGACTTCCGCCACATCAAGCGCATCTTCGGGATCGGCGGCCTCAGCTACGGCAACATCTCGGCCCGCTACGACGCCGAGTGGTTCTGGATGAGCGCGAGCGGGGTCGACAAGTCCAGGCTGGAGACGATCGGCCGCGACATCCTCCTGGTGAAGGGCTACGACGCCGAGCGGAACGGGATGATTGTGAGCCACCCGCCCGGCGTGGAGCCCCGGCGCGTCTCCGTTGACGCGATCGAGCACTGGATGATCTACCGCGAGCACCCGCGCGTCGGCGCGATCCTGCATGTGCACGGCTGGATGGAAGGGATCCCGTCCACGGACTTCAACTATCCCTGCGGGACCCGGGAGCTGGGAAAAGCGGTCGCGGACATCGTACGACTGGCCGACGACCCGGCACGCTGCGTCGTGGGCCTCAGGAACCATGGCCTGACGATCACGGGCCCGAGCCTGGACGAGATCTTCGAGCGGGTGGAGGGGAAGATCCTCCGCACGGTGCCGATGGGTTGAGGGGCGGGTTCATGGCCCACCCCGTCCTGGCCGACGATGCGTTCGGAACCCCGGCGGGTCAGCTTCCGGATGCCGGCCTGACCGCCTGCTGCACAGCCGGAACCAGGTCCAGGTAGCGGCCGTAGCCCCACAGCGCCTCGTCCAGCGCCAGCCGTTCCGTGTTGGTGTGGGCATGGCGCTCTTCGCCGGGGGCGAAGCCGATCGTGGGGATGCCGCGCACGCCGCAGGTCCATCCGCCGTCGGTGGCGAAGGTCCAGGGCCGGACGCGGGCGGGGGTGCCGTTGCCGTTGCGCCCTCCAACCGCGCGGGCGGCCGCCGTGACGATGGGGTCGTCGGGGGACATGAGGAAGCCCGGGCTGAGGATGAGGCGATCCTCTTCGACGCCGGTCCAGGCGGTTTGGCGCTCGGTGGCGGCGCGGACCTCGACGCCGCCCGGGAGCTCCGTATCGTTTCCGGCATGTTCCGGGCCGTTTGCGGCATCCGGTCGGCCATCCACTCCGCCGCCGCCGGCCGGCCCCCCGCCAGCGGCCATGCGCTCCAGCTGCGGCCGAATCGCGTCCCGCACCCGGGCCAGCAGCGTCTCGACCGTGTCGTCCGGCAGGATGCGCCAGTCCAGGGTGACCGTGGCCCGGTCGGGGATGACGTTGAGGCTGGCCGGGACGGCGTCGATGCCGGTGGCGACGACCGAAGCCGCACCGAGGACGTCGTCGGACTGCTGCCGCGCGGCCAGGTCGTGGACGCCCGCGAGGATCGCCGGGACGAGGTCGAGGGCGTTGCGGGCGCGTTCGGGGGCCGAGGCGTGGCCTGCGAGGCCGTGCGCAATGATCTCCACTTCGCATCTGCCCCGGTGGCCGATGGCGATGTCGCCGTGGGTGGACTCGCCGATGATCACCACATCGGGGCGGAGACCGCCGTCCGGGCGGGTGAGGTGGTCCATACCCCAGCCGCCGCGCTCCTCGAAGACGGGATGCGCGACGACGATGTCCCCGGCCGCCCCGCCCTTCAGCGCCGCCGCGATGTGGGTCTGGATCGCGAGCGGGCCCTTGATGTCCATGGCGCCGCGCCCGTGCAGGTATCCATCCGCGATGACGCCGTCGAAGGGGGGGTATTCCCACTCTGCCGGATCGCCGGCGGCGACCATGTCCAGGTGCGCACTCATCATGACTGTGGCGCCAACCCCGCCTCCCCGCACCACGCCAACGACGCTGCCGAGTTGGTCCGTCCACACGTCGTCGTAGCCGAGCGCCTCCATCTCTGCGACCACCCGGCGGGCGAGGGTCTCCTCCTCGCCCGGCAGCGAGGGGATGCGTATGAGATCCTGTGCGAAGGCGATCGCACCGTCGAAGGACGGTCCCCGCGATGCGGCCGCCGCGCCCGTCACGTCCGGCACTCCGGCCGACTTGTTCTCACCCGCCCGCCCGTTCGGCTCACGCTCACACGAACCACGGCACCATCACCAGCGACACCACGCTCATGAGCTTGATCAGGATGTTGAGCGACGGGCCCGAGGTGTCCTTGAAGGGATCGCCCACGGTGTCGCCCACCACCGCCGCCTTGTGCGGATCCGACCCCTTGCCGCCGTGCGCGCCGCCCTCGATGTACTTCTTGGCGTTGTCCCACGCTCCGCCCGCGTTGGCCATGAACAGCGCCATCAGCACACCCGTCACGGTGGCGCCGGCCAGCAACCCGCCCAGCGCCTCCGGGCCCAGAAACATGCCTACGAGCACCGGGGCCAGAATGGCGGTGATCCCCGGCAGCAGCATCTCCCGGAGCGCCGCGCGGGTGGAGATGTCCACACAGCGGGCGGAATCGGGCCTGGCCGTCCCTTCCATGATCCCGGCGATCTCGCGGAACTGGCGCCGCACCTCCTCCACCATCCCCGCCGCGGCGCGTCCCACCGCGGTCATCGTGAAGGAGGCCACCAGGAAGGGCAGCATGCCGCCGATGAAGAGGCCCATCACGACGCGCGGATTGGTGATGTTGATCACAAGCGTGGAGATGTCCGGATCCTCCAGCGCCACCTTCGTCGCATAGGCGGAGAACAGCGCCAGCGCGGTGAGCGCCGCCGAGCCGATCGCGAAGCCCTTTCCGATGGCGGCAGTCGTGTTCCCGATCGCGTCCAGGGAGTCCGTCACCTTGCGGGTCTCGGCCCCGAGCCCCGCCATCTCGCTGATGCCGCCGGCGTTGTCCGCGACCGGACCGTAGGCGTCCACGGACATCGTGGCGCCCACCGTGGCCAGCATGCCGACCGCGGCGATCCCGATGCCGTAGAGGCCGCAGGTCCAGAAGGAGATGAAGATGGCCGCGCAGATCAGCAGCAGCGGCAGCGCGGTCGACTCCATCCCGACCGCCAGTCCCGTGATGATGTTGGTGGCCGATCCGGTCTCCGACGACTGCGCGATCTTCCGCACCGGACGCGCGCCGGTGTAGTACTCGGTCGTGACTCCGATGAGGATGCCCACCAGCGTGCCGGCCAGGAGCGCCCAGAAGGGGCCGAGCGCCGAGCGTGCGGTGTCGGTGAGCGGGTTGATGATGGTCATGTCCATCGACCTGATCACGAAGAACATGATCAGCAGGAAGAGACCGGCCGCGATGAAGGTGACGTTGCGCAGCGCGGCCCCCGGTTCGGTCCTCTCCAGGAACTTCATGGCCGCGATCCCGACGATGGAGCAGACGAGCCCCACCAGCACGGTGATGATCGGGAGCGCCACCGCCTCGGCCTGGCTGGCCGCCAGCGTGGCCGAGGTCGCGCCGATGGCGATCGTCGCCACGATCGAGCCCACATACGACTCGAAGATGTCGGCCCCCATCCCCGCGACATCACCCACATTGTCGCCCACGTTGTCGGCGATGGTGGCGGGGTTGCGCGGGTCGTCCTCGGGGATCCCGGCTTCCACCTTGCCGACCAGGTCCGCGCCCACGTCGGCGGCCTTGGTGAAGATGCCCCCGCCCACCCGCGCGAAGAGCGCGATCGAGGAAGCCCCCATGGCGAAGCCCGAGATGATCGCGGCGAAGTTGGGCAGGTCGCCCGTGCCCGGGATGGCGTCCCCCGCCAGAAGCCAGTACAGCAAGCCGATGCCCAGCAGCCCCAGCGCGGCGACCGACAGGCCCATGACGGCGCCTCCGAAGAATGCGATCCGGAGCGCCTTGCCCTGCCCTTCCTCGTTGGCCGCCGCCGAGGTGCGCACGTTGGCGCGGGTAGCCGCCTTCATGCCGAAGAAGCCCGCCAGCACGCTGCTCGCGGCCCCGGCCACGTAGGCCAGAGCGGTTGCCTGGCCGATCGCCGCGAAGAGCAGCGCGGCCACCACGATCACGAAGATGGCCAGCACCGTGTACTCACGGCGGAGGAACGCCATCGCGCCGTCGTGAATCTGGTCCGCCAGGTCGCGCATGACGCTGTTTCCGTCTGGCTGGGCGACCATGTAGCGGTACACGAAGAGCGCGGCGAGCAGGCCAACGCCTCCAGCCGCCCACGACCAGTTGGTCAAGTCAAGAAGATTGCTCACTGTCTTGTGCTTCCTATGCTGAAGGTTGTACCGGCTCGCTGCCGAACCCGCCGGTCTGTCCTGTCGCGGGCCCGCGCACGGGCCCGCTGTCCGCTCACCGGTTGAACCGGTTCATGGCGGTCTCGATGCCCTCTTCCGCCCACACCGCCACCGCCCCGCTCAGCTCGGGCAGCAGCGCCGTCACGACATCCTCGTCCTCCGCCGGCATCGGCGAAAGCACCCAGCCCGACAGGTCCTCTCCGGGTGGCTTCGTCCCCACGCCGACACGCAGGCGCGCGTAGTCGGGTGTGCCGAGCGCCGAGGTCACGGACCGGAGCCCGTTGTGGCCACCCGCGCCGCCCCCGGGACGGAACCTGACCCGGCCGACATCCAGGTTGGCATCGTCGGTGACAACGAGGAGGTCGGCTTCGGCGTCGAATCCCCCGATTCGCCCGAGCGCCGTGAGTGCCAGCCCGCTGCGGTTCATGTAAGTACGCGGCTTGACCAGGACGACCGTGCGTCCGCCGAGCCGGCGGGCCGTCTCCAGCCTGGCCCTCCGCCGTTCGAAGGGTTCGAATTCGTGATCGTATGCGAACCGGTCGAGCACCCACCACCCGACGTTGTGCCGGGTGTCGTCGTACTCCGGTCCCGGGTTCCCGAGACCGACCACCACCCTGGTGCCGCCACGGGACACTCGGTGCGCGGGCTCGGCGTCCGGCGTCAATCCCCGTCCCCGCCGGCCTCATCCTCGGTGGCGTCCTCCGGCGCGCCCTCCTCGGCGGCGGCTTCCTCGACGACCTCTTCCTCTTCATCGAGCTCGGGTCCTCTGGGCACGGAGACCGCGCAGACCGCCTGCTGCGGATCCGCCAGGTTCTCGACGCCTTCGGGCATTTCCAGATCGACCACCCGCAGCACGTCACCCAATTCCAGATGGCTCACGTCCACCTCGATCGCCTCGGGGATCCGGGACGGAACGCACTTGACCGTGATGTCGTGGAGGATGTGCTCGAGGACGCCGCCCTCGCGCGCGCCCGCCGGAACGCCGGCCATGTGCACGGGGACGTGCACCTCGATGGCGACCCCGCGCCGGACGCGCAGAAAATCGACATGGAGCAGCGTGGTGCGATATGGGTGGACCTGCACCTCGCGAACCAGCGCGCGCTCGGCGTCGCGGTCTTCCACCATCAGGTTCAGGATCGTGTTCTCGACGGAAATCGACTGGAAGAGGAGCAGCGCCTCGCGCGCCTCCATCGAGACCGGCACCGGCTCCTCTCCGCCGCCGTAGATGACGCCCGGCACGCGCCCGTCGCGCCGCAGCTTGCGGGCGACGCCCTTACCCGAATCGCGCCGCGTCCTGAGGTTCAGTGTTGCTTCCATGATTGCAGATTCTCCGCCGGTCGCCGGATCCGGGCAGTTCTAGGCCAGGGCCACCCTCTGAGGCCCCTTCTTGCGCTCCTTGATCTCGAAGAGCTGGCTGACCGATGCGTTGGAGTGGATGTACTTGATCGCCCGCGACAGGAGGTTGGCCACCGAGAGCACTCTCATGCGGTCGAACCGCTTGGCGCCGGGGATGTGGATGGTGTTGGTGACGACGAGCTCGGCCAGCGGGGCGGCCGAGAGGCGGGAGACGGCCTCGCCCGAGAGCAGCGCGTGCGTGGCCGCGACGTAGACGGCCCTGGCTCCCCGGTCCATGAGGGCATGGACCGCCTGGGCGATCGTCCCCCCGGTGTCGATCATGTCGTCGGTGATGAGGCAGGTGCGGCCGTCGACCTCGCCCACGACGTTCAGCACCTCGGAGACGTTGGCGGCCGGCCGCCGCTTGTCGATAATGGCGAATGAGGCCCCGAGGCGTTTCGCGAAGCCGCGGGCCATCTTCGCCGACCCCACGTCGGGCGCGACCACCACCAGGTCGGTGAAGTTCTTCTCCCGGAAGTACTCCGTGAAGACCGGGGCCGCGTAGAGATGGTCCACCGGGATGTCGAAGAACCCCTGGATCTGGTGCTGGTGGAAGTCGATGCTGACCACGCGGTCGGCTCCCGCCGCGACGATCAGGTTGGACACCAGCTTGGCCCCTATCGAGACGCGCGGCTGGTCCTTGCGGTCCTGGCGCCCGTAGCCGAAGTAGGGGACCACGGCGGTGACGCGCGCCGCGGAGGCACGATTGGCGGCGTCGATCAGGAGCAGCAGCTCCATGATGTTGTCGGCG
This sequence comes from Gemmatimonadota bacterium, assembly GCA_022826005.1. Taxonomy (GTDB): domain Bacteria; phylum Gemmatimonadota; class Gemmatimonadetes; order Longimicrobiales; family Gaopeijiaceae; genus Bin94. The sequence goes on along the minus strand of JAJDVT010000109.1, from coordinate 126,764 downwards.
TTCGCGACGGTCGGCTGGATGATGAAGACATCCCGGCCGCGCGCATTCCGGTCGATCCGCACGAAGATCTCGCCATCGGCGAAGTTGTAGATCGTCGCGTTGTCGGAATTGGTGTCGAGCTCGCCGGCGATTTCCTTCGCGAGCGGCCTGTTGGCGCGGCCGGAGAGGAGCAGGAGGGGGCCGAGCCCGATGTTTTCGTCCATGACCGTGTCAGCGTGTCAGGTGGGTGGGAGGTGGTTCGGGTACAGCATTGAAATATAGCAAATCCGCGACCGGTGTGTTCAACGCACGGTGAAGGCCCGCTCCGCCCTGAGCGTGGTCCGTCCCGGGGCGGATACCTCCACGACCAGCACGTATTCGCCGGGGTCCAGATCGGAAAGGCGGACCTGCAGGGTCCTGAAGAAGGGGCCGGGGCTCTGCGGTCCCTCCTCCAGCCATTCGACCGTGACCTGCTCCGGAGAACCCAGGAAGCCCAGCCTGCGGCCCATGCGCCGGAGGAATCCCTCGCCCCGCTCCTCGATCCGGGCGCTGAAGCCCAGCAACTCGCGTCGTTCCCCGAGACCGTAGATCTCCAGGGCCACGCCCAGCGTTGCTCCCGCATCGATCGTGCTGCCCGGGTGCAGCGCCCCGACCAGATCGTCGAGATCGGACGGTTCACCGCCGCCCTCCAGGAGCACCAGGTCCGAGAGCGCGAAGAGCCCGGCTGGAAGCTGCGGAAAGCCCATGCCGGCGCGGAGGCGATGGGCGCTGCGCAGGTTCGGGTTCCAGGCTTCCAGACTGAGCACCCCCCAGTCCGCCCAGGGCACGCGAGCCGACAGCCGCACGATACCTCCAGGCTCCGCGACGATACTCGTGTCGGCGGCCAGGACGCCCCCCTGCTCGACGAAGAGGCCGGCCAGGACGGGGTGCTCTGCGGTGCTTTCCGGGTCCGCCGCGTCCGGTGTCCTCCACGTACCCACCACAACAATGTGACCGGGCCTCCAGAACCGGCCGATTTCGGCATCGAGGGTACCCAGCGAATCGAGATGTGGAGGAAGGTAGCTGGCGCGCGGGTGGTCCTCTTCCTCTCTCTCCCAGATCACCGGCTCCTCGCCGGTGGATCCCCGACCGAGGACTTCAATGGGCGGAAAGGCTCGGAATGCCGTGGGCAGGTCCCGCCCTGTCACGCTGGCGCGGGACTGCCCGACGCGGGGCCAGGACCGCTCCCAGGCGATGGGCCACCCGTAGCGCACCGCCACCTCGGTGAAGTCGTTCCCCCAGCTGATTTGGTAGGGGTTGGCTGCGCGCCGGGCGCTCATGGCGTAGCTCCAGCGGCTCATGTGCGCGGTCCAGCGGTCGTTGCCTTCAACAAGGTAGAGGGGGTCGGCCAGGGTCCAGAGCCGGGCCAGAGCGGCGGCAGGGTCGGGGTGCGCGGAGACCCACCGGCGGAGGTCGCGTCCGAGCACCGCGACCGGCGAGGTCCAGTCTTCCCTCACGTCCGCGGGCATTCCTTCGATGGCGCTGCGAAATGCCGCCTCCGACGCCACGAATCTCGTCCGATGGTGGAGCACGAACCCCAAGTAGGCGTCGCAGCGCCAGCCGCCGGGCAGCCCGCACCTACGCGCCGCGGCTTCCGCGTCCTCGAAGCGGCCGGCCTCGACCAGGTAGCGGATGCGCTGGCCCAGAACCCAGTGGTCCCCGGGGATCAGCGCGGCCAGGGAGTCGAGTGCGGCCAGCAGGTCGTCGCGGCCCTCGATGATGGCGTCCGGCTCCTCCTTCGGCGTCCAGTCGTCGTCCCCGTCGTCCCAGACGCAGAGCCGCCCGATGATCTCGTCGCATTCGTGGCTGCCGCCGTCAGGGATGCGGGGGAGGTTGCGGATGCGCAGTCGCTCGAACCGCAGCTGCAAGGTGCGTGCGTGCCGGTGCGTGCGGACCGAGTCGGCAGCGGAGGCCGCCTGCTCTTCCGCGACTGGCTGAAGGGCCAGCAGGGCGACGGCGAGGTGGGCGGTGAGGTTCATCCTGATCGACCGATGCGAGGGGATGCCGTCCGGGCGGGAATACCCGGAAGTCCGCTGAAACCAAGTTGGCCCGGGTGGATTCGAACCACCACCGCCGGTTCCAAAGACCGGTGTCCTGCCATTAGACGACGGGCCAGCGGTGGACCCTTCAGGTATCGTAGTGCGATCCGGGTGGTGGGTTCAAGGCGGCCCGCCGAGGTCATCCGCATTGGCCACCGCCTCCAGTTCGGGCACTTCGGTCAGGGTCGGCACCACCAGCGCCGCCGCCACGCCCTCCATCCTCCTTACCCCGGCGGCTGCGGTCCGGGCACTCCGGAGGTCGTCAAAAACCCCAAAAACGGCAGAGCCGCTGCCGGTAAGGCGCGCGACCGACGCCCCCGCCTCCGCCAGCGCGGACCGGACCCGGTCCAGCCCCGCTACACGCGCGAAGACCGCGCGCTCGAAGTCGTTCCACTGCAGTTCCGCCAGAGGACTCCACGCCTCCGAACCGGCTTCGGCCAGCAGCGAAGGCCGGGCGAGCAGGGAGGGCGGCGCGGGCAACTGCAGTCGGGCCGACGCCTCCCGGTACGCCGTCGCGGTGGAGACCCGCTTGAAGGGGATGGCCAGCACCACCGGCGCAGCCGGCGGCGAGGGGAAGCGCAGGAGTCGATCCCCCCTTCCCCACGCCAGCGCAGTCGCGGCCCCGCTGCAGAAGAACGGGACGTCGGCCCCGATCCGCCCCCCCAGCGCGACCAGTTCGCGGGCGCTGAGCGGCGCGCCGTGGAGCGCGTTCAGGGCCGAGAGCGTGCCGGCGGCGTCGGAGGAGGCGCCACCCAGCCCGGTCCCCGCAGGGATGCTCTTGGTGAGGACGAGGGATACGGCGGGCGCGATTCCGGTTGCCGCGAAGAAGGCGCGAGCAGCCTTCATCACGGTGTTTTCGCCGGGTTCGCCGAGGTCGCCGATGGAGTCCGGTCCCGACGGTTGGCGCACTTCGAGCGCGATGCCCTGCGCGCCTGGGCGAACATCCACACGGTCGAAGAGCGCCACTGCCTGGAACAGAGTCTCTATCTGGTGGAATCCGGTGTCCTCACGCGCCAGAATGCGCAAAAAGAGGTTCACCTTGGCCGGACAGGCCGCGGACCATCCGGTCGCTGCCCGCTCGCGGCCGCGGATCATTCGGCGGGCCCCTCGGACCTGGATTCGGGCCGGTCGCGGCGGGTTTCATCGCCGGGCCGGCCACGCACCTCCTTCAGGGACAGCCCGAGACCCCGGGCGTACCAGAGTCCGATGATGGTGATGGGAAAGAAGCTTCCCAGGTGCCAGCCGACCGCGAATCCCAGGGCGCTTGCCTCGGCCACCGCATAGACATCCGCCAGCGCGAGTTTCGCCGCGGCGTGAAAGGTCCCGAAGAACCCGGGCGTGGGAATGGTCGAGGCGATGGCGACCGACCCGTTGGTGAAGAAGGCCGCGTCGAAGGGGAGGTGAATGTCGAAGGCCAGGAATCCGACCCAGAACGAGAGCGACTGAAGGGTCCAGACGCCCAGGCTCCAACCGAGGGCGGGAAGCATGAGACGCCAGCCGCGAAGCGCCGCCAGTCCCTCCACGAAGCGCTGTGCCAGATCGACGGAAGCGTCCGCCGCGCGGGCCGGCAGGAGTGAGCGCGCGAGCCACGCGGTCGCGCGCATGGCCGGGCCTGGCGCTCCCAACAGGCAGGCGGAACCCGCGACCACCAGGCCCAGGAAGAGGCAGACCACCCTGACTCCGGCGACGATCCCGGGCGGGAGATCGCCTGCCGGAAAGCCGGGGCTGGCGAGGGCCAGCAGGAGCAGCAGCAGGATCGCAATCCCGTCGAGAAACCGTTCGACGACCAGCGTGGCAAAGGCCGTCGCGGCCGGGACCGGCTCGCGGCGGCTGTAGGCGTAGGCCCGTGCGAATTCACCGGCCCGCGGCAGGAGATTGTTGGCCATGAACCCGATGCAAACGGCCTCGAAGCGGGAACGGAAGGGCGCTGCGGACTGGGCGGGCGCCAACAGGTACCGCCAGCGGATCGCCCTCACCGGGAAGGTCGCGGTCGTCAACACGACCGCCAGCAGGAGAAGACCGAAGTTCGCGCGGCGGATGTAACCCCAGATCTCCGCCGGGTTTTCGTCCCGAAAGAGCCACCAGAGGAGTACCGCCGCGATCCCGAGTCCGAGCGGCGTGATCCAGCGGCCTCGCATGCGAGTCTCTCCGGTTTCCAAGTCAGCCAAGCCAGATAGTTGGTCAGGTGGAATCAGAACCCGATCGGGTGGACCCACTCGCCGGGACGCGCCACGCGGGAAGGAGACGCATCCACGATCGCCCGCATGTCGCGGACGGCGCGCTCGAGCCCGGTGAAGATGGCGCGCGAGACCACGCTGTGCCCGATGTTCAGCTCCTCGATGCAGGGCAGCGCGGCCACCGGCACTACATTCTCGTAGGTGAGCCCGTGTCCGGCATGAACGGCCAGCCCCGCTCCGTGCGCGTACTCGGACGCTCGCACCAGCCTCGTCAGTTCATCCGCCTTCTCGTAGCTCGACAGCGCATTCGCGTATTCGCCGGTGTGCAACTCCACGGCGTCCGCTTGGAGCGCTGCCGCGTGGTCGATGGCTTCGAGGTCGGGATCGATGAAGAGGGAGGAGCGGATCCCCTCATCGGCGAACCGCTTGAGCGCGTTGGCCACGGATCGCCGCACCTCCGTCTCGCCGAGGTCCAGTCCCCCCTCGGTCGTGACCTCCTGGCGGCTCTCGGGCACCAGGGTGACCGCCATCGGCGCGACGCCGGCCGCGTAGTTCACCATCCTCTCCCGCGACGATATCTCCAGGTTGAGGCCCGTCCGGATCGTCCGCATCAGCAGCTCCACGTCCCGCGGAGAGACGTGGCGGATGTCGATGCGGTGGTGCACGGTGATCCCGTCGGCGCCGCCCAGCTCCGCGAGCACCGCCGCCCTCACGGGGTCGGGTTCGATGGTCATGCGCGCCTGCCGGACCGTGGCCACATGATCGATGTTAATGTAAAGTCTCATGTAAACATCCTTATCTGACGTTTTGTCAATATTTTGTTCCGAGGCACGCCTGAATAGCTTGTGGATTCATACGCCTTCGCTGACCCGAACCCCGCCGCGTGACCGAAGCCATCCGACGAGGGCCGGAGGCGCCTTGGCCACGACCCTGACCATGGTTCCCTGCTGGCTGCGGGACAGCACCTCGCCGCGTTCGTAGAGCGCCGAGAGAACCCGGCCCGCACGAGCGGGAAACTCGACGCTGATCCGCTGCATCCGATCCCTGATTCGTTTCTTCAGTTCCTGCCGCAGGGGCTCCAGCGTGGAGGGTCTCGGTACGGAGGTGTAGAGCGCACAGGAATCCGCCCGGGGAGACACACGCTTCTTCAGGGACAGAAGTTCTTCCGCCGAGAGGAGATCGATCTTGTTGAGCACCAGGATCCTGGGCCGCCTGCCCAGACCCAACTCGTCGAGTACGCGTCGCGCCACCTCGCGCTGCCCGTCCCTGTCCGGGTGCGAAGCATCGACCACGTGCAGAATGACATCGGCTTCGCGCGCCTCCTCCAGCGTCGACCGAAAGGAGGCGATGAGGTGGTGGGGCAGCTTCCGGATGAAGCCCACCGTATCGGTCAGCAGCGCGTCGTAGCCGTCGCCGAGGGGAACGGAACGCGTCGACGCGTCGAGCGTGGCGAAGAGCCGGTCCTCCACGAACTGGGGCGAACCGGAGAGCTCCTGCAGCAGCGACGACTTGCCCGCGTTGGTATAGCCGACCAGAGCCGCCCGGAAGCGGCCGCGGCGTCCCTTGCGCTGCGTGGCCTGGGCCCGCGCGACCGCCTGAAGCTTGCGCCTGAGTTCCGCGATCCGGGTGCCTATCAGTCTCCGGTCGGTCTCCAGCTGCGTCTCTCCCGGGCCGCGGAAGCCGATGCCCCCCTGAATCCGCGACAGGTGGACCCACATGCGCCGCAGCCTGGGCAGCAGGTACTGAAGCTGGGCGAGCTCGACCTGCATGCTTGCCTCGTAGCTGCGGGCCCGCGTCGCGAAGATGTCCAGGATGAGTTCCGTGCGGTCCATGACCCGCACGCCGCACAGCTTCTCCAGATTCTTGCACTGGGCGGGGGTGAGTTCGTCGTCGAAGATGACCAGCTCCGCTTCCCGTTCGCGCACGAGGCCGGCGAGCTCTCCGGCCTTCCCCTTCCCGAGGTAGTACTGCGAACCGGGCGCGCGGATGCGCTGGACCAGTTCCCCGGCGACCAGTCCCCCGGCGGTATCCGTAAGGCGTCGCAGCTCTGCCAGGTGTTCCTGCGTTTCCTCCCGGGCCTCGCTCCCGAGGGGAGCACCGACCAGGATCGCGCGCTCGACACCTCTGCGCGGGTCCAGGAGCTGAGTTGGAATGGGCCGCTACCTCCTCTTGCGTCGCCACTCGGCCAGCCGGCGTCCCAGCTCCGCCTCCCAGCCGGCGTCTCCGGGGCGGTAGTACTCTTCCCCCACCATGCCGGCCGGCAGGTAGTGCTGGCGCGAAACACCGCCGGGCTGGTCCGGATCGTAAAGATAGTCCCTTCCGTAGCCGAGGTCCTTGGTCAGCTGGGTGGGAGCGTTGCGAAGGTGGGGCGGGACGGCTTCGCCGGGAGTCTCCCGGGCCCGTGCGAGTGCCCGGCCCCAGCCCCTGTAGAGGCGGTTCGACTTGGGACTCCCGGCCAGGTAGACGGCGGCCTGTGCCAGCGCCAGTTCGCCCTCCGGGGACCCGAGGAAGCGCAACGCGTCCCGTGCCGCCACGGTCACGGAGAGGGCGGCGGGGTCGGCGAGGCCGATGTCCTCGACGGCCATGCGCACGAGCCTGCGAGCGATGTACATCGGGTCCTCGCCCGCGTCCAGCATGCGTCCGAGCCAGTACAGGGTGGCGTCGGCGTCCCCGCCGCGGACGGACTTGTGGAGCGCCGAGATATGGTCGTAGTGCTGGTCCCCGGACTTGTCGTAGACCGCGAAGCGCCGCTGAATGGCGGTCTCCACGATCTTCAGCGTCAGAGTCGCACCGGCGCCGCCCGCCAGCTCCACCGCCCGCTCCAGGATCCCTAGCGCGCGCCTCGCGTCTCCGTCGGCGGCCTCGGCAATCCGGCCAACCACCTCGCTGGAGGCCTGGACTGCCAGGGCGCCGAGCCCCCGCTCCGCGTCCGCAAGCGCGTCCCGGAGGACGGTCGCCAACTCTTCGCGTGCGAGGGGCTCGAGGACCACGACGGGCGCCCGGGAGAGGAGGGGACGCACCACCTCGAAGCTCGGGTTCTCCGTGGTCGCGCCGATGAGAACGACATCGCCCGCCTCCACCACCGGCAGGAAGGCGTCCTGCTGCGCCTTGTTGAAGCGATGGATCTCGTCGCAGAAGAGGATGGTCCCGCGCCCGGTCGCACGGCGCCGCGTCCGCGCCTCGGCGATGATCTCCCGCACTCGCGCGACCCCCTCGGTAACCGCGCTGAAGGAGACGAAGGCGGCGTTTGCACCGGCGGCGACCAGCCGGGCCAGGGTCGTCTTCCCGCACCCGGGAGGCCCCCACAGGATGAAGCTGGAGATTCGGCCGCTCTCGATCATTGCGCGCAGGGGGCCGCCGGTTCCCACGACCTTCGTCTGCCCGTGAAACTCGTCGAGGGTCCGGGGCCGCATGCGTGCGGCAAGAGGTGCGGGCGGACCGGGATCGCCGGACTCCGGGCGCCCGCCACCCGCCCCGGAACTCCCCCGCCCCCTCCGCCCTCCCCCGAACAGGTCGCGGTTCTCGCTCACGGCCCGTATCCCGTCGCAGCCCGTCCTCCACCCCGGCCTGTCTTCCATCGCGCCACGTACTGCATCACTCCCCGTCCTCCATCGCGGCCACCATCTCCATCAGGGCGGCGCGCGTGTTGAGCGCCGGATCCTCCCAGACCGCCTCCAGGAGCCCGTGCAGCGCCCTGCCGATCCCCGGACCCGGCTCCCACCCCCGCGCCACCAGGTCCCGCCCCGCGACGGCCAGATCCGCCACCGACCGGGGCACGCCCGCGTCCCGGTCCCGCCTGGCCGCCGCGATCACACGGCGCACCTCGTCCTCGCCACGGGGAGCGGTCCCCGCCCGCAGCGCAGCGAGCCACACCCGGAAGATGTCCCCCACCCCGCCCCACCCCGTCGCGGCGACCCAGCGGCGCCGTGCCGCGGGGTCGGCCGTCTGCCGCGGATCCGGCCCCAGCCCCCCGCTCATCGCGGCGGTGACCCGCTCCACCTCTTCCCTGGAAAAGCGCAGCCCGTCCAGGAGCTCGGCCACCGCGGCGGGGTCCTTCCCGGCCCCCGCCCCGAAGAGCAGCAGCGCCGCCAGGCGGACCACACCGAGGCGCGTGTCCCCCGCGGCCCCGGCCCCATCGGGCTCCCCGACCGCGTCCACCGTGGCAAGCGCGCCCCGCCCCGCCTCCGGCGACATCCCGCCGAGCACCCGCGCGAGGGCTCCGCAGCGGCGGTAGAGCCCCAGCGTGCCGGACGGCGCGCGGCCGGCCAGCACCTTCATCAGCTCCTCCCGGACGCGTTCCCGCGAGAGGCGGTCGAGGCCGGGCACGGCAGCGGTCATCCCGTCCCAGGTGCCCGCTTCGATCTCGAGACCCAGCACGCCGGCAAAGCGCAGCCCGCGCAGGACGCGCAGGTAGTCCTCGCGGAAGCGCTCCGAGGGGTCGCCCACGGTGCGCAGAATCCCGGCCTTCAGGTCTCGTGCGCCCCCGTGAGGATCGTGCAGGATCTCGCGCCCGGGGTGCCAGGCCATCGCGTTGACGGTGAAGTCCCGCCGCGAGAGGTCCTCATCCAGCGTCTCAGCGAAGGCCACGCGAGCCTTCCGCCCGTAGGTGACCACGTCGCGGCGGAAGGTGGTGACCTCGTAGAGGACGCCGTCGCTGCCGAAGACGCCGAGCGTGCCGTATTCGGGGCCGAGCGGGATGGTGCGCCCGAAGACTTCCCGCATCTGCGCGGGGGTGGCGCGGGTGGCCAGGTCCCAATCCTCCCGCTCGGCGGGACTGCCGCGCAGTGCGTCCCGGACCGCGCCGCCCACGGCCCACGTCTCGTAGCCGGCTGCCTCCAGCTGTTCGATCAATTTGCGGACGGGGCCCGGAACCTCGATGCGGACGCTCACCCGACCAGTACCGCTCCCCCGTTTACGTTGAGAACCTCCCCGGTGATGTGGCGGGCCAGAGGCGTGCACAGCATCGCGATCGGCCCGGCCACGTCCTCGGCCGTGGCCACCCTTCCGAGTGGAATCGCGTCGTCGATTGCCGTCCTCCCGGGACCCCGCAGGGCGCTGGCGGACATCTCCGTATCGATCCAGCCGGGCGCCACCGCGTTTACCGTGATGCCCCGGCGCCCCACCTCGACGCAGAGCCCCTTCACGAGCGAAATGATCGCGCCCTTGGTGGCGGCATAGTCGGAGTGGAAGGCCTCTCCCCGCTGGCCCGCCGTCGAGCTGACCAGCACCACCCGCCCGTCGTCATCCATCCGCTTGAGCGCGGCCCGCGTGGTGAAGAAGATCGAATCCAGATTCACGGCGACCGTGGTGTGCCAGCGCTCGTCGTCCATGTCGGACAGGGGGACGTCGTCCACCGGCCAGATACCCGCGTTGCCGACGAAGATGTCCAGCCCGTCGAATTCGGAGTCGGTGCGGGCGAAGAGCCGGTCCACCACTGCGCGGTCGGCCAGATCTCCCCCTTCGCCCCAGCCCCGCACCCCCAGTGCGCGGATGTTCTCCACCACCCGGCGGGCGTCGGCTTCGCGGCTGTGATAGGAGATGCCCACGTGCACACCCGCCCGCGCGAGCAGCTCCGCGACCGCCCTGCCGACGCCGCGCGACCCCCCGGTCACCAGGGCCCGTTTGCCCTCAAGTCCAAGATCGAGTCCGTTCACGCCTTCCCTCCCTGCCGACTTGAGGACCCGTCTCCGAACAGGGTCTCCTCGACGTGCCGGCAGACGATGTGGCCAATCGCGAGCTGGACCTCCTGCGCACGCGAAACGCTCTCGGTCGGCAGCACCACCGCTATGTCGACCAGGGACCGCAGGCGCCCGCCCCCCCGTGCCAGAACCCCCACCGTGCGCACCCCGGAGGAACCGGCCACGCGCGCGGCGCGCACGAGGTTGGGCGAGTCGCCCGAGGTCGAGTGCAGGACTAGCAGGTCCCCCGCGCGGCCCAGCGCCTGCACCTGCCGCGCGAAGACCTCCTCGTACCCGCGGTCGTTGGCGCAGGCCGTGAGGACCGAAGTGTCGGTGGTCAGGGCCACGGCGGGCAGGGCGCGGCGTTCGCGGGACATGCGCACGACATATTCGGCGGCCAGGTGCTGGGCGTCGGCGGCCGAGCCCCCGTTGCCGCAGAAGAGCAGCTTGCGGCCGCGGGCGAGCGCATCGAGCGCACTGTCCGCGTAGGCGGCGATGGCGGCGTCGCAGCCGTCCGCGACTTCGGACGCCAGATCCGCCAGCTCCCTGAGCGAATCGGCGAGCGCGAAGCCCCTCGCCGGGTGTGCGGTTCGCCCGGTCATCCGCCCGGTCACCTGAGAAAACCGTGCAGCATCTGTGTAACGGGGTCGTCCGTCTGCAGCGGGGGTACGGGATGGGGCCGCTTACCCTCGAAGAGTCGGCGCGGATTGACCTTGCCCAGCAGATCCAGCTGTCCGGCGCCGCCCCGCCGGGTGAGTTCGGTGGCGCCGTCGGACAGATGGAACGTGTACTCCGGCCGTCCGTGGAAGTCCGACGACAGATAGTCCAGGAGACCCTCCTCGAGCATCTGGAAGATGAGTCTCCGGGCGCGCGGCCCGTTCTGGCCGGCGAGGGATCCGTAGTTCCCCTGAAGCAGCGCGCCCGCCTCCTTCCAGGCGCGCAGCGCGACAAGGTCCTTGTCGATGCCGCCATAGCGCTCGGGGTGTGCGACGATCGGGGCATGGCCCGCCGCGGCCAGCCGGGCAAGCAGCTCCGGTGCATCCGGCGGTGCGGTGAACATGGACCACTCGACGAGCACGAACGGGGTGCCGCCGAGGTGAAGCCTCGGGTCCGAAAGGTCGGGCGCGGCCGTGTCCAGCCTCACTTCGAGGCCGCGCCGGAAATCCAGGTGCGGGTAGGCGTCGGAGACCGCGCGCCGCACCGCCTCCCACCGGCGATCCAGAAAAGCCATGTACGCTCCGAATTCGCGGTCAACGGTGAGGGAGGCCCGGAAGTGGGGCGTGGTGATCACATGCGTGACTCCCGCGCTCACCATGCGATCGATCGAGTGTAGAGCGTCCGCCAGGGTTCGCGAACCGTCGTCGACACCCGGCACAAGGTGACTGTGGAAGTCTCCGTAGCTCCTTGTCATCGCAGGTATTCCCACCAGCCTTGTGCCACTCGCCGCGCCGTCTCCGCGAGCGCCGGGACTTCAGCGCCTTCCTCGATGGCGAGCGCGCACGCGCAGGTCACGTAGGCGTCGGCCGCGAGCAGCGAGAAGGCGGTCCGGCGGTCCCGTGGATTCCCGGCGGCACAGCCTCTGACCTCCTGCTCCGCGGCCGCCAGAAGCGTGTCCGGCGAGACCGGCCCACCGGCGGAAAGATGCGGCCGGAACTCGGCGGGGACGGGGCGCTCACTCCGGTCGATCCACTCGCCGATGGTCCCAGCCGGGCCATCAGCCGGGTTCACCGGCCCCACCTTGCCATGCCCGTCCGGGATGTCGCCGCCCCTCTTCATGCCGACACTCCCCGGCCCCCGAGGATCTCGGCGCCGCGACGGACCGCATCCCCCAGCCCCGCCGGATCGGCGACCCCCGCCTGCGCCATGTGGGGTCTCCCCCCTCCCTTGCCCCCCACCAGGGCGGCCACCTCGCGTACGACCGTGTCGGCGCGCACCCCCGCGGCTATCGCGCTGTCCGTCGCGAAGGCGAAGAGGACGTGCCTGTCGCCCGGCATCTCGGCGGCGACCACCGCCACACCCATGCCCCCGGATTCGCGGAAGCGGTCTCCCCAGTTCCTCGCGTCCCGGGCGCCCCGCGCCTTGAGCCGCACCCCGCGGTACGTCAGCCGCGTTCCGTTGACCTCGCACTCGGCTTCGGCCAGGATCTCGGCCCCATCGCCTCCGTGGCGCTGCAGGTCGTCGACCAGCGCCTCGAGCGCAGCCTTCTCCGCGAGCAATTCGTGCACGCGGCGCTCCACGTTGGCGGGCTGGGCCCTGACGGTCGCGGCCAGTTCGCCGATCCTGCGCTTGTACCCGGCGAGGTGATCGAAAGCGCCCCGCCCCGTCAGCGCCTCGATCCGCCTGACCCCGGCCGCCACCCCGCTCTCGGAGGTGATGACGAAGGGGCCGATCTCGCCCGTGTGGCGCACGTGGGTGCCGCCGCAGAGCTCCAGGCTCACGTCGGGGATTTCCACGACCCGCACCTCGTCGCCGTATTTCTCGCCGAAGAGCGCCATCGCCCCGGCCTCGACGGCTTCGCGGTAGGGCCGAACGGAGGTGCGCACGGGATGGCTGGCCCAGATCCCCCCGGCGACCAGCGCGGCCACCTCGTCCAGCTCGGCGCCGGTCATGGGGGCCGTGTGCGCGAAGTCGAAGCGGAGGCGGTCCGGGGCGACGAGGGAGCCGCGCTGGCGGACGTGGCCGCCCAGCACGGAGCGCAGGGCCGCGTGGAGGAGGTGGGTGGCGGTATGGTTGCGCTCGGTGTCGCGCCGGTGGCGGGGATCGACCCGGGCGGTGACGGTGGTGCCGAGGACGGACTCTCCGGGGAAGTCGCCGGTGGGTCGGCCAGTGAGGACGGAGCGCGCATCCTGCCTGTTCACCCGGGTCACAGATTCGACGTTGATGCTCCACCCCGGTGCCGACACAGTCCCGATGTCCGAGATTTGCCCGCCGGCTTCACGGTAGAACGGGTTGCCCTCCAGGAGCAAAGCGGTCTGTTTTCCCAGCGCGAGGTAACCAATGACCCGGGTTTCGAACTCAATGTCGTCGTAACCGACGAAGGTCTGTTGTTCTTCGACGGAGGTCATGCGCCAGTCTGGCGGATCCACGGTGGCCCGGGCACTTGCGGCAGGACCTTCCAACACAGCCGTCCCGTGCAATTCACCCGCTCCCCGCGACCGCTCCCGCTGCTCGTCCAACGCCTTCTCGAACCCCTCCATATCCAGATCATACCCGCGTTCCCCGGCCACAATCCTGGTCAGATCCACAGGGAACCCGAAGGTGTCGTAGAGCTTGAACACATCCGCGCCGCGAATCGGCGCGGGCGACGTCCCCGCGGCCACCCGCGGGGCGAGCTCCTCCAGCCGCGCCATCCCCCCGTCGATCGTCGCCAGGAAACGCTCCTCTTCCCGGAGCGAGTTCTCCAGCACGCTCTCCCGCTGCGCCACCAGGTCCGGGTAGGCATCCGCCATCTCGTCGATCACGGCCCCCGCGACCCCGGTCAGCGTCGGCTCCCGCCTTCCCAGCAGCCACGCGTGCCGCACCCCCCGGCGCAGAATCCTCCTCAGCACGTACCCCCGCCCCTCATTCGACGGAAACACCCCGTCGCCCAGCAGGAACGCCACCGCCCGCGCATGGTCGGCCAGCACCCGGTACGACACGCCCTCTTCCCCGGCCGCCTCGTACGGCCGCCCCACCACCTCCGCCACCCGTTCCAGCAGCGGCAGGAACAGATCCGTGTGATAGTTGGAGCCGACTCCCTGCATCACCGCCGCCAGCCTCTCCAGCCCGAGCCCCGTGTCGATGCTGGGCGCGGGCAGCGGCGTCTGCTCACCTGTCTCATCCCGGTCGAACTGCATGAACACGAGGTTCCAAAGCTCCAGGAATTCCCCCGCTTCTCCCCTGGCCTCGAATTCCTCCTTCTCCGGGACCGTACCCCGCTCAGCCTCCGGCCGCAGGTCGTAGTGCACCTCCGAGCAGGGGCCGCACGGTCCGGTGTCGGCCATCTGCCAGAAGTTGTCCTTGTCGCCGAGCCGGTAGATGCGTTGGGGCGCGACTCCCGCCACCTCCGTCCACAGCCCCGCCGCCTCGTCGTCGCTGTAGTGCACGGTCACAAGGAGCCGGCCGGGATCGAGCCCCATCTCGACGGTGAGGAACTCCCACGCGTACCCGATCGCCTCGCGCTTGAAGTAGTCGCCGAAGGAGAAGTTGCCCAGCATCTCGAAGAAGGTGTGGTGGCGCGCCGTGCGGCCCACCTCCTCGAGATCGTTGTGCTTGCCCCCTGCCCGCACACACTTCTGCGACGTCACCGCGCGGTTGTACGGCAACTTTTCGAGTCCCAGAAAGGCTCCCTTGAACTGGACCATCCCGGCGTTGGTGAAGAGAAGCGTCGGGTCGCTGGCCGGCACGAGCGACGAACTCGGACGGACGGCGTGCCCCCGGGATTCGAAGTACTCCAGGAACCTCCGGCGGATTTCGGCGGACTTCATTGCAGGACGGTCATGAGGACGAGGGGTTGGGCGGGACTGCCGATAGCTGGCCGACTACCGAAAGTTAGCCCAACAGCGCCCGAGACGCCGGGACCGAGGCGCCCGGGGACAAGTCTCGCTCCAGCGGTCCGCTCACAATCCCCACCCGAATGCAGCGGGGACTTGTTCCCCGGGCCGACGGGGTCGACGGCCCACCCGCGAAATCCCGCCACCCTCCCTGCCGTCACACCACTTTCACGGCCGGTGCCCCTGCCGCATTCTGTTCCCCGGCCGCCTCTTCCTCCGGCTCGCGGATACCAAGCGCGACCAGCAGGCGCGTCTCGATCTCCCCCGCGATGTCCGGATTCTCCTCGAGGAAGGTCCGGACATTCTCCTTGCCCTGGCCGAGCCGCAGGTCGCCGTAGGAGAACCAGGAACCGGACTTCTCGACGATCCCCCTGTCGACGCCGATGTCGATCAGCAGACCGGTGTGGCTGATCCCCCTGTTGTAGAGGATGTCGAACTCGGCCTGCTTGAAGGGGGGCGCGCACTTGTTCTTCACTACCTTCACGCGGGTCCGGTTGCCGATGATCTCGGGACCGTCCTTGAGCGCGCCGATCCGCCTGATGTCCATGCGGAGCGAGGCGTAGAACTTGAGCGCGCGGCCGCCGGAGGTCGTCTCGGGGCTGCCGAACATGACGCCGATCTTCTCGCGGATCTGGTTGGTGAAGATCACGGCGGCGTTGGACCGGTTGACGGCGCCCGTGAGCTTCCGCAGCGCCTGGCTCATGAGGCGGGCCTGCAGACCGACGTGCGAGTCGCCCATCTCGCCCTCGATCTCCGCGCGGGGGACCAGCGCCGCCACCGAATCGATCACGATTACGTCGACCGCGTTGCTGCGGATCAGCACCTCGGCGATCTCCAGCGCCTGTTCGCCAGTGTCCGGCTGTGCGACCAGGAGATCGTCCACGTTGATGCCGAGCTTCTTCGCGTACTGGATGTCGAGCGCGTGTTCGGCGTCGATGAAGGCGGCGATGCCTCCCTCGCGCTGGGCGTTCGCGATCACGTGGAGACAGAGCGTCGTCTTCCCCGACGACTCGGGGCCGAAGATCTCGCTGATCCTTCCCCGGGGCACGCCGCCGACGCCGATCACTGCATCGAGGTTGATCGCTCCCGTGGAGATGCTCCTGATCCTGAGATGGGCCTGTTCGGAGCCCATGCGCATGATGGCTCCCTTTCCGTACGACCTCTCGATCTGGGTCAGGGCCGTATTCAGCGCCTTGTTGCGTTGTTCCTTCTCTCTGCCGGTGGTGCGCGTCTGCTGCTTGCTGGACATCTTCGGGCCTGTTCCTTTGCGGCTGGGGTGGTTGCGTTACCGTTGCGGATCGACCGGGCGTGCGCGGTGCGCCGCGGGCGGTTCCTCGGTCCCTGGCACTCCGGCGAACATAAACCGAAGATAATGCGAAATGGTCCGAAGTCAAGCTGTCCGGTCCCGGCGCGGGAGCGGCGGCGGCGACCCCGGCCCGGCCGGGGAGTTGCCGATGGAACCCGCGGATCACGAACGGCAGGATCAAGGTATCGTTATCCATGGGCGATTCCATGGCAGAATCGGCCAACTTTCAACCGGGGCGCCCGGGGCCACACCCGAGGCGCCGGCAAAGCGACTCATTTCATGAACACCACCTACGATCTCGTCGCTCTCGGGGGCGGCACGGGCGGGCTGGTTTCCGCCGCGGGGGCCCGCTACCTGGGTCTGGACGCGGCGATCGTTGAAAAGAACGCCCTGGGGGGCGACTGCCTCTGGACCGGGTGCGTGCCGTCCAAGGCGCTGATCGCGTCGGGCCGCCTGGCGCACCAGATGAGCGGAGCGCGGGCCCTGGGGCTCCGCGCCGCCGCGCACGCCCACGACTTCCAGGCGGTGATGGAGCGGATGAGGTCGGCCCGCGCCACCGTCGCCCACCACGACGATCCCGAGCGCTTCCGCAAGATGGGCGTCGCCGTGCACTTCGGAGCCGCCCGCTTCACCGATCCGGACACGGTTGAGGTGGAGGGCGTGGGGATGATCCGCTCGAAGCGCTTCGTTGTCGCTACCGGAGCGGTGCCGGCCATCCCCCCCGTTGCAGGCCTTCGGGAGGCGGGCTACTGGACTCACGAGACCGTCTTTGACGAGAACGAACTGCCCGAATCGATCGTGATCCTGGGCGGCGGGCCCATCGGCACCGAGTTCGCCCAGATCTTCGCGCGGCTCGGCTCCCGGGTCACGGTGCTGGAGATGGCTCCCACAATCCTCATCAACGAGGACCCCGACGTTGCGGAGTTCATGCAGCGCCTCCTCGCCGAAGAGGGCATCGATGTGCGCACGGAGGCTGCCGCAACCGGGGTCCGCAAGGAGGGCGGCCGCAAGGTGGTGGAAACAACGGGGGGAGATTCCGTCTCCGCGCACGAGGTCTTCGTCGCCACGGGCCGCCGTCCCCTCACCGAGGGATTGGACCTGGAAGCGGCCGGAGTGCGCACCCGGCGCGGGGCGGTTGTCGTCGATCCCCACCTCCGCACCTCGGGACGGACCGTGTGGGCGGTCGGGGACGTCACCGGCGCGATGCAGTTCACCCACGTGGCCGAACAGATGGCCAAGGTAGCGCTCCGCAACGCAACGCTGCCGGCAAAGACGAAGATCAGCTACCAGAACGTTCCCCGGGTCACCTTCACGGATCCCGAGGTGGCACATGTGGGCCTGTCGGAGGAGCAGGCCACCGGGGCCGGCGGGACCGTCTACCGCTACGGGCTGGACGATCTCGACCGGGCCATCGTGGACGCAGCGGCCGTCGGCTTCGTGAAGGTCTCCGCCGACAGGAAGGGCCGAATCATGGGCGCCACGGTCGTCGCGCACGGGGGCGGCGACCTGATCCTCCCCTTCGTGCTCGCGAAGCAGCACGGGCTGACCCTGAGCGCGATCGCGAACACCATCTTCCCCTACCCGACGATGGTGGAGGGCGTGAAAAGGGCCTCCGCCGAATTCCTCCGCTCCCGCCTGGACACGCCGGCGGGACGAACGCTCAAGAAGGTGATCCAATGGCTGAAGTGATCTCCCGCGCCCGCCGCGCCGGCCCGTTGATGAAACTCGGCCTGTTGGCCGTATTCCTCATAGGGGTGTTCCTGATCGCCACGCGGACGCCGCTGAGCGCCTACCTCACGCGCGAAGGAATCTTCCAGTTCCTGGACTGGCTGCGCGGCTACTCCCTGGCGCCGGTCGTCTTCGTCGCGCTCTACGCCGCCGCGACCGCACTGGCCGTCCCCGGGACGATTCTCACCTTCGCCGGCGGCGCCGTCTTCGGCTTCTGGTGGGGCACGCTGCTCAACATGCTCGCCGCCAACATCGGCGCGAACGCGGCCTTTCTCCTCGCCCGCACCCTCGGCAGAGACGGCGTGCGCACCCTTATGGGCAGCGACTCGCGAGCCCTCGAGAAGCTCGACAACGTCGTCACGCAGCACGGGTTTCGGGGCCTGCTCACCCTGAGGCTGATCCCGCTGGTCCCCTTCAACGCCCTCAACTTCGGCTCGGGCCTGATGCCCCTCACCTGGCGCACCTACGCCACGGCGACGGTGATAGGAATCGTGCCCGGCACCGCGATCTATACCTTCTTCGCCGACGCACTGCTCGAGGGCTCGCGCGAGGCCAGCACTCAGGCGTTTTCCCTGGTGTTCGTCGCGGGGGCGCTGCTGTTGCTGCTCAGCTTCCTGCCCGCGATCCTCAAGCGCCTGGGCGTTCGCCTTCCCGGCATGGGCGCCATCCTTCTCCTCTTCGCGCTGCCGGCGGGCGGCCCCGGCGCGGCCGCGCAACAGCCCCGTGCCGCCCCCACCCTTCCCGACCACGCCGCCTTGACGGCCGTCCTCGCCTCGGTCGTGACCGACGCGGGGGTGGACTACGCGCGGCTGGCGGCAGATCCCTCCGGGCTCGACCGATACATCGCCGAACTGAGCGCAACCGATCAGGCCACCCTCGCCGGCTCCCCCCTTGAAGAGCGCCTCGCCTTCTGGATCAACGCCTACAACGCCTGCATGCTGAAGCGGGTCGTCTCCCACTACCCGATCCGGCCGGCCGGCGGCCTGCTCCGCATCAGGAACGCCGCCGCGGGCCGCCCGGCCAACTCCGTCTGGCAGATCGGGGACGTCTTCACCGGCCCGCACTGCCCTGTTGCGGGGGCGGAGCGCTCCCAGGACGAGATCGAGCACGAGATCATCCGTCCACTGGGGGATCCGAGGATCCATTTTGCGATCAACTGCGCCGCGATCAGCTGTCCCCCGCTGACCCGGGAAGCGTACCGGGCCGAGACGCTGGGCAAACAGCTCGACGCACGCGTGACGGCGTTCGTGAGCGACCCCGCCCAGTTCGGGGTGGACGCCTCCGGGGGTCGGCCGATCGTGCGCGTGAACGTGCTGCTGGACTGGTTCAAGGAGGACTTCGGAGGGCATGACGGGGTAAGGGCGTTCCTCGCGCGCTACACGCAGGGAGGTGCCCGTGAGGCGCTGGAGGACCCCCGCGCACGGCTGGTCTTCACCGACTACGACTGGACCCTGAACGACACTGCGAGGTAGGTGGACAGTCATCTCCCGCTCGGCGTCGTCATCCCGGCGCTGGACGAAGCCGCCACCCTTCCCGCGCTGCTGGCCGATCTTGCCCGGCTGTCCCTCCCTCCCGGCAGGCTGCTGGTCGTGGATGGCGGCTCATGTGACGAGACGGTGCGCGCCGGGCGCGCGGGGGGCGCCCTCATCCTGCGGAGCCGCCCCGGCCGGGCCCGCCAGATGAATGCCGGCGCCGCCTTCCTCACGACCCCCTGGCTCCTCTTCCTGCACGCCGATTCGCGCCTGGACGACGCCGCCCTTGCCGCCATCGATCGTCACGTAGAGGCAAACGGATCCGACGCAGCCCACTTCTCGCTCGCCTTCAGACACCTCCACCGCTTCTACCGCGTTCTCGAGTGGGGCCAGCGGGTCCGCGAACGCACCCTCGGCCTCGTCTACGGCGACCAGGGGCTCCTGATCCGGCGCGACCTGTTCTTTGCCCGTGGCGCCTTCCCCGACGTGCCTCTGATGGAGGACGTCATCCTGAACCGGCGGCTGCTGCGGCGGGGACAGCTCCGCCCCCTTCTTGCGACTGTCACCACCAGCCCGCGCCGCTACGAGGAGGAAGGCCGCATCCGGGGGCTGCTCCGCAATGTCCGCCTGATCTCGCGGTTCCTCGCGGGGGCAGATCCCGCCAGGCTGGCGGTCGCGTACCCGCCGCGAAGGCGGCTGGCGAGCCCTCCCGTTCAGGGGACGAGACCCGCGGATGAGCCGAGCCTTGCCAACCACGCAAGCCCACCCGATTCCGCAGGCTCGGCTCGGCTTCGCCCTCGGCCGGAGTTCACCACCGCCCCCAACCTGCTCGTCTTCGCCAGGGCTCCCCGCCCCGGCGCGGTCAAGACCCGTCTCGCCCGCACCCTGGGCGACGAACGCGCGGCCGCGCTTTACCGGCGGATGGGCCGTGTCGTGATCGACCGGGTGGCGGGCTCTCCGGCCACCGTTACCGTGTGTTTCACGCCCGATGGCGCCGAGCGCGAGGTTCGGGAATGGCTGGGCGCAGGGGCTGCGCGGTACTGGCCCCAGGGCTCGGGAGACCTGGGAGAGCGCATGTCACGGATGTTCGACCGCGCATTCGAGGGGTCCGGGCGGGCGGTCGTCATCGGTACCGACGCACCGGCGGTTGACCGAACGACGATCCGCCGGGCCCTCAGCGCGCTGGACTCGGCGGATGTGGTCGTCGGTCCCTCGCGGGACGGCGGCTATTACCTGCTCGGGCTGCGGCAGCCCCGGCCCCGCCTCTTCAGGGGAATCCGCTGGAGCACCGGATCGGTGATGAGAGAGACCCTGGACCGGGCGCGCGCGGACGGATTGGCCGTGACGCTTCTGGAAGTGGAGTCCGACATCGACACCGCCGCCGACCTCACGCCCGGGATCGCCCGTATCCTCGGGCGCGAGGCCTGACGGCGGAGTGAACGTCCGTCGCTACTCGCGCGTGCCCCCTTGCGCCTGGCCGCGCGTCCCCTGCAGGCCGTACTCGTAGCCCTGCCACTCCCCCGCGACCACGGGGACGTACACCATCGTGTACGGCTCCTCGGCCGAGCGCTCCACGAAGACCGGCACGCCCTCGTGCATGGCAATCTGCATGATGTTGCCGCAGTCGAGCCTCAGCGGATTCCCCGACTTGTCGAAGCGCCGCTCCTCGACCATCACCGGCTCGTCCTCGTTGAACCACTCGGCATCACCGGCGTAGGCGCCCGCGAAGACGATCCCCGGGCCGAGTGCGCGCATGGACACCCGGTTCGGTCCCACCAGCGTGTCTCCGGCCGCCGTGAGCATCACCTGCACGTTCATGCCGGTCGCGAGGCAGATCGTGGCCGGAGTCCCGGTGGGAAGCGGAGGCGTGGTCGTCCGCTCGATGACCACCGTGTCCGGCGGCGGAGCGGGCAGCATCACCGTGTCGGGGGCCGGCGGTTCGGGCACGTTGCTGCAGAGGCCGCCGTGCTCGGCGCAGAAGGCGATCGAGCCCAGGATGCCGAACTTGCGCGACTTGATGGTCGAGGAACCGTCGTGCTGCAGCCCGAGCATGAAGGCACCGAATCTGAGCCCGCCGAAGTCGACCTGCAGGCCGGCGTTGGTGTCGAAGCCGTTGAACTCCGCCATCAGGTTCAGGAAGCGTCCGCCACCCATCGAGAAATTGAGCGCTGAACCCATGAAGATGCCGTTGGAGGAAGCCGTCCGGTAGAACTCCAGGTCGCTGCCTGCGGTGAACATCCCCGCGCCCCAGCCCAGGTTGAGGGTGATGTCGTAGTCGGGGCCGGCGTCAAACCCGGGCAACGTGGCGGTCGCGACGGCATAGGGCGTGAAGTTGCTGCTGAAGTCGTTGTGGCCGTTGTAGCCGCTGTAGACGCGCGAGTCCGGAAAGGCGAAGCGGGACGGCTGGAACTCGTAGTTGCCATAGTCGTCGCCAAAGGACGGGGAGGTGACGTAGCGCGCCCCGAGTGCCAGATCGAGGTACCGGACCGACGCCGGGAGCACCGAGACCCGTCCGAAAGCGCCCAGGAGGTTGCCGCCCTCGTCGGGATCGTCGAAGTGCTGGATGCTGATGCCGAGCTCCGCACGGTTGAAGAGACCCATCGCGATCGACCCGTCCGACAGCCACTTTTCGAAAGCTGGTCCCTGGCCCACCACGTTGCCGTTGCGGTCGATGATCTGCGTGTTCGGAATCGAGATCCGGAACCCGGAATACGTTCCGGTTATGGTGAGGTGGGGAAGGACGGTCGCCACCGGAATGTCCAGGAGCCCCGAGCCGTACCGGAGCGTACTGGTCGTACCGTTGTTCTGGGCTGCGCCGGGCCTCGCCAGCAAAGCGAGGGCCAGCAGGGCGACAGCAGCCGCGTGAAGCAGCTTCGGGCGTCGGTGGGTCATCGGAATCGTCTCCAGTGTCTGTAGGCCATCCGGCCAATTGTGCTGGGCTGACGAGCCCGGAAAGGCTCCATTGCCCCGGGCATCGCACGAATCAGCGTAGCAAGGTTGAAAGGGTTCGTCGGAGTGACTATAGCCTCCCGGCCTCCATGAGGGAACCGTCCCCACTATTCCTCAGTGTCCATTATTCAACCGCGAGAGCTTTCGCGCAATCCACCAGACCCAGAACAGAATCAGAATCCAGACGACCGCGTAGGCAAGCAGCACGTGAACATACGGACGGAGCGCGCCACGCCCTCCATCCGCTGCCTGAGCGGCCACCACGGCCGGGGTGAGCAGGAGCCAGAGTGTGCCGATTGAGCTGCGCCAGATCATGTCAACGCTCCGGAGTTGTCCGGTTGAGAGGTCCGGTTTCGGTGCCGCAGGTGGTTTTCGATCACATAGCGGATCGTGAAGAGGCCCAGGAACAACATCATGAATCCCGCGAGGGACGTCAGCAGCGTAGCGAGCATTTCGCCGGGGAGTGACGGGCCCTCGGGGTTGAAGACGACCGGCTCCGGGTGCAGCGAGCGGAACCAGACGACGCTGACGTGATTCAGGGGGATGCTGAGCACGCCGATAATCGCGACAACGGCCGCGAAACGCTTGCCCTTCCTGGGGTCCGCGACGGACCCACGGATCAGGAAGTACCCCAGGTAACTGAACCAGAGCAGCAGGGTGAGCGTCAGGCGCAGCTCCCCCCAGTCCCAGTAGGCCCCCCATGCGATGCGTCCCCAGAGCGGACCGGTAAGAAGCACGATGGCACCGAAGACGAGGGCCGCTTCCGCCGCCGCGACGGCGGCCATGTCCCCCCGCTCGTCCTCCAGCCAGAGGTAGGCTGCGCTGGCCAGACCAGCCACGGTGGCGGCGAGGAAGCATGCCCACGCAGCGGGGACGTGAATGTAGAAGATCCGCTGCACCACGCCCTGCGCTGCCTCCGTCGGCACCCAAAACGCCACCAGCCAGTGGACCAGCAGAATCGTAGCGACGCCCGCGGCTGCAAGGCCGAAGCCCAGGTACGCGAGCCTTCCCCCATTCCCGTGTCCGATTCGCATGCCGTGACGCGGCCCCGTAGCCTCCTGTGCGTGCATCGCTTGCCGACGGCCCGTGGGACGGGTCGCAGCCGCTCGCGGTGCGGCGCGGGATTCGTCCACGGGTTGCTAATCGTCCGTAAGATAACGGAACAGGAGCGCGCCGACCGCAACGACGCCGATCGCAATGCCCCAGAGCAACCGCGCCGGACCCGAAATCTCCGCCCAGGGCCGGTCGAGGAAGACCCTGGACGATGCCGTCGCGCCGAAGAACACGAGGGGCACCAGCGCCGGGAAGGTGAGCGCCGGGAGGAGCGAGTCGCCCAGGCTGCTGTGCCTGGAGATCAGGCCGAAGAGGGTTCCCGCGGCGGCGAGCCCGATGGCGCCCGGGAGGAGAATGGCCGCGTGCAGTGCCACGGAGCCGGGGGCGGCGATCCTGAAGAACAGGGTGAGGGCGAAGAGGGTGAAGGCGGCCACCAGCGTGACCGGCACCAGGTTGGCGGCGGCCTTGCCCAGGAAGATCGCGTGGCGGGACACCGGTGAGAGGAGCAGGTGACGGAAGGCGCCGTCCTCCTCCTCCGCGTCGAAGGTGCGTCCGGCCCCGGAGATCGACGCAAGGAGCACCGTCAGCCAGAGAAGCCCGGCCGCGACATCCCGGCCCGCGACCAGACTCCCCAGCGAGAAGCTGAAGAGGAAGCACGCCAGCACCGAGAAGGAGATCATCGCGGCGATTCTGCCGCCGGAGCGGAACTCGGCGCGCAGGTCCTTCCAGGCGATCACGCCGATCCAGCGCAGCGAAGTCACGCGGGGCTTCCAGAGTCGGTGAAGAGGCCCACCAGCGCTTCCGCCTCGCACTCCGCCCGGTCGTCGTCCAGTACCTTGCGGCCGCGGCGCAGCACCACCACCCGGTCGGCCAGCCTGAGTCCCCGCCGCAGGTCGTGTGTCACAAGCACGACTATTCTCCCTGGTGACCTGCGCTCCCGCAGCACGGCCTCCAGCGCCTCGGCGCCGTTGGGGTCGAGCCCCGAGAAGGGCTCGTCCAGAAAGAGGATGTCGGGATCGTGGAGGAGGGTGCGAGCCAGCGCAACCCGTTGTCGCTGCCCGTGGGAAAGCACCTCCGCGCGGTGCCGGGCGAGTTCGGGAGCGCCCACCGCGGCCAGCGCCTCCTCTGCCGCAAGGGCAGCCTTCGCCAGGCCGTGCAGCACGCCGAAGAAAAGGAGGTTCTCCATCACGGTGAGCTTCATGTAGAGGCCTGTGCGGTGCGAAACCAGCCCGACCCGGCACCGCCACTCCGGATCCGATCCCCTGATCGCCTTGCCGTCCGCCACTACCACCCCTTCATCGGGTGTCCGTTCGCCGCTGAGCGCCTTGAGCAGCGTGGTCTTCCCCGCCCCGTTCGGCCCGAAAACGGCCAGGATCGAGTCGTCGGCCACCTCGAGATCGACGCCGTCCACGGCCCGTGTCGGTCCGTAGCTGCACACAAGATTGCGCGCGGCCAGCGTCAAGAGGCCCCTCCATGGACCGCCAGCGCCTCACCGCAGCGCCCGCAATACCGTGCGCCGGAGACGTTCAGGTGTTCGCACTCTCCGCATTGGAGCCCCTCGCGGAGCGCCCTTCGGATCTGCTCGATCTCCTCCTCCAGCTCTCTCGACGCGCGCTCGACGACCGGATCGCCTCCGCCCGCCCCCCGAGTGCCGAGGTGCTGCAGAGCCTCGCGGGAAAGCTCGGTCTTCAGGAGCTCGTAGTCGGTGCCGTCCAGCTTGCCGGTCGCCCGGTCGTACTCCAGATCGCGCAACGCGGTGAGCGCGACCCGCCGCCGGGCGGCCCCTTTGTCAAAATCGTCCACACCGTCGTAGAGGGGTGCGCCGCGCCCCGAAAACACCGGCTCCAGGACGACGAGCATCACGCCTGCGGCGAGCAGGATGCCGCCGAGGA
This sequence comes from Gemmatimonadota bacterium, assembly GCA_022826005.1. Classification (GTDB taxonomy): domain Bacteria; phylum Gemmatimonadota; class Gemmatimonadetes; order Longimicrobiales; family Gaopeijiaceae; genus Bin94. Next base: position 101,920 of record JAJDVT010000109.1, on the reverse strand, counting down.
TCACGGTCATTGCAGCGCTACCCGGGTGCTCCGGCCGGAAGCGGGCTGCCGGCCCTTCGGCGGTGTGCGACGCGCGCGCGCTTCGGCGCCGGAGGCCAGAGACCCACCACGGCACCGATAGCCACCAACAGTCCGCCCGACCAGATCCACGGGACCAGCGGCAGCGTCTTGACCTCGAAGACCACGCGGTCGGCGCCGCTGTCGAGGTCCACATCCCTCGGGATCACATACAGGTCCTCCAGCAGCGCGCTTATGATCCCCACCTCGGTCGACGCCTGGTCCATGACCGGGTAAAAGCGCCGCTCCGGACGCACGATGTCGACGCGCTCGCCGTTCCGGTACACGGTCATCAGCGCGGTCCAGCGCCAGTCGTTCTCCCGGGCGTCGTCCGCCACGCGGGGACGCGAATGCGACAGACTCTCGTAGACGAGCCGGTACTCGTTGCCGAAGGCGGACCTGATCGTGACCGCCTCGCCGGGCGCCAGCTCCTGCACCACCGCCGTATCGAAGGCCGCGCCGGCCAGGCCGGTGAAAACAACGACGACGCCCGCGTGCACGACGTAACCCCCCCAGCGGCGCCGGTTCCGCTTCACCAGGCTGGCAAATGCGCGCATCACCCCTTCTCCCGCGATGCGCGCGCGGGCCCTCGTCCCCTTCCAGAACTCGGTGACGACAATCGTCATCACGAAGGCGGCGATCGCGAAGGTGGCGAGCGCCACGCCGTGCCGCACTCCGGTCACGAGAAGGACCGCGAGCGTGAGGGCGGCCGCCGAGAGCGGAAGCGTGAAGTTCCTGCGCAGGTTGCGCGGTGACGCCCGCCGCCACGCGATCACGGGCCCGATTCCCATGAGCGTCAGGAGGAGCAGGCCGATGGGGATGTTCACCCGGTTGTAGAAGGGGGGACCGACGTTGATCTTCTGGTTGAACAGACCTTCGGTGATGAGCGGGAAGAGCGTTCCCCACGCGACCGCGAAGGTGACGCCGAGCAGAAGCAGATTGTTGAAGAGGAACGCGGACTCCCGCGACACGAACGACTGGATCTGGTTCTCCGACCGGAGGGACGGGAGCCGGTGGACGATCAGCAGGATCGAGAACGCGGCCAGCCCGCCCATGAAGCCCAGGAAGATGTATGCGATGCGCAGGTTCTGGGCGAAGCTGTGCACCGATTCGATGAGCCCCGAGCGGGTCAGGAAGGTGGCGAAGAGGGTCAGTAGGAAGGTGGTCACCACGAGGCCCATGTTCCACACCTTCAGCATCCCCCGGTTCTCCTGGATCTGGATCGAGTGGAGGAAGGCGGTTGCGGTCAGCCAGGGCAGCAGCGACGCGTTTTCCACCGGATCCCAGAACCAGTAGCCGCCCCAGCCCAGCTCCTCGTAGGCCCACCGCATCCCGAAGATGATCCCGATGGTCAGGAAGAACCAGCTGAGGAGGATCCAGCGGCGGGTGACCGCGATCCAGCGCGAGTCCAGCCGGCCTGTCAGCAGCGCCGAAACCGCGAACGCGAAAGGAACCGCGAAGGATGTGAAGCCGAGGTAGAGCGTGGGCGGATGGATGGTCATCCAGTAGTTCTGCAGCTGGGGATTGAGACCGCGGCCGTTGGCGGGGGTGAATCCCATCCTCTCGAAGGGGTTCACCTCCGCGAAGAGCAGGACCATGACCAGGAAGGAGAGCAGCCCGAGGAGCGTTCCACTGACATAGGGCATGAATTCGCGGTTGCGCCTTCGGTTGCGGAAGACCGCGATCGATGCGAAGACCGACAGCAGCAGCGTCCAGAAGAGTAGCGATCCGCGCTGCCCGGCCCAGAGCCCGGCGACCTTGAAGTAGGTGTCGAGTTCGCGGTTGGAGTAGTTGGCGACGTAGTAGTAGTCGTACCGGTTGCCCAGGAAAGCGGCGATGATCCCCAGCGAGGCCACGACCAGCAGGAAGGTGAGCACATGAACGGTCCGCTCACCGCTGAGGACAAGGTCGCCCCTTCCGGTCCGGCCCCCGGCAAACGACACGATGGCGCCCCAGAGGGCGACGGGAAGGGCGATCCACAGGGCGATCTCGCCCAGGACCGTCACGCCGCCAACTCCTCCTCCGCCGCCTCGTAGCGGCTTCCGCACTTGGTGAGGACGGTGTGCGCAACGAATACGCCGTCGGTCCCGTAGGTGCCCTCCAGCACGACCTCGGCGGTGTCGTTGAAGGTGTCCGGGAGGACGTCTTCATACACCACCGTGAAGAGGACCTCCGGGCGTTCGAGGTCGGCGACCACGAACCGGTGGGTGCCGGTGCCTCCCGCTCCCCGCTCCCACGATCCCTCGACGACCCGTCCGCTGACCTTGACCCCCACCTGGTGGAAGGTCGGATCCTCGTCGACCCGCGCCATCAGTTCGACAGGGGTGAGATAGTACACCATGCTGTCGCTGATTCCGGTCCACATCAGCCAGGCCACTACCGCGGCGACCCCGACCAGTCCCACGAAAAAGCGTCCGTTTTTCATCGCGGATTCTCACTCCGGGTTTGTTCCGGCGACCTGCACCCGCCGGGCGTGGCCCGCCATTCGGCGTCCGGATCCGCACCGCCAACGCTGCTCGACCGCCGCCTTCGTGCGCAGACCGGGACAGGCTCTCTAATCTAAGGCACCCCCGGCCCCGGGGGACAGTCCGGACGCCGCCAGGGTTCCATCGACCGCGCGCTTCCAGCCGGCGACCAGGTCGTCCCGCTCCGCCGCTTCGATCCCCGGGGCGAAGGTGTTCCCACTGGCGAAGGCCCTCGAGAAGTCTTCGGGAGAGCGCCACACCCCCGCGCTCAGGCCTGCCAGTCCGGCCGCCCCCAGCGCCGTGGTTTCGACCATGGCCGGCCTGCGTACGGAGGTCCCCAGGACTCCGGCCAGGAACTCCAGCAGCCAGTCGTTCCGCGCCGCCCCCCCGTCCACCCTGAGCGCCGTGACACCTGCTCCAGAGTCACGCTCCATGGCTTGGAGCACGTCCCTCGTACCGTAGGCCATGGCCTCGAGCGCCGCCCGCACGAGGTGGGCCCGGCTGGTGCCCCGCGTCAGGCCGGTGATCGTGCCCCGTGCCTCGGGTTGCCACCGGGGAGCGCCCAGTCCGGTGAAGGCGGGGACCAGGTAGACGCCGGCGTTGCCGGACAGCGACCGGGCCATGTCTTCGCTGTCGGCGGCATCCTCGAGCAGCCCGAGGCCGTCCCGCAGCCACTGGATCGCCGCTCCGGCTATGAAGATCGACCCTTCCAGGGCGAAGGCGGGGCCGCCGGTGGCGTTGCAGGCGGCGGTCGTCAGAAGGCCGTGGCGGGATGTGACGCGATCGGTACCGGTGTTGAAGAGGAGGAACGCGCCGGTCCCGTAGGTGCATTTGCCGGTGCCCGCCTCCCAGCAGCCCTGGCCATAGAGGGCCGCCTGCTGGTCGCCGGCCAGCCCGCCGATGGGAATCTCTGCGCCCAGCACCTCTCCGCGCGCGACCCCGAAGTCCCCCGAACTCGGGCGGACCCGGGGCAGGATGCGCCGCGGCACCCCCATGATCCCGAGGAGCTGGTCGTGCCAGTCCCCCTCCTGGAGGTCGTAGAGGAGGGTACGCGACGCGTTGGTGGGATCGGTGGCGTGCACCCGGCCGTCCGTGAGGCGCGCCACCAGCCAGCTGTCGATGGTGCCGGCCGCCAGCTCGCCGGCCTCGGCGCGGGCCGCCAGCCCGGAATCGCGCTCGAGGAGCCAGCGCAGCTTGGTGCCCGAGAAGTAGGGATCCAGGAGCAGCCCGGTGCGGCTCCGAACCAACTCCTCGTGGCCCGCCTCCCGGAGATGACGGCAGAGCCCGGAGGTGCGGCGGTCCTGCCAGACGATCGCACGGTGGAGGGGCCGAAGCGTTGCGGGATCCCACACCACGACGGTCTCCCGCTGGTTGGTCACGCCCAGCGACTGGACCTCGGTCCCCGCGGCGGCGAGCGCCTCCCGGGCAACCCGCACGGTCACGGTCCAGATCTCCTCCGCGTCGTGCTCCACCCACCCGGGTTGCGGGAAGTGCTGCGTGAATTCCGAGTACGCACGGCTCAGCACCCGGCCGTCCGCCGAGATTACGAGCGCGGCCGACCCGGTCGTGCCCTGGTCGATCGCCAACACCGCTCCCCCGCTCATCGCCGCGGCGCTCCGGTGCAACACGCGGCATCCCGGTGCAGATCGCACCAGCTCGGGCGAGTCATCGAGCCACCACCCCTTCACCCGGCCGGTACTGTAGCCCCAGCCCGGGCAGCAGCGTCACGAATTCGGCCACCGACAGGCCTACCACGGTGAAGTAGTCGCCCTCGATCTCCCTGACCAGGGCGGAACCGTATCCCTGAATCCCGTACGCGCCGGCCTTGTCCAGAGGTTCCCCCGTTTCCACATAGCGATCAATGAACTCCCGCCCGAGGTCGCGGAAGACCACCCGGGCCGTGGCGACCCCGGACGTAATCCGCTCTCCCCGGGTCAATGCCAGACCAGAGTATACCGTGTGCGCCCTCCCCGACAGCGCGGCAAGCATGGCAGCGGCGTCCGCGGGGCCGGCCGGCTTCTCCAGCACGCGCCCGTCCAGGACCACGATCGTGTCACCCGCGATGGTCAGCGCGCCCGGGCGGGCAGGCATCGCCGCCCGGGCCTTTTCGCGCGCCAGCCGCTCCACGTACCGGCGCGGAGACTCCCCGGGGAGCCGGCGCTCCTCCACCCCGGCGGGCGCGACAGTGAACGAGATCCGCAGCATGGCCAGCACCTCGGCGCGCCGGGGAGAGGCCGACGCCAGCACCACGGGGACGCTCACTCCTGCACTACCGCTCGATCACCAGCGTTACCGGGCCGTCGTTGACCAGCGCGACCTCCATCAGGGCACCGAAACGCCCGGACTGCACCGCCCCGGGCATGATCCCCCGCAGCGCCGCCACGAATTCTTCGTAGAGCGGGATGGCGACTTCGGGCCGGGCCGCGCGGATGAACGACGGCCGGCGCCCCTTCGCGGCATCCCCGTAGAGAGTGAACTGCGAGACCGCCAGCACTTCGCCGGAGATGTCGAGCAGCGACCGGTTCATACGCCCGGCGGCGTCGTTGAAGATGCGCAGATTCACCACCTTGTCGGCCATCCAGCCGGCGCCGGCCTGGTCGTCGCCGGCGGTGAAGCCCACCAGTACCACCAGCCCGGGGCCGATCGCGCCGAGGGTCTCGCCCTCCGAAGTGACGGAGGCCTCGCTCACGCGCTGCACGACGATCCTCACCCGCCGCTCACTCCACCGTCACCGACTTGGCGAGGTTGCGCGGCTGGTCCACGTCACAGCCGCGCATCACCGCCATGTGATACGCCAGCAGCTGAAGCGGAACGGCCGCGAGCACGGGCATGAGCGCGGGCACGGTGGACGGAACCACGATGACATCGTCCACCCGGTCCGCGATTTCGTCCCTCCGGTCGTTGACCACCGCGATCACCCGGCCGCGGCGCGCCCGCACCTCCTCGATGTTCGAAAGCGTCTTGGCGTAGACGCCGTCTCGCGGCGCCAGCACCACCACCGGCATGTTCTCGTCGATCAGCGCGATGGGCCCGTGCTTCATTTCTGCGGCGGGATAACCCTCTGCGTGAATGTAACTTACCTCCTTCAACTTGAGAGCTCCCTCGAGGGCTACCGGAAACTGGTAGCCGCGACCGAGATAGAGGAAGTTCGGTGCATCCCGGTAGATGCGGGCCAGTTCCTTCACATGCCGGTCCACCTTCAACGCCTCCTCCACCTGGTCCGGCAGCCCTGTAAGCGCCCGCACCAGCCGGCGTCCCTCGAGAATCGACATGTTCCTGCGCCGCGCCAGGTAGAGGGCGAACAGGGCGAGCGCTACGACCTGGCTGGTAAACGCCTTGGTGGAGGCCACGCCGATCTCCGGTCCGGCGTGCAGGTACATGCCGAAGTCGGTCTCGGCCGCGATTGTCGAGCCGACCACGTTGACGATCCCCATGATAGGGCAGCCGCGCCGCTTCGCTTCCCTGAGCGCGGCCAGGGTGTCTGCGGTTTCGCCGGACTGGCTGACGCCCATCACCAGGGTGGTCGGGGCCAGCACGGCGTTGCGGTAGCGGAACTCCGACGCGTATTCGACCGTGACCGGGATCCTGGCCATCTCTTCGATCATGCGGGCCCCGATCAGCCCCGCATGCCAACTCGTCCCGCAGGCGGTGACGACTATCCGGTCGACCGCCGCCAGCTTCCGGTCCGACATGGTGATCCCGCCCAGCCGGGCGGTGCCCTCCTCCTCGAGGAGCCGCCCCCTCATGACGTCGCGCAACGAGGACGGCTGTTCAAGGATCTCCTTGTACATGTAGTGGTCGTAGCCGCCCTTCCCTATCGTCTCCGCATCCGAGGTGACGATGTGGAAACCGCGGCTGACCGCGCGTCTGGCCGGGTCGAAGGTGCGGTAGCCTTCACGGCTCAGGACCGCGGAATCGCCGTCGCGCAGCCGCGCGACCTTCTGCGTGTGCGCGACGACCGCAGCCGCGTCGGAGGCCACGAAGTACTCGTCGTTCGGGCCGATCCCCAGGAGAACCGGGCTGCCGTTCCGGGCTACCACGATCTTCCCCGGATCACGGGCACTGACGACGGCGATGCCGTAGGTCCCCTCGATCCTCGCCAGCGCTCCGGCCACGGCGTCCTCAAGACGGTCGCACTCGCGAAAGGCCAGGTCGATGAGGTGCACGAGCACCTCCGTGTCGGTCTCGCTGCGGAATCGGTAGCCCAGGTCGCGGAGCAGAGGGCGCTGGCGGGCCGCGCTCTCGATGATGCCGTTGTGGACCAGGGCGATGTCGTCCGAGGACGAGACGTGCGGGTGGGCGTTCACCCGATTGGGGATGCCGTGCGTCGCCCAGCGGGTGTGTGCGATCCCGCAGGTGCCGTCGGGAAAGCGCCCGTTCAGCGCGTCTTCCAGCTGGGCGATCTTTCCCGGGCGCTTCACGACCGCCAGACCGGGGCCGCCGGTCAAGATCGCCAGCCCCGCCGAATCGTAGCCCCGGTACTCCAGGCGCTTGAGCCCCTCCAGCAGGATCGGGCCGGCCGGACGCTGACCGATATAGCCGATGATGCCGCACATCAGCCGGCCGCCCCACCTGTCGCGATGCAGGCGTTCAGTATTCCTCGCGCCCGGTCCACCAGCGACTGTGCCGGCGGCGGGTCAGGCGCCTCCGCGATCAGGCGCACCACGGGCTCGGTGCCCGATGGCCGCACATGCAGCCACGCGCCTCTGGCGGGCCACTCGATCCGAAGGCCGTCGGAGTCGTCACGCACGCCCGGCGGGAATTGTTCCGCCAGGGCCGTGTAAGCCGCCGCGAGCGCCTCCCGCGGGAAGGCGGCCTTCTCCTTCACGATCGTGTAGGAGGGGAGCGTGGCGACCCGTTCCGACAGCGGGATCCCGGGCTCGTCGGCAAGGTACTGGAGCAGCAGCGCCGCCCCGGCCGGCGCGTCGCGGGTGAGGTGGAGCGCGGGAACGATCACCCCCCCGTTCCCCTCCCCCCCCACCACCGCCCCCTCGGCCACCATCCTCACCACCACGTTGATTTCGCCCACCGGCGCCCTCGCCACACGGCACCCGTGCCCGCGCGCAATGTCCTCCACCACCCGGCTCGTCGACAGGTTGGTCACCACGCGGCCGCGCTCGCGCCGCAGCACCACGTCCGCCGCCAGCGCGAGCGTGAGATCCTCGCCCAGCGCGCGCCCCCGCTCGTCAACCAGCGACAGCCGGTCGGCGTCCGGATCCACCGCCAACCCGATCCGGGCTCCACTGTCGCGCACGAGTTCACCCAGAGCGGCGAGATTACGCGCGGTCGGCTCCGGATCCCGGTGGAACCTCCCGTGCGGCTCCAGCCCGATCGCGTGCACCTCGCACCCCAGCCGCTCCAGAAGATCCGGCAGCACGACCCCCCCGGCGCCGTTGACGCAGTCCAGCGCCACGCGCACCCGCTCCCGGCGGACCCCTTCCACATCAACGAACGGCAGCCCCAGGATCCGCTCGACGTGACGTCCGGGCGCGCCCGCATCCCGGTCCACCCGCGGGATTGCGTCCCACGCCGCCCGCGCCGGATCCTCCTCCCTCACCCGTTCCTGGAAGCGGATCATCCGCTCGGGCGGAAGGAAGGCGCCCCCGCGCGCGGCGAACTTGAGCGCGTTCCACTCGGCAGCGTTGTGGCTGGCGGTCACGGCGATCCCCCCCGCCGCACCGGCCTCCTTCACCGCGAGCATCAGCGTCGGCGTGGGGACCACACCGAGCTCCACCACCCTGCACCCCACCGAGAGCAGCCCCGCCACCGCCGAGCGCATCAGCATCGGTCCCGAGGTGCGCGAATCGCGCCCCACGATCACCGTGTCCCCGTCCCCCTCGTCCCGGACGAAGGCTCCGTACGCGGCCCCCAGGCCCGCCACCAGCTCGGGCGTGAGCGACGGCCCCACGCGCCCCCGAAAACCGGAGACGCTCACCATGAGGTCGGCGGGGAGACGGATCGGCATGCTGGCGGAGTCGGGTCGGAGGTGAGGCGGCGATCGCGCAGGGCGGCACGGACGCTCGCGGCGCCCCTGGCTCGCACGGAAAGTTAGCACAGCCCCGCCGGCGGCGCGTGCGGGGAATATCCCGATCAGGGGCACCCCCCGGGATCCACCCGGGTCCTTGTGTCCGCCGGTGCGTTCCGTGGCCCCATGCTATATTCAGACCGGCCATGCCGCGGTGGGCCACACCGGCCCCAACCGGCCGGCCACCTCATCATCCACAGGAGCGCCGCCTTTGTCCGATCCGTCGCGGAGCGAACCGGTACCCGAGACCCGGGCAGGCCGTTTCGACACCCTCTGCGTACACGCCGGGCAGTCCCCCGAACCGGTCACCGGCGCGATCACGACGCCGATCTTCCAGACGTCCACCTACGTCCAGGATGGCATCGGGCGGCACCGGGGCTACGAGTACGCGCGCCTTCAGAACCCCACCCGGGAAGCCTCCGAGGCCAACATCGCGGCGCTGGAGGGCGGCCGGCACGGAATCGCGTTTTCCAGCGGCCTCGCGGCCATCGAGTGCCTCGCCAAGGCGGTCGCCGCCGGCGGACACATCGTCAGCGAGGAGAACACCTACGGCGGCACCACCCGGATGTTCACGCGGATCCTGTCCCGCCTCGGAATCGAGGTGACCCTGGCCGACACCCGCGACCCCGGCGCGGTGGAGGCCGCTATCCGCCCGGAAACCCGCCTGATCCACCTCGAGACCCCCTCGAACCCGCTGATGCGCATCGCCGACATCAGGGCGATCTCGGAGATCGCAAGGCGGCGCGGCATCCTCCTCTGCGTGGACAGCACCTTCGCGTCGCCCGGCAACCAGCGGCCGCTATCCCTCGGTGCCGATGTGGTCATGCACTCGACCACGAAGTACCTCAGCGGCCATTCGGACCTGCTCGGCGGCATCCTCGTGGTCAACGACGACGCCCTGGCCGACGAACTCCACTTCGTGCGCAAATCGACCGGTCCCCTGCCCGGCCCCATGGACTCCTGGCTGACGCTGCGCGGCACGCGCACCCTGCACCTGCGCATGGAGTGCCACAACCGCAACGGGGTGCGGATCGCCGAGTTCCTCGAGTCCCACCCGGCGGCGCGGGCGGTGCACTACCCGGGGCTGGCGTCTCATCCCGGCCACGAACTGGCGCGCCGCCAGATGACCGGCTTCGCCGGGATGCTCTCGGCCGAGTTCTCGCAAGCGGACGCCAAGCGGCTGGTGGAGCGCACCCGCCTCTTCCGCCTCGCCGAGAGCCTGGGCGGGGTGGAATCGATGATCTCGATCCCCTCGGTAATGACCCACGCGTCGGTTCCCGAGGAGGCGCGCCTGCGCATGGGGATCACAAACGGCCTGGTGCGGTTCTCCGTCGGCATCGAGGACGGAAGGGACCTCGTCGAAGATCTGGAACAGGCGCTTCGCAACAATGAATAGGAACACGACATGACCGACTACGACTTCTCCGATTCAGGCGGCTGGGGAGGCGGCGAAGGCTCCGGCGGAGGTCCTGGCACGGGCGGCGGCGGCAAGCGGATCCTCACCGACATCTCTTCGCGTGTCTGGGAGCACCCCGCGGACAGGGCGGCTCTGGCCGCGCTGAGGAAGCTTCCCCTCTTCGACCAGGTCCTCCGCGCCCTCTTCGGCTTCTTCGGCGAAAAGCCGGTCCGGCTCGCCTTCCAGGCGAACGCCGTGCGCGTGGGCCCCAGCCAGTTCCCGCACCTGTGGGAGCTGTACGAGGACGTCTGCGATACCCTGGACGCCCCGGAACGCTACCCCCTCTTCGTAGCGCAGAATCCGGTCGTCAACGCCGGTGCGTACGGGATGGACAGGCCGTTCATCATCCTCAACTCCGGGTCTCTCGCGCTGCTGGACGACCGGCAGATCTCCTATGTGATGGGGCACGAAGTCGGGCACGTGATGAGCGACCACGTCCTCTACCGCACGATGACCGAACTGCTCATCGAGCTGGCCAAGCTGGGCTTTCCGATCGTGGGGCTGGCGGCCCGGGCGATCCTCGTCGGCCTGCTGGAATGGTCCCGGAAGAGCGAGCTCTCGGCCGACCGTGCCGGCCTGCTGGCGATCCAGGATCCGGAGGTGGTGCTCTCCTCGATGCTCAAGATGGCCGGCGGCGGTTCGGACGAGCAGACATCGCTTCCCGAGTTCATCCGCCAGGCGGAGGAATACCGGGAGTCCGGCGATCTCGCCGACCAGGTCTTCAAGGTGCTGAACGTGATCATGGAGACACACCCCTTCTGGGTCCTGCGGGTCGCGGAGCTGCGTGCCTGGATCGAGTCCGGCGCCTACGACCGGGTGCTCAGGGGCGAATACCAGCGCCGGGGCGAGCCCGATCCGGCGTACGCGGAAGACCTCTCCGAGGCTGCCAACGCCTACGGCAAGGGCGCAAAGGAGATGCTGGACCAGATGGCCGGCGCGGCCCGGCGGGTCGGCGAGAGCTTCCTGGACAACTTCCGGCGGTGACCGGGCCTGCACCCACCGGAGCCGGAGACGCACGATGCGCATCCTGATCGCGGGCAACGGCGGGCGCGAGCACGCGCTGCTGTGGAAGCTCCGCCGGGACGCCCCCGGCGCGTCGTTCTTCGCGACGCTGCCGAACGGCGGGATGGCGCCGCACTGCACCGGCGTGGCCATCTCGCCCACAGACGTGGTGGCGCTTGCCGGGTGGGCGGCCGCCAACCGGATCGATCTCGTCGTGGTCGGCCCCGAGACGCCGCTGGCCGCGGGGCTGGCCGACCGGCTCAGGGGCGCCGGGATCCCCGTCTTCGGCCCCTCGGCCGCCGCCGCGAGGATCGAGTCCAGCAAGGCGTTCGCCAAGGACCTGATGGCGGGGGCCGGGGTTCCGACCGCGGCCTATGAGGTGCATGCGGACGCGAGTGCGGCCGCGGCCTGCATCGAGGCGATGGGAGCCCCGATCGTGGTCAAGGCGTCGGGGCTGGCGGCCGGGAAGGGGGCGGTGGTGTGCAGCACGGTCGACGAGGCGGTGGCCACGGCCCGGGAAATGTTCTCGGGGGCCTTCGGGGAGGCCGGCCAGCAGGTCGTGATCGAGGAGTACATGGAGGGTGAGGAGCTCTCGGTCTTCTACCTCGCCCACGGGGAGGACTTCGTGCCCCTCCTCGCGTCGCAGGACCACAAGAGGATCGGCGAGGGCGACACGGGGCCGAACACCGGCGGGATGGGGGCCTATGCCCCGGTCGGGTTCGTTACCGATGCGCTGATGCAGGAGGTGGGAGAGCGGATCGTGACCCCGGTGCTGCGGGCGCTGGCAGAGGGTGGGAGCCCCTTCAGCGGACTTCTCTATGCGGGGCTCATGATCACCGGCGACGGCCCCCGCGTCGTCGAGTTCAACTGTCGCTTCGGCGATCCCGAAACCCAGGCGGTGCTCCCCCTGCTCTCATCGTCCCTCATGGAGCCGATGTTCGCAGTGGCGGAGGGGTCGGGGCTCTCGGGCCACGTGCCGGCCTTCGTGGAGGCGGCGGCCGTGACCACGGTGCTGGCCGCCGACGGGTATCCGGGCGCGTACCGCAAGGGAGCACCCGTCTCGATCCCCTCCCTTCCCGACGCGGTTCACGTATTTCACGCCGGCACCTCGCTCGAGGCCGGCCGGCTGGTCACCTCCGGCGGACGCGTCCTGGCCGTGACCGCGGTCGACCGGGATTTCGGCCGTGCGCGGGCGGCGAGCCGCGATGTGGCGGCTGCAATCACCTTCGAGGGATGCCGGTTCCGCGGAGACATCGGTTGGCGGGAGGCCCGGCGGCGGACCTGACGGAATGGCAGGATTTCCCCTGTAAACGAAACACAAGCGGATTGGAGGAGCAGCGTTGATCGTTACAACGACGAACTCGGTGGAGGGATCCCGCATCGGCGAATACCTGGGCATTGTTACCGGGGAAGCCATCATCGGCGCCAACATCGTCAAGGACTTCCTGGCCGGGATCCGTGACATTGTCGGTGGCCGTTCGGGCGCCTACGAGAAGGCCCTGCGCACGGCCCGCGAGGAAGCGCTCCGCGACATGGCGCACGAGGGGCGTGCCCGCGGCGCCGACGCGATCATCGGGGTGGATCTGGACTACGAAGTGCTGGGAACCGGCAACGGCATGCTCATGGTGACCACGAGCGGCACCGCGGTGGCACTGGAATAGTGCCCCGGACCCGTGCCCGAACTGCCTGAGGCCGAGACGATCGCGCGGGGGCTGGCCGTAGTCCTGCCGGGAAAGGTCATCCGCGGCGTCACCGTGATACGGGAGGACGTTGTGGCCGGAACGACATTGCAATTCGGCGCCTCGCTGAAGGGGAGGCGCTTCCGCGAGGTCGGCAGAAGAGGCAAGAACGTGATCCTGGTCCTGGACGACGGCGCCCGGGTGGTGGTCAACCTCGGGATGACCGGGCGCTTCGTGCCGGGCGCCGGCCCCGGTCCGCCCCCGGCGTCGACGCACCCGGCGGTCCTCTTCCACCTCGAGGGCGGCGGATGCGTGGTCTACGACGATGTCCGCCGCTTCGGACGGCTCCAACGACTCTCCCGGGCGGAGTGGACCCGCTGGTCCCGGCGCCTGGGACCGGAGCCTCTCTCCCGCTCCTTCACCGGACGGCGGCTGCGCGCGATCCTGTCCGGGTCGCGCTCGCCGGTGCGCTCCCTCCTGCTCGACCAGCGCAAGATCGCCGGAGCCGGGAACATCTACGCGGTCGAAGCGCTCTGGTTCGCGCGCATCCATCCGCGCACGCCCGCCAACGAAGTCGGGGACGAGGCCGCAATCCGGCTTCACCGAGCGCTCAGGCGCGTCCTCCGCGCCGCGGTGGACGCCGGCGGCACCACACTGCGAAACTACCGCGCCCCCGACGGAAAAGAGGGGCTGTTCAGGCGGCGGCTTCATGCCTACGGCAGGGAGGGTCGGCCCTGCTTCCGCTGCCGGACCCCGATCGAGCGCATCGTCTTCGGGGGCCGCTCCGCATTCTGCTGCCCGCGGTGCCAGCCATGCTGAGGCACCGGCTGCACGCCGCCCGCCCCCCGGCCGCGGCACGCACGGTCGCCCCGGCGCGCGCCGTCGCCCGGACGCTCGTTCTCGCCACCGCCATCGCGCTGGGCCGGGTGGTCGGCCTGGCTGCCCAGGAGCCCCCCGCCCGGCCCATCCCCGGCACGCAGCTCCCCGTCGTCACCCACACCCTGGACAACGGGATGACCTTCCTCATCCTGGAGCGCCCCCAGTCCCCCACCGCCGCGCTGGTCGTCCACTACCCCGTCGGGTCGGTCAACGAGCATCTGGGCCGGACCGGGATCGCCCACGTGGTGGAGCACCTGCTCTTCAAGGGCTCCCACGAGATCGGCACCAGCAACCGCGCCCTGGAAGCGCCCCTCCTGGACGCGATCGACGCGGTGCGCGATTCGATGGTCGCGGAGATGGGGCGGTCCCGTCCCGACACCGCGGCCATCCGGCGCTTCCGCACGCGCGGCGCCACGCTGGAGGACAGCGCCCGCGCCTACGTGCGTTCGAACGAATACGACCACATCCTCACCTCGGAGGGTGCGCAGGGCCTCAACGCCACCACCTCCCACGAGGCCACACGCTACTTCGTCGAGGTGCCCGCGAACCGGATCGAACTCTGGTTCGCCCTCGAGTCCGACCGCATGGCGAACCCCGTGTTCCGCGAGTTCTTCACCGAGCTCGACGTGGTGAAGGAGGAGCGGCGCATGCGGCTGGAGACGAGTCCGGGCGGCATTCTCGAGTCCGCCTTCCTGGCCACGGCGTTCCAGGTGCATCCATACGGCGTTCCCGTGATCGGGCATGCGGCCGACCTGGACGTGCTCACCCGTCCCCAGGCCGAGGAGTATTTTCGCGACTACTACGGGGCCGCCAACGCCGTCGCCGCGATCGTCGGCGACGTGGACGCGGCCCAGGTGATCCGGCTGGCGGAGGAGTACTTCGCCCCGGTGCCGGCCGGCCGGCCGCCCCCGCCGGCGCTGGCTCGCGAGCCGGTGCAGCGCGGCGAGCGCCGCATCACGGTCGAATTCGATGCCGAGCCCCGGCTGCTGATGGGCTGGCGGGCCGTGTCGGCGCTTCACGAGGACGCGCCCGCGCTCACGATGCTGGCCTCCGTGCTTACCGGCGGGCGCACCACCCGCCTGTACCGCCGGCTGATCGCCGAGGACCGTTCGGCGATCCAGGTCGCCGCCTACCTGGGGCCGGGAGCGCTGCATCCGGGGCTCTTCATGATTTCGGCCGTCCCACGAGCGCCGCACACGACCGAAGAGATCGAACGCGCAATCATGGAGGAGATCGAGGCCATGCGTGACGCGCCCCCCGAGCCGCACGCACTGACCCGCATCCAGAACCAGTACCGCGCGGGCGAATTCCGGCGGCTGTCCTCCAATCTGCAGCTGGCCATGCAGATCGCGGAGTCGGAAGCGTCCCTCGGGGACTGGAGGGAGACCTTCCGGCTCTCGCGGCGTATCGCCGAGGTGACGCCCGAGGATGTGCAGCGGGTGGCGAGGGCCTACCTGATCCCGAGCACCCGGACGGTCGCGGTCATGGTGCGGGAGGGGTCCCGATGAGCTCTGTCCTCCGGCTGGCGGCTGCCGTGCTGCTGGCGGCCCCCATGCATTCGGCCCACGCCCAGGAGGGGCCGGTGCGGGAGAGGATCGCCGCGATGCGCTTCCCGGAGATCCGCTTCACGCCGATCGAGCCGGAGTCCCACACGATCCGGGGCGTCCCCGTCTACTTTTTCCAGGACACCGAACTCCCGCTCGTCACCTTCTACGCCACCTTCGATGGCGGGGTGCGGAACCTCACCCGCGAGCACCTGGCGGCGGCCTCGGCCCTCCCTAACCTGCTGCGCACCGGCGGCACCGCCGGCCTGCCCCCCGACTCCGTCGATGATCGCATCGAACTCCTGGGGCTGGCGATGAGCTTCGGACAGGGAGGCGGCAGCGCTTCTTCCTGGGTGAACTCACTCTCAGAGCACATGGACGAGGCGGTTCGGCTCTGGGCATCGATGCTCCGCACGCCGCGCTTCGACTCGGCGCAGGTGGAGCGCTGGCGCGGCACCGAACTGGAGCGGGTGCGGCGCGGCCGCGACGATCCGGGAACGCTGGCCTTCAGCCGCTTCAACCACATCATGTACGGCGATCATCCCGTCGGCTGGGAGATGGGCGACGCGGACCTGGAGCCGGCCGACCTGGCCCCGGAGAAGCTGCGCCACGTGCACGGGGCGATCATCTGCCCGGACAACATGGTGCTCGGCGTCACCGGAGACGTGACGTGGCAGCGCGCATCCGCGCTGCTCGAGGAGGCGCTGGACGGCTGGCCGCCCTGCTCGGGCGCGCTCCTCGAAGATCCCGCCCCGAGGATCCGCGACGAGCCCGGCGTCTTCGTCATTCACCGCGAGATCGAGCAGAGCGTGATCGTCATGGCCCACCCCTCCCGCCTGCGCCAGGGGGACAACCCCGAGTATTTCGCGTCACGGGTCGCAAACGCGATCCTGGGGGCTTCGGGCTTCTCGAGCCGCCTCATGGCCGGCGTACGGACCCGGGAGGGCCTCGCCTACGGCGCGTCGTCGCTCTGGACCACGTCCAGCCGGAACGACGGCCTTGTGGGCGCGCTGACCCGCACCCGCCCGGAGACCACCCTGCAGGCGACCCGGCTCATCCTCGCCACCTTCGACTCCATGCGCGCCGCGCCACCCACCGAGGAAGAGGTCGAGCTGACGATAGACGAGACCGTCAACGGCTTCGTGTTCAACTTCCGCACCCCGCTCCAGGTCATATCGCGCGGGATGGCCTACAGGGCGCTGGGGCTGCCGGACGACTGGCTCGAACGGTATCTGCGCGGCATCCAGGGAGTCACGCCCCGCGCGGTCCAGGAGGTATTCCGGCGCGAAGTCGACCCGGATCGCATGACCATCCTCCTCGTCGGCGACACCACCCGCTTCGACGGCTCGCCCTCGGAACTCGGCACGGTCACCGTCCTGGACGGAGGCCCGGCCGGCCCTTCCCCTACCCCTTCACCCCGACGTGGATCGCCGCGATCCCCCCGGTGAGCAGGAACCATTCCACCCTGGTGAAGCCCGCCTCCCGGATGAGCTCCGCCAGCCGCCGCGGCCCCGGGAAGCCCTCTACCGACTTCGGCAGATAGCTGTACGCCCACGGGTGCCCCGAGACCAGCCTCCCCGCACGGGGCAGGATGTGGTTGAAGTACAGCAGATAGGCACCGCGCATCAGCCTCCCCGGCGGCACGGAGAACTCGAGCACCACGAACCGCCCGCCCGGCTCGAGCACCCGGCACGCTTCGCGGAAACCGGAAGCGAGATCGGACAGGTTGCGTACCCCGAATCCCACCGTAACGCCCGCGAAGGTGCGGTCCGCGAAGGGAAGTCGCTGCGTGTCGCCGCACACTGGCAGCACCGGACGGTCGTGAATCTTGCCCAGGCCGCGGGCCAGCATGGGAAGGGCGAAGTCCGAGGCCAGAACCGTTCCCTCGAACCCGCGCCGCGCGGCCAGTTCGACCGCAAGATCGAAGGTGCCGGTGCACAGATCGAGGTAGGCGCCTCCCGGCGCGGCCTCCCATCCGAGCTCGCGGATCGCGCGCCTGCGCCACCTCCGGTCGACGTTCAGGCTCAGGAGGTGGTTGAGCAGATCGTAGCGGGGCGCAATCTCGCTGAAAAGCGTCCGGACCTGCTCGGCCCGGCCCCGGCCGGCAGCCGGTTCCGCTTCCCGCAGCGCGGTCAAGGTGTCACCTTCTTTCTGTTGACTGGCCTTGTGACCCGTCGCGGACATGGGTTGGCGACTCGAATCTGAAGGAAGGATTGCGGAACCCCCGTAAGCTAGACGGGCCTGCGATTTGTTCCAGTGCGGGCCGGCATCCACTACGCGAACCGGGGGCGTCCGACCGGTGCACGGCCGGAACGTCCTCAATTCATCCCAGGGAAGAACGGTGAGGCCTTGGAACAAACCGTTCCCGACAGCACACTCGCCAAGCAGGCTGCCGAGGGACGCCAGAAGGCGTTTCGGGAGCTCCTGAACCGGTACGAGAAACCGGTCTTTTCGCTCGTCTACCGGATGGTGCGCGACCGTGCCCTGGCGGAAGACCTCGCCCAGGAGGCGTTCATCCGGGCGTTCAACGCCATCGGCAGCTACAACCCGAGCTACAAGTTCTCGAGCTGGATCTTCAAGATCGCGCACAACCTCACGATCGATCACCTCCGGCGCAAACGGCTCAACACGATTTCCATCCATGGATCGCCTCACGCGCTGACCGAGGAGGAACAGGCCCGAACCCGGCCGATCCTCGAATCTGACCTGGAGCGCCCCGACGCCTATGTTGAAAACATGGAGCTCGGAAGCCAGATCGAAGCGGCGATCGGGCAGCTGCGGCCCCAGTACCGGACTGCCACGCTGCTCAGGCATGTGGAAGGCTACTCCTACCAGGAGATCGCTGAAATCATGGATGTTCCGCTCGGAACCGTGAAGACCTACATCCATCGCGCCCGTCTGGAACTGAAGGAGGCCCTGGGCCATCTTCTCGATGAGACGGGCGGCGAAGCAGACTGAAACCCATCGGGAGCGACCGGCGTACTGGCAGACATGATGCGAAAGAGAACCGACAGAGCGATGCCCACCCGACCGGCACCGGACCGGCTCGATCCGGCCGTGAGCCGGCTCTTCGCGTACCTCGACGGGGAGTTGGGCCCGGACGAGGGCGCCGACTTCGAAGCCGCGCTGGCCGCCGATCCCCGGCTTGCCGCCGAGGTGCGCGTGTTCCGTTCGCTGATCGCCGCGCTGGGCCGGCTGGCGGCGTTCGCCCCCTCCGCGGACTTCAAGGTTCGGGTGCTGGCAGCCCTCAGGGCGCGCCGCCCGGGCTGGACGCGGGCGTGGCAATGGATCACCGGCACGGGCCACCCGGCGGTTCGCAACGTCTTCAGCGAACTGCTCGAAGAAGGGCTCCCTCCCAGGCAGGCCCGGGCGCTCGCCGCGTTCGTGGCCCGCGATCGCGAGGCGGCGATGGCCCTGGCGAGCTGGAGACGCCTGCACCGGCACCTCGGCCGGCTCCCCGTCCTCGCGCCCCGAGACGGCTTTGCCGAGCGTGTGATGGCCCGGCTCGGAACTGTTCCAGTGCCTGTGAGGGCGCGCACCGAGGCATGGAGGCGCGTCCTGATGCTGTGGCCCGAGCGCAGGCAGAGGCTCGCCGCCGCGGCGGGGATGGCATTCGCGCCCACCGCACTGGTCGCGTCCTTCGCCTACATCCTTGCCGGGATCTTCAGCGATCCCCTGGTGACCCCCGCGAGCGCGGCAGGCTTCCTCTGGAAAAAGGGCGTCTCCGCCGTTTCGGCCCTTGCCGACGGGCTGTTCGGGGGTTGGTCGCCGGGGGCGGCCACGGGGATCGGATCCACGGAATTGCTTGGCGGCGTCCTGCCGGTGGCTCTCCTGTGTCTCCTCGTACTTGGTGGACTCTCACTGATTTCGGGCAGGATCCTGTACAGGATTTTCGTCAACCAATCGGGAATGGATCGTCGTCATGTACCGGTATAGGCATATGGGTCCGGACGCGCCAGGCCGCGGCGTGACCCCGTCCGGCTTCCGGGGGGCGGCGCAGCGTCGCTGGCACACCGGACTGGGCGCGGGGCTGCTCTTGCTCTTCTGGGCCCCGGCGGGCTCGTCGCAGCAGCACCAGGTCGTCTCCAGCCGGATCGAGGTGTCCGACGAGGAAGCCTCGCTGTTTCTGGAATTCGCCAACGGCGAGACCCTCACCATCGGTTTCGCGGACGGGATTGCAAGGCTGAACGGGGAGTCCCTCGGGCAATACACCCCCGGGGGCGCGTCCGATCGGGCCTGGCGGGGCCTCCTCGGCAGCATGGAGTCGCTCCTGGGCGAGCCGCTTGCGCGCGGACTGGACGAGTGGAGTCCGGACCCGGAACTTCCGGAGGCCGATCTGAACCTTCTGCGGAGAGTCGAAGAGGCGCTGGATGCGGCTTTTGCGGCTCCGGTCCAGGTGCCGCGGTCGCAAGACCCGCCGCCGGTGGCCGGCGAAGGGGAAGGCGTGGCCCAGGCCATCGCCATCCTCGGCCGCGGTGCCGATTTCCTGCAGGCCTGGGCGACCGCCGTCGAGGACATGGATCCCGGGGAGGTGGTGGTGCGCATCGGCGAGGACTACACGATCCCCGCGGACGCATCGGTCGACGGCAGCGTTGTCCACGTGGACGGGCTGCTGCAGGTGCGAGGTCACGTGCGCGGCAACGTGGTGGTCATGAACGGCGCCCTGGCGCTGGCAGCCGGCAGCCGGATCGATGGGGACATGCGGACCCTGGACTCCGAGGTGGCGGATGCCGGCGTCGTGCTCGGGGGCGAGCGAGTGGACCTGCGCCGCCGGTTGCAGCAGCGGGAGGAACGGCTTCACAATCGCCTCAGGGACGAGGCCCTCGCCCAGGTCCAGGTCCAACGGCGCAGCCGGCCGTCGCAGGGACGTGTGTCAACGTATTTCTACCGGGTGCAGGACGCGGCACAGGGGGTGCTGGGGACGGTCGTGGCCTTCGTCGTGCTCGGCGCGCTGACGTTGCTGCTGTCGGTGCTCGGGGGGCACCGCGTCCGGTCGGTGGTCGGCGAGCTCTCCAGCAATCCCATGGGCAGCACGCTGGTGGGCTTCGCAGGCGGGTACGCGGTACTGCCGATCTTCCTGCTGGGCGTCGCCGCGCTTACGGTGACGGTGATCGGAATCCCCGCCCTCCTCATCTGGGTGCCCCTGTTTCCGGTGGTCGTCTGCCTGGCGTTCTTCGCAGGCTTCGTGGGCGCGGCCGAGAACGTCGGGCGATGGGTGCTGGGGCTGGGCGTCGGCTGGCTTGACCGGTTCGACGCCGACCAGCCCTTCACCGCGAGACTTGCCGGGCTCGCAACCCTCCTTCTCCCCTTCGCGGCGGGCAGCATCTTCATCGCCGTGCCCGTGATCGACTGGGTCTCCGGAATCCTGTTCGTCGCGGGGGCGCTCGCCTGCCTGGTGTCCGCCGTCGCCGGCTTCGGAGCCGTGCTCATCACCCGTGGCGGCAGCGCCGGGGCGCGCTGGTCCGGCAGCTTCGCCAACGACGACGACCTGGGTGCGGAAGAATGGTCCTCCGGGGAGAAGGCGCCGTGATCCCCGCGCGGCGGGCCTTCCCGGTGCCTTCGGGCCGGTATTGCGGACTGCTTCTGGCCGCCGGACTGGTTGCAGTGGCCGGGGCCGGCGAGCTTCGTGCGCAGCAGCTTCGCGCCCTCACGCATTCCCGCCAGGTCACGGACGAGGAACGCATCGAGGTGGAGGTGATGTACGGAATCGGGCGTCTGAAGGTGCGCCGCGGCCCATCCGGCCTGCTGTACCGGGCCCGGATGCGTTTCGACGAGCGTTTTGCGACGCCGACGACCGACTACCGGTACGGCAGGCTCGAGGTCACCATGGAGATCGAGGACGAATCCGATGACGGCCCCGCGGACACGCCATCGATCGACCTGGAACTCCCGCCGAACGTCCCGATGGACCTGCGGCTCGGCTTCATCGGAGGCGAGGCGGACGTGGATCTGACGGGGATGCCGGTAGAGCGGTTGGCGATGAACATCGGCGCCTCCGAAACCGAACTCCGCATCCGCTCGGCCAACCCGCAGCAAATGGACTCCGCCAGGATCAACGTCGGTGTGGCCGACTTCGAGGCGCACGGCCTCGGGAACCTGAACGCACAGCACGTCTCCGTGAAGGCCGGGCTGGGCCTTGTGGTTCTCGGGCTGGAGGGGGACTGGCCGGAGGACGCACGGCTGTCGATCAACATGGGACTTGGGGGGATGCGAATCCATGTCCCCGAGTCGCTGGGCGTGCGGGTTCGGCACGAGGGGAGCTTTCTGGCATCGATCGACGCGGACGGATTCGCGAAACGCGGGGATGTCTACACGTCGCTCAACTGGAGCCGTGCAGGCCGAAGAATCGAGGTTGACCTGTCGGCGGCGCTGGGGTCCGTCGAATTCATCTGGATCTCCTGAACGTCTCCGGGGTCTTGCGGCGGCACGGACGGGATCCGTTACATTTATGGCCGTTGGCATTATCATTATGAGGGTAGCGAAGAGCTATCCACCACCGGGCCGGGGCCGGGAGAGCCGGGGGCGAACGCCCCGCGGGCCGGTGGCGGTGAACATATCTCTGGAGGGATCATGATCGGGACCCTGCTGACGTTCCTTGCGATGGGAATCCTGAGCATCGTCGTGGTCTGGATCGTGCTCACCGTCGTCGGGGCGATACTGGGTCTCACAGTGGGGATTGCCAGCTTCCTCCTGTTCAAGGTCGCGCCGATCATGCTCGTCGGCTGGCTGGTGCTGAAGCTGGTCGACAGGATGCGCGGCGGGGGGACGCTTTCGGCGGCGGACAGGAAGTGGCTCGAGGGCGAATAGGCCTGTAGCGAACGCGGGTTCTCCCGGTGGGGGCTGGCCCCTACCGCCGCGGCGGCAGCCCGCCGAGGGCCGCGAGAAGGCGGTCACCGATGCCGGCCAGCGATCGGCCGGCGGGCGAACCGGGCGCAGACACCACGGTCGGCCTCCCATCGTCTCCCGCCTGGCGGACAGCCAGATCCAGCGGGATCCGTCCCAGAAACGGCACCGAGAGTTCTCCCGCCAGCTCTTCCCCGCCGCCGCGTCCGAACAGGTCGACGACCTCGCCCGAACCCGGAATCCGGAACCCGCACATGTTCTCCACGATTCCGAGGATGCGGGTGTTGACCCTTTCGAACATCTTCACGCCCCGGCGCACGTCTCCGGTGGCAACCTTCTGCGGGGTGGTCACCATCAACGCCCCATCGAGCTCGACCGTCTGGACGAGCGACAGCTGGGCGTCGCCGGTCCCGGGCGGCATGTCCACGATCATCAGGTCCAGGTCGCCCCACGCCACCTGCTCCATGAACTGCTTGAGGATGCCGGCGATGAGCGGACCCCGCATGATCGCCGGCTGTTCGCGCTCCAGCAGGAAGCCGAGGCTCATGAGGCTCACGCCGTGCGCCTGGAGGGGGACGATCATCTCCGACCCCTTCTCGCCGGTAACGGCCGGCCGGCGCCCCTCGCCGAACATGGTCGGGATGTTGGGGCCGTAGATGTCGGCGTCGAGGAGTCCGGTGGCGAGGCCCTGCGAGGCGGCGTAGGCCGCGAGGTTGGTGGCCACCATCGACTTGCCGACGCCCCCCTTCCCCGAACTGACCGCCACGATCCGCGCGACTCCCGGCAGAATGCCCGGCTGCGGGACGGGCGCGGGGACCGAGCCCGGCTGAAGGCCTCGCCTGGGGGGGCGCTCCGGCACCGTGCCGGCGGGGGCACCCCGGGATTGCCGGCCGGGGGGCGCAGGCGTTTTGGTACCGCCCGGCGGAGTCTGAGGGAGCTGCACGTCAACCTTCACGCTGCTCACCCCGTCGACGGAGCCGGCAGCGGCCCGCGCCTGGCGAACCAGTGCTCCCGGATCCCCCTTGCGCAGCGAGAACGCGAAGCGGGTCCGGCCCTCTTCGTCCACGGCAACCTCCGCAACCTGGCCACCGGCAACCACATCCTGGCCGGTCGCGGGATTGACGACCCCCTCGAGGGCCCGGGTCACCGCAGCGGCGATTTCGCGTCGGCTCATGCGCGCTCAGCGGGCATCGACCACCCGGACTTCGGGAACGGCAGCCCTGAGACGGCGCTCTATACCTTCCTTCAGGGTCAGCATCGAGATGGGGCAGGCCTCGCAGGCTCCCATCAGGCGGACCTCCACCCTGCCGAGTTCCTCGTTCCAGCCCGCCAGCTCGACGTCACCGCCGTCGGACCGGATGGCCGGCCGGATTGATGTGAGGACCGCTTCGATCCGATCTCTGGTACCCATTGCTCCGTTCGGCGGCGGAGAACCGCCGTTCGCTGAAAAGACGCCGCACACGACGCAGAGGAAGCTACCGGTACTTCGCCGCCCGTCAACCGGGGCGGCCCGCGGGAGCCGGTCGCCGCTGCGGGTTGCACTGCCGGGCCGGCCGGGTGAAATTGCCTCCGTTGCCGCTCAAGGTTCGGCCCCGTGCAGCCGGCTTCGGGCGCTCCCGCCAACCTCCAGACTGGAAGATCGATGTCCGGTACGATCCGTATTCCCGCTCCCGAAAACGAACCCGTCTATTCGTATGCCCCCGGAACTCCCGAGCGGGCCGACCTGAAGGCCGCGCTGAAACAGGTCGGGAGGGAACGGCCGGACATCCCGCTCATCATCGGCGGCAAGGAGATCCGCACCGGAAGGACCCATCAGATCCGCTCGCCCCACGACCACGGGCAGTGCCTGGGCGTGTGGCACGAGGCCGGGGCCGAAGAGGCGCGCCGCGCCATAGTCGACTCCGTCGAGGCACGGCGAGAGTGGGCTGCGTGGGCCTGGGAGGACCGCGTGGCCGTCTTCCTCCGGGCCGCCGAGATGCTGAGGACGACCTGGCGCCCGCGGATCAACGCGTCGACCATGCTCGGCCAGAGCAAGAATGCCTTTCAGTCGGAGATCGACGCGGCCTGCGAGGTCATCGACTTCTTCCGCTACGGGGCATTCTTCGCGGAGCAGATCTTCGACCAGCAGCCCCACTCCGAAACGGGGATCTGGAACCGCCTGGACTACCGGCCCCTGGAGGGATTCGTCTACGCGGTGAGTCCCTTCAACTTCACCGCGATCGGCGCCAACCTCGCCGGGATCCCCGCCATGGTGGGGTGCGGGGTGCTCTGGAAGCCCTCCAAGCACGCCGTGCTCTCCGCGTACTACATCTACCGCCTGCTGGAGGCGGCGGGGCTGCCGCCCGGCGTGATCAACTTCGTGCCGGGGAATCCGGTGGCGGTTACTGCCGCCGCGCTCGAGCACCGGGACTTCGCCGGGCTGCACTTCACCGGTTCGACCGGCGTATTCCAGTCGCTGTGGACGACCGTGGGGAAGAACATCGCGCGGTATCGCTCCTACCCGCGCCTGGTGGGCGAGACGGGGGGCAAGGACTTCATCGTGGCTCATCCGTCGGCCGATACGGACGCGCTGAGGACCGCAATCGTGCGCGGGTCGTTCGAGTACCAGGGGCAGAAGTGCTCGGCGGCGTCGCGGGCCTACATTCCGCGCTCCCTATGGAAGCGGATCCGGGACCCGCTCGTCGAGGAGACGAACGGGCTCGCAATGGGGGATCCCGCCGACTTCAGGAACTTCGTGAACGCGGTGATCGACCGCGGCGCCTTCGATTCGATATCGGGGTACATAGATCGGGCCGCCGCCAGCTCGGACGCGCGCGTGATCGCGGGCGGACGGTACTCGGACTCGGACGGGTTCTTCATCCGGCCCACGATCATCGAGGCGGAAAACCCCGCCTACGAGAGCATGTGCGACGAGATCTTCGGCCCCGTGATGTCGATCCACGTGTACCCCGACGGCGAATGGAACCAAACCCTCGACCTCGTGGACCGCACGTCACCGTATGCGCTCACCGGGGCGGTCTTCGCGCGCGAGCGGCCGGCGGTGCGCCAGGCACTGGAGCGGCTGCGCTACGCCGCCGGCAACTTCTACGTGAACGACAAGCCGACCGGGGCCGTCGTCGGGCAGCAGCCATTCGGGGGTGGCCGGGCGTCGGGCACGAACGACAAGGCGGGGTCGGCCTTCAACATCTCGCGGTGGCTGTCGCCGAGGAGCATCAAGGAGAACCTCGCGCCGCCGACGAGCGTGGAATACCCGTTCATGCGGGCGGAGTAGCAGCCGGGCGGAGGGCGGGCGCGGACGGGCCGGGTCAGCCGAGGGCCGACACCGCCCGTGCAGCCGCGGCGAAGTCCGCCTTGAGGTCTTCCAGGTCCTCCAGGCCGACCGAAATGCGCACGAACCCGTCGGGTATCCCAAGGGCGTCGCGCTCCCCGGTGCCGAGATCGACGTGCGACGTGTGGCGCGGCTGCGACACCAGCGTCTCGACGCCGCCCAGGGAGGGCGCCGGCACGGCCAGGCGCAGCCTGGAGCAGAAGCGGTCCGCGGCTTCTCCGCCGCCGTCCAGGACGATCGAAACCATCCCGCCGTACCCGCTCAGCATGCGGGTGGCGCGTTCGTGGTCGGGATGGCTCGCCAGCCCGGGGTAGATCACCGCGCGGATGCCCTCGACCTCGGTGAACCAGCGGGCCAGGGCGTGGGCGGTGCGGTTGTGCCGGTCCATCCGGGCCGGGAGCGTGCGCATGCCGCGCTCGAGGAGCCAGGCCGCGCCCGGATCGAGGGAGCCCCCGTAGAGCTTCATCATCCCTGTAACGCCGGCGATCAGCTCGTGGCTGCCCGCGACCACCCCCGCGATCAGGTCGGAGTGGCCGCCGAGGTACTTGGTGGCCGAGTGGACGACCGCGTCGACTCCGTGCTCCGCCGCGCGGATGTTCACGGGGGTGGCGAAGGTCATGTCGGCCGCGAGGAGGGCGCCGGCCGAGCGGGCGGCGCGCCGGGCGGGTTCGATGTCGAAGACGCGCAGGGTGGGGTTGGTGGGCATCTCGATGAGGACGACCCGGGTGCGCGGGGCCAGCGCCGCTTCCCAGGCCTCGGGGTCCGATGGCTCGACGAAGGTGGTGGTGATCCCGCGCCTGGGGAGTTCGCCGGACAGCAGGGCATGGGTGGCGCCGTAGAGGTGGCGGCTGGCCACCACGTGGTCGCCGGGGCCGGTTGCGGAGAGGATGGTCATCGAGATCGCCGCCATTCCGCTGGCGAGCGCCAGGCCGGCCTCCGTTCCCTCCAGCGCGGCGACCTTGGCGGCGACCGAGAGCTGGTTCGGGTTGTTGCCGTACCGGCTGTACAGAAGGTCCGGGCCATCGCCGGGGCCCGCCCAGTGAAAGGTGGAGCTGCGCACGATTGGCTGCACCACCGGGCTGCCGGGACGGGGCTCGGGACACCCGGCGTGCACTGCGCTGGTCGCCGTTCCGGATCTGCCATTCGAGGTTGGTCGGGCGCTCATTATGCCTCCGTCAGCAAAGTTGTCGTCAGGGATTGCGGGCGAGCGTGCTAAGCGCGCAA
Source organism: Gemmatimonadota bacterium (assembly GCA_022826005.1). GTDB lineage: Bacteria > Gemmatimonadota > Gemmatimonadetes > Longimicrobiales > Gaopeijiaceae > Bin94. The sequence continues at coordinate 75,418 of JAJDVT010000109.1, read as the reverse complement.
GCGCCGTCCGTCCGGCCGTACCAGGCCAGGCGCCGGTCGGCCAGTCCGCGGATCACCAGCACCCCATCTTCGCCGAACCGGGCAGCGAGTTCGCCGGGTCCGATCCGGCCCTTGTGCTCCAGCGCCCGCCACGCAGTCCGTTCCTCCCCGGTTGCGGACCCCAGCAGTTCATACCCTCCGCCAAGATTGCAGACAGCCGCGAGTCCGTGCCTGCCCAGCACCTCTTCTACCGCATGGCGGTGATTGTCGCCCACTGCGCGAAAGAGGAAGAAGGCTTCGCGGGGGCGGTCGCGCCGCAGGTAGCGGACGAGAAGCTTGGCGATCACCTCGTCCGCGCAGCTGAAGTCCAGAATCCTCACCTGGCTGAAGTCCAGCAGCGAGACGGACGGAGCGCGGGTGGTGCGGGCGATCCGCACTTCGATCGCTTCCCTGACGGCCCGCCCCGTCGGGCGCGTAACCAGATCGCGGCGCGCCGGAGCAACCGCGTCGCCCACGATCGCGCCGACGTCAATGGTCAACAGGGGAGTCGGGGATTCACCCATCCGGTCCGGACCCCTTGGTCATCCGATCCGCCCTCTGCTCAACCGGTCCGTTCAGGGAGGATGATGTTGATCTGGGAGCCCGGGAAGTGCGTCAGGCCTTCTTCCAGAGGGGGGCGGCTGCTCCAGTCGGGAGTGTCGGCGATCCGGACGGTGCCGCTCCGGATCGACAGGATGCCCTGCCAGCGGCCCACCTGCTTGCGTATCTGCTGGATCCCCTGCCCTCTCCCCGTGTCGGCGAAGCGCGTGAGGCCCAGAAGAAACGCCGCCTCCAGGGCCGTCGCGTCCCCCCAGCGGTCGCCGAACCGGGCGGCATGTTCCGCCTCCAGGGAGGCGCGAAAGCCGCACCCGAGGTCCGAGACGGCAATGACCGCGACGTGGCGCCCAAGTCTCTTCTGCCAGTTGTAGGCCTGAGCCGCGACCCATCCGGGAGCCTCCGCATGCTCTACGATGTTCTGGCACACTTCGGAGAGGATCACTGAAAACTGGACCACGGCCGAACGGGGATAGCGGAGCGCCGTGGAGAGTATGGCGCCCGCACGTGCCTGGACCCGGTCCACCACGTCGTGCACATCCGAGTTCGTGGTGACCGGAGTGATTTCCAGCAGAACGTCGGAGGCCGAACGGGACCGGCGCCTGGTCCCCGCACCGGACCTGAAGATGCCCGCCGCCGCGTGATGAAAACCCATCCGTTCGAGATACCCCGTGACCTCCTGCCGGGCCGGCAGCGAGATCCGCGGGGCTGTTCCGCTCCGGGCGGCCACCTGGCCCGCGGCGAGAAGGAGCAGCATACCGTTGGGGTCGATCCAGCGTAGCCGGCGGGCGTCGAAGAGCACCGGGCTGGAATCGTCGCCGGCGGCCTGTTCGTAGATGTGCTCGACGTTGCGGTAGTCCAGCGACCGGGGTATCTCGATGACGCGCATGTCAGGAGCCGGGTGGTCGCGGCCGCAGGTGCAGTGCTCTCTTCATCGGAGTGAAGATAATGGAGGGCGAGGGGGCCGCGGCAATCGGATGGTCCCGGTGGGGTGACCATGGACGGTCCGGCGGCGGGTCACAGGGAGCCGTGCAACATGCGCTTCAGCACCGCCGCCGCCCCGATCATCCCCGCGGTCTCCGGGAGCTCCGCGGGTACGATGCGGCAGGCGCCGGCCGCTGAACGGAAGGCCCGCCTGCTCACTTCGGCGCGGAGAGGGCGGAAGAGCAAGTCTCCGGCGGCGGCCACTCCGCCACCGATGACGATCACGTCCGGGTTGAAGAGGTGGATCAGGTTGGCCACCGCCACCGCGAGGATCCGGGCCGTCTCCTCCAGGACTCCCCTGGCATAGCCGTCGCCGGCGGTGGCGGCCTCGCAGACCGCCTCGGCGGTCACCAGGGCCGGATCCTCCGACACGAGTGTGGCCAGTGAGGTGTCCCCGGCCGTTCCGAGTCCCTCGACCGCCCTGGCCGCGATCGCCGGCCCCGATGCGTAGGCCTCTACGCAGCCGTTCGACCCGCAGGCGCACCGCCGCCCTGCGAAGTGCACCGACATGTGGCCCGCTTCCCCCGCCGCGCCGGATGCCCCGTGGTAGATCTCCCCGCCCAAGACGATTCCCCCGCCGATCCCGGTCCCGAGCGTCAGTCCGACCAGCCGCTCCGCCCCGCGTCCCGCGCCCAGCCACCACTCGCCGTAGGCCGCGCAGTTGGCGTCGTTCTCGGTGGCCACCGCAAGAGCGATCCGTTCAGCGACCATGTCCCGCAACGGCACCTCGCGCCAGCCCAGGTTCGGCGTCTCGGTGACGATCCCGCGCTCGCGGTCCAGCGGGCCCGGCGCCCCGATGCCGACGCCCGCCACCCCTCCCCCCTCCGCCCCCACGGCCTCCATCGACGCGCGTATCATCTCGACCACCCGTGCGACCACCTCCTCGGCACCCTCCCCGGCGCGGGTCGGTGCGCTCACCACCGCGGCGGGCTCACCCCCCCCGTACGGGACCATCCCGGCGCGCAGATTGGTCCCGCCGATGTCCACCCCCGCAATCCAGCGCGGCGCCCCCTTCCTCACGGGCGGATCCGTCTCCGGCGGATTCCCCTCCCTCACGAGCGCGTATCGTCGAGCTGCAGGACCGCCATGAACGCCTCCTGCGGGATCTCCACGGACCCGACCTGCTTCATCCGCCTCTTCCCCTCCTTCTGGCGCTCGAGAAGCTTGCGCTTGCGGGTGATGTCGCCGCCGTAGCACTTCGCGGTCACGTTCTTGCGCACCGCCTTCACCGTCTCGCGCGCGATGATCTGGCCCCCGATCGCGGCCTGCAGCGTGACGTCGAACTGCTGCCGGGGGATCAGCTGCCTGAGCTTGCGCACCAGGGCCAGGCCGTGGTGGTAGGCGTTGTCGCGGTGAAGGATGACGGAGAAGGCGTCCACGGGTTCCCGGTTCACCATCACGTCAAGCTTGACCAGATTGTCGCGCCGGTACTCCTGGAATTCGTAGTCCAGGGCCGCATAGCCGCGGGTGCCGCTCTTCAGCCGGTTGTAGAAGTCGAGCACGATCTCGGCGAGCGGGAGCTCGAAGTCCATCTCGACCCGGCGCGGATCGAGGTAGCTCATCCCGCGGAACGTGCCCCGGCGCTCGTGGCAGAGCTTCTGCACGTTCCCGATGTAGTCCGCCGGCACGACGATGTGCGCGCGCACCACAGGCTCGGCCACCGAGTCCACCAATGCCCGGTCGGGAAGCTCGGACGGGTTCTCCACCCACAGCCTGCTCCCGTCTGACATCGCCACCTCGTACTTCACGTTCGGGACCGTGGTAATGAGCTTGACCCCGAATTCGCGGTCCAGGCGCTCCTGAACGACTTCCATGTGGAGGAGTCCCAGGAAACCGCAGCGGAAACCGAAGCCCAGCGCCTTCGAGGTTTCGGGTTCGAAGTGGAGGGATGCGTCGTTCAGGCGGAGCCTGTGCAGCGCGTCGCGCAGCTCCTCGTAGCCGTCCGTGTCCGAAGGATAGAGGCCCGCGAAGACCATCGGCTTGGCCTCCTTGTACCCCGGCAGCAGCTCGACGGAGCGCCGGGAGGCGTCGAGCACCGTGTCGCCCGCGCGGGTGTCCGACACCGCCTTGATCGCCGCTACCAGATACCCCACCTCCCCGGGTCCCAGCGACGCCGCCGGGACGCGCCCGAGGCGCATGTGTCCCACCTCGGTCACCTCGTAGCGGGAGTCCACGGCACCGAAGGCAATCGTCATTCCGGGCGCCAGCGTTCCGTCGACGACGCGGATGGAGGGCACCGCGCCGAGGTACTGGTCGTAGTAGGAGTCGAAGATGAGCGCGCGCAGCGGTGCCGACGCGTCGCCCCCGGGGACCGGGACACGGGCAACCACCGCTTCCAGTACCTCGTCGATTCCCTTCCCCTCCTTGGCGCTCACCTCGAGCACCGTCCCCGGATCGATGCCCATCAGTTCGGCGACCTCCTGCCGGCGCCGCTCGGGCTCGGCCCCGGGAAGGTCGATCTTGTTCAGCACGGGGATGATCTCGAGGTCGGCGTCGAGGGCCAGGAAGAGGTTGGAGAGGGTCTGGGCCTGAACCCCCTGCGTCGCGTCGACCACGAGAATGGCGCCCTCGCAGGCGGCAAGGGAGCGCGAAACCTCGTAGGTGAAGTCGACGTGGCCGGGGGTATCGATCAGGTTCAGGTCGTAGTCCCGGCCGTCCCGGGCGCGGTAGGACATGCGCACCGCGTGGAGCTTGATGGTGATGCCGCGCTCCCGCTCGAGCTCGTTGGAATCCAGGACCTGGTCGCGCATCCGGCGGCTGTCCACGGTGGCGGTCGACTCCAGGAGCCGGTCGGCCAGGGTGGACTTGCCGTGGTCGATGTGCGCGATGATGCAGAAATTGCGAATCAGGTCGGTCCGCACTTTGGAAGCCCAGCCGGAATCCGGGGATGAAGGGAGCGCGGGGCGCAGCCGCGGCCGCCCGCCCCGAAGTCATCAACGAAGGTAACAACGGCTTTTTTGCGGGGTCAATTGCACCGCCCGGCCGCCGCTCGCCGTGCCTCGCGAATGGCCGTGGGGGTCGACTCGGTTCCGGCCCCATTAGTTGCATATCGGCATCTCCGGGCCAACAATTAGGAATACCCGCCTGCGCGAACACCGTACCGAACTGCCTCTCACCCTGTACCTGGGAGCTGGATATGCTGAACAAGCCAGACAGATCGTTCCTTCTATTCGTGTGCATGGTCTGCGCAGCCGGCGCCGCACCACTCCAGGGGCAGAACACCGGCACCATAACCGGCACGGTCACGGACGCCGAATCCGGACAACTGCTCGACGGAGCGCAGGTCCACATTCCGGCCCTGGGTCTCGGGGTGCTGTCGCGGGACGGTGGCCGGTTCACCATCGAGGGGGTCCCGGCGGGCACGCACGAGCTGCGCGCCGAACTGATCGGCCACCTGGACGTGGTCCGGACGGTCACCGTCACCAGCGGCGGGATCGTGTCCCTCGAACTCCAGATGGAACATTCGGTTCTTCACGTCGAGGAGCTGGTGGTCACGGGCACGGCCTTTTCGGAGTCCCCCATAGAGCTGCCGTATGCGGTTTCGGTGATGGGGCGCAGAACCCTCGCCGAGCAGGGCGCGCCGCAGTCGTTCGACCTCTTCCGCAACGTGACGGCCAGCAGCGGCATCCTCGGCGCCCGCCAGGGCTGGTACACCACCCGCCCACCCGGCCTCGTAACGGAGACCGCCGCCAGCGTCAACCTGCGCGGGATCGGCGCTTCCCGCACCCTGGTGCTGCTCAACGGAAGACGCCAGGTACAGTTTCCGATGCGCATCTCCGGCGGCCGTTTCGTCGATGTGAACGCCTTCCCGTCGGTCGCCGTGGACCGGGTGGAGATCGTGAAGGAAGGAGCTTCGGCAATCTACGGCTCCGACGCCGTGGCCGGCGTGGTCAACTTCCTGACCCGCGGCGACTTCGAGGGGCTCGAATTCTCGGGCGCCCACGAATATTTCGCCGGGGCCGGCGAGACCAACGTGGGTGCGATCTGGGGCTCCCGTCTGGGCGAAAACGCTCACGCAGTCGTCTCGGCCGAGGTGTTCCTGACCCAGGAGCTGGTGCCGGAAGAGCGCGAATGGATGCTCCAGGACTTCGAGCCCGGCGGCGGCGGCTGGTCCTACACGGGGAACCCCGGCGCGTTCCTCTTCCCGAGATTGACGGGCGATGAGACCAGGGAGGAGTTCGTCGCGGCCCTCACGGATGCCCACTACGGAGGATGGGGCGGCATATTCATCGATCCGCAGTGCCTGGACTTCGGAGGATACCGACAGTCCGATACCTGCCGGTTCCGCTACGCGCCCTTCGACAACCTGGCCGAGGACTCCCGGCAGATCCGGACCTTCGCCGAGCTGAACGGCGAATTCGGCGGCCGGTCCCGCTACCACCTCGAGGCGCTGTGGACGGAGGCCACGGTCCCCAACTGGATCACGACGCCGTCCTACCCGCCGATCTCGCCGTACAACGGCACCCAGCTGATCCAGCCGGACCACCCCGGGCGGAGTGTGTTCTGCCAGAGCTACGGGCAGAGCGCCGGATTCGCCACACGGGAGGAGTGTCTGGAGAACGACTGGTACTTCTTCGGCCGCATGGTCGGCAACTCCGGCCCGCCACGCACGCTCCGGCGGGACTTGCGTACCCAGAGGGTCGCCGCCTCGCTGGAGCGCGACCTCGAGCTCTTCGGTGAGCGCGAGTCCGTGTTCGAGGTGGCCGCCAGTTTCTCCCGCTCGGCCGGAAACGCCAACCTTCCGGGCGAGTATCTGTACCGCAAGTTCCTGGCCTTCCGGGGCTTCGGCGGCCCGAATTGCGGGGTCGGCGTGGTCGTCGACGCCACCACCCCGTCCGGGATGGCCCTGGGACCGCCGGGAGGCGCCGTGCCGGGCCAGGGCGGGTGCATGTACTACAACCCCTTCAGCAACGCCCATCAGCATTCCGCGCAACCCGGCGCGACCTACCAGGGCTCGCCCAACCCCGACTACGTGGCGGGGCTGGACAACACGCCCGAGCTGATCGACTGGATGAACGGCGAAGTGAATCTCGACAACGCAGCCAACCTCGTGACGGTCGACGCAATGCTCAGGGGCGGGCTGGTCGAGGAAGTGGCCGAGTACGCCGTCGGATACCAGTTCCGCAGGCTCAGCGTTTCGGCGGTCCCGAACGAGGCCGCCGACCTCGCGCGCAACCCGTGCCCCGTGCCCGGCGACCGGAGCTGTCTGGAGAAGGTTGGACCGTTCCACTTCACGACCGGCTTCTACAACTACGACGACGCCCAGACCGTTAATCGTTTCTTCGCCGAAACCAACCTCGAGATCGGGGACCGGATCAACGGCCAGGTGGCGGCGAACTACGAGTTCCACGGCTCCGTGCGCAGCTTCGATCCCAAAGTCGCCCTGAGGGTGGCGCTGGCGGGACCGCTGGCGCTCCGTGCCTCGGTCCAGACCACCTTCCGGACCCCCTCGGTGGATGACCTCAACGAGGATCTCCACACATCGCTGGAGTATGTGAGCGAAGCGGGCATCTACAAGGCCATCGACACCTACGGCGACAGGAACCTGGTTCCGGAGCGGGCCTTCACCTACAACGTGGGCGTCAACCTCCAGCTGCCCAGGTTGCGAGCGTCGCTCGACTACTGGGACTACGACTTCCGCGATGTGATCGACGTGTTGCCGTATGCGGGCATCAGCCGCCTGTACGACATGGGTGGGAGCTCGCGGGCCGCGATCCAGCGGTTCGTGACCTGCCCCGACGGGCGCGGCACCGGCACGTGCGACGTGCAGTCCGTCGAACGAATCGAAGTGCGCAACGTCAACTGGCCGGGGATCGAGATGTCGGGGTTCGACCTGCACGCCAGTGCCCGGTTTCCGGTCGGCGAGGCCATCGTCTCGCTCGGACTCGATGGCACCCATACGAGCGAGTTCTTCGTCAGGGCGCTGGAAGTGGGCGAAACCGAGGTCTTCGCCGAGCACGACGCCGCCGGCAAGCTGAACTGGGGCAACCCGATCGCGCCGCCGCTCCCGCAGTGGAAATCGAGCCTGTCGGCCGGCTACCACTTCGGCGACTACAGCCTGGTCAACCATCTCCATACGGTAGCGGGCTACACAAATGAGCTCTTTGTGGGCACCGAGTTCGAGGATATCGACCAGTTCGTGACCTGGGACCTCAACCTGCTGCGCCGCGCTTCCGGCAATCTGGACGTGGGGCTCTACGTGATGAACGTCCTCGATGCCGACCCGCCGCACGTGCGTTGGGAGCAGTCCTACGACGGGTTCACGCACAGCCCCAAGGGACGCCGGATCAAGATGTCGGTGACGTACCGGCTCGGAGGCTGACCGACCCACCTTCGGCTCAGCCTCGAGCGGCGCAGCCGCCGGGCGCTCCCGCGGGACCCTTCCCCGCGCCGGGCGCCCGCCGCAGATTCAGTGGCCATGGCTACGAACGAAACCGTCACTCCACACCTGGACCGGCGCACCGATCTGCTGGACCCCGCGACGCTGGCCCAGCTGGGTGGGATCGACATCATCGCCCGCCAGGTGGTGCACGGGTTCATGCTCGGCCTGCACCGCTCCCCCAATCGCGGCTTCTCCGCGGAGTTCGCGGAGCTGCGGGCCTACCAGCCGGGCGACGACCTGCGGACGCTGGACTGGCGGATGTACGCGCGTTCCGACCGCTTCTTCGTGAAGCAGTACGAGGAGGAGACGAACCTGCGCGCGTACATGCTGATCGACGTGAGCGAGTCCATGGATTGGTCCTCCCGGACGGGGCTTCCCACCAAGCTCTGGTACGCGAAGCACCTCGCGGCCGCCATCTCGCTCATCCTGACCCGCCAGGGCGACATCGTGGGGTTCATGGCCTTCCACGAACGGATCGTGCGCCAGATCCGCGCCCGCGGGGGCAAGATGCACTGGCGCATGCTGCTCCGGCACCTGCACGCGCTCAAGGGGGGCGGCAGGACGGACTCCGAGTCGGCCATCAAGCGCGTTGCCATGCGGCTTAAGCGGAAGGGACTGGTGATTCTGATCTCGGACCTGCTCGTGGAGCCGGCCGCGACCGCGAAGGCGCTCATCTACCTGCAGCACACCGGGCACGAGGTGCTCGTCTTCCACCTCATCGACCCCGGGGAACGCGATCTGCCCACGACCGGCGAGACACGGTTCGTGGACCCGGAGACGGGCGATTCGCTGCGCACTTCGGTCGCCGACATGCGCCGGCAATACCGGGACGCCGTGAGCAGCGCAATCGCCGACTGGACCACCGAGTTGACCAGCCGCGGCATCGCGTATTCCACCATCGGGACCGATGAGCCGCTTTCACGCGCCCTTCGCTTCTACCTCTGGAAACGCCAGCGGCTCCCCTGAATGGGCTTCCTCAATCCGCTCTTTCTGCTGGCCGGCGCGGTCGTGCTGGTGCCGGTAATCCTGCACCTCTTCTATCGCCAGGAGAGCAAGACCTTCACCTTTCCGGCGATCCGCTACCTGCTCAGGACGGAAAGGGAGCACGCACGCCAGATCCGCACCCAGCAGCTTCTGCTGCTCCTGCTGCGCGCCGCTCTCGTGGTGCTGCTGGTCCTTCTGGGCGCCCGCATTCATTTTCCGGGATCGGGCGGCAGCCACGATCCCACCGCGCTGGCGCTGGTCATCGACAACTCGTTGAGCACCACGATCATCCAGGACGGGCGCCGTCTGCTCGACACTCTGAAGGCCGTGGCCCGGCAGAGCGTGGCCAACGCCAGCCACGACGATGTCATCTGGGTGGTGCGGGCCGGCACGCCCTGGGAGCCGGCCGTTCCGGGAGGGGTCATGCAGGCGCGGGCCGCGATCGACGCCACCGGGCCCGCGCACACGTTCGGCGATCTCCGCCAGGCGATCGAGCGGGCCCGGGCCCTGGTCGGTCAGAGCGGGCTGCCCCAGCGCGAGGTCCATGTCTTCACCGATCTCCAGGCCACGGCGATGCCCGAGCCGCCGCTTCCCCGTGAAGACATCCCCATCGTCGTGTTCGGGTTTCCGGCCACCGGAGCGGACAACCGCGGGATCGAGGGGGTCTCCTTCGGCGGGGGACTCCCTCCGCTGGCGGGGCGCCGCACCGAGGCGGCAGTCTCCATCACGGGCGCCCCCACGGGGGACACCGTGGGTGTGCGCCTCTACATCGGGGGACAGGTCAGGGCCGCGGCCCGTGCCTCCGCCGGCACCACGGTCCGCCTGCCCGCCGGTCCCTTTCCGGCAGGCCGGGTCGAGGGCCACGTCGAGATCGACGCCGACCCTCTCACCGCGGACGACCGGCGCTATTTCTCCTTCCCCGTACGGAATCCCACCGATGTCGCCGTCCTCGGCCCGGCTTCGATCTTCCTCACCGAAGCGCTGGCGGTCCTCGCGGAGAGCGAGCGCATCGCGCTGGGGGCAGCCGCACGCGCGGCCACCCTCGTCAGCGTCGGCGGCGAAGGGCTCGAGCGGCGAGGCATCACGCAGAGCGCCATCGTGGTTCCCCACCCCGACCCGGCGCGGCTTCCAGCACTGAACCGCCGCCTCGCCGAGGCCGGCATCCCCTTCCGGTACGGCCCGGCCGCGGCCGGGGGGGCAAGCGTCGCGGCGAGCGACATCGCCGTCGACCTCGCCGACATAGAGATCCGGCGCTACTTCCGAATGTCGCCCGCCGGGGATGGCGCCCCGCCCACCACCGGCTCGCGAGCCTCCCTCTCGAACGGCGACCCCTGGCTGGTCGCGGGCAGCGGGCCGGCCGGCCCCTACGTCCTGCTCGCATCCCCTCTGGACGAAGTCGCGACCAGCCTCCCGGTCTCCGCGGCGATGATCCCGCTGCTCGAGTGGGCCATCGAGCGGTGGACGGAAGGGGGCGGCGGGATCGGGTCGGTGACCTCGGGCGTGAACTTCCGCCCGCCCCCTGCCGCCACCCTGGTGCGGGACCCGGAGGGGACTGAACACGTGGTGGACGGAGACCAGCCGTTCCTGGCGACCCGGACGGCGGGACTCTACCGGGCGCTGGCCGGCGACAACTTGCTGGACGCCGTTCCGGTCAACCCGCCCGCGCGGGAGTCGGACCTGACCCCCGCGTCCGTCCGCGAGGTGCGCCGGGCGCTCCCCGGAACCCGCGACATCGTGGGCGATGCCTCGTCCTGGTCCCGGCACATCTTCCGCTCGGGCCGGGGTCCGGAACCGTGGCGCCCCATTGGGCTTCTCGTCCTGGGGCTGCTGATCGCCGAGACCGTCGTGGCGGCCTCGCGCGCGCTGAGGTCCCGTCCCGGCGGCGGCGAGGCGGACCGGGGGAAGGACGTGCCGGGTCGCCGGGAGGGTCACCGGCCCCGTGGCACCGCGCCAGGTCCCCGCGAAGGCCCGCGCCCCGGCAGCCACGCGCCGAATCCCGCGGCCGGTGGGTAGTCCGGACCCGGTTGTCAACTCGGAGCCGGCCGGCACCAGGAGCCCGGACCTCCACCCCGCCACCAGAGCGGTCCTCGCCACCCCCGCCCTGCGCGCGCTGGCCCGCGGCCTCCCCTCCCCCGGCACCACCCGGACGGCCGGCGGCGCTCCCGGCTCCCTCCCCCTCGCTGCCGTCGCCGCCCTCGCCACCCTTCTCCCCCACCGCCGCTGGGTCGTCGCGGCCTCCTCCCCGGGCAAAGCCGGCGAACACCTCAGCGACTTCGAGACCCTGCTGGGCCCCGGTGCGGCCACCCGTTACCCGCAGCGGGAAGCCCTCGCCCCGGACGGCGACGATCCCCGCCTGGATGCCACCGGCCAGCGCGTCGAGGCTTTCGAAGCCTTCCTTGCGGGCCAGGCGCGGATCCTGGTGGCCACCCGGCGCGCCCTGCAGGAGCTGGCGCCGCTTCCCCACGACCTCGCGGCACTCCGCTTCACGGTGACCACCGGCCAGGTGCTCCGCCCCGCCACCCTGGCCGGCGCGCTGGAGGAGCGCGGCTTCGAACGCGCCCCCACGGTGGAGCAACCGGGGCAGTACGCCGTGCGCGGCGGCCTGATCGACCTCTTCTCCTTCGGCGCCGCCGGCCCGGCCCGCGTCGAGTTCTGGGGCGACGACGTGGAGTCGATCCGCTTCTTCGACGTCCTCGACCAGCGCTCCACCGGCGACACCGGCCGGATCGACATCCTCCCGGTCAGCTTCGGGGCCTCGCGCCGGGACACGTCCCGGGGGGACCCAGCCACGCGGGAGCGCTCGCCCGGCCCTCGCGGCTCCCCGGCCGCCGCGGAGCAATCCCCGCACCCTCCCCAGGCCGCGCTCCCCGCCCCCTGCTCCCTCCTCGACCGGCTCGCGCGCGACACCATCCTGGTTCGCACAGGCGGCGGCGACTGGGCCGACGAGGCCGGGCCCGTGTGGCAACAGGCCGAGGCGCGGTACCGGGAGGCCGTCCGCTGGGGCTCGCCGGCCACCCGGCCGGGCGAACTCTTCCTCCCCCCCGAGGCGCTGGCGGACCGGGCCCGCCGCCATCCGCAGCTCGTCTTCATCGAGGAGCACGTCGGCGACCCCGTCTTCCAGGCGCAGCGCCCTCCGCCGATCGAGCGAAACACCCGCCGCCTGCGTTCGTTCCTGGCCGGAGCGGCCGCGGCGGGCGCCGAGACCCACATCCTCTGCGACAACGAGGGGCAGGCGGCGCGCCTGGAGGAACTCGTCCAGGTCCGTGATCGCGTCCTTCCCTGCCACCTGGTCGTCGGTTCGATCAGCGGCGGCTTCCGGCTGGCGGACCCGGCCTCGCCCGTCAACCTCCTCACCGACCACGAGATCTTCGGCCGCGGCCGGAAGCTGAGGCGGCGGAAGCGGTTTCGCGGGGCCGCCTCGCTGGAGAGCCTCGCGCAGCTCTCGCCGGGGGACTACGTCGTGCACATGGAGCACGGCATCGGCCGCTTCCGCGGCCTCGAACGGGTGACCGTCGGGGGCGTGTCGATCGAGTCGCTGGTGATCGTCTACGACGGCGACGAGATCCTGCGCGTCCCCGTCAACCTGCTGGACCAGGTGGAACGGTGGGTGGGCACGCACCCGGAAGACGCCCCCGCGCGGCTGCACCGCATCGGCGGAAAGCGCTGGAGAAACCTCAGGCGGAAGACGCAGGCCGCCATCAACCGGATGACCGCCGAGCTGCTCGAGCTACAGGCCGCCCGCCGCGCCCGCCCCGGCCACTCCTTCCCGCCCGACACCCGCTGGCAGCGCGAGATGGAGTCTTCATTCCTCTACGAGGACACGCCCGACCAGCGCCGCGCCGTGGAGGACGTGAAGCGGGACATGGAGTCGGCCGGAATCATGGACCGGCTGGTGTGCGGGGACGCCGGGTACGGCAAGACCGAGGTGGCGGTCCGCGCCGCCTTCAAGGCCGTGCAGGACGGCAAGCAGGTGGCGGTGCTGGCCCCCACCACCGTCCTGGTGGTGCAGCACACCAGGACCTTCGGCGACCGCCTGGCCGACTACCCGGTGCGGGTGGAGTCGCTGTCGCGCCTGGATCCGCCCGCCCGGCAGCGCCAGGTGCTGGCCGCGGCCGCGGGCGGGCAGGCCGACATCGTGATCGGGACCCACCGGCTCCTCTCCGGCGACGTGGCCTTCCGCGACCTCGGACTGGTGGTGATCGACGAGGAGCAGCGGCTGGGCGTCCGCCAGAAGGAGCGCCTCAAGCGGCTTCGCACCACCGTCGACGTGCTGACGCTGACCGCGACCCCGATCCCCCGGACGCTCTACCTGTCGCTCACCGGGATCCGCGACCTGTCGCTGATCCGCACCCCGCCGCGCGACCGCATGCCGGTCGTCACCCACGTGCTCGGGTGGAGCGATCACCTCGTCTCCGAGGCCTGCCAGAAGGAACTCGACCGGGGCGGGCAGGTCTTCTTCCTGCACAACCGGGTCGAGACCATCGACACGGCGGCCGCCCGCGTGCGCGCGCTGCTGCCCGGCGCGGCCGTCGGGATGGCCCACGGGCAGATGCCGCCGCGCCGCCTCGACGCCGAGATGACGCGCTTCGTGGAGGGCGCGACCGACATCCTGGTCTGCTCGTCGATCATCGAGAACGGGCTCGATGTCCCCAACGCCAACACGCTCATCGTGACCCGTGCCGACCGCTTCGGGCTCTCGCAGCTGTACCAGATCCGGGGACGGGTGGGGCGCTGGGACCGCCGCGCCTACTGCTACCTGATCGTCCCCGACGCCGTGACTCCGGAGGCGGAGCGGCGGCTGCGCGTGCTGGAACACTACACCGAGCTGGGGAGCGGCTACCAGATCGCGCTGCGCGACCTCGAGGTCCGGGGCGCGGGCAACCTCCTGGGCGAGGACCAGTCGGGGTTCGCGCACGCGGTCGGCCTGGACACCTACATGCGCCTGATGGAAGACGCGGTGAAGCGGCTGCAGGGAAACTCCGCCGCGGAGGAGCACCCGCGTCCCGAGGTCACGATGGAGGCCGGCGCCTACCTGCCGGACGAGTACGTGGCCGACCAGCACCAGAAGCTGCACCTCTACCGGCGCCTCTCGCGGATTTCCGAGCCGGGAGAGGTCGGTGCGCTGGCGGAGGAACTCGCGGACCGCTTCGGCAGGCTCCCGCCCGCGGCCGCGCGGCTGCTCGATAGGACGCTGCTGGGGATCGCCGGACGCCGGGCCGGGGTGGACACCGTCCTGGTGCGGGGGCGCCGGGCTCGCGTGAACTTCCTGCCGGGGGTCGCCGTGCGCATGTCCAGGCTGGAAGGGGCCCTGAAGGGCGAGCCGGTCGAGGCCGAAGTGCGCCGCATCGCGCCGCTGTCGCTCGTCCTGGAGTGTACGCAGCGGGAACGGTTGGTTAGTCTGGTTGTACGGGCGATGGACGCGCTGAACGATGCGGTCCACGACCCTTGATATACAAAAGGCCATAATCCGCTCACCAATATATTCGATAGAATAAATCTGGTATGCGGATTTATACGATAGAATATCATTTTCGGGAAGGATCCAGCCGCCGTGGACAGATCCGCGCGAGCACCGCAAGCACCCGGGGCTGCGAAGCGCCGGGCCCGCAGGACCGCAGTGCCGCCCGTTCTGGCCGCCGTCCCCGTTCTCGCCGCCGTCCCCTTGCTGGTTGGGTGCGGATCCGGTGCGCTGGCCGAGGCGGAGGGGCAGCAGCTGACGGTCGAAGACGCCGCGCAGCTCATCGCGCAGCACAGCACCGTTCCGGGCGATTCGCAGGTAGTGCGGTTCGTGGCCGAGCTGTGGGTGGACTACACGCTGCTCGCGCTGCACCTCGCCGAGGACACCACCCTCGCGACCCTCGACGTCGACCTCGTCACCGAGCAGCCGCTATTCGACATCACGATGAACTCACTCCGCGAAGAGGTCCTCGATGTCGACACGGTCGTCAGCGACGGGGAGCTCACGGAGCGGTTTGCCGCCGAGCTCCCGGGCGCGCGCGCCACCGCGTCGCAGATCCTCCTCGCCTTCCCGGCGGCCGCAACCACCCGGCAGCGCGACAGCGTCCTCGCCTTCGCGCGTTCGCTCGGGGACCAGCTCGACGATGGCGGCGACTTCGCGGCCCTGGCAGGGCGATTCAGCGGGGATCCCGGCAGCGGAAGGCGGGGCGGCAGCATGGGTACTTTCCCCCGCGGGCAGATGCTGACTCCGATCGACCAGGCCGTCTTCGCGCTGAGCCCCGGCGAAGTGAGCGATCCGGTGGAGACCGCGCTCGGCTACCACCTGCTCCGCCTGGACAGCCTCGAGGTGCCGGAGCTCTCGGAGGTGGCCGACGAATTCCGGAGCCTGATCCAGCTCGAGCGCATCGGCGCGGCCGAGGCGGCGTACATCATGCAGCTCGATTCGCTCTCCGGGCTGGCCGTGGCCCAGGGGGCGCTCGATGCCGCGCGCGGCCTGGTGGAGACGGTCCCGTCGCGGCTCTCCGCCGGGGCCGCGCGGCGAGCGCTCCTTGTCTGGCAGGACGGCGTGTACACCATCGGCGACTTCGTGGAACTCCTTCGCGCTTCGCCCGAGGGGTTCACCCAATCCGTGGCGGAGGCGGGCGACGAAGAGCTCGAGGCAGCGCTGCTGAGGCTCGGCCGGGAAGAGCTCCTCATGGCGGAGGCACGCGCCCGGGGACTCGAACCGGCCGCGCAGGTGGTCGATTCGCTCGAGGCCCACGCGCGCCGCGTCATTAGGGAGAGTACGGACGCCATCGGGTTGCGCCCCGGGACGGACCGCCCCGGGCCCGCGCCCGCGGAGTCGGCCGGTGCAACGCCGACCGGTCCCGGGACGGGCGGCCCCGGGGCGACCGGCCCCGAAGCCCTGGTTGAAGCGGCCATCATCAGGGTGATCTCGGGCGCGCAGGAGATCCACCCCCTCGGTGCGCTCCCCCTGCTGCTCCGCGGCCAGGGCGACTGGCACGTGCACAGCGCCAGGATCGGTGCCGTGCTGGACCGGCTGCGGGAGATCGGTTCGCCATGACGACCCGGACGGCGCTCGCGGGAACGGCCACCGGCGCGGCGGCGCTCCTGGTCCTGACGGCCTGCGGCATCCGGCCCCGCCCGGCCTCCCCCGGTGACGGTGCGGGAACCGTCATCACCGCGGAGGAGATCGCCGCCACCGAGGCCACCACCATGTGGGAGGCCCTGCAGCGCACTGTCCGCTACGCGGACTTCGGGGAATCGTCGGGCGGGGACCCGGCCCGGGTGCACCGGCGCGGCTTCTCCAGCATCTCCCTCACCGAGGACATGCCGATCTACATCGATCGCGTCCAGGTGCGCGACCTCACGATCCTCGATGCGCTTCCGGCCGCCGACATCGAACAGATCCAGGTGCTCAGCGGGGTGGAGGCCACCACCTACTACGGCACCAACGCGGGAGACGGGGTGATCCTCATTCGTACCCGCCGCGGAGGCTGACCGCGGTCGGCCCCCGGGGAAGTCCGCCCGCACGGCGCGGCGCCGGAGTCCCACCTCTCCGGTCCCAGGGGACCACCTCCCGGCGTCAGAGGGGCGCCCCACCGTCTCCGGCGGGACGCCCCTCATGCCGCCTCCACTCCGGGAGACTGCCAGGCCACGATGCCGCGGACGGCCGCGGCCTACGGCCCGTCTACGCGCTGCGGTCCAGGCACAGCGACTGCCCCTCCAGCCCGGACAGCGCCTCGTTCTCGTGCTCCTCGAAGGGAATCGGGAAGTTCACGTCCGTCCCGTACGCGCCACCCTTGAAGAACGAGCCGGTCGGGAACACCTCCGCCTGGTCGTAGCCGTACTGGCGCACCATGCGCCTGAGGTCTCCGTGCCGGTGGCCGGTACCGAAGAGCCACCTGCCGCGCTCCTCGAAGAGCATTCTGACCCGGCCGTCGGTGCTGCCGGGATCTTCCAGCGCGGGCAGTCCCACACCCGCCCGGAGCGCGTTCAGCGTCGCGAGCCACGGGCCCCCGCTGCTCAGTTCCGCCTCGGCCTTGATCAGCTGCCCCTCGAGACCGCTGGCAAGCACGACATCGGATTCCTCGGAGTCGTACTTGAGCTGGTGGAAGAGCGGGGTCTCCTGGTCGAAGCCGGGGCCGCCGCTGTCCTCCCACGGTACGCGGGAGTCGGGAGCCGAACGGAACGCGATCCCGTTCTCCCCCTCCATGTCGGAGATCGACCAGCGGCGCTGGCGCTGGTTCAACTCGAAGACGGCGTTCCGCTGTCCGAATGTCCCGCCCGCCTTGCTGCGCACATAGTACGCCCAGTCGGGGGGAACGGTCGCGGCCGCGCTCGCCGCCGCGGCGTAGTCGCCCTGGTTCAGGCGGGCGCGCGCGAGCCCGATAGCCGCGAGACGGCTCTGGTCGGCGCTGCCGCCGGCCGCCTCCGACGCCCAGCCGAAGCTGGTCACGGCCGCGTTGTAGATCTCCTCGGTCGTCTGCCGCTCGCCGTACACGATGTCGCCCTCGTTGGGCGTGTCGCTGAACGGTACGCCGGAGCAGTAGTTCTCCGCGAAGAACAGGTTCATGTACCCGTTCATGTTCCACATCTCGGCGATGCGGGGGTCGTTCGGCAGGATCTCCGCCATCCGCTCCGCGGCGTTCTTGGTCCCCACCCGGGCCCGGTGATAGGTCCGGTACTGGCCCAGAAGGGTCCCGTTGCGGTCGTCCATCTCCCGCCGGTCCACTTCGTTGCGGGTCGGGAAGGTGCCCGACAGGTGGAACTCGTCGGCGATCATCCCCGAGTACACGACCTGCCCGCCGCCGCCGCTGGAATAGGCCCCCGCGAAGAGGCCGATGGCGCCGGCCCAGTACAGCTCGGCGCCCTTCTCGCCCACGACGTCCGCGGGCGTCACGATGTCCGGGTCCACCACGTTGAGAAGCTCGTCTGTATCGCACGCGGCCGCGCCCATGGCCAACACCATCGTGAGGGCCGGCCAACACTTGTCATTCAGGTATTTCATCGGTCGGTCTCCTCTCTAGAAGGTGAAGTTGATGCGGGCGGTGTAATAGCGAACCGGCGGCTGGGTCAGGAACTCCGAGACTCCGAAGTTGTCGCCCGAGCCGTTCCAGTTGATCTCCGGATCCATACCGGTGTAGTCGGTCCACGTCCCGAGGTTGCGGCCCGAAAGGGTGATCGAACCCCGCGAAGCACCGATCTGGCTGGTGAGGAACTCCGGCAGGTCGTACCTCACGCTGACCTCGCGCAGCTTCCAGAAATCCCCCTTCTCCATGTACCCCCACACCGTCTGGCTCGGGTGCAGCAGCGAAGCCACCGCGCGCGCCTGCTCGTCGATCGGCGTGGCCGGATCGATCAGCGCCTGGCAGAGCCGGAAGCGGCAGCGGAACCGCTCGGTGTTGTTGTAGGCGACGTAGTTGCCGCGGTAGTCCAGCATCCCGTAGACGTTGATGTTGTCCAGGATCCGGAAGCTGGAGGTGACCGTCAGCTGGTTCTCCGGCTGGCCGGGACCGATGTACTCGATCGTGTCGCCGATCATGAGCTCGTCCGGCGTGAGGATGCTGTTGCCGTCACCGTCGTTCCAGCCCAGGATCGGGCGGTCCCACTGTCCTCCGAGCGGGTATCCGGGCACGAACCGGGTCTGTGATCCGATCGGCTCGGTGCCCTCACCCAGGGAGAGCAGCTCGTTCTGGTTGATCGAACCGGAGAGGGTGACGTCCCAGCCGAAGTCGTCGAATTCGAGGACGCCCGCCGTCAGCGTGGCCTCGTAGCCCTTGTTCTGCACTTCGCCGATATTGATCCAGCGCGAGGCGCTCGCCCCCAGCGAAGGCGCCAGCGGCACCGTGATCAGCGCCCCGTCGGTGCGCTTGTCGTAGTAGGTGAACTCCAGGCCGGCCCGGCCCCCGGCGATCTCGGCGTCGAATCCCACCTCGATCTCGCTGGATCTTTCCGGCTCGAGCAGGCTGTTCCCGATGCTGCCGATCGACACGCCGGAACTGGTTTCGTCGGCCGGAGTGGTGATCGCGTTCGCCGACAGCGTCCGGATGGCGTCGTCCGACCCCGGCTGCAGGCCGGACTTGCCCCATGCGCCCCGCAAACGCAGCAGGTCCAACATTGGAATCTCGGGGAAGAAGTCTTCCTCCGAAGCGATCCAGGAGAGACCCGCCTTGGGGTAGTAGATGAGGTCGAAGTCCTGGCCGAAGGCGCTGTTGTCGTCGGCGCGGATGGCGCCGGTGACGAAGAGACGGTCGCTCAGGCCGAACTGCTGTTCGATGAAGAGACCGGCGGTCTTGTCGAAGGTGTGGAATTCGCCCGAGAAGGTCTCTGCGGCGAGGCCGATCGAGGAGCCGCCGTTGACGATGTCGATGCCCCACGCGAAGGTCCCCTTGTACTGGTTCTCGAAGTACTGCACGCCCACGGTGGACCGCGACGTGACCGACTCCGTCAGGTCGAAGGAGGCGGTGCTGCTCGCATCGAAGGTGTACTGCCACTGGTTCAGGTAGTCGGTGTCCTTGCGCCCCCGGTTGTTGTCGCCGGGCACTCCGATGTCGCGCGCGAAGAAGGAAACGTCTCCCCGGTTGTAGTAGTCCACCCCGGCGGTGCCGCGCACCGTAAGCCATTCCAGCGGATCCCAGGTCGCCGTGCCGCCCGCGGTCATCCGGTTCGTGTCCTGGTAGAAGGTGCGGCCGAAGAGCTGGGCGGGACGCTGGAACCCCCATGCGCGGTCGGGGTTCGAGCCCCCGAAGAAGGCGCTGGGGAGGAAGCCGAACGAGTTGTTGTCGTTGCCCATGTACGCGAAGTGGCTGTCCAGATAGGACACCTGTAGCGCCAGGGTGACGCGGTCGGCGACCTGGCTGTTCAGGTTCACCCGCAGGTTCTTGCGGAGCAGCTGGTTCGGTCGCTCCACCTCGCTGGTTATGGGAACCCCGCGGCTCTCCAGGTCCTCGCGATCCGGCTGCGGCAGGGAGTACGGTCCCACCTCGGTCTCGAGTTCGCCCGCGATGTAGAAGTTGATGCGCTCGGACCCGCCGGTCACGGACAGGCCGTACTGGGTCCGGTTGCCGTCGGAGATCGGCGTCAGGTCGGGGTCGTGCAGGACCTGGTAGGACTCGATCGAGGTCTGGTTGCAGAGCCCTTGCGCCACCTCGTTCAGGCGGCAGGCCCGCGCGTAGCGGCCTCCTGCCTCATCAAGTCCCGCGAAGTTGAGCGGGTAGGTATTGGGCTCCTGGATGAGCCCGCCCTCGGTCCACACGTTCCAGCGCGTGGCGCCGGGGAGGCCCCGCCGCGTCGTGATGCGGATCACGCCGTTTGCGGCTTCGGTGCCGTACAGCGTCGCCGCCGACGGCCCCTTGACGATCTCGATCGACTCGATGTCCTCGGGGTTGAAATCGTCCAGGCGCGAGGACTCCTGGCCCCCGGCGCCGAGGCCGCTCATGCGGTTGTCGACCCGGATTCCGTCCACATACACCAGCGGTTCGTTGGAGAGCGAGATCGAGCTGGAGCCGCGGATGCGGATGCGCGAACCCACACCCGAAGTGCCCGCGGAGTTCAGGATCTGCACCCCTGCCGACCTTCCCTGCAGGAGGTCGGAGAGGTTGTTGATGGGGGCCACGTCGCGGATCGCGGCGGCGTCGATGTCGCCGACCGCGTTCCCGAGCTCCCGCTTTCGCTGCTGCCCGGTGGCGGTAACGACGATCCCGTCGAGCGCGAGCGCCGAGGTGGAAAGCTCGAAGTCCACCTCCGCGGTTCCGCCCGCCGTCACGGTGAATTCGTGCGCCACCGGACCGTACCCGATGAAAACCGCGCGCAGCGTGTGCGTGCCGGGCGGGATGTTGAGGATGACGAACCGGCCCTCCGCATTGGTGAGCTGGCCGTAGTTGGTGCCCTCGATCTGGACCTGAGCGCCGGCAAGCGGGCCCATCGAGCCCGCGTCGGTGACCTTGCCGGTCACACTGGCGCGTTCCTGGGCGCCGGCCGGTGCCGCGAGGGCGAGCAGCACCAGGGCAACGCACGTCTGACGAAACAGTGTCATAGTACTACCTCCTTGTGGGAGTTGGGTTGAAGGGCGCACCGGATTGGACGCCCAACGGGAAGATTTGGTTGGCGGGATAGGTGCTGATACACTTGTGCCGTGGTAAAGTGCCGGTAGGCGGCAGTGGCAGTTACTTCGATGATCGTGCCTGCCGACTATCCATTGAACAGCAAAGCTAACGAACGGACAAGATGCATGGAACCGACAGCCCTGCCTCCCGCGTCACCCCGGAGCCGACCGGCCCAGGTGCAGCCGCCTCCGCTTGGCGCGTTGCGGCCCGGCCTGCTTCTCGCCGCTGCAATCCTCGCCTTCTTCGCCCCCTCTGCGGCTGCCACGCAGGAACAGGAGTCCGAGCTCGAGGGCGAACTGGTGGACAGGGTCGTCGCGATCGTTGGCGATTCCGCGATCCTGCTCTCGCAGGTCCTTCAGCGGGAGAATCAGGAGCGGGCCGTGGGTGTTCAGGTCCCCGCTCCCGGAACGCCCGAATCGGAGGATTTCCGCAGCGCGCTCCTGGAGGGCCTGATCGACGAGATGGTGCTGTTGCAGGCAGCGGCCCGGGATACCCTGCTCACGATCGACGACGATGAGGTGGAGGATTCGCTGCAGAAGCACATGGACGGCATCGAGGCACAATACGTCGACCGCGCCGCGATGATCGAGGCCCTGCGGCTGGAAGGCCTGACTCTGCAGAACTTCAGGGAGCTGAACCGCATCCAGATCGCCCAGGGCAAGCTGATCCGGCTCTACGTCCGCACCCGGACCGGAGAGGGCGAAGTAGCGGTGGAGGTGACCGACGAGGAGTTGAGGGCCGCCTTCGAGGAGCGGCAGTTCCTGCAGCAGCGACCCGCGAGCGTCACCTTCGATCAGATCGTCCTGGAGGTGAAGGCCTCCGACTCCGCGAGGGCCGAGGCCAGGACGCTGCTGGAGGGTATCCGGGAACGGGCCCTGGCAGGAGAGGACTTCACCGAACTCGCCCGGACCTACTCCCATGATCCCTCCGCCCAGACTGGTGGCGACCTGGGCTGGTTCCGCAAGGGGAGGTTCGTGGAAGAATTCGAGGACGCCGCCTTTTCGCTGCTGGAAGGCGGGATCAGCGATGTCTTCGAGACCGCGTTCGGCTATCACATCGTCCTTGTCGAGCGCATCCGCTACTCGGAAAGGAAGGCTCGCCACATCCTGATCCGTCCAGTGGCGGTTACGGCGGACCGGATCCGGGTCCGGGAGCTGGCGACGGAACTCGCGGAGAGAGCGAAGACCGAGGACTTTCGTGAGCTGGTCGAGCGGTACCATGACTCGCTCGATCCCGATTCGGGCACCATTGCCGAGCGGCAGATCGCCGGAAGCCTTGCGGCCGCCTATCTCGTCCCGCTGACCACGGGACAGCCCGGAGAGATCGCGGGTCCGATCCAGTTTACCACGCGAAGCGGCCGGGATGCTTTTGCGGTGGTCAGGATCATCGAGCGCAGAGCTGCCGGGGAGTACGCCTTCGAGGATCTCGAGCCCGACCTGAGGGCCATGCTGGGGGAGCAGAAGCGGATTCGCGCGCACATCGACGGTCTCAGGGCGAAGACGTACATCGAGATCAAGCAGGCCGTGGATAATCCCAGCGTCGCACCGATGGCGGCGAGGAGCGTTCTATTGACGTTGCAAGCGCGTGAAGCGCTGCGTCCAGCCCGGATGCATCGCCGGCCGAATGCAGCGGGGACCTGTTCCACGGCCTGCAAGGGGACCTGAGCCGGGACTGGACGATGGCACGCTCTCGGGATGTGCGCGTTGCCGTCACGCTGGGCGACCCCCGCGGCATCGGTCCGGAGGTGGCGGCACGGGCGCTCGCGGCGGCGGGGATCGGGCGGGACACCGCCTGGATCCTGGGGCCGGCCGAGTGTGCATGCGACTTTTCCGGCCTGGGGCGCTACGAGGCGGTCGGGGAAGGAGCCGGGCTCGATCCGGGGCGCGCAGCGGGGCTCGCGATCGAGCGCGCAGTGGAACTGGCGCTGGCGGGCGCGGCCGATGCGCTGGTGACCGCACCCGTGCACAAGCCTGCCCTCGCGGCCGCGGGATTCCACCCTGGGCACACGGAGATGCTGATGGCGCTGGCCGGGGCGGCGGAGGTGGGGATGCTGATGTGCGAAGAGGGAGGCGACGCCGGGGCCCGGCCTGCGAAACGCGTGCTCCTTGCCACGATTCACATCCCGCTGCGTGGCGTCGCGAAGGCGCTGACCGAGGATCTGCTGGTCTCCCGGACCCTGTTGCTGGGCCGGGCCCTGAGGCGCGACTGGGGAATCCCCGAGCCCCGGATCGCGCTCTGCGCCCTCAACCCGCACGCTTCGGACGACGGGATGTTCGGGACGGAGGAGCGCGATGTCTACGGCCCCGCCCTGGAACGCCTCGCGGGCGGGCCGTGTGACGTCACCGGCCCGATCCCCGCCGATACCGTCTTCGTACGGGCCTTTCGGGGCGAGTTCGACGCTGTCGTCGCACCCTATCACGATGTGGGGATGGCCGCCTTCAAGACCGCGGCGTTCGGCCGCGGCGTGAACGTCACGATAGGCCTGCCCTTCATCCGCACTTCGCCCGACCACGGGACCGCCTTCGACATCGCCGGACGGGGGGTGGCCGACCCCTCCTCGATGATCGCGGCGCTCCGCCTGGCAATCCGGCTCGCGGAGGCGCGCCGGCGCACCCGGGTCCCGGGGGCGCCCGCATGAAATCCCACCCCCGGGCGGCCGCATGACACGCCGCCAGAAGGCGCCGCCGGCTCCGCCCCGCTTCCGCGGCCACGCGGAGTTGCGTGATTCGCTTGCGCGCGCCCTCATGCGGGAGACGCTGCCGGCCACCGTTCTTGTCCACGGGATGCCCGGGTGCGGCAAGCAGTCGCTCGCGCTGTGGCTGGCCCGCACGCGTCTCTGCACCGGTGATTCGGCTCCCTGCGACGACTGCACCAGTTGCCGCCTGGCTCTGCGGCTTGAGCATCCTGACATCCACTGGTACTTCCCCCTGCCGCGGCCAAAGGGAAGCCCCAGCCCCCAGAGGCTGGCCGAGCTGCTGGAGACGGCCCGCCACGAGCGGCTGGCGGAGTTTCGGGGCCAGCCCCTGAGGGCGGAGGACGGCACCGCCGTGAAGGGAATCTACCTTGCGACCGTGCTGGCCATCCGCAGGCTGGCGCACCGCCTTCCGGCCATGAGCCGGGAACAGTTCTTCGTGGTTGGCAACGCCGAGCACCTGGTCCCCCAGGAGGCCAGTCCGGAGGCGGCAAACGCGCTCCTGAAGCTGCTGGAGGAGCCTCCCGACGCAAGTCGCTTCATCCTGACGTCGAGCAAGCCCGGCAGCCTCCTCGACACCATCCGCTCACGCGCGTTGCCCATCCACCTCCCCGCCCTGTCCCACCCCGAGGTCGCCGCCTTCCTGGAGGAGGAGTGCGGCGCGGAACCGGATGCGGCGAACCGGGCCGCCTCCCTCGCTCAAGGCTCGATCGGCGCCGCACTGGGCTACCTCGACGCCGATGCCAACCCGTCCCGGGAGCGGGACCGGGCCCTGGCACTGCTGCGGACCATCACGGGAGGACGCCGCGCCGACTCGTACCGGGCCGCGCTCGACTTCAAGCCGGCCGGCGCGCGCGGGCTCCTCGATCTGCTGGCCTCCCTGCAGCTCTGGATCCGCGATCTGGGCGCGGCGGCGCTTGGCCGGGAAGACCGGGTGGTAAACCGTGGCGAACTGCCCTTCTTGCGCGAAACCGCGCGGCGGCTGAAGATCGTACCGCACCAGGTCGCGCACGCCGTCAGCCAGGTGGAGGAGGCGCGGATGCTGGCGCAGGGGAACGTCAACCCGCAGCTCTTCATGGCCACCCTGCTCCTCGACCTGGAGGAAACCCTCAAGCCCCCGACCGCACGATGAAGGACACGCCCCAACACCGGTCGCCGGCCCGCGGGTCCGAGCCCGCCCCCGGGTCCCTGACCCACCTGGACCCTGGTGGCGACGCTGCCATGGTCGATGTGGGAGACAAGGAGGCGACGGAGCGCCGAGCCGTCGCCCACGGCGTTCTGCGGTGCTCGCCCCGGGCCTTCAGTCTGCTCACGGGCCGCGCCAACCCCAAGGGGGACGTGCAGCAGGTTGCCCGCGTTGCCGGGATCATGGCCGGCAAGCGCACCGGGGAACTCATCCCCCTCTGCCACATCCTGCCGGCCGCGAGCGTGAGCGTGGAGATGGAGCCTGACGCGTCTCTGCCCGGAGTTCGCGCGACCGCCACGGCCAGAATCGCCGGGCGGACCGGCGTCGAGATGGAGGCGCTCACCGCGGTGGCCGTAGCGCTCCTCACCGCCTACGACATGCTCAAGGCCGTGGACCGCGGCATGTCGATCGAATCGGTCGAGCTCGTGGAGAAGGCGGGCGGGCGGAGCGGGGAGTGGAAGCGCGGGGAAGGAGGAACGGGAGAAGATCCGGTGCCCTAGCCCGCTGCCTTCCGTTAGCGGCGCGGAATCACCAGCACCGTCCCGATCTGCATCCGCCGGGGCTCCACCTCCGGATTGGCCGCGCGCAATGCGTCCAGCGACACCCTGTACTGGCGCGCAATCTGCGAAAGTGTCTCGCCCCGTACCACAGTGTGCTCGCGCAGCGTGACCCGGTCTTCCGGCGGAATCTCGGCGAACCGGGCCAGGAAGACACCTGCCATTCCCACCGGCAAGCGCACCGCCGTCGTCTTGCCCGCCGGGGTCAGCCCGATGCGGAGGTGCGAATTGAGGGTGCGCATCTCGGCTTCCGCGATGCCCGCTGCCTCTGCCAGCACGTCGACCGAGGCGGCTCCCTGCACGTTCACTTCATCGAAGCGCTCCGGCGGCTCCTTCACAGGGGCCCGAAAGCCGAATGCCGTGGGATCCTCCCCGAGGCGGACCGCCGCGAGGTATTTGGGGATGAAGTCACGGGTCTCCTTCGGGAGCCGGTCGCGGATGTGCACGAAGAGTGCGTCGTCACGAGGCCGGCCGCCGCCGTAGCGCTGGATCACCCGTTCGACGCGTCCCGGGCCGCCGTTGTATGCTGCAAGCGCCAGAAACCAGGATCCGAACTGGTCGTGCAGGGCGGTCAGGTACTCGAGGGCGAGCGGTGTCGAGGCGTAGGGGTCGAAGCGCCGGTCGATCATCGGGCCGACCTCGAGGCCCAGCCACTTGGCGGTCTCGGGCATGAACTGCCACAGCCCGCCCGCTCCGACGGGCGACACGGCCCTGGGAAAGTAGTTCGCCTCGATCAGCGGGAGGTAGCGCAGTGTGGGGGGCAGGTCCCTGGCCGCGAGCTCGGCGTCGATGTAGTCCTCGTACCGGCCCATGCGGACCAGGCCGCGTTCCACGAACTGCCGTCCCCGGTTCTGCCAGTGATCCAGCCACCATTGAACCCCTTCCTCGATGGCGCTGTGCGTGGCCGAGGCGGAAGAGACGATGGGATCTCTCTTCGCCGCCGGCGAAAGTGGACTTGGCGGGATCGAAGCCCTCGAGAATGGCCGCGGCGGGTTGCGGACGACCGCTCCGGGCGCGGGGCGAACCACCTGGAGCCTGCCGGCGGTCGCCGGGCCTGGTGCCGGCTGGGGAGGAGGGGGCTTCCTTGCGCAGCCCGCGAGGAGCGTCACCAGCAACACCAGCCGAACGCCACGCCTCGAGGGTGCGGGGGCCACGGCGGTCCTCAATTGCTGTAGTTGGGTGCTTCGCGAGTGATCGTGACGTCGTGCGGATGCGACTCCCTGAGGCCGCCCGAGGTTACGCGCACGAACTGCGCCGTGGCCCGGAGGGCCTCCAGCGAAGGAGCACCGCAATATCCCATTCCGCTCCTGAGGCCGCCGGCGAGCTGGAAGACCGTGTCGGCCACGGGACCGCTGTACGCCACCCGCGCCTCGATCCCTTCGGGCACCAGCTTGCGGGTGTCCGGAGCGTCCTGGAAGTAGCGGTCCGCCGATCCATCCTCCATCGCGCCCAGCGACCCCATGCCGCGCACGGTCTTGAAGCGGCGTCCCTCGAGCAGGAAGGACTCGCCCGGCGACTCCTCCGTTCCCGCCAGCACCGACCCCATCATGACACTGTGCGCCCCGGCGGCGAGCGCCTTGACCACGTCTCCCGAGTAGCGGATGCCACCATCCGCAATCAGCGGCACGCGGCCGTCGGCGCCGTCGGCCGCATCCATCACCGCCGTGAGTTGCGGTAGTCCGACACCAGTGACAACGCGGGTCGTGCAGATCGACCCCGGTCCCACCCCGACCTTGATCGCGTCCGCGCCCCGCTCGATCAGCGCGTTCGCGCCTTCCGCCGTTCCCACATTCCCCGCGATCAGGTCCGTGTCGGGGAACGCCTTGCGCGTGCGGGCCACCGCCTTCAGCACCCCCTCGGAGTGGCCGTGCGCGGTGTCGATCACCAGGAAATCCACCCCCGATTCGACCAGTGCACCGGCCCGGTCCACATCGCCGCTTCCGGCTCCGATGGCCGCGCCCACCCGCAGCCGGCCGTGCTCGTCCTTGCAGGCGTTGGGGAACTGGCGGCGCTTGAAGATGTCCTTGACGGTGATCAGCCCCATCAGCTTGCCGTGGTCATCCACGACCGGGAGTTTCTCGATCCGGTGCCGGTGCAGGATCTGTTCCGCCTCGCCCAGCGTGGTCCCCACCGGCGCCGTCACCAGGCCCTCCGACGTCATGAGCGTCGCCACCGGGCGGTCCAGGTCTGTCTCGAACTGGAGGTCCCGGTTGGTGATGATGCCGACGAGGGTTCCGTCCCCCTTCACGATCGGGACGCCGCTGATCGAGAAGCGCGCCATGAGATGGTGGGCATCCCGCAGCGAGGCTCCGGGCGCGAGGGTGATGGGCTTGAGGATCATGCCGCTCTCCGACCGCTTGACCCGGTCCACCTCCTGCGCCTGGCGCTCGGCTGGCATGTTCTTGTGGATGACTCCGACCCCGCCCTCCCGCGCGACGGCGATTGCCATGCGTGCTTCCGTCACCGTGTCCATGGCGGCGGAGATGAGGGGGACCTGAAGCGTGATGCGGCGGGTCAGGCGGGTCGAGATGTCCGTATCCTTCGGGAGCACCCGGGAATGACCCGGAACCAGCAGGACATCGTCGAAGGTGAGGGCCTGCTTGAGGACGGACCCTCTCAGCGGGAGTCGGGGCTCGTTGCCGCTTTCCATCCACGAAATGTCGGGCCGCGCCCGGGGGGCCGTCAACCGTCGGACCCGCCCGGGGGCCGTCAGCCGCCTGGCCGCGTACCCCGGTCCCGGTCGGTGGCGGCAGCGGACTCCTCGTCGTGCCCGGTCGAAGTCTCGTCGGCGGCGGGCCGTTCACCCGTCGCGGAGCCGCGGACACCCTCGGCCAGGTCGTCGAACAGCTTGCGCCCGGCCTTCGCCACTCCGCTCAGCGCCTTGTCGGCGGCCGCGATCACCTGAAAAGCCTCCCGGAGGTTGGAGGGGTTGAACGCGCGCTTGCGGAGTCCGTCCTCGATGCCCTCCCCCAACCGCTGTAAGCCGCGGGCACGGCTCTCCGATCCCTCCTCGGCATGCCTCGACTCCAGGAACTCGATGTAGTCGAGCACCTGGTAGATCTGCTCCTCCGGCAGACTCTCGAGCTTCCGCAAGATGCGGTTGCGCAGGACATCGTGCATGCCATGAATGAAGCGCCGGACGGCCCCTGAGCGCAAGGCGCCGGTCCGCAAGCGGGCGTCGCCAGCGGGCCGTGCACCAAGGCTCGCACGGCATCGCTATCTTACGGGACCATGTCTTCCCCGAGCGATTTCCGTTTCCTGCCCCTGCGCCGGGTTCCACCGGATCCGGCGTCGGAGCGCGCCTGCGACCGCTGGCTTGCCCGGCTCGACGAAGAGCTCTCCGACCCCGCCACCGACCCCAACGACTTCTGCCGGCGGGTGCTCGAGAGCATTCATTTCCCCGGCGGATTCCCGGCTGCAGCGGCCGGCGACGGCGACGCATCCCTCGCCAGCCGGATCGCGCGGGACCAGCTGGACCCCCGCAACATCACTCTGGAACCCGAGTACTACCGGGACATCGATCCCCAGCGGTACTACCGGGTCAAACCTCTGCTCTGGCTATGGGAGATGTTCGACAAGAGCATCCTGGGAGAGAACGTGCACCTGGGGGTCAAGTTCCGGCGCATGCTGGCCAGGCGGATCTTCAAGCGCTGCGGCAGGAACTTCAAGGCCTTTCACTTCGTGAAGTTCAGCTTCGGCTACGGAATGGAGGTGGGGGACGACGTGGTCGTGCACCGCCATGTCCTGCTGGACGACCGCGGAGGCATCCGGATCGGCAGCGGCGCATCCGTTTCGGACTATGCCAACGTCTACTCCCACAGCCACCACGTCAGCGAAGCGCGGGACGTGCGCACGCCGGCCACGGTGATCGGCGAGCGCGTTCGGATCGCCTACCACGCCACGATTCTCGCCGGGGTCAAACTTGCCCCCGATTCGATGATCGGCGCCGGTGCACTGGTGTCCCGCGACACCGAGCCGGGCGCGGTCCACGCAGGTGTGCCGGCGCGTCTTGTCAGGAGGAAACCGGAGCCGCTGGACCGTCCGGAGACGCGGGATCCCCTGGGGGAGGAGTAGCGGTTCCAGAAGCAATCCTCGGCAAGTGGCCGCCGTGGGGACGGTGACCCGCGCCCGGGCGGTCCCCATGCGCCGGTCAGCACCTTCGCAGCTGAACCTCGCTGCTCCAGACCATCAGGCAAATCCGATCCCCGGATGAGACCCGATCGAGGCGGGCCACATGGGACTTTTCCTCGGACGGCATCTGAACCACCACATACAGGCCGTCCGCCCCCACCCACGGGTAGCGACATTCATGGCGGACCACGCTCCCCTCTACCTCGCACTCGTCATCAGGACTTCCCACGCTCACCACGACCGGGTCCAATTCGAAGTTGGTGACAAAGAGCGTCAGATGGCGCGGGGAGCGCTTCCACCCCAGGGCACACCCTCCCAGCAGCGCGGCAAGCAGAGCCGCGGAGAGTGCCAACCGCTCCGTACCGAGCCATGAATGCCTGGTTCCAATCAGCACCTTCGCAGTTGAACCCCGGTATCCCGCACCTGCAGGCACAGGCGGTCACCCGACGAAACGCGAGCGGCCCGGGCCACATGATTCCTGTCCATGGACGGGTTGTTGACCTGCACCTCCAGGTTTCCCGTCCCGGTCCACCCGAAGCGACAGGAATGACGAGTCAGGCGTGCGTCCACCTGGCACCAGGTGTCCGGCCCGATGCTCACCACGACGGCCTGCCCCTCGAAGTTGTCGACGAAGATCGTCAGGTAGTTCTCGCTACCAGTGCCTCCCGTGACGCACCCCGCCAGCAGCACTCCAGGCAGAATCGCCGCAAATCCACTCTTCTTCCCCGGCCTTCGGATCGCGGTTCGTCCCGCTTCGATCGTGCGCCTCCTCCGGGTAATGTGGCCCTCCCTGTTCCGGTTTGACTTCTGGCCGGATTTCCTTTCCGGATGGCGAACCGGCCCAAAGGCATGCGTGCCTTCGCCGGAGTGATACCCGGAAGCCCCGTGGAATGTTTCCTCATCGAGCCGCCCGTTTCATTCCTCCCGCGCTTCGTATCCCTCCTTCAGTTCCTGCACAACGGCCGGGTCGGCCAGCGTCGTGGTGTCACCCAGCGCCCTGCCCGCGGCGATGTCGCCCAGCAGCCGCCTCATTATCTTCCCCGAACGGGTCTTGGGCAGATCGGCCGTGAAGAGGATGTCCTCGGGCCGTGCGATCGGACCGATGGCCCGGGCGACGTGGGCCCGGAGCTCATCGGCCAGCGCGTCGCTCCCGTCCATCCCCTGCATCAGGGTGACGAAGGCGGCGATCGCCTGCCCCTTCACCGGGTGGGCCTTGCCCACGACCGCTGCCTCGGCCACGGCGGAGTGCTCGACCAGCGCGCTCTCCACCTCCATGGTGCCGATGCGGTGACCGGCCACGTTGAGCACATCGTCCACCCGCCCCAAAATCCACAGGTAGCCGTCGTCGTCCCGCTTCGCGCCGTCGCCGGGAAAATAGACTCCGTCCCACTTCGACCAGTAGGTCTCGCGGTAGCGCTCGTCGTCGCCGTAGATGGTCCGCAGCATCGAGGGCCACGGACGGGTGATCGCCAGGTAGCCGGCGTCGACGGGGTCTCCCGCTTCGCTGAGGAGGGCGGCCTGGATCCCGGGGAAGGCGCGGCAGGCGCTGCCGGGCCGGGTGTGTGTCACGCCGGGCAGCGGCGTGATCATGATTGCGCCGGTCTCGGTCTGCCACCACGTGTCCACGATCGGGCAGCGTGCGCCTCCGATCACGCGGTGGTACCACATCCAGGCCTCCGGGTTGATGGGCTCGCCCACCGTGCCGAGCAATCGCAGCCGGCCCAGGTCGTACGCACCCGGCCACCGGTCGCCCCACTGCATGAACGCGCGGATGGCCGTCGGGGCCGTGTAGAAGATGGTGACGCCGAGATCCTCGCAGATCTTCCAGAACCGCCCCTTGTCGGGCCAGTCCGGCGCGCCCTCGTAGATCACGACGGTCGCCCCGGCCGAAAGCGGGCCGTACACGATGTAGCTGTGTCCGGTCACCCAGCCCACATCGGCCGTACACCAGTAGACGTCGTCGTCCCGCAGGTCGAAGACCGTTCTGGTGGTGGCGTGGACCTGGGTCAGGTATCCGCCCGTGGTGTGGACGACGCCCTTGGGCTTACCCGTCGTGCCCGACGTATAGAGGATGTAGAGGAGGTCCTCCGCATCCATTTCCTCCGGGGGACAGCGGTCGCTGACCCTGGATGCCAGTTCGTGGTACCAGTGGTCCCTGCCCTGCACCATGGTGAAGTCCCGATGCAAATCGAGCCCGCCACGGGCCACGACCACCACATGCCGGATGGAGGGGCACCGCTGGACGGCTTCGTCGGCGTTGCGCTTGAGCGGCACGACGCGCCCCCGCCGGTATCCGCCATCCGCGGTAATCAGCACTTCGGCCCGGGCGTCGTTGATCCGGTCGGCGAGCGAATCGGGGCTGAAGCCCCCGAAGACGACCGAATGAACCGCCCCGATCCGGGCACAGGCGAGCATGGCGTACACCGTCTCCGGGATCATCGGCATGTAGATGGCAACGCGGTCGCCTTTCCTGACCCCGAGGTCCTTGAGCACGTTGGCGAACCGCCCCGCTTCGGCGCCCAGATCCCGGTACGTGAGCTCGCGGCGCTCGCCGGTCTCCCCTTCCCAGATGAGGGCCGTCCTGTCCTTCCCGGGCCCGTCCAGATGACGATCCACGCAGTTGTAGCACACGTTCAGCCTGCCCCCCACGAACCACTTCGCGTAGGGAGGGGTCCACTCGAGAACCCGGTCCCACCGGCGGAACCAGTGAAGCTTCTCCGCCCAGCGGGCCCAGAACTCCTCAAAGTCCTCAGCCTCGTCGTAGATCGCCGGATCGGCCACGAAGGCGCGCGAAGCGAACCCTTCCGGTGGAGCGAACCTGCGGTCTTCGGTCAGTAGCGCTTCCAGGGCCACAGGGTCGCTCATGACCCCGACCCCCCGCTCCTTCCCAGCGCCGACCTCAACCGGCGGCGGAGTTCGACTACGGACATCGTGCCCAGGGTGCGCCGCGCGGTCTTGAGGGAGTTCCAGCGCACGTCGGCCAGGGCAACCCGGCGACCGCCGCCGTCCTGTTCCGCGCCTTCGAGCAGCAGGTAGAAGCGTCCCTTGTAGTCGCCGCCGCCCTCTTCGGCCACCGAGGCCACCCAGGCGTTTCCTCGGCCATCAACGAACTGTCGCACCGGTACTCCTGATTCGGGGGAAAGTCTCGAATGCGCCACCATTATAATGCGAAGCCGAGCCGGAAGAAGGCCGCGTGCTCCGATGTCCCGGTCCGGTCCGGGATGCGCCGGCAGAGAGAAGTCCGCGGATTCCGGTTTGGGGGCACTACCCCGTTTCGCCCGGCTGCAACCGCCCCTTGTGCCGCAACTCGGGGAACTCGTAGTACATCACGCCTTCTTCGGTGATGTCGCAGCGGACCCTGAAGCCGTCGTCCATCCCGATCATCAGCTTCTCGGCCGCCTCCAGGCTGAGGTCCAGTTCGGCGGCAACCTCCGTGACCGTCACGACCCCGCTCCGCTCGCTGGCCAGCATGAGGACCTTTCGCCCCAGTCCCTGGAGAACCGCGCGGCGGCGGTTCTGCAGGGCCTGCCAACCCCACAGGAACATCCCGGATCCGCCCATTCCGAACATCGAACCCGTGAGGACGAGTTGCGGTTCGAATCCATCGGCGACACCAGTGACGATCATCAGGATGGCCAGTACCCCCAGCGAGACCCCGAACACTCTCCGCCCGATGCCGCTCGGAGGCAGCGGGCCCACGACCGGATTGACGCCGGTCCCTGGAGTCGCTGCCAGCGGCGCCGGCTGCTCCGGTCCCTCCAACCGGCCGCGCTGGAGAGCCTTTTCCCATCCGAGGCCGCAGTCCGGGCAGACGAGGTTGCGGCGGTACGCCGCGTAGTAGATCAGTCCGCCAATGCCGAAGGTCGGAAAGCTCACGCCCGCGAGCAGCGCAGCGTGCAGCGGCTTGCGGAAGTACGGGATGCCGTCACCCCGATAGCCGCAGCGGGCGCACTCGCGGACGCCACGGACGCGTTCCCGCGGAGCGGAAGCCGGACGCCGCACCACCACGGCACCGCACGTCGGGCACCGATCCTCCCCCTGGAGAAGATTCTCGCCACAAGTCGAACAGCGCATCAGTCCCGTATCTCCCTGATCGGCATCAGTGCCGACAACCATTCATCGTGTTGCTGCACCACATTCGTACCCGAACCCTACGGAAACGGTTGGCCGCAGGAGTCAGGACGCCGAGCGGCCAGCCCCGGACCCACCCGCCGAAACAGATTACATTCACAGGAGTCCAACGCCAAGAATGTCCCTTCTCCGAGAGTCGATGAAGATTCGTTCCACCGTGCACGGCGCCGTGCCTCTGCTGGCAGCGGTTGCGACCCTGGCCGGTCCGGCTGACGCGCAGCTGATCCCCTCTTCCTATCGCTTCATCGAAGGACGCCAGGAGGTCTCCATGATCTCCGGCTATATGCCCGCCGATCCCGGCAGGTACGACCTGGGCCCGCGCCCGGGTCCGGTCTTCGGGGCACGGTACGCGATCGAGGCCGCCGGCCCCATCTTCTTCGAGGGCCTCGTGACCTATCTGCCCACCGATCGCGCGGTCATCGATCCCCGCCGCGCGAGGGACGACTGGTCGATCGGCGAAACCCCCGTTCACCTCGTCATGCTCGACGCCCGAATCGACTTCAGCCTTACCGGGCGGCGG
Organism: Gemmatimonadota bacterium; assembly: GCA_022826005.1. GTDB lineage: Bacteria > Gemmatimonadota > Gemmatimonadetes > Longimicrobiales > Gaopeijiaceae > Bin94. The sequence goes on along the minus strand of JAJDVT010000109.1, from coordinate 41,213 downwards.
ACCTGGCGCCGGATCAGCCCTCACATCTTCCTCGGAGGCGGACTGGCGGCCGACCTGGCGACCGAGGGCGAACGGGAACGGGAACTGCTCCCGGAGGACCTCTTCGATTTCGGAACGGCCTTCACCGCGAACGCCGGTACCGGATTGAGGGTGTCGCTCACCTCGAGGCTGATGCTGCGCGCGGATGCGAGCACGACGTTCTGGAGGATCCTCACGCCAGGCGGCTTCCAGGATCCCAACAAGCGGCCACCGACCGAAGGCGGCCAGGAGAGCGGGCAGCTGGAACAGCGGCAGTGGGTTGCCGGCAGCGCGCTGACGCTGAGTCTCGGCTGGCGGTTCTGATACTTCCGGGCGTATGGCCGACTTCGAGCGCCTCCGGGCCGACTGGCTCTCCCTCGACGAGGCGCTCGCGCGGATCCTGGCTCACGCTTCGCCGATGCCGGAGATCCGGATGGATCCGGTGCGCGCGGTGGGGCGGTCGCTCGCCCGCTCCGTGCGGGCTCGGGCAACGCTTCCTGCGTGGCCCAACAGCGCCATGGACGGTTACGCCGTCAGGAGCGACGCACTCGCCGGACGCATTCCCGCGGAGGAGGTTCGCCTCCCGGTAACGGGGCGCTCCTACCCGGGTTCGGTTCCGCTGGAGGGCATCGAGCCCGGGGCCGCAGTTCGCGTGATGACCGGTGGGCCGCTGCCGGTTGGCTTCGACTCGGTGATCCGCGTGGAGCACACCGACGGCGAGGACACCCCAGGACATGTGGTTCTGCGCCGTCTCGACGATCTGGGCAAGCACGTCCGGGGGGCGGGCAAGGACATGCGTGCCGGAGACGAGACCGTTGTGGCGGGAGCGGTGGTCCACTCCGGGACGCTGCCGGTGATTGCGGCCAGCGGGTGCGAGCGGGTCTTCGTGTTTCGGCGGCCCCGCGTGGGAGTCCTGTCCAGTGGCGACGAGCTGGTCGGGGCCGAGCGTTTCGAACGCGTGATCGCCGGGGAGGGCATCCCGGACTCGAATCGGGGCATGATCGCCGCGTCGGTGACGGAGGCGGGAGGCGTGCCCGTCGACCTGGGAATCGCCCCCGACGATCCCGCCGGGCTGGAGGAGACGCTGGCTTCCCTGCAGGGGATCGACGTTCTGGTCACGACCGGAGGAGCGTCCATGGGAGAAAAGGACCTTCTCAAGCGGATCCTCCTGCGCTTCCCCTTCCGGCTCGACTTCTGGCGTGCCCGGGTCCGTCCCGGCAGCCCACTCTCCTTCGGGCACCTTCGCACCGGCGCGGGGGAGGAGTTGCCGGTCTTCGGTCTGCCCGGCAACCCGGCCTCCGCCTTCGTCACCTTTCACGTCTTCGTGGCGCCCTATCTGCGCGCCAGGCTTGGGGCGGTGCGGACGGCGGGGATCACGGTGACCGCGCGCACGGACGACGAACTCCGGTCCGCGCCTCGACTCACCCAGTTCTTTCGCGTCAGGCTGCACGACGATGAGGACGGCGGCTGGACCCGGTGCGCACTCACCGGGCCTCAGGGAAGCGGCCTGGTAAGATCCCTGCCCGGAGCGGATGGCCTTGCGGTGGTCCCCGAGGGGCGCGTCGAGATTTGCCGCAACGAGCCCGTTTCCGTCATCCTCCTGCCGGGGAGACGATGAGAGCGACCGTACTTGTACTCTGTGCGCTGGCCACATTCGGCTGCCAGACGCCGCAGTGGCCCCTGGAGGGCCCGATCCGCTCGCCCTTCGGGGTCCGCGGAGGCGGGTTCATCGGGGAGGTTCACCGAGGCGTGGATGTCGCCGTTCCGGTCGGCACCCGGGTGCGGCCGATCCTGAGCGGACGCGTCCGGTTTGCGGGAGTGATGGAAGGGTACGGCAACGTCGTGTGGGTCGACCACAGCGACGATCTGTTGTCCGTCTATGCGCACCTTTCGGAGATTCTGGTGGAACCGGCCCAGGAGATCACCAAGGCCACCATCATCGGGCTGTCCGGACGGTCGGGATCCGCCTCGGGGCCGCACCTGCACCTGGAGGTTTGGCGCTGGGGACGAGAAGTGGATCCCGTGCACTTTCTCGGGCGCCCCGGGGGGTAGCGGATCCGGCTCGGAGGTTGCGGCGGCTGCCCGGGAGGACAGCGGCCGGCCCGGTCAGTCGTCCTGAAGCTCGCGGATGGCCTCGGCCAGCCTGGGCGCGATCTCGAAGACGTCCCCCACGATCCCGTAGTCGGCAACACCGAAGATCGGTGCGTCGGCGTCCCGGTTGACCGCGACGATGACCCCCGATGTGCGCATCCCGGCGAGATGCTGGATCGCGCCGGAGATGGCCATGGCGAAGTAGAGCCTGGGCGTGACGGTCTTGCCGGTCTGGCCCACCTGTTCCGCGTGTGGACGCCAGCCGGCGTCGACCACCGCCCGCGACGCTCCCAGCGCGGCGGTCTCTCCCAGGGCTTCGCGGAGGTCGGCGAGAATGTGCCAATTCGAGGGGTCCTTCATTCCGCGCCCTCCCGACACCACGATCTCGGCCTCGGAGACATCGAGCGCGGCGCCCTCCGATGCCTCGAATCCCTTGACGCGGTAGCCGCCTGTGCCTTCGGCCGGATCCGCGCTCACCACCTCGGTGACCGCGTCACGAGGTGACTCCGTCACCGCGAAGACGTTCGGCCTAATGGAAAGCAGCACGGGCGTCCCCTTCGCGCGCACCCGCGCCAGGGCCTTCCCGGCAAAGACCGGACGCGTCACCAGGATGTCGCCGCCGTCCACCTCGACGTCCGTCACGTCGGTGAGCAGCGGCCTGTCCAGCTTCGCGGCGACCCTGGGGGCCAGATCCCTACCCGGCCCGGTCGCCGCGAAGACCACCGCCGCATGCGCGCGGCTGCGGACGTGCGCGGCCAACGCCGCCGCGCTGATGTCCACCCGCCCCGGCTCCCATCCCGCGGCCTCGATCCCAACCACCCGGTCCGCTCCCTGCGCTGCCAGGGGTCCGGCCGCCCCACCCACACCCGGCCCGCCACATGCGGCGGCCTCCACGGCGCCCCCCAGCGCGTCCGCGATCCCGCGCGCCGCAGACACCACCTCGCGCGAGACGCTCCTCAGCGCCCCGTCCCTGACCTCCGCGACCGCGAGCACACCCGCCATCAGAGAACCTTCGCCTCCTCGCGCAGGAGCCTCACGAGTTCGGCGACCGCGTCCGGCCCCTCACCGACGATCCGGCCTTCGGGGCGCGGTGGCGGCTGGTCCAGCCGCTCCACCACCAGCCCGGCCTCGGCGGCGGGCGCCTCCTTCTCGTCGAGCGGCTTGCGCTTGGCCATCATGATGCCGCGCAGCGACGCGTATCGGGGCTCGTAGCGGCCCTTCGTCACGGTCGCGACCGCGGGCAGGTCAATCTCCACCACCTCCTGGCCCCCCTCGACCGCGCGGCGGCAGGTCGCGACGCCCCGGTCCACGTCGACCGCCGCAACCGATGTCGCGCAGGGCCGCCCCAGGAGCTCCGCCACCATGGGCCCCACCTGCTGCTGGTCGTCGTCCACCGCCTTGACGCCGAAGAGCACGAGGTCGGCGCCCCCGCCATCCAGTTCGCCGGCGAGCACCCGGGCCGTCGCCCATCCGTCCATCCCCGGGTCCCCCTTCAGGAGCACCGCCCGGTGGGCGCCCAGCGCGAGCCCCGCCCGCAATGATTCCTTCGCGGCTTCGGGTCCGTAGCTCAGCAGCGTGACCTCACCGGCTCCCGCCCCCTCCACGAGCTGCAGCGCCGCCTCCAGGGCGAATTCGTCGTAGGGGCTCAGGACGTACTTCACGCCGTCGCGCTCGATGTCGGTACCGCCGGGGGCGATTCGGATCCGCGTCTCCGTGTCGGGCACGCGTTTCACGCACACGGTGATGTTCAAGGGGCGCCTCGTGTCAAGAGAACATTACGAAATGTCATGTGTGGCTTACATGCGCTTCCCATATTGCGGCCGCCGACTCGGGGCCGTCTACAGGAACGCGCCGGCCACCGCGAAACAGACGGTCGCGACCGCGCCGCCGGCCAGGGCGTACGGCAGCTGCGTCCGCACGTGGTCGACGTGGTCCGTCGCGGACGCCATGGAAGATATCACGGTGGTGTCGCTGATGGGGGAGCAGTGGTCGCCGAAGATCCCGCCGGAGAGCGCGGCCGCCAGGAAGGGGGCGAGTTCCAGCTGCATGGTCGCGGCGGCGGGCACCACGATCGGGATCATGATGGCGAAGGTGCCCCAGCTCGATCCGATCGAAAACGCGATCGCGGAGGAGACGACGAAGACCAGGGGAAGGAAGACCATCGGCGCGACGTTCCCTTCGACCAGGCCGGCCACGTAGTCCCCGGTTCCCAGGGCGCTCGCCACGTCCCCCAGAGCCAGGGCCAGGATCAGGATGAGCGCCAGCGGTACCAGCCCGCCCGCCCCTCGCAGCGCGATCTTCACCAGCTCGTCGACCTTGTAGGCCTTCTGCACCAGCAGGAGGATCCACGCGGCCGCCAGCCCCGCCATCGATGCCCACAGGACCGATGTGGAGCCTTCTCCGGCGCGCAGGTTGCCGCCGCCGGTGATCCACAGTCCCAGCGGCATCGTCAGCACCAGCACGACCACCGGGACGATCATGTTCAGGGCGCGGGACGGGATCGGGGGGTCCTCCTCGCCACCGAGCACCCCTTCGTCCATCATCGGCATGGCTCCGGGCGAGAGCACCTCCCCCTTGGCGGCACGCTTCTCGGCCCGCTTCATCGGCCCCCAGTTCAGCTTCCACACGACGACGGCGAGCGCCAGCAGGACCGCCGCGAAGGAGTAGAAATTGAAGAGGATGGAACCCAGAAATACCCCGAGGGAGTCCTCCACCCCGAGGCGGTTGAGGATGCCGAGGTTGTAGGCGCCCCAGGCGTTGAGCGGGATCAGGATGCAGATCGGCGCACTCGTGGAGTCGATCAGGTACGCCAGCTTCTCGCGGGAGATGCGGTAGCGGTCGAAGAGGGGACGGGAGACGGACCCGGCGACGAGCACCGTGATGTTGGACTCGATGAAAATCACCACCCCGATGATCCACGCCAGGAACTGGGCGCGGCGCCCGTTCGTCACCCAGCGCCTCCGTTCCAGCCAGTTCACGAAGCCCGCCACCCCGCCCGACGACGACAGCGTTGCGATCAGCGCCCCGATCACCAGGGTGAACAGCACGACCTTGGCCTCGCCGGCGTTGCAGGGTTCGCCGAGCGCCTCGGGGGTGCACCCCAGCACCCGCACGCCGAACTCGATGCTCTCCGACAGCCCGACGGCCGGGTTCCACCCGCTCAGAATGGTGCAGCCGAGCCAGATTCCCCCGGCCAGCGACAGGTAGACCTGGCGGGTCTTGATCGCCAGCCCGATCGCGAGGAGCGGAGGCAGCAGGGAGATCCAGGTGGGTTCGCTCATGACCAACTAACCTACCACCTCGGCGCCTTCACCGCCGGATGTCCCCTGATGAAGAACCTCAGGGGCCAGTCCCCGGCCCGGGAAACGCCGATCCGCCCCGAGCACCCGATCCCCGATTCTTCCGCCGGGGTTCCCGGGACCAGTTGCACCGGCGGGAGTGCGAGGTCGTGGTAGTTGTGCCGCATGGTAACTCCCAGCGCCTGTGCCAGCCGTCCCGGGCCGCTGCACAGGTCGGCGGCGCGCCCGCGGCGCCGGGCCATGACCTCGCGCCCCGCAACCGGGTCGAGGGCCCGCACCAGCACGGCCGCGGGGTCACCCTCCTCCCCCGTCACCACGTTGACGCAGTGGTGGATGCCGTAGCTGACGTAGACGTAGAGGGTTCCGCGCGCGGCAAACATCGCGTCGTTGCGCGGCGTGCGTCCCCTGGAGGCGTGGGCGTGGCTCGCGGGGTCGTCCAGGCCCAGGTAGGCCTCCGTTTCCACGATGACGCCCCGTGTCTCCAGGCCGTCCACGGTGGAGACGAGCGTCGACCCCAGCAGGCGGCGCGCCACCTCCGCCGTATCCCCCGCCAGGAACTCCCGGTCGCGCGCCAACGCCGGCCGGGCCCGCAGCCTCAGCGTCCGGCGTCGGCCGGGTCCCGCTTGCGGCGTCCCCACGGGAGCAGCCCGAGGAGTCCCGGGCGTACTGAACCCTCACCGCCCCCCACCGGTTCGGGCTCGGGCTCGTTGCCGCCGGGGGCGCGGCCGGCGCCGCTCGCGGCACGTTCCTCATCGAGCCCGAGGCGGGACTGTGCGGGCCGCCTGTCATTCCGGCTCCGCCCCCCCCCACCGCCACCGCGGCCGGCCCGGCCGCCCGTCCCGCCCGGGGTCCGCCGTGCCCGCGAAGTAGCCCCGCGACGCGCCCGGGTGGACGCTCCCCCGCCGGCCGGCTCGGGCCCGCGCGGTGCCGCCGGCTCGGTTGCCTTCGCGGCGGGTTTGATCCGGCGGCTGTAGTCCTTTTCCCACTCGGCCAGCACCGTGCTCGCCCGGGCCCGCGACAGCGCCTTCCTTACGCGCTCCGGCTCATGCTGCAGCACCTTGAAGACATCGGGTCCGAAACTCTCCACGAGGCGTTCAGCGGTCTTGATCCCGATACCCTTGTACCGATGCGCGAGGTAGCTCTTGATCGCCTTCTCGGAAGTCGGCAGCTCCAGCGCCTTGGCGTCGAAGGCATCCGCTCCCGCCTCCGGTGCCGGCCGGGCGAGCCGCAACTTGAAGCTCCCGCTCCTGGCGCGCCCCAACACGACAGCCCCCTCGCTCTCCGCGAACTGCAGAAACTTGCTGAACTTGGGGAAGCCGAACGCGCTCTCGTCGAAGGCCTTGTCGATCGCAAGCATCTTGCGCTTCACATCGGAATCGCGAACAGAAGCCCCGTCCTGCCCGGCCAGCTCCCGGAGCGCCCGGCCGAGCAACTCCACCGCGGGCCCCGGGTCGCGGCGCGGCTCCGTCCCCCGGCGCGGCTCCGTCTCCCGGCCGGCCGGCGGCCCACCACCCTGCCCCCGTGCCCCGCCCCCCCGCCCATTGGGCCCGGTCCGCCCCCGCTCCACCCGGCCCCGTCCCGCCGCGCCGCGGCGCTCCTTCGCGCGCTGCGCCTGCCCGTCCCCGGGGGCTTGCGGCTTGTGGCGGCCCCGGCCCGGCGAGTCACCCGACCCATCCGGCGGAGCGATCTGGTACTGCCCGTTCTCTCCCCGCCTGATGTCGACCAGGCCCTTGTTGGCGGCCGCCACCAGGAACTTCGTAAAGCTCTTGAATCCGAGTCCGCGCTCGTCGAAACCCGGAGACAGCTCCATCATCACCTGCTTGAGCCGGTCCGACCGCATGACGTCCCCGCGCTTCATCATCTTCCCGACCGCTTCTTCCACGCACTGCCAGGCGTCAGGCCCGGCGGAGTCCTGGTCCGTGGCCTTGTGAAGCCCCGTAAGCGAGGTGTACGAATAGTATTCGTCGCAGTTCTGGACCAGAATGTCGGAACTCGATTCCTGAATCCCGATTCCGATCACGTACTTGCCGTATTCCTTGAGCTTGAGCACCAGACTCGAGAAGTCGGAGTCTCCGGTGAGCAGGATGAAGGTTCCTATCTCCGGGCGGATGAAGACCAGCTCGATCCCGTCGATCGCCATGCGGATGTCGGTGGCGTTCTTCTTCGAGCTGCCGTACGCCGGCGCGAAGATCAGGTCGATCGAGGCCTCGGAAAGGGGAACGATGTACTGGGGATAGCGGCGCCAGTCGGCATAGGCCCTCTGTACCGTCACCTTCCCCTTGATGATGTCGGAGTCGAGCAGGCGCTTGAGCTCCTTGGCGAGATCGCTCCGCATGCCCATCGTGACGTTGTCGAAGTCGATGAGGAGAGCGGCGTTCGGCGCCTCCCGGGATGTCGGCCTGCCAGGGTCGGCGTGGGGCACCTTCATGTATGGATTGACCATTCTTCAGTCGTGCTGTTCTTCTTCACGTTCCCCCGGTACCGGCCGCAGCCCTTCTGCGGAGACGCGGCGGGCGAGCTCGTGGCGCCACACCTTGCCGGTCCCGGTCAGCGGGAGATCCTCCATGAAGGTAACAAGATCGGGCACCTTGTACTCGGCAAGGGCCAGCGCGCACCAGCTCCGGAGCTCGCTTTCGGTGACCACGCCGCCCTCTACGCGGACCACGCAGGCGCATATGGCTTCGCCCAGAATCTCGTCCGAAATGCCCACGACGGCGCCCCGCTCGACCGCGGGGTGGGCCAGCAGCCGGTCCTCGACCTCCCTCGCGTGCACGTTGGACCCGTCGCGGATCATGACGTCCTCGCGGCGGCCCACGATATGGAGAAACCCCTCCTCGTCGACCATGCCGATGTCTCCGGTCCGCAGGTAGCCCTCGGCGTCGGTCGCGGCCGCCGTCTCGCGGGGCTGGCGGTAGTATCCGCGCATCAGGCCGGGGCCCCGCACCCTGATCTCGCCGATGCTCTCCGGCGGGAGGTCCTCGCCGTCTTCCTCGGTGACGCGCAGCTGCGTGCCCGAGACCGGGCGCCCCACTGTGAGGAGACGCTCGCGCGGAGGGTCGTCGAGCCGGCCGATCGCCAGGGTCGACGAGGCTTCGGTGAGGGAATAGGCGATCAGCAGGGGGACCCCGAAGGTGCGTTCGATGCGTCGCGCCAGGTCGTCCCGCACCGGAGCCCCCGAGGCCAGGCAGAGGCGCAGGGTGGAGGGCGGGCCGGCACGCTCGCGAATGCAGGGCAGTTCCCTTGCGAAGAGCGTGGGGACGCCGCAGTGGACCGTCGCGCCGCTCCGCTCCGCCAGGACCAGCATCGCCTGCGCGTCCAGGCCGTCGTGGAGCACCAGGGTGGCGCCGCCGAGGAGCGCGCCCAGGAGGCCGGGGCCGAGGCCGAAAGCGTGGAAGAGCGCGCTGATCCCGACGACGACATCGCCGGGAGCGAGCCGGGCCGCGCCGGCGGTCTCGGCAGCCGCGTGGATCAGCCCCCGGTGGGTGAGCTCGACCCCCTTGGGCTTGCCGGTGGTTCCGGATGTGTAGACGATGGCGAAAGGGTCGCGGGGGTGGGCGGGGTGGGCGCTGAAGTCACGGCCCAGCCCGGCCGAGAGGAGGTCTTCCCACTGGAATACGCGGTCGTCGTACCACAGATCTTCCTCGCCTACGGTAACCAGGTGGCTCAGCTCGGGAAGTTCGACGAGAAGATCCTCGAAGACTTCGAGATACTCGGTTCCGTAGGCGTTTTCGGCGGTGACCGCGCAGGCCGCGCCGGAGTGGCGCAGCATGTAGCGGAGTTCCGGCAGCGTCAGGCGGGGATTGAGCGGGACGATCGTCGCGCCCAGCTTCGCCGCGGCGAAGACCGAGACCGCGAACTCGGGCCAGGGAGGGAGCAGCAGGGCGACCCGGTCGCCGGGCTCGACGCCGAGGTTCGCCAGCGAGGCCGCGAGCGCATCCGACTGGTCGTCGATGTGCCCGAAGGAGATCGGTGCGTCGTCGGCAAGCAGGAACGTACCCCCGGGGTCCCGCGTTGCCCTGAGGGCCAGCAGCGATGAGATCGTGAGATTCGGCGAGCGCTCGATCGTCGCCATGCATCCTCCAGTCCGTCAGTTGTCCGCCGGGGAACCCTCGATGATACGGACCAGTTCGTCCTCCCGGACGGGAATGGTCGTCGCATCGCCAACTCCGGTGCGCCCGAGCTCTTCGAGACGCACAATATGTATTACACCCGACCGGGTTTTCTTGTCTCGCACCATCAGCGCGACGAGTCGCTGCGGGTGGGCCAGCGACGGGTGGCTCGAGGGCAATCCGAATGCGCTCACCAGCGCGCGAATCTCGTCCGCGGTCCCGGCCGCGGCAACCCCAAGTTCTTCGCCGATCCGGGCCTCGGCAACCATTCCCACCGCTACCGCGTGGCCGTGCGGGAGGGTGAAGGCGGACTCCAGCTCCAGCGCATGCCCCACCGTGTGCCCGAAGTTGAGTATCCGGCGACGCCCGCCCTCGAATTCGTCCGCCGACACGACCCCGGCCTTGAGCTCCACCGACCGCACGACCGCGCGCCCGACCACCTCCGCGTCGCCGTCCAGAAGCGGACGTGCCCGCGAAGCGAGCCAGCCGGCGTAGCCCGCGTCCAGGATCACGCCGTGCTTCACCGCCTCCGCATATCCCTGGGCCCGGAGACCGGTATCGAGCGTCGTCAGAAAGTCGGGATCGGCCAGAACCGCCACCGGGGCGTGGAACGCGCCCACGAGGTTCTTGCCCAGCGGGTGGTCGACCCCCGTCTTGCCCCCGACCGAGGCGTCGATCATGGCCAGGGTCGTGGTCGGAAGCTGCACGAAGGGCACGCCGCGAAGGAAGGTGGCGGCAACGAAGCCGGCCAGGTCGCCCGTCACCCCGCCCCCCAGGGACACCACGCAGCAGTCCCGCCCGAGCCGCGCATCCATCAGCACGTCGGTCAGGGCTCCCCAGGTCTCGCGTGTCTTGCTGGCCTCGCCGGGCGGGAAGAAGGCCGGGACCGCCTCCAGTCCGTGGCCAGCGAGCGCAGAAGCCAGGTCATCGTACCACAACCCGGCCACGCGCTCGTCCGCGATCACCGCACACCGTCCGGAGGTCGCGGCCCCGGCCACCACCTGAGGGAGCGTTCCCCGGACGCCGCTCCCGACACGGACGGGGTAGCCGCCGGATGAGGAGCGGACCGGGACTTCGCCGTAGCTGATCAGGGACCGCCCCCCCTTCCCCATTGGGCGAGGTTTCGCTGAAGTGCCGCTTCGATGGTTGTAACCATCAACGGGTGGCCTGGCCGGGTCAAGGCTCACCAGGCAGGTGCCCGCTGCCCGCCTGCAGCCGCACGAAGGCCGGGAGTCGCTGAAATCGCCCGGGGCAACGGCGCCACCGCCGTTCGGCTCCAAATGGTAGTAGATTTGAACGGGGACCAATCCGCATGCGTGCCGCTCGGCCCCCTGCACAACCATTGAACCGGGAGGAAGAACGCCGTGTTGAGGGCCGCCGGAAGACTGATCCGCAGGGCTCGGATTCCGCGCGAGGTCTGGTTCGGAGTGCTCTTCCTCCTTGCCGCGGGTATCGGGCTTGCCGTCGGAGCCTGGCGCAACCTCTGCTCGGACTGTCCGTCCATCGCGCAGATCTATACCTACGAGCCGCGGGAGACGAGCAAGCTCTACGCCCGCGACTCCACCCTGGTGTGGGAGTTCGGCGAGGAGCGTCGGACACTGGTTTCGCTGGAGAGTCTTCCCGCCTATGTGCCCCAGGCCTTCATCGCGATCGAGGACCGCCGCTTCTACTCGCACAACGGGCTGGATTGGCGCGGAATCGGGCGCGCCGCCTTCGGTGTGGTGCGCACGCGCTCGCTCTCCGGCGCCGGCGGCAGCACGATCACCCAGCAGCTCGCCCGCAACATGTGGACGGACCGCCTGGGGTTCGAGAAGCGGTTGATCCGCAAGCTGAAGGAATGGCAGGTCGCAATGGCGCTGGAACGCGCCTACACCAAGGACCAGATCCTCGAGGCATACGTGAACCAGATCGGGTATGCCCATGGCTGGTACGGACTTGAGACGGCGTCAAGGAACTATTTCGGCAAGAGCGCGATCGACATGAACCCGGCCGAGGCCGCCCTGCTGGCCGCGATCGCGAACCTCCCGGAGCGCTACAGCCCGCTCAACAATCCGGACGCCGGTCTGCAACGCCGGAACCTGGTTCTGAATCTGATGGCCGACCAGGGATACCTGACCGAAGACGAGGCCGCGCGCTGGAAGGGCGAGCCGGTCCCGACCGAGCGGGCCCGGAGAGTCGAGAACCAGGCGCCCTACTTCGTGGAATGGGTTCGAGGCATTCTCGATGACCGCTTCGGCCGGAAGCTCTACACCGGCGGGCTGGAGATCTACACGACGCTGGATCTGGAGATGCAGGCGGACGCCCAGGCGGCGATGGAGGCCGGGTGGGAGCGGATCGAGGGCCGGCCCGAGTTCACCCACACCACATACGCGGAGTTCGCGGAAGCCAATCAGGAAGCGGACTACCGGGACATCCCCTATGTGCAGGGCATGTTCGTAGCGCTCGACCCGTCGACCGGCGAGGTCCGGGCGATGATCGGCGGACGGGACCATGTCCACTCCAAGTTCAACCGCGCCACCGATGCGGAGCGCCAGGCGGGTTCGTCCTTCAAGCCGTTCGTCTACACCGCGGCGCTGGAGAGCGGGATCCCGGCAACGGAGGTGATCACGGATGCGCCGGTCGTGATCGACCAGGTCGACGGCACCACTTGGCGCCCATCCAACTACGACCCGGAGTTTCTCGGCGACATCACCATGCGCGAGGCCGTTGCCAAGTCGATCAACACGGTCGCGGTAAAGGTCGGCTGTCGCGTGGGGCTGCCTACCGTGGCCCAGATGGCCCGCCGCCTGGGGATTCGCACGGAGATCGAGCCGTTCCCGTCGACGTCCATCGGGGCGGCCGAGGTCGTCCCGCTCCAGATGGTGGAGGCGTACGCGACCCTTGCGAACCTGGGCGCGCATGTGCGTCCCTTCCCCGTATTGAAGGTGGTGAGCACAGACGGTGAGGTCCTTTGGGAGCCCAGACCCGAACGGACCCAGGAGGTCGATCCGCGGGTGGCGCGGCTCGGTGTTTCCCTGCTCGAGGAGGTGGTGCGAGCGGGTACCGGCCACACCGCCATTCGGGTGACGGCGAGCCTTCCATACGAGGTCCCCGCGGCCGGAAAGACCGGCACGACCAACGAAGGCAGCAACGTGTGGTTCCTCGGCTTCACCCCGAACCTCGTCGCGGGTGTCTGGTTCGGGATGGACCTGCCCGTCTCGATCGTGGACAGGGCGACGGGCGGGGGGCTGGCGGCGCCCGTGTGGGGCGACTTCATGCGGCGCGTGTACTACGGCGACCCGGAAGGGGAGGAATCGGCGGGCGCGGGGAGTGGAGAAGAGGCCCCCCTTCTCGAGATACCGGAACCCTGGCCGATCCTCCCCGGGCTCGTCCGGCGCCGGGTAGACCGCAAGACCGGCCTGCTGGCTTCAAGATGGTGTCCCCCGGAGCAGGCCTACGAAGAACTCTTCCTGCCGGGAACGGAGCCCACGGTCCCTTGTGATGTCCAGACCCGGACCTTCATCCGGCCACCCCAGCCTCCACCCTGCGCCCCAGAGGAATCGATTTCATGACCCCACCGCACGGCGCCAGCATCTTCATCTTCGAGACGACCCATCACGCCATGTGGGCCGAGGACGTGGCCAGGGAGCAGGCGATTCCCGCCGAGGTCGTGCCGGCCCCGCCTGAGGGAGGGGCCAAGTGCGGCGCTGCGCTCCAGGTGTCGCTCGAGCGCACGTCGGAGTTGTCCGCGGCGCTGAAGCAGGAGGGGATTCTGTACCGGGTATTGTAGCGTCCGGCCTGTTCACTTCGTCCCGCCCGCGGCGTGGGCCGGCGCCCGCAGGTCTATTCCCCCGCGGGGCACTCCGGCCGGTCCCTTCGGGCTCGTCAGCCGGGACTCCGGATCCGCTCCAGCACCCCGGGCAGCGGCGAGGCCCCGTCTTCGTCACTGATTGTGACCGCTTCCCCGAGCACCCGGACCCCTCTGGCGAGGCCATCGACGCTCCCTGCGTGGACCACCCCGATCGGATCGCCCGGGGCAACGCGCGTCCCGATCTCCACCTTCATCACGAACCCGACGCGCGGATCGACCTCGTCGTCCTGGCTCTTCCGCCCGCCTCCGAGCGAGATCAGGCCGTAGCCGAGCGCCAGAGGGTCGATGCCGCTGACACATCCGTCGCGGTCCGCGGAGACGGTCTTGAATAGCGGCGCCGAGGGGAGCCCCAGATCGCCGCGCGCGGGATCCAGCTTCCCGCCCTGCGCCGCCACGAGCCGTTCGAAGCGCTCCATCCCCCCACCCCCCGCCAGCGCCCCCTCGGCCCGGCTCCGTCCCTCGCCCAGGCTGGACACCAGCCCCCCGGCCAGCGCCATCTCGGCGGCCAGCTCGACACAGAGGGCGCGGAAGCGCTCTGGCCCACCTCCCTCCAGGCACGCCACCGCCTCGCGCACCTCCAGCGCGTTGCCGATGGCACTCCCCAAGGGCTGGTCCATCGCCGTCAGCACGGCCGCCACCGCAATCCCCCGCGCGGCACCCACCCCGGCCATCGCACGAGCCAGCGCGCGCGCGTCCTCCACGCTCGCCATGAAGGCGCCCCGGCCCACCTTCACGTCCAGAACGAGCCCGTCCAGCCCCTCGGCCAGCTTCTTCGACATGATCGACGCGGTGATCAGGGGGATGGACGGCACCGTGGCGGTCACGTCGCGCAGCGCGTAGAGCCTGCGGTCGAGCGGCGCGATCTCGTCGGTCTGGCCGATCATCGCGCAGCCGACCTTGCGCAGCACCCGGTCGAAGCGCGCCAGCGAAATGCGCGTCTCGAAACCGGGAATCGACTCGAGCTTGTCGAGCGTGCCGCCTGTGTGGCCCAGGCCGCGCCCGGACATCATCGGCACCACCATCCCCATCTCGGCAGCGAGCGGGGCCACCACCAGGGAGACCTTGTCACCCACCCCACCCGTCGAGTGCTTGTCGACCCGGGGGCCCGGCCAGTCGCCGCCCGGCTGAATCACGCGCCCCGAGTGGAGCATCACCTTCACCAGCACGTCCAGCTCCCGCGTGGAGAGCCCGTTGAACTGGACCGCCATCAGAAAAGCGGCCATCTGCTCGTCGGCGACCTGCCCCTTCAGGTAGGCGGTCAGGAACAGGGCGAACTCCCCCGGCGCGAGCTTGCCGCCGTCGCGCTTGGTCGCGATGACCTGCTGCGGGATCACCCGGGGGTCCCCGGTCCGCTCACGAAATCGGCGCCACCTGCTTGTCGGCCACCGCCGGCCGCTCGGGCGGCTTCCAGTCCTCCAGCCCCTTCACGAAGCGGTGCAGCCAGCGCATCTCCTCGATCATCAGGGTCCGCCGGTGCCGGGGCTCGCTGATCCCGTGCCCCTCGCGCGGGAAGAGGATGAAGCGCGCGTCGACCCCGAGATGCCGGAGCCCCGCGAAGAAGTTCATCGACTGCTCCATCGTGTCGGTGCGGTCGTTGGCCCCGTGGAAGAGGATGGTGGGAGTGGTGACCCTGTCCAGGTGCGTGTAGGCGGAACGCTCGGTCCAGTACTCCCGGTTCGACCACGGGTCGCCCCCGAGGTACCACCGCACCACGTCGAAGTTGAACCCTGCGCCGAATTCGCTCCGCCAGTCCGCGACCATCGCACCGAGGCTCGCCGCCTTGAACCGGTCGGTGCGCGTGATCGCCCAGCCGCCCAGGATCCCGCCGTAGCTCCACCCCTTCACCGCCAGCGAGTCCGCATGGGCGACTCCCCGCGCGATCATCGCATCGACCCCGGTCATGAGGTCCTCATAGTCGCCTCCGCCGATGTCGTTGATGTTGCCGCGCAGAAGGGCGTCCCCGTAGCCCGAAGAACCCCGCACGTTCGGCTGCAGCACTGCATAGCCCTGGGCCACCAACAGCTGCGCGTCGGCGTCGAAGCCGCGCGTGAATACCCCCGCGGGACCCCCGTGAATCTCCAGGACCATGGCCCCCGGCCCCCGCCGGTCCGCGGGGGTGTACAGAATCCCCTCGATCTCCAGCCCGTCGGAGCTGTTCCAGCGGACGACCTCCGGCTCGGCCAGGTCCTTGTCGTCAAGTCCCGGGTTGGCCTCGGTCAGCCGGACCCTGGACCCGCCGGCAAGGTCGACCAGCCACAGGTCGCCCGGCTCCGACGGGCTGGCGAACTGGACTGCGGCCTTGCCATGAAGCGCGTCGTAGGACACCCCCGACACGATCCCCGCCAGATCAGTCAGCTGCTCGAGCTCGTCGGACCGCACGTCCAGCCGGTACATATTCGCGACGGTGCGGTCGAGGGCCACGACGTCGATCAATCTCCCGCCGGGATGCCAGCGGTAGCCCCGCATATCCGCGTCGACGCCGGACATCAGCTGGCGCGTTTCCCCGCTGGGGATGTAGTGATGATACAGGTTGCCCTGGTCGAGCTCCCACGACTCAAGGTCGGGCGCAACGAAGGTGATCGTCCGCCCGTCCGGCGACCACGCCAGCTGGGACTCCGGCGCGTCGTTGGCGGTGATCATCTCCTCCTCGCCGGTGACCACCGAGCGCAACGCGATCTCCGACAGATGGCCCGCGTTGCGACGGTTCTCGGTGCGGTACGCGTACGCCAGGTGGTTCCCGTCCGGAGAGAGCGCGAAGCTGCCCACGATCCTGCCCTCCGGCGTCAGCCTGCTCGCCTCCACGGGCTCGTCCGCCACCTCCACCTGCACCGTCCAGACCCCGTTCCACGACCCGCGCGTCTGCCCGTTGGGCCCCTCATCCATGAAGATCGCGTCGTCCCCGTTCTTCCGCTCCTTCTCGGTGTCGTCCGGAAGCGAGTCGCTGGCTACAAAAAGGATGGAACGGCTGTCCTGCGACCAGCGGTAACCGCCCACCGCGGTCACATGCTTCGTCAACTGGATGGCCTCGCCACCGTCGGAGGGCAGGACGAAGAGCTGCCGCGTACGGCCGTCCCCCTCTCCCACGGGACGCGTGAACGACACCCAGCGCCCGTCCGGCGACCACTCGGGCGACCGGTCGTCGGTCGAACCGGTGAAGGGGCGCATGTTCGACCCGTCGGCGCCCACCACCCAGATGCGGCTGTCGCGCCGGTTCTTCCCCCAGTCGAGCTCGCTCCGCGTGAAGAGGACGCGAGAGCCGTCCGGAGAGAGCCTGGGGCCCGATACTTGCACCAGGTCGATGACTTCGTCCAGGGTGAGTTCCCGCGGGCCGGCCTCCTGCGCCGTCGCGCGTGGAGCCCCGAGGCCTCCCGCGAGCGCCGCGGCACCCATGATGAACGGACCGATTGCACGGATGATGGGACCGGATACACGCACGTCGTGCCTCCTTGGCTACCGGGGTGGAACGATCAGCTCAAGCAGCTCTCCCGGAGCGACGGAAAGGGTCTCGGTGTAGAACTCCTGGCCGGCGAGCGGCCGCACACGCAGCCGGATGTCGGGGAGCGTCCATCGCAGCTTGAAGGTCGCCTCGCCCTTGCCGGGAACGATCCCGAGACGCTGTCCGGAGCCGGACCGGGCGGTGTAGACGGTGACCTGGCTGAAGTTGTGATTGCGGACCAGGATCTCGATCTCCTGCATGGCCGCGCGCTCTTCGAAGGGGTCCTCCGCGGTCCCACGCAGCGCCGCGCAACCGGGGAGCGGGAGCAGCAGGGCGGCTAGGACGAGACGGCGGGGCACAGCCCAGCGCCGATGCGTCGCCGCTCGAAGGCCCCGGGCGCCATGTACACGGGCTGCCTGCCCGTGCTCACACCATCGCGATGTCAACAACACCTTACAGAATGTCATGTTGACCATACATCCCCCGGTGTTTGACGCGGGGTTCGCCCACGCACTGTCAGCGCGAGTCGATCGGGACGTAGTCGCGGCGCGGGTGACCCATGAAGACCTGTCGCGGCCGCGCGATCTTCTGCTCCCGGTCGACGACCATTTCCTCCCACTGGGCAAGCCATCCCACGGTGCGCGGAATCGCGAACAGCACCGGGAAGAGCTCGACGGGGAAGCCCATCGCCTGGTAGATGAGGCCGGAGTAGAAGTCGACGTTGGGATAGAGATTGCGCTGTATGAAATACTCTTCCTGGAGCGCGATCTGCTCGAGCTCCAGGGCGATGTCCAGGAGCGGATTGCGGCCGGTGACCTCGAAGACCTCCTCGGCGGTGCGCTTGATGATCGACGCGCGCGGATCGTACGCCTTGTAGACCCGGTGCCCGAATCCCATGAGGCGCCGCTCGCCCCTGCGCACGCTGTCCATGAAGTCCGGGATGTTGTCGCGCGTGCCGATCTCGGTGAGCATCCGCAGAACCGCCTCGTTGGCGCCCCCGTGCAGCGGCCCGTAGAGGGCGGCCATCGCCCCGGCCAGCGCGGAGAAGGGATCGACCCGCGAGCTCCCGATCACCCGCATGGCCGTGGTCGAGCAGTTCTGCTCGTGGTCGGCGTGCAGGATGAAAAGGACGTCCAGCGCGCGCTCCAGGACCGGGTTGGGCTTGTATTCCCTGCCCCCGATGCGGAAGAGCATGTTGAGGAAGTTGGCCGTGTAGGAGAGGCCGTTTTCCGGGTAGACGTAGGGCAGCCCCTTGTGGTGCCGGTACGCGAAGGCCGCCAGGGTGGGCATCTTCGCGAGGAGGCGCGTGATCTGGATGCGCCGGTTCTCCGGGTCGTCGACCTCCTTGGCCTCGGGGTAGAAGGTCGACAGCGCGGCAACCGTCGAGATCATCATCCCCATGGCGTGGGCGTCGTAGCGGAAGCCCTGGAGGATGGTGGTGACGTTCTCGTGCACGTAGGTGTGGAAGGTCACGTCGTGGACGAACTGGTCCAGCTCCTCGCGCGTCGGAAGTTCGCCGTTCAGGATGAGGCTCGCCACCTCGAGGAAGGTCGCCTGCTCGGCGAGCTGCTCGATCGGGTAGCCCCGGTATTCGAGAATCCCCTTGCTCCCCTTCACGTCGGTGATGCGGCTGGTGGTGAAGGCGGTATTGGTGAATCCGGGATCATAGGCCATCATCCCGAAATCCTCGTCCCGGACCTTTATCTGGCGCAGGTCCATGGCGCGGATCACGTCACCGTCGAGGATCCGGATTTCGTACTCGCGCTGCGTGCGGTTGTCGGTGATCGTCAGTGTGCTGCTGGAGTTGTTCGACATTGCGTTTCGGGGTCCGGCCAGGCCGGGGGTGGAAGGCTCGCGGGGCATTCACTCAACTCATGAATCATATCATTCGCCAATGGCCCCCAGAAAGGGGGGACAACCCCAGAGCGCCCGATGGCACGGGCCGCAATGCGACCGTCGTTACCCCAGCGCCGGACCGCAAGCGGCCGTCGCGGCTCCAGCGCGGGCCGCAAGCCCGTTGCGATTCCGACACGGGTCCGCAAGCGACTGGTCCGGCAGGAAACCGGGCAGCCTACCTCGGGTCTACCTCCCGGTATATGGTGCGGTTCCCCTCGCCATCGAAGGTGATCACGTGGTACGGCCGCGGGTTGGGCCCCTCCATCCCCGGAGAACCGATGGGCATGCCGGGCACGGCGATCCCCCTCACCTCGGGGGCTTCCTCCAGGAAGGACTCGATTACCTCCGCGGGAATGTGTCCCTCCAACACGTAGCCTCCGGCCAGAGCCGTATGGCAGGTGCTGAGCTCCACCGGAATCCCGTGGCTCTGCTTCACTGCGGCCAGGTCCGCATTCGACAGATTCTCCACGGTGACCTCGAACCCGGCTGCCTTGATGTGGTCCACCCACAGTCCGCAGCACCCGCAGGTCTCGGTCTTGTACACGTGAATCGCCGTGCCCGCGTCCGCGGTCTCCGCGACCTCCGGCGCTCCGTTCGGTGCGGAGCCCCGGAACGCCAGGACGACGGCCAGGCCGCCAACGAGCAGGACCCCTGCGGCCAACTTCATACGGTTCATGATCTGCATCCTTTCTGACTTCACCTATCGATGCCGAGGGAGGGACTCGAACCCTCACGCCCGCAAGGGCAAAGGTTTTTGAGACCTTCGCGTCTACCGGTTCCGCCACCCCGGCTCCCTGCCCGCCCGGCGGACCCGGCGAACCGCGCCGCAGGTCTCCCGCGCCCCGGACCACGCCAGCTGCCGGCACAATGATTGTACTCGGGTTCGCGCCGGAGGTGAAGTGGGGCGTCGGGCCGCCGACTCCGGCGGGGCGTTCTGTTCGCCCCATTCCCGTCTCGCTATTGTTGAAGACCCGCTGTCGAACATCCGCCAGAGTGCCCCTCGACCCAAGTCCGGAGCCCAAGCCCCGTGCCCGACCTGACAGATCCCTTCGGCGCCCTCGCCACCGTCGACCTCACCGAGGGCCCGACATCCTTCTACCGCCTGGCCCGCCTGGAAGAGGAGGGCATCACCGATCTGGACCGGCTGCCCTTCTCCATCCGCGTCCTCCTCGAAAACGTGCTGCGCCATGCCGGCGACGACTACGTTTCCGCCCGGCACGTGGAGGCGGTGGCGGCGTGGAGCCCCACCCGCGCGGGCGCGGACTTCCCCTTCATGCCCACGCGCGTGGTCCTCCAGGACTTCACCGGCGTCCCGGCGGTCGTGGACCTCGCCTCCATGAGGGACGGCATCCTCAAGATGGGGGGCGCCCCGGCGCGGATTAACCCCATGGTGCCCGCCGACCTCGTCATCGACCACTCGGTGCAGGTCGACTTCTTCGGCACCGGATACGCCTTCGAGAAGAACGTCGAGCGCGAGTACGAGCGCAACCGGGAGCGCTACGCCCTGCTCCGCTGGGCCCAGGAAGCCTTCGAGAACTACCGCGTCGTCCCTCCCGGCACGGGGATCGTGCACCAGGTCAACCTGGAATACCTGGCTTCGGTCATCCACCGGCGTGAGGAGCGGGGAACCCACCTCGCCTACCCCGACACCCTGGTCGGCACCGACTCCCACACCACGATGATCAACGGCCTGGGCGTCGTGGGCTGGGGCGTGGGCGGGATCGAGGCGGAGGCGGTGCTCCTTGGCCAGCCGTACTACATGCTGCTCCCGGAGGTGGTGGGGGTGAAGCTGACCGGCTCGCTGCCCGAGGGGTCCACGGCCACGGACCTCGTCCTGAGGGTCACCGAGATGCTGCGCGCGCACGGCGTCGTGGGGCGGTTCGTGGAATACTACGGGCCGGGCCTCTCCGGACTCAGCCTGCCCGACAAGGCCACCCTCGCCAACATGTCGCCCGAGTACGGCGCCACGATCGGGTTCTTCCCCGTAGACGGGGAGACGCTGCGCTACCTCGCCGGGACCGGCCGCAGCCCGGAGCTGGTCGAGCGGGTCGAGCGGATCGCGCGCGAGCAGGGGCTCTTCCGCACCGACGAGACTCCCGACCCGGAGTACACCTCGACGATGGAGCTCGACCTTTCCACCGTCGAGCCGAGTGTGGCGGGGCCGAAGCGCCCGCAGGACAGGATCGCGCTGACCGACATCCGCACGGCTTTCGAACGGGATCTGCCCGGGCTGGTTCCCGCCGGGGCCACCCCGCCGGGCGGGTCCGGAATCGTCGGCGGCCGAAGGGACGGTGGCGGCACCGCGGTCGCGACTTCCCAGCGCAGGATGGTCGAGATCGAGATGGACGGGAAGCGGATGGAGATCGGCGACGGCACGATCGTCGTGGCCGCGATCACCAGCTGCACCAACACCTCCAACCCGTCGGTGATGGTCGGCGCGGGGCTCATGGCGAAGAAGGCGCGCGCCCTGGGGATGGAGGTGAAGCCCTGGGTGAAGACAAGCATGGCGCCGGGCTCCCAGGTCGTCACCGATTACCTCCGGGCCGCCGGGCTGATGCACTACCTGGAGGAGCTCCGCTTCAACCTGGTCGGCTACGGCTGCACGACCTGCATCGGCAACAGCGGCCCCCTCCCGGGACCGGTGGCCGACGCGGTCTACATGCACGGCCTTGTCGTCGCTTCCATCCTCTCGGGGAACCGCAACTACGAGGCCCGCATCCACACCCTGGTCCGCGCGAACTACCTGGCCTCCCCGATGCTCGTCGTCGCCTTCGCGCTCGCGGGGCGCATCGACATCGACCTCTACAACGAGCCGCTCGGCCAGGCCGCTGACGGCCGGTCGGTCTTCCTCGCCGACATCTGGCCGTCGCCGGAGGAGATCCGGGATACCATCGCCGCCGCACTCAAGCCCGGGATGTACCACGAGCGGTATGCTCATGTCTTCAGCGGCGACGAGCACTGGCGGGCGCTCCCCCTCCCCGAGGAGGGCAGCCTCTACGAGTGGGACCCGGACTCGACCTACATCCGCAATCCCCCCTTCTTCGAGGGCATCCGCAGCGAGGCGCCCCCCTTGCGGGACGTGCGCGGGGCCCGCGTGCTGGCGCTACTCGGCCACACGGTCACCACCGATCACATTTCGCCGGCCGGGGCGATCCCCCGCTACGAGCCCGCCGGGCGCTACCTGGAGGCCCACGGCGTCGCCCCCATCCGTTTCAACACCTTCGGCTCGCGGCGCGGCAACCACGAGGTGATGATGCGCGGCACCTTCGGGAACGTGCGGCTGCGCAACCTCCTCCTTGAGGACAAGGAGGGCGGCTACACCGTGCACCTCCCGACCGGGCAGATGACCACGATCTTCGAGGCCTCGGAGCGGTACCGCGCCGCCGGAACCCCCCTTGTCGTAATCGCGGGGCGCGAGTACGGCACCGGGAGCTCCCGCGACTGGGCCGCCAAGGGAACCCTGCTGCTCGGGGTCAGGGCCGTGATCGCGGAGAGCTACGAGCGCATTCACCGCTCCAACCTGGTGGGGATGGGCGTGCTGCCGCTCCAGTTCCGGGACGGCGAGGGCGCCGAAGCGCTGGGCCTCGACGGCACCGAGGTCTACGACATCACAGGGATCGCCGGCAGGCTGAAGGCCAGGGGAGAGGTGAAGGTTGTGGCCCGCAAGGGCGGCTCGAAGGTGCGTTTCCGCTGCAGGGTGCGGCTCGACTCGAGGGTGGATGTGGACTACTACCGCAACGGGGGCATCCTGCACACCGTGCTGAGGAGGCTGGCGGCGCTGTAGCCGTCCGGCGAGGTTCGGCGATGTCCTCCGACGACCCCCGCGGCGGCCCGCCCAGGCGCTACAGCGACAAGGAGGTCAGCCGGCTCCTAAGGCACGCCACCGAGCTGCAGGAGAAGGACGAGGCCGGAGGGCGCCTCGTTCACGAGGGCGGGATGACGCTCGCCACACTGCAGGATGTGGCTGCCGAAGCGGGAATCGATCCCCGCTACGTCCAGCTGGCCGCGGCCCGGATCGACAGCCCGGAGCCCACCGGCCTGGAACATGCGCTCGCGGGCACCCCCCTCCTGGTTCGCGCCGAGCGGGTCCTCCCGGGTGAACTGAGGCAGGAGGACTACGAGCAGATCGTCACCGAAATACAGATGGCGGCCGATGTGCAGGGCGACGCGTCCATGGTCGGGCGCACCCTGACATGGCGGTCGGTCACGTCGGAGCACCAGCTTCGCGCAGTGCAGGTCACCGTGGCGTCGCGCAACGGGGAGACGCGCATCCAGGCCGAGGAGCGATTGCACGGCTACGCGGGAATGCTCTTCGGGGGTGTGGTGGGTGGAGGCGGAATGGGGGTCGGGTTCGGAGTCGGGATGGGAGTCGGGCTCGGGGCGCTGGGCTCGGGCCTCTTCGCCGCCCTCTTCCCCGTTACCCTCATCGGCGGCCTGTACATCGCGATGCGCAGGGTCATGAAGTCCACCGGGCGCAAGCGGGCCGCGGAGCTGGAGGGACTTGTGGAGCGGATAGCGGGCTACGTGAAGCCACCGCCGGAGTAGCGTGGCGGCTCACATGCGGCGCGCCAGCTCCTCGATGAGCTCCGCGTGCCCGCTCGCCGCGTAGACGATCGTGCCCTGCGCGTCCACCAGGTACACCAGCGCCGGGTGCACGATGTCGCCCGTGTCCGGCACCCGCTCCCGCGCCACCTGCAGCGCATCCAGCGCCGAGTTGACCGCCTCGACGGTGCCGGAGAGCATGTAGGACCGGGAGCGCACTCCGTCCGCGGCGCCCGCATGCGCGTTCGCGTGCGCGCCGCCGCCCAGATGGAACTGCTCCGCCAGAGACGGCAGCCGCGCCGGGGTGTCCCGCCAGGGATCCAGCGTGATCACCACCAGCTCCACGGCCTGGCCCTCCTCCCGAAACCGGTCCTGGACCTCCCGCGCGCTCATCACCGTCATGGGGCAGACGGTCGCGCAGTGCCCGAAGCCGAAGGTGAGCAGCGCCGGGCGCCCCCGCAGCCGCTCCCGGGTGAAGGCTTCACCGTGCTGGTCGACGAGGCCGGAGAGGCCGGGGAGCGGCCGGTCGAGGCGAGGATAGTTGGCGGGCACCGGCGCGCGGGCGTTCTCCAGCCACTCTGCGTCACCCGGAGCGCCGGCGACCCGCACCGCCGCCAGCACCAGCCCCGCGAGGAGCACCCCGCCGCAGGACGCGATGCCGAGCAGACCCGCGGGCGACGCAAACGCCCGCCTGAGACCCTCCCGCACCGCATCGCCCGCGATTACCATCAGCAGCGCGAGCATGCCGATGGGCTGCCCCACCAGCAGAAGCCACCCGGACGCATCCGGGAGCCCGGACGGGCCCGCGTTGAAGCAGACCAGGCGCGCGCGCTCCAGCCACGCCGGAGGAATCCCCTCTACCGGCCACAGGGCCAGGGCCCACCACGCGACGGTGACCGCAAGCAACGCCGCTGCCCCGCCATTGCCCCTCGCACGGCCGTCGCCGGAGGGGTGCGTGCCCCCGCGTCGGCGCGCTTCGGCCCATCCCCGCCGGAGGTCCCGTCCCCCGGCGGCGGCGAACCGCTCTCCCGCGCGTACCGATCCCGGCTCATCCCACCTCCCACAGGAACGAGAGCAGCTTCCAGTTGACGAAGTAGTAGGTGATGAACGCCGCCAGGAAGATGAACACCAGCACCATCGTCCCCGGTACGGGCCCCAGGCGTCCCGACGGCTTGAGGCCCTCCGCGTCCTCCGGCACCAGCGGACGCGGCGGGCTGGTGATCCCCGGCGGCAGGCCCCTCCCGCTCGCACCCAGTCCGGAATCGTCCGCGGCCATCCTCCTCCCGAAGAAGACCGAGGTCACGGTTACGACGATGTATATCGCCCCGCCCACGATGGCAACCAGCCCGCCTACCGCCATCACTCCCATGATCAGGTTTACCGTGGGCGAGAACTCCGGCCGGAAGAGCGCCTGGCTGAAGCCGATGTCCCAGTGGCGGCGCGGAACGCCGAAGGTCCCGGCGAAGGTCATCGCCATGGAGAAGACCAGCATGCCGGCGGCGAAGAGGTACGGCTGGATCTTCGCGAGCCGGTAGAAGGCGATCTCCCGCCGGAAGATGAGCGGAATCACGTAGTAGGTGATCCCCATGAACGCCATCGCCGTCCCCGAAACCACGGTGGCGTGGAAATGACCGGGGATCCGCAGGGTGTTGTGCGCGATGATGTTGATCTGCTCGGTGCCGAAGGTCACCCCCGTGATCCCGCCCACGAAGCCGAACACGACGATCGAGAACGCCAGCGAGCTGAACCCCGGGTCACCCCACGGCGCTCGCTTGAGCCAGCCGAAGAGTCCCTGGGCGGCCCCCCTGAGGCGCATCCCCAGCTCGGTGCCGGCCGGAACCGTGAAGCCGTGGATCATCGAGGCCAGCACCGCCATGTACATGAAGTAGCTGGTGTTCCAGACCTTCCACGACGGTCCCATGCCGGGGTCCACCAGCAGGTGGTGAGCCGACGCCATTGAGATGAAGAGAACGTACAGCACGAACGCCGTGCGGCTCACCTTCTCATTGAGTACAACCGCACCAACCGTAAGCGCACCAAGCAGATACCAGATCGCGACCATGGCGGCCACGTTGATCTGCTGCGAAGAATGGCCGAGCCCCCACCAGACCAGCCGGTACACCTGGGGATCGACGTTCATCATGTCGAGCGACCACAGGAATGTGGGAATGTAGATGATCGCCCCGTGCAGCAGGGTGACGGCCGCGATCGCCGCCGCCGTCAGCGCTCCGTAGGTGACCAGCGGGAGCGACCCCTCGTACGCCTTCTCCCGCCGGGCGATCGTGATGATGGCGAAGAAGTGCCCGACCACGGTCAGGGCGCCGACCGCGAAGAGGATCACCCCCAGGTAGAAGAGGGGGTGCGCCCGGAGCGGGACGTACGAGGTGAAGAGCACGTCGGCGCGGCCCGTCCACATCGTCCACTCCACCATCAGGGCGCCCGCCACCATGAGGACGAAGGCGACCCAGCCGAGCCTGCCGGCTGGAACCCTGGCGTTGAGCAGCACGGCGGAGGCGAAGTAGAGCACCGCCATCTCGAAGAAGATGATGAAGAAGATGAGCATGTTCATCCCGTGCACCGTCAGCATCCGGTAGAACATCTCGGCTTCGAGGAGGAGGACCGCCTCCCAGCGCGTGAGCAGGACCAGGACGGCCGCGACCCCGCCGATCAGCAGCGCGACGGTCGCCGCGACCGCGTTCGCCTTGATGAGCCGGTCGGCGGTGCGGTGCACCTGCAGGCCCGTCGTCGGGCACTTGCGGAAGGGATTCACCGGTCACCTCCCTCCGCGTCCGCCACCGCATCCGCCGGCTCCACGATGATCTTGCCGACCATCAGGTGGTGGCCGATGCCGCAGAACTCGTTGCACATCACGTGGAATTCGCCGGGCTCGTTCGGCACGATGCGCAGGCCGTAGTCGTACCCGGGAACGACCTGGAAGTTGATGTTGAGGGGGTAGAGGCTGAATCCGTGGTTCACGTCCAGCGACGACAGGTGCAGCGTGTATTCGGCCCCTTGCCGGAGGCGCACCACCGGCATCCACGCAAACTGTGACGCCTGCAGGTACACGTCGCCGCCGGGCGGGGGCTCCACCACCGGGAAACCGTTGTCGGTGCCCACCTGGTACTCCTGCACGAACTCCAGGACCCGGGCCTGGAAGTCGGCCGGGTCCACGCGGTGCCGGATGCCCGACGGGTTCTGGCCTCCCCGGAGGTGCCAGATCGGCATCATCGCGAAGAGGACCATGCACCACGCAAAGGCGATCCACACCCACACCTTTTCGTGCCGGGCGACCTTCTTCCACCAGACGCGCTCCGGCGGTTCGATACCGGTTCGGTACATCGGCGTTCTCCTTGTCTGGTCCACGGGCCGCTACGGCAGAGGCGCGGGTTCGAGCGACATGATCTCGATCATCCCCCACGCGGTGAAGAACACGAACATCACGACGATGCACGCCGCGAGGAGCAGGAACGGGCTGTCGTAGAGGCGCTGCATGAGCGGGACCGGCCCGTCCTTCCCTGGACCCGTCGGGGGTTCGGAAGGGGCGCGGGTAGCGGGATCGGACATGGACTTGCCCTCCTCGGGGCTGGAGAGTGACTGTTGCCCCCGCCCGGCCGGGGACGACGAGAACAGATCGCTGATCGTGGTTTCGGCGAAGAAGCTGTCGATGGCCTCGCGCACCACGCACCAGCGGTGGTGGGTCGCGCACGGATCCGAGTCCGTGCACTCCGGACGTCCGAGCAGGCAACGCCGCGCCGGACTGTCCGGGTCGATGACATCCAGGACCCGGTCCAGGGGGAGCTGCGGGGCCGGGATCGCCAGCACATAGCCGCCACCCCGGCCGCGGGTTGCATCGAGCACGCCGTCGCGCACCAGCCTGTGCAGGGTCTTGGAGAGGTAGTTCTGCGGCAATTCGAGCTCCGCGGAGAGCACTTCGGCGGTAACCGGCCCGGACGCCTCCCGTGCGGCGATGTACACTACTGCCCGCAACGCGTTGCGGGCCGTCCCGGATATCATCTCCCGTCCTTTCGGCCAGTCCGGCGAGATCTATTCTGGATAAGAACATGATGATATAATCAATAGCGAGCCGCAACCCCGGCGGTGCCCTGTATCCCACGTTTCCCCTGCACCCTCCGCATGCTCAAGCGACCTTTCACCCGGATGCTGGCCCGGCTGGACGGCTGGGCCGACAGGCTGTACGGCTGGAAGTGGAATCCGCTTTACCAGTCCGGAGCCATCGCGGTACTCTGCCTCGCGGTCATGCTGGTCACGGGGATCTACCTGCTGTTCTTCTACCGCATCGGCGCCCCGCACGAGTCCATTGTCCGGATCGACGCCCAGCCCTTGGGGGGACGGTGGATTCGATCACTTCACCGGTACGCCGCCGATCTGGCCGTCGCCGCCGCCGTCGTGCACGCCCTGCGGATGTTCTTCCAGGGCCGCAGCTGGGGCCCGCGCGCGCTGGCCTGGGTTTCGGGCGTCTTCCTGCTCTTCCTCCTGTACGTATGCGGCTGGACCGGATACGTGATGGTCTGGGACGTTCAGGGCCAGCTCCTCGCGACCGAGGGGGCCAGGCTCCTCGACGCCCTGCCCATCTTCTCGGAACCGGTCTCCCGGACCTTCGCGGGCGCAGACCCGCTGCCGTCCGCGTTCTTCTTCATGAACCTCTTCCTGCACATCGCCATCCCGGTCGGCCTGGTCATCTTCCTCTGGCTGCACGTCTCGCGCGTGGCCCGGCCGGTGTTGCTTCCGCCCCGCCCCCTCCTCTGGGCCACCGTGGGACTGCTGGCCGCGGCCGCGGTCCTCCTGCCCGCGCCGGTTGCGCAGGCCGCCAATCTGCTGAGAATCCCGGCAGAGGTGCCGCTCGACCTCTTTTACGCGTTCTGGCTCCCCTGGCTGCGCAACACCCCCGCCCCGGCGGCCTGGCTGGCAGGCACCCTCCTGGTTGCCGTACTGGCCACCGTCCCGATCCTGGCCCGGCCGCGCAAGGACCGGAGACCGGCACCCTCCGTCGTGTCGACCCGGCTCTGCACCGCCTGCCACCAGTGCGAGGCCGACTGCCCCTACGACGCCATCCGGATGGTCGAGCGCACCGATGGCCGCGGCGGCATGGTTGCGTGGGTCAACCCGTCGCACTGCGTCAGCTGCGGCATCTGCGCGGGCTCCTGCGCACCGATGGGCGTGGGCCCTCCCGGGCGGACCGGCAGAGACCAGCTCGCGCGCGTCAGGGACTTCGTGGCGGGGGATGCGTTCCGGGCCGGGGCCATCGTCGTCGTGGCGTGCGGCCGTTCCGGCGGCGCCGAGCGCGGCCCCTCGAACGCCCGGCGGGCTTCGCCCGATTCGGACCGGGCCGGGGAAGGCCCCGCCCGGTTCGAGGTGTCGTGCGCCGGCAATCTGCACACCTCCGTCGTGGAGTACCTGGTGCGGGCCGGGGCGCGGGGCGTCCTGGTGGTGGCGTGCCCGCCCCGCGACTGCTCGGGACGGGAAGGGCCGAAGTGGCTGGTGGAGCGGCTCTATCACGAGCGCGAGGCCGAGCTGAAGGCGCGGGTCGACCGGAGACGGGTGCACGTGGCCCACGCATCCGCCTTCGACCCGCGTTCGGTGGACAGGGCCCTGGGCGAATTCGCGGACGAGCTGGCCAGGCTTGAATCCCCGGCCGGCGAAGACGCGATCCGGATCGACACCGACTGCGAGGTGCCGGAAGGGGCCGGCGGGGACGATGCGGGGGCCGGGCCACATGGACCGCCCGGCGTGGTCTCCCGGCTGCTGCCGAGCGCCTTGTTCCGCCGGTGGCCGGCCGGGGCCGGCCGGACGAAGGCCGGAAGCGAATGAACGCCGCGAATTGGCTGAAGCGGACGGGAGCGGCGGCCCTGGCGGCGGGCGCGATGGTCGTCATCGTCTTCATGTCCCAGGTGCCGTGGCTGGGGCCGGGGAGCGAAGGGAGCGAACTCAGGGTGTCCTGGCGGATGCCCGCCCCGTCGCTCCGGCATTGCCGCCCACCCACCGAAGCCGAGCTGGAAGGCGTGCCCGGCCACATGCGCCCGGGGGAGATCTGCAACGAAGAGACCGTCCCTTTCGGCCTCATCGTCCTCATCGACGGCGACACGCTGCACGCGGGCCCCGCGTGGCATCCCGGCCGGCGCGCACGCACCCTTGCCGTCTACGAGCGCTTCCCCCTCCCGGCCGGCAGCCACGCCCTCGAGGTGTCTTTCGTCCCGGACTCCCCGCGCGTGGATGCGGCGTCCCCGCAAATGGACTCCGTGCAGGCGTTGGCGACGACGCTGTCCGCCCGGGTCGTGGCTGCGCCGGGGGATGTCGTTCTGGTTACCCGCAACGACAACGGCCGCCTCGTCATGCCCCCCACCGGACCGGGGCCGCCCTGACCCCCCCCGGCTTCTGCGCCGGCTACTCCTTGCGCAGCGCGAGCGGAGGCCCCAGCACCTCGCGGGCGACGACCAATCGCCGGAGGCCGGAGGCGCTGCCCAGCCCCAGCCGGTCACCCACCCCCCCGGAGCGCGTCCGGCGAACAGGCGCCGGCGGTGGGGAGAGCTCCGGGGTCCCCGCCGCGCCGGCGGAACGCCCGTGCTCCACGGGAAGCGGATCGCCCCCTCGAAGCTCCACATCGCGCGGGGACCGGTCACGCAACTCAACCTCTCGCGGGGACCGGTCACGGAGCACGATCTCGCGGGGAGACCGGTCAAGGCCCTGGATCTCGCGCGGGGACCGGTCACGCAACTCCAGCACCCGCGCCTCCCTGACCGGCACCGGGGGCGCGGAGGCCGGATGCCGCTCGGCAACCGGGAGCCCCGGGGCGGCGGAGAGCCCCCTGGCAGGGGGTGGAGCAGCAGCCTCGCCGCGCTGAAGCGCTGCAAGCGCCGGCTGGTCGCTCCCCGCGCGCGCCGGCACACTCGTGCGAGGCGCCCCCGGTTCCGCCCCCGGATCCTCCCCGGTCAGGTACTTCAGCACATCCGTGCTGTCGACCGGCCCGGCCTTCTCGTCCGGCGCCACCGCGGCGCGCTTGCGCAACATCCTGCCGATCATGTCCAGGATGGCCATCACGACCATCAGCAGGATGACGAAGCTGATATCCACTATGCTGCTCCCGGGCCAGTGCGCGGCGAGGGGCCGGTTCCGGCTGCCGCCACGCCCCTACTCCGCCGGCAACTGCTGCGGAGCGTCGTCGCCCTCGGCGATCGCCCTGCGCATGTGCGTATCGGACTCGATGTTCCGATACCGCGCGTAGTCCATGATGCCCATGTTGCCGCTCCTGAACGCGTCGGCCATGGCGAGCGGGACCTGGGCCTCCGCCGCGATCACCTCCGCGCGCATCTCCTGAACCCGCGCGATCATCTCCTGCTCCTGGGCCATCGCCATCGCGCGCCGTTCCTCGGCCCGGGCCTGCGCGACCCGCTTGTCGGCCTCGGCCTGGTCCGTCTGCAGCTCGGCGCCGATGTTCTTGCCGACATCCACGTCGGCGATGTCGATCGAGAGGATCTCGAAGGCGGTGCCGGAATCGAGCCCCTTCTGCAGTACGGTCTTCGAGATCGCGTCCGGGTTTTCCAGCACGGCCTTGTGGGTGTCCGCCGATCCGATCGTCGACACGATCCCCTCGCCGACGCGTGCCAGGATCGTCTCCTCCCCCGCTCCGCCGACCAGCCGGTTGATGTTGGCGCGCACGGTCACCCGCGCCACCGCGATCAGCTGGATGCCGTCCCTGGCCATCGCCGCCACGCGCGGCGTCTGCACCACCTTGGGGTTCACCGACACCTGGACGGCCTCGAAGACGTCCCGCCCCGCCAGGTCGATCGCCGCGGCCTGCTGGAAGGGGAGGTCGATCGAGGCCTTGTCGGCGCTGATCAGCGCGCGCACCACCCGCTCCACGCTGCCCCCCGCCAGATAGTGCGCCTCGAGGTGCGACACCCGCAGCGGCAGTCCGGCCTTGGTGGACGCGATCAGCGGCCTCACCACCGCCGGGGGACTCACCTTGCGGAGGCGCATCCCCACCAGCGAGCCCAGCCCCAGCCGGACACCCGAGAAGATGGCTTCCAACCACAGGCTGATGGGCACGGCCCAGTTGAGAAGGAGGAGCGCGACAATGAGGCCCATGACGAGCAGCGCCGGGAGAATGATGGGATCCATGCGTAGTTACCTCTTGGGTTCAGTTCGATTGGTTCGGTCCGTTCAATCCGATGTCTTCGCAGACGACACTATCGCGCGCACGACGTGACGGTACCCCTCGGCGCTGAGCACGCGGATGCGGGTACCCTCCTCGATCCATTCGCTCTCGGACACCACATCCATGCGCTCGTCACCGAAAAGACCGACGCCCGCCGGACGGAGATCGGTGATCGCCACCCCCTCGGCGCCCTCCATGTCGGTGCGCACGTCGGCCGAGGTGTAACCCTCGTCGCGGTCGGTGGTCTCGGGCAGGATGACCCCGCTGCGCCTCAGCCGCCAGCTCCCGAACATCGATTGCAGGAAGAACCAGGCCGTGGCGAAGACGAGGATGATCGCCGCGCTCAGCACCGCCGAGGCGCGCGCCAGGTCCGCCTGTGTGGGGAGGTTTCCGATCTGCGCCATGAAGACGCCCCCGAGTAGCGCGAGGATCCCGAGGACGCCGAACACGCCAAAGCCCGGTACAAGGAAGACTTCGACTCCGATCAGGACGATGCCCACACCCACCAGGATCAGGTCCTCCGCGCCCGCGAGGCCGACGAGGAGGTGCGCCCCGAAGAAGAGGGCCAGCGACAGCACTCCGGCGGCCCCGGCCAGCCCGAATCCGGACGACCGGATCTCGACGAGCAGTCCCAGGAACCCGAGCGACAGCAGGAACGGCGCGATGACCGGATTGGTGAAGAACCGCACGATCCGCTCGGCCCAGTTCACCTCCGCCTCGACCACCTCCGCCCCCTCCAGCCCGATCGCCTCCAGCACCCCGTCCCAGTCGGCCACCACTTCCGCGTAGTCCAGGCGCGCGGCCTCCCCGGTCGTCAGCGTCAGCAGCTTGCCGCTCTCGACCACCCCTTCGATGGCCAGCTCCTCGTCCACCATCGCCTCGGCAACCGCAGGGTCCCGCCCCCGCGCCTCGGCCAGCGCGCGCATCCGGGCGCGCATCGCGGACACCATCTTCTCCGACGCCTTGGTGCCGCTCCCGTCCACCGGGGTCGCCGCGCCCATGACGCTGCCGGCCCGCATCAGTACGCGCTCGGCGGAGAGCGCGATCATCGCCCCGGCCGAGTAGGCGTGCATGTTGACGTACGCGTAGACCGGCACCTCCGCGCGGCTGATCGCCGACGTGATCCGCTCGGCGGCGTCGACCCTGCCTCCCGGCGTCTCGATCTCCAGCACAACAGCCGCCACGCCGGCCGCGGCGGCCTCGTTCAGCGCCCGTTCGATGAACGGCGCGAGCCCCATCTCCACCTCCCCTGCGACGGGCACCCGCACCACGGTCCGCTGCGCGGCAGCCGGAGCGGCCGCGGCGAGGAGCGCGAGCAGGTAGACGGCCGCAAGCCGGAACCGGATCCTGTTCATCACCCTGTATCCTCCTGCGAACGATTGTGCGGACGGGCGTGTTGCCGATTCACCCGGATACGGACCGGGCGACGGAATCCTTCAGCGCAGTGACACCTTCAATGTAATCGCGCCGGGTAGGGTGCGCGCCATCCTGCCCGGCTGGCCGCGATGTTATCTTTCTGCCTCACCCCATCCAAAGGAAGCCCTCATCCGATGACCGAGAAGACCCTCGTTCGCTACTCCGACGCCGGCGGCGGCGTCGCCCTCATCACCCTCGACGACCCGCCCGCAAACACCTACACACACGAGATGATGCGCCAGCTGGACGACGCGATCCTCAAGGCCCGCTTCGACGACGATGTGCACGTGATCGTGCTGACCGGCAACGGCGAAAAGTTCTTCTCGGCCGGAGCCAACATCGGGATGCTCGCGAAGGTGACGACCGGCTTCAAGTACTGCTTCTGCCTGCACGCCAACGAGACGCTCAACCGCCTGGAACACACGCCCAAGCTGACGATCGCCGCGCTGAACGGCCACACGGTGGGCGGCGGACTGGAGATCGCGATGGCGGCCGACATCCGCATCGCGCGGGGCGGCCGCAGCATGTGCGGCCTCCCCGAGGTCAATCTCGGCGTGCTCCCCGGCACAGGAGGCACGCAGAGGATGACTCGCCTCGTCGGCAAGTCGCGCGCCATCGAACTGATGGCGACCGGCCGGACCTTCGGCTTCGACGAGGCGCGGGAACTCGGGATCGTCAACGACGTGTGGGAGACGGAGTCGCTCGACGAGTTCATGGACCGGGTGATCGGCTATGCCCGCGGCTTCTGTCCTCCCGGGCGGGCGTCCAGAGCGGTGGGGCTCATCAAGCGTTCCGTGCAGACGGGCGCCGAGATTCCCTTCGAGACGGCGCTGGCCCTGGAGCGCGAACTACAGCAGCAGCTCTTCGCCTCCGACGACGCGCGCGAGGGGCTGAACGCCTACGTCGAGAAGCGCAAGCCGGACTTCTCGGGGAGCTGAGATGAGCGAAGACATCCGCACCCGCCTCTGGATCGGGAACGAGTGGGCGGACGCGGAGGGCGGCGGCACCTTCCAGACGGTGAACCCGGCGACCGAAGATGTCATCGCCGAAGTGAGCGAGGCGCGCGCAGGGGAGATCGACCGCGCGGTGGCGGCGGCGCGGGCGGCCTTCCGCGATCCCCGCTGGCGTCGGATGAACCCGCACAAGCGGTCGCGGCTGCTATGGAGGCTGGCGGACCTGGTCGACGCCAACGCCGACGAACTCGGGTTGCTCGAGACACAGGACAACGGCAAGCCGTACTTCGAGGCGCGGCGGATCGACGTGCCGGGCGTGGCCCGGACGCTGCGCTACTACGCCGGGCTCGCCGACAAGGTGCAGGGCGACACCGTCCCCGTGCCGGGGCCGTTCCTCAACTACACGCTGCGCGAGCCGGTGGGCGTGGTCGGCGCGATCATTCCGTGGAACTTCCCCCTGTCGATGGCCGCGTGGAAGGTCGCACCGGCGCTGGCCTGCGGGAACACGGTGGTGCTCAAGCCCGCCGAGCAGACGCCGCTGACCGCGCTCCGCTTCGGGGAACTCGCCGCCGAGGCCGGCTTTCCGCCGGGGGTGCTGAACGTGGTGCCCGGCTTCGGCGAGACCGCAGGCGCGGCGCTGGTGCGCCACCCGGGGGTGGACGCGATCTCCTTCACGGGCTCGACCGAGGTGGGCCGGATCATCATGAGGGAGGCGGCGGCGACGCTCAAGAAGGTGTCGCTGGAGCTGGGCGGCAAGTCGCCGAACATCGTCTTTGCCGACGCGGATCCGGGGGCGGCCGTGAAGGGCGCCTCGATGGGGGTCTTCTACGGCAAGGGCGAGGTGTGCGCGGCGGGGAGCCGCATCCTGGTGGAGCGCGCGGTCCACGACGAGTTCGTGGACGGGCTGAGGACGCTCGCCGGCAAGGCGACGGTGGGCGACCCGATGGCGTCCACGACGCGCCTCGGGGCGATCGTGAGCACCGAACAGCTCGACCGGGTCATGGGGTACGTCGAGGCCGGCAGGCGGGACGGCGCGAAGCTGGTGGCCGGCGGCGAGCGCGTGAAGGTGAACGGCCGCGGCAACTTCGTGACCGCGACGGTCTTCAGCGATGTCGACCCCGGGATGACCATCGCCCGGGAGGAGATTTTCGGCCCGGTGGCGGCGGTCATCCCCTTTGACGACGCGGACGACGCCATCGCCAAGGCCAACGATTCGCTCTACGGGCTCGCGGCGGGCGTCTGGACGCGGGACGTCGGCAAGGCCCACCGGCTCGCCCGGGAGATCGACGCCGGAACCGTCTGGGTGAACACCTACAACCAGTACGCGCCGGGATCGCCGTTCGGAGGCTACAAGGAAAGCGGCTTCGGCCGGGACCTGGGCTTCCAGTCGGCGCTGGAGAAGTACACGCACCTCAAGAGCGTCTGGGTGGCGCTGGACCGGTAGGGTGCGGGCCGGATCGCGCAAGCGCGCCGAACACCTCGGGGCCACGCTCGGGAAGCGGGTGGCGGCGTTGCGGAGGTCCGCGATGCGTGAAGCGTGGATCGTCGAAGCGGTCCGCACCGCCATCGGACGGCACGGCGGGGCTCTTGCACCGGTTCGCCCCGACGACCTGGCCGCGGTGACCATCCGTGCTCTCCTCGATCGCACCCCCTTCCCCGCGCACCGGCTCGACGACGTGATCTTCGGGTGCACCAACCAGGCCGGCGAGGACAACCGCAATGTGGCGCGGATGGCGCTGCTCAGGACCGGCCTCCCAGTCGAGGTGCCCGGCCAGACCGTGAACCGGCTCTGCGGCTCGGGGCTCCAGGCGGTGGCTGGCGCCTGCCAGGCGATCCGGGCGGGCGAAGGCGACGCCTTCATTGCCGGCGGGGTCGAGTCGATGAGCCGGGCACCGTTCGTCATGCTGAAGCCCGAGCGCGGGTACGCGCGCGGCGTGCCCGAGGTTGCGGACACGGTGCTGGGGTGGCGCTTCGCGAATCCGCGTCTGCCCGATGAATGGACGATCAGCCTGGGGCGGACGGCCGAGGTGGTCGCGCGCGAATACGGTGTGACGCGCCAAGAGCAGGACGCGTTCGCGGCGGCCAGCCAGCAGAAAGCGGCGGCGGCAATTGAGGCCGGGCGCTTCGACGCCGAGATCGTGCCGGTAAGCGTACCCGCGCGGCGCGGCGAGCCGGTGGCGGTCGCGCAGGACGAGCACCCCAGGCCGGGCACGACGGCCGAGGCCCTGGCCCGCCTTCGCCCCGTCTTCGAGCGGGATGGGACCGTCACGGCGGGGAATTCTTCCGGGATCAACGACGGCGCCGCCGCCCTGCTCGTGGTCGAGGGGGAGACGGCGCGCGCGCATGGTCTGGAACCGATGGCGGTGATTCGCGGGGCGGCGGTGGCGGGGGTGGAGCCGCACCGCATGGGGATCGGCCCCGTGCCGGCGACACGGCGCTGTCTGGCCCGCACCGGGGTGGCCGCGAGCGGCCTCGACCTGGTCGAGTTGAACGAGGCCTTCGCTGCGCAGGCCATCCCCTGTATCCGCGAGCTGGAGCTGGATCCGGACCGCGTGAACGTGAACGGCGGCGCGATCGCGCTGGGCCACCCGGTGGGGTGCTCGGGCGCGCGCATCCTTGTCACGCTGGTGCACGAGATGGCGCGGCGGGACGTTGCCCTTGGCCTCGCGACGATGTGCATCGGGGTCGGCCAGGGCATCGCGGCCGTGGTGGAGAGGAGCTGAGAACGATGGCAGTGGTGGACACGGCGGCGAGGCACCGGTGTGGACTGGAGGCCCGCAAGGCGGGGACGGCCTGAGCGTGGGGTGGTCCGGAATCGGGAGGGTGGCCGTGATCGGCGCGGGGACGATGGGCCGCGGCATCGCGCAGGTGGCGGCGATGGCGGGTCACGCGGCGGCACTGTACGATGTCGACGCCGGGCAGCTCGAGCGCGCCCTCGCAGGGATCGAGGTCACGCTGGACAAGGGCGTCCGCCTGGGCAAGGTGGCGGAAGCGGACAGTGACGCGGCGCTGGCACGCCTCGAGGGGACCGGCAGTCTGCGTGAGGCGGTGGAGGGCGCGGAGCTGGTGATCGAGGCCGTGCCGGAGGTGATGGCGCTCAAGAAGGAGGTGCTCGCCGGGGTGGAAGCCGTGGCGGGGACGGGGACGTACCTGGCTACGAACACGTCGTCGCTGTCCATCGGCGAGATGGCAGCCGGGCTGAGGCGGCCGGGGTTCCTGGTGGGGCTCCACTTCTTCAACCCGGTGCACATCATGCCCCTCGTGGAGGTCGTGCAGGGAGTCGAGACCAACGTCCGGACCTGCAACGCCGCGCTGTGGTTCGTGAAGGGCCTGGGCAAGGAATCGATCCTCGTCCACGACTCCCCCGGCTTCGCCACCTCCCGGCTGGGGATCGTGCTCGGCCTCGAGGCCATCCGCATGGTCGAAACCGGCGTCGCCTCGCCCGAAGACATCGACAAGGCCATGGTGCTGGGATACCGTCACCCCATGGGCCCCCTGCGCCTTACAGACCTGGTGGGACTGGACGTGCGGCTCGAAATCGCCCGCCACCTGCACGCGACGCTCGGCTCCGATGCGTTCCGTCCGCCTGCGCTCCTGGAGCGGATGGTCGCCGAAGGCCGGCTCGGAAAGAAATCGGGCCGCGGATTCTACGAATGGGACTGAGAGTCATGACGCGTGAGAAGATTTCGTCTTTGATCCACATGTCGTCTTGCGATATCGGGATCAAACCATGAACTGCAAGACGCTACTGTTGTCGAACCCGAAAACGTCTTGCGGCATGGCGGTGGAGCGGTGAGCCCCGAGATGGTTGCGCTCGCGGTTGGGGAGGGCGTCGCCGAAGTCGCCATCAGCCGTCCCGACAAGCTCAACGCCCTGAATGAGGCCGTCCGCGGCGAACTCACCGGGGTCTTCGATGACCTGGCCGGCCGGGACGACGTCAAGGTGGCCATCCTGCACGGGGCGGGCGAAAAGGCCTTCGTCGCAGGCGCGGATGTGGGCGAATTCGCGGCCCGCACCCCCGACGAGCAGCGCGAAGTCTACCGGAACCGCCGGGTCTACGACGCCCTCGCCGAGTTCCCGAAACCGGTCGTCTGCGCCATTCACGGCTTCTGCATCGGCGGCGGCAACGAACTCGCGCTCGCGTGTGATGTCCGCGTCGCCGACGCAACCGCCCGCTTCGGCCAGTTCGAGATCCGCCTCGGGCTCATCCCCGGTGCGGGGGGAACGCAGCGTCTCGCCCGCCTCGTCGGCCCCGGCCAGGCGCTCCGCATCGGCCTCACCGGCGACCTGATCGACGCGGAGGAAGCGTACCGGATCGGACTGGTCGAGTTCCTCGTAGAGGAGGGACGCCACCTCGACAAGGCCCGCGAACTGGCGGCCCGGATGGCCCGTTGGAGCCCCGTCGCCCTGAAGCTGGTAAAGAAGGCCGTGCGCGAAGCCTGCGAACGTCCTCTGACAGACGGCCTGGCGACCGAGAAGGAGCTCTTTCTGGAGGCCTTCGCCTCGCAGGACGGGCGCGAGGGCGTGCGGGCCTTCGTGGAGAAGCGCAGGCCGCGGTTCCGGGGGCGGTAGCCGAAACCTCTCGCCGCCGCCGCAATCTCCCCGTACAATCTGTAACCCCGCAACACCCGTCCCTCCAGAACCGGAAGGATCCCACCCATGCCCCTCCGTACCTGGCGCCGCATCGCGTGGGCCTACCACATCCTCTTCGCCGTCGGCGTCACCTGGCCGGTCCAGGCGCTGGTGAACGACCCCGAACCGTTCGTCCTCGGGCTGCCCACGCAGATGCTGTGGGCCGCGGGCTGGCTGCTGGGCAGCCTGGTCGTGCTGTGGCGCCTCGACTCGGCCCGCACCCGGGAAACCGGCGCGGGCGCCGACCAGCGGTCCGGAATCCACGGATCCGGTGCCCAGGGGGCGGGGTCCCCTGCCGGCGGAGGTGAGTGACGATGGACCGGTTCGGCCTGATCACCGTCATCATCCTCGCCTACCTGGCCGTCACCCTCGGCGTCGGACTGGTGGCGGGCCGGCGGGCATCCCGCAGCGTCCAGGGCTACGTGGCCGGCGACCGCGACTTCGGCCTCCTGGTCATGTACTTCATCACCGGCGCGACGGTCTTCTCCGCCTTCGCCTTCCTGGGCGGTCCGGGGTGGGCCTACTCCCGCGGCGCGGCCGCGTTCTACATCCTCACGTACGGGGTTCTGGGCATGGCTCCGTGGTACGCCATGGGGCCCCGGGTCGCCGCGCTCGGGCGTCGCTTCGGCTTCGTCACCCAGGCCCAGCTGCTGGTCGGACGCTTCCCCTCGCGGGCGCTGTCGCTCCTGATGGCCGTGCTGACGCTCGCGGCCTTCGTCCCCTACGTGACCATCCAGATGCGCGGGGCGGGAATCGTGATCGAGGCGGTGACCGGGGGGAGCATCCCGCTGTGGGCGGGGGCCGCGCTTGCGTACGGAATCGTCATGGTCTACGTCCTGGCGAGCGGCGTCTCCGCGGTGGGGTGGACCAACACCTTCCAGGGCGTCTTCATGCTCGTGATCGCCTGGGTGCTGGGGATCTATCTTCCGTACCGCATGTACGGAGGCGTCGGGCCAATGTTCGAGCAGATTCTCGATCAGCGCCCGGAACTGCTTTCTCTGCCTGGACTTGACGGCAGCGGCAACTCGTGGAGCTGGGGAGCCTATTCGACCGCGATTCTGGCTAGCGCGATCGGTGTGACCATGTGGCCGCACCTCTTCATGAAGGCCTATACGGCCAGAAGCGACAAGATCATTCGCCGCACGGTGATCCTCTTCCCCACCTTCCAGCTCTTTCTGATTCCGGTGTTTCTGATCGGCTTCGCGGGCGTGCTCTTGCCGGAATCTCCGGACCAGGCGGACTTCATCCTGCCCTTCCTGATCCTGCGCTCCGAGCTGCCGGCGCTGGTGGTCGGACTGTTCTGTGCCGGAGCGCTGTCGGCGTCGATGTCCACGGGGGACGCGCTGCTGCACGGGGCGGGCTCGGTGGCGGTGGAGGACGGCGTTCAACCCTTCAAGCAACTCTCCGACCGGGCGCAGCGAACCCTGATGAGGGTGTTGGTGCTCGCCGTGGGAGGGCTCGCCTACCTCTCGGCGCTCCATGAAGGCTTTTCCCTGGTCGACCTGCTGCTCGCCTCGTACGGGATCATCTGCCAGTTCATGCCCTCGATGGTGGCCGCCCTGTACTGGAGACGGGCGACGACCGCGGGAGTACTGAGCGGCCTGCTCGCCGGGTCGGCGGTGTCCGTGTTCTTCTTCCTCTTCCCGGAGCTCAAGCCGCTCGGCATGCACGAGGGCATTCTGGGGCTGGTCGTACACCTCCCGGTGCTCATCGGCGTCAGCCTGGCCGGCACCCCGCAGGACCGCGAGCACGTGGACGAATACCTCCGTGCCTGATCAGCACTCCGACCGCGAGCTGCTGGAGCGGCTCCGCGAGCAGATCATGGAGTGCGACCGGGAGCTGGTCGAGATCATCCGGCAGCGGGTAGCTCTGGTGCGCGAGATCGGGGCCGTGAAGGAGAGCCTGGGGGTTCCGGTGACGGATCCGCCCCGCGAAGCCCAGGTCGTGCGGCGGGCCGCGGAGTTGGCGCGGGAGGCGGGACTCGACGAAGAGCTGATCCGCAACCTGATCTGGAGCATCATGTCCGCCGCACGAAGCCAGCAGCACACTCCGCCCTGACCCTAACCGGGAAGGGAGAGCCCAAAGGGTTGAGCGGGGATGGCACCCCAAGGTGTTCGGGGGGCCAGGGGGAAAAAGGAAGCCCCCGGCGGGCAGCACACTACCCGCTCGGGGGCTTCGTCTCGCTGGCGAGCCGGGAAGCTCCGTTTCGGCGCCGCCATGTGCGGCGGCCGGTTTTCCCGTCTCGTTCTCCCGTCCGGCGTTTCCGCCGCCCGGGCGCCCCGGTCTCCCGGAGCCCTCGACTGCGTCCAGCGACCTCGCAGCCGTCGCGGCTTCCGCCGAACTCGGAACCGCGCCCGCGTCGGGCCTCCGTTGCCGGCGCCCTCAGCGCTTGGGGCCTTGGCTCGCTCCCTCTCGGGGTTGCCCCCTCCTGGGCCT
This sequence comes from Gemmatimonadota bacterium, assembly GCA_022826005.1. Classification (GTDB taxonomy): domain Bacteria; phylum Gemmatimonadota; class Gemmatimonadetes; order Longimicrobiales; family Gaopeijiaceae; genus Bin94. Next base: position 362 of record JAJDVT010000109.1, on the reverse strand, counting down.
CTCGCCTCTGCCCCTCCGCCGCTTCCGTTCCGGCTCCTTGCGGCTCCTTCACTTCCGCTGGCGGATGAATACGTTAACACCTCAGGTCGGGAAGCGCAACACTTTTCTTGACCGAGCGGCCCGGAATGGCCCCAAAAGGGCCTCATCGACCCCAAAAAGGGCGAGAATCGACGGAAACGGCACCCCCGTGCACCAACTTTGCACCCCCGTCGGCCCCCGGAGCACCCCCGTCGAGGTTCCGAACACCTCCGTTGAAGCCCCGGACACCCCCGTTGAGGTCGCGGACACCTCCCGCGGAGGAAGGCGGACACCCCGGTGAGGACTCCCGAACACCCTCGTTCGGCCCCTACGGACCCGCATCA
>JAJDVT010000024.1 GCA_022826005.1 Gemmatimonadota bacterium | reverse complement strand
GCCATCCTCCGGCTCGCCGGTTGCCTCTCTCCCACGTCCAGGGAGATAATCAAACTCCATCAACTGCCACCTGCTCCGGGCTCCGGCCTCACTTCTCGCACCTCCCCCGGTTCAGGCTCATCTCCGTATTGGAAAAGACTCGGAGCGAGCGCCATCACCCTCTGGCCGCCGCCAACCGTAGACGCCGCGGTTCGGGGAAGCCTCCCGGGATTACGACCGGGAATGTCGAGGGGTATCCCGTCCACGGCCTCGAATCGTTAGCTTCCCTCTCCCTGCAAGGAGGTGAAGTCTGCCATGATGCAGCAACTGAGGAACAGCACGAAGTGGATCATGATCCTGGTCGCCGTGGCCTTCGTGGGGCTCATGGTCTTCGAATGGGGGATGGACATCTCCGGCCGCTCGGCCGGGTCCCTGGGCGAGATCGGACGTGTGAACGGGACGCCCGTCATCTACGAGGACTACCAGGCCGCGTACCGCAACCTCTACGAGCAGACGGCGTCCTTTCAGGAGGACCCCATCACGAACGCACAGAACTCGCAGATCGAGGATCAGGCCTGGGACGAAATCGTGAGGACAATCCTCATCGAGCAGGAGCTGGAGCGCCGCGGGATCGTCGTGACCGACGAAGAGATCCGCAGCGCAGCCCTCTTCAGCCCGCCGCCGGAACTCGTGCAGAACCCGGTCTTCCAGACCGACGGCCAGTTCGACCTCGCCAGGTACCAGGACTGGGTTGCCGGTGCGGATCGCAACACGCTGCTCGGGCTGGAGGCCATGTACCGGGAACTCATCCCCCGCGGCAAGCTCGCGCGCCAGGTGGGCACGGGCGTCCACGTGTCGGACAGCGAACTGTGGGACCTCTACCGGCAGGAGTACGACAGTGCCAGCGTCAGCTTCGTCTCCTTCGAGCCGCTGACCCGCGTGGCCGACGACCAGATCGAGATCACCGGCAGGGAGATCTCCGACTACTACCGGGAGAACCGGGAATCCTTCTTCATGCCGGCCAGCGCGAGGGTCGTGTCGGCGTACCTGACCAAGGCTCCCACCCCGGCCGACACTGCCGCGGTGCTGGCCACGGCTGGAGAACTCCGGCAGTCGATCCTCGATGGGGAGGACTTCGCCGAGGTGGCGATGCGCGAATCGATCGGACCCGCGGCCGGCGGCGGCGGCGACCTGGGCGTGGTCGCCAGGGGAGCGATGGTACCCCGCCTCGACTCCGCCGTGTTCAGTGCGCGCACCGGTCGTGTGACGGAGCCGATCCTGACTTCGTTCGGCGTTCACCTTCTCGAGGTGTCCGAGCGGTGGAGCCAGGACTCCGCCCACGTGCACCAGATCGTGCTGGACATTGCGCGCACGGAAGACTCCGAGTTCGAGCTCTTCGATATGGCGGATTCGCTGGAGGTCCTCGGTGAATCCATGCCGCTGGCGGAAGCGGCCACGATCCTCGGCCTCGAAGCCGACACGTCGGACATCCTCGAGACCCGGCCCTTCGTCCCCGGGGCCGGCGATGTCGCCGAGGGCGGAGAGTGGATCTTCGACCCGGTAACGTCGCTGGGCGATGTGAGTCCGGTCTTCGAAAACAGGCTGGCGTTCTACGCCCTCGAACTGGTGTCTTCCGATCCGGAACGCTACCAGACCGAAGCGGAGGCCGAGTCGGCGATCCGCGGGAATATCGGCGTCGAGAAGCGGATCGAGGCCGCGGCCGAGGAGGCGCGGGAGTTCGTGGAAGAGTTGCGAACAGGCCGCTCACTCCTGGAAGTCGCGGGCGAGTTCGCGCTGGAAGTGCGTGACGCCGGCCCCTTCACCCGGAACCAGTTCGTCTTCGGCCTCGGCCGCAGCAACGCGGCGGTGGGTGCTGCGTTCGGGCTCGAGGTCGGAGAGATCTCGGATGTGGTCGTGGCGAACCAGAACGTATTCGTGATCGAACGAACGGCTTCACAGCCCGCCGACAGCCTGGCCTGGGTGGCGCAAATCGACCTTCAGCGCCAGCAGGAACTCCTCATCACCCGTCAGACCAGGCTGAACCTCTGGATCGAGGCGTTGCGCAAGTCGGCCAACATCGTAGACCGGCGCGAGCAGGTATTGCGTCCCGCGGACGAGCAGGAGACGGCCGGGCTGCTGCGGTAGACCGGCGGGGCCGTTTCAGCCGGTCGTCAGCCGGCGGGGCGTACCCTCGTCCTGCGCTTCGGGTTCGCTGGGGAGCGGCGCTTCCTTGCGGGGCGCAGCGATTTCGTTGTCGACGCGCACCGAAGATTCGACTTCGCGGATCGACGACTTGAACTCCCTGATTCCCTTGCCGAGAGAGGTCCCGATCTCGGGGAGCCGCTTCGCGCCGAAGAGAAGCAACACCACCAGCAGCACCAGGATCATCTCCAATGGGCCAAGATTGAATGGCATGTCGTATTCACCTCCGTGTGCCCGAGACCGCGGCGGGACTCTCCCCCTGACCGCAGGCACGCCCCGGTATGAAGGGACAAGCTAACGCAAACCGGCGCCGAGGCGAAAGGAGCCGCCGAAGTGCACCGCCGAAATGCACTCGCGGTGTTGCCCTCCACCCCGGGCCCGGTCGCAACGCGGGCGGACGCCGCGGCGGCGCCGCAGGCGGCCTACAACCAGGAGCGCAGGATCACGGCTACGATGACGATTCCGACCAGCGTCAGGACGTTGAGAACGAACGAGATCGGTCCCAGGGTGAAGGTCACCGCGACCAGGTCCACATAGAACGGGCCGATCATCGAAGACACCGAGCTGGTGAGGAAGGAGCGAGCCGGGCTCTGCGGGAGGAAGTGCTCGGCAAGCCTCGTGAGGAGTCCTCCCAGGAACATCCCCACCGCGAGCGCGACGAACCCTCGCGCAATTCCGCGTTTCTTGACTGGTTGCATTTTCCGACTACCTCGACCGATCCATCACGTGCAGCACGGCCTCTCGCAGGGCGTCGAGCGCCGGCCCCGGCGTCAGGCCGCGGGTTGCGGCGTTCGCCGCATTCGCGTACCCCATTGCCTTGTGGCGCGCGTACTGCAGCCCGCCGTTTCGTCTCACGAGTTCGATCACGTCCTCGATCTCCTCGTCCCCCGGTTCGACCAGCGTGAAGAGGTGTCGGACCCGGTCGACCTCCGCCGCCGTCATTTCGCGCAGCGCCCCCACCAGAGGGAGAGTGACCTTTCTGCCCCGCAGATCGAGCCCCGCCGGCTTCCCCGTGACGCTCTCGGTCCCCTCGTAGTCGAGCATGTCGTCGGTGATCTGAAAGGCCATGCCCAGCGCGTGTCCGTAGCGCCTGAGCGGCACTCGGTGGGACGGGCTGCCCGCGAGCGCGCCCAGCTCGCAGGCGGCCGACATGAGCGAGGCCGTCTTGGCGTCGATCAGCCGGAAGTACTCGGCTTCGGAATAGGTGACATCGTCATAGGCGAGGAGTTGGCGCATCTCCCCCACGCTCATGCGGTTCGCCGCCGACGCCAGCACCCGCACCGCTTCGAGGTCGCCCAGACCGGCCAGCTCGGTGACGGCACGGCTGTACAGGTAGTCGCCCAGGATGATCGCGATCTGGTGCGACCACACCGAGTTGACCGTCGGCATGCCGCGGCGGAGCACCGAGTGGTCGACCGCGTCGTCGTGCACCAGGGTCGCGATGTGAACCAGTTCGACTACCGCGGCGAGCGTCAGCGCGGCGCGCGGCGACTCTCCTTCGATGTCGCTGGCCAGGAGAACGAGCGTGGGCCGAAAAAGTTTCCCCGGCACCTTCATGAGGTAGTCGTTCACCTCGTTGACCATGGAGAAGTCGGCGACGGCTATGCGGCCGAGCTCTTCCATGACCCGCTCCAGACGGTCCTGTACCGGAGCCCTCACGGTGTGGAGACCGACCGGAGCCCGCTGTGCGGCTGTCGTCTGGTTCGTCATCGGCCATCTGCCGGCCCGGGGGGGCAAACGCGCCACCCCGGGACCTTCCGCGATTCTTCATCGCGGGATATGGAGGAACGTCCACGCGGCGCGGGTACAGCGACACTGGCGACCGCCGCGAAACCAAGGAAGATAAGGTAGCGCCTGAGCGCCGCGAGAACACATTCAGCCGCCCCGGGCGGCGAGCCACGCGTCCACCCTGGGACCGAGAAGACGCTCGTCCGACCAATCACGAATGCGCAGCGTCCGCACGGACGTGGAAGACGCGAGCGCGTCGGGACCCATGCCGATGACCTCGGTGCCGCTCACCTGGCCGCCGAGCCGGGTCGCCGCCCGCTCGATCGCGGCGAACACCTCGACCGGATCGGTCCCGCCCGGGTCCTCGAGATTCATCGAGATTTGCGTGCGGCGCTGTCCGGGCAGGTGGAAGGCAAGCGCGCGAAGCCCCGGAAAGCCGCCGCCGGTCTCGCGAATGGCCGCCGCGATGCGCCTGGCCGCCGCGAACGCGATGCCCTCGACATCGACGTTCCAGGCGAGCAGGATCCTGCGCGCTCCCACGCACACCGCTCCCGCCGACGGGTGCGCGACACGGTGCACAGTGGGGCAGTCCGCCTCCCGACCGGGAAGATCGGCCTCGCCGCAGCCGCCGCGTCCCTCCCGCAGAGCCTCGAAGCCGCCCCCGCGCCCGCTGGCCCGGGTGCGCCGGGGCGGCTTCGAGGCCTGGGCGTAGAAGTACACCGGGAGGCCCAGGGACGCGATCCGCGCGCCGGTCCGGCGCGCGGATCGCACGGCATCGTCCATGCCCATCCCGCGGAGCGGCACGAAGGGCAGGACGTCCAGGGCGCCGACCCGGGGATGCACGCCGCGGTGCCCACGCAGGTCGATGTGCTCCAGCGCCAGCCGCGCCGCGGCCACCGCCCCATCCTCCACCGGGCCGGGTTCCCCGACGACCGTGACCACGGACCGATGGTGGTCCGGGTCCATCGTCGCATGAAGAACGTCGCAGCCGGCGCTCAGGAACGCGTCGCGGACGGCAGCCACGAAGTCCGGATCCCGTCCTTCACTGAAGTTGGGGACGGTCTCCAGAACCGGGATCATGCCGGGCGGCCGTCCCGGCGGAGGGGGTCGCGGATCACCGGCCCGTCCCCCGCACGGGGCTCAGGCTCGGATTGCCCGCCTGCGTCTGGTAGGCCCAGTCGAACACGACCAGCTCCCTGCCATCCTGATCGAATCCCATGATGCTCGGACGGATCGATCCAAATCGGACCTCGCCGTCGTCGCCGGACACCCGGAACATGTATGTGTACCCGGCAAGGAGAGTCGCCCGGCTCGACGAATACCCGGTTCTCGGCGCCTCCTCCCACGATTCGCAGTCCGCGTCGGCGGCGGGCCCGCACTTCAGGCTCGTGGTCCAGCGGGCTTCCGGGTAGACCCGCACCCCGGAGCCGGGCACGACCCAGACGGCGTCCTGGCCGGACTCGATCCGCAAGTGCCGGTCGCGCCGGTCACCGTGCATAATCGCTTCGAGGTCGTCGGCATCCTGGAAGCGGAATCCCGATTTCTCCGGCAAGTCGCGATGCGCATAGATCACCTCGCCCGTGTAGTCCGGCCTCGGAGTGCAGGTCACCACTTCGCTGGGGTCGCTCTCGTGTCCCTGGTCATCCACCGAGGTCACGTAGTAGATGTAGCTCAGGCCGTTCTCGGCGACGAGGTCGATGAAGCCGGGCGAATCCGTCTCTCCCAGGAACAGGTCGCCGTCGGTATCCACCAGATAGACGCGGTATGCCGCGAAGTCCGGCTCGCGCGCCGCCGAGTTGTCCCAGTGTATGTAGGCGGAGTTGTCCAGCGCCACCGACGTCACACCCTCCGGAACCGCGGGCGGTATCGGGTCCGGGACGTACACCTCGACCGAGTACGCGCTCGCCGTCTCCAGCCCCGTCTCCTCGTCGTACGCGGAGACGTAGTACTCGTAGGTGACCCTCGGCAAGACGTTCAAGTCGCGGTATACGCAGTAGCCGTCAATGCAACTGGTCACCTCGGCGATGAAAAAGTACTCGGAATCACTGGCCCTCTTCCCGTAGACCAGAAACGTCTCTCCGTTCCAGCCGGCACCGGTACTCCAATGGATGTCGACGGCTTCGCCGTAGTAGTAGGCGTCAAGGTCCCTCGGAGCGGCGGGTTCGTCCACCACCACCAGCAACTCGCTGTCGCACCCGGCAAGAGCCAGGGTAGCCACAACCACCACCATCAAGCGTCTGATACCGTATCGCATTCTGATTTCCTCGGTTCCGGTTGTTTCCCGTGCTGGCCGCGGCGGAACACGGCCGTGCCATCCCTGGAACCCCACGGATGCACGAGGCGTACCAAAACCCCATACCGTTGCAGTACCGATACTTATCGCTTGGCAAGCGATCACGCGATGTCCCACCCGGGGGACGTGCCGGGAGCTTCCCGGTGCCACCCCCGGCGTCCGGCGCGGGCGGTCCGAAGTGCCAGGCCGATGCCCTGCGCAAGCACCGGATGGGCGCTCTCGCGCCGGGCCTGCCGCGAGCCTGCCGTCAGCGCCGCTGACGATCCAGCGCGGTCCGCTGCTCGTAGTCGAAGTGCAGGTCGCGGTTGTCCGACAGGGCCACCTCGAAGACGAAACTCCAGTTGCCGGTGGGTGTCTGCCGGAAGGAGAAGGTGGCGTCCCAGCGGTGCAGGTCACGCTCGAGGCTGATGGTGTGGTCGTTGAAGACCCCGGCCTGGACATCGTAGGAGCTGCGCCAGCGCATCGACCACTTCTCCGATGGGTCGAAGGCGAGCGAGGTCTGCAGCATCTGGCTGCCGCCGAAGTCCACGCCCCGGGTGCGAGCGAGCGAGTATGAAATGGAGGCGTTCCAGTTCCCCGCGCCGCCCCGGCGGCGGCTCTGCTGCCTTCCCCCGTCGGCACGCCCACGCCCGGGAACGACGGTGGCCTCACCCATGTCCTCGGTTTCGAAGCCGGTCGGATCCGCGAACGGGTCCTCCTCCGATGCGTAGGGATCGTCTTCCGAGCCGGAGACGTCGACTTCCGGTTCCTCCGCCTGCTGCCCCTCCCCCGTCTCCTCCGCGGTTCCAGCTTCCCCGGCCCCGGCCTCTCCGCCGGCCTCCGCCGAATCCGGGGCCTCCGCCCGGCGTCCGCGTCCCAGCCCGCCCAGCCAGGTGACCAGACCCGACCGGTTGTTCAGGCTGAAGGACAGGTTCATGCTCGAAACAAACGGCGAGAACTTGCGCTGCCCCCCCGTCGATGTAACCTCCGAATCGTCGAATACGTCCGTATCGAACGACACGCTCAGACCCCTGACCAGGTCCGAACTCAACTGGTTCTGGATCTTCAGGTTGTCGGCGAAGCCCCGCGTGTAGTGGCCCAGTTCGCTGGCCTGCTCGAAGTCGTAGGTCAGGGCGCTCGTGCGCCACGCCAGCACCATGATCTTGCGCGACTGCGGCAGACGGCGCGGCCCGCCATCGCGGCTCTCCGACTCCCGCGCGGCCTCCGCCGAGTCCGCGCGGGGATCCCCCACCCGCGCTTCGATGGTCTGGTTCAGCCCGATCCTCACCTCGTTGCGGGGCTGTGCGCCGCGCGGTCCGAAGAGTGCCGCCTGAATGTCGGTCGGGTCGCTCCGGGGCGTGAACGCGTAGTCGAAGTTGGGGGAGAACTTGTGGCGGACGTTCCCGCCCGCGTAGAACCCGTACACGTCCGACTTGAGCTGCGCCCCGAAGGCCACGCGGCTGGGAGCCCCGACGAAGCCGCTGCCAACCGAAAGCGTGTCCGACTTCACGGACCTTCCGGACAGCGACACATGGGGCGTGATGGTCGTGGATCCGATCAGATTCTGCTGATAGTTGATGGTCGTGGACCAGGTCAGTTCGTCGGCGTTGAAGGCCTCGCCTTCCTGAGCCGCGTACGGAAGGAAGGCCGGGCGCTGCAGGTCCGCCACGCTTCCGATTCCGGCCATCGGGATCTCCGCCTCCGGATCGAAGAAACCGGCCGGGATATCGTGGGTCGTGTTCCGGCGCAGGTTCACACTCTGGGAGACCGAAAGGGCCCCGGCAGACACGCTGCCCGAGAACGTGCCCTCCCAGTTTTCGGTGTCGGCCAATCCGAGGCTGAAACGGTTCTCGGCCAGGTTCTGGGCCGGAAGGTCGCGGATGGCCCGGGAGCCGCGCGCGGACGCGGAGACCGTCATGTTGTTGTAGAACCGGGCGCGGTTCGCCGGGGCCCGGAAGAGGGTGATCGTCGAGAGCGACAGGCTGACGGTGGGCAGCGTCATTTCCACCCGGTCGTCCGACAGGAACTGCCGGCGGTTGCCGCCGAGCGAGAGCTGTCCCCAGTCGAAACGCCGGTCGAAGCCCCCGTCCGAGTCGATCGACTGGGTGACTTCGCGCGGATCGAAGGAGTTCTGCCGCACGAAGGACGAACTCGATGCGTAGCTCGCCCTCAGGCGCATGCGGGTGCGCTCGGAGAGCTCCCAGTTGTAGTTGGCGTTGAAGGCGAGTTCGGACCCGCCGTTCTCCCGCCAGAACTGCCGGAACTCGGCCCGCCCGGTCTGGAACATGCGCTGCCACCGATACTGGAGGGCGCCGTTGATCCCGGTGTAGTTGCCGCTCCACCAGTCGAGCCCCACCTGGGCGTCGGCGTAGTCGTTGATCGCCCAGTAGTAGCCGATATTGGAGACGCGCCGCGAATAGCTGTCCGAGGTGCGCACGATGTCGTTGACCGAGAACCGCACGGGCAGGAGCCCCGAGCGGCGTCCCTGCTCCGTGCTCTGCGCCATGAAGGGAAGCCAGAAGACGGGAACGTCGCCGAAGTGGAGGAACACGTTTCTGGCGATCAGCATCCCGCTGGGCGAGAGTTTGGCCCGGGTGGCGACAAAGTGATAGTGCGGCACGCTGTCAGGACAGCTCGTGAACGTCAGCCCCCGGCCGTAGGAAAGGTCCTCACCCACCCAGGGGAAGTCCCCGCGGACCTTCCAGTTCCCCGACAGGGCACCCATTTCGGTACTCGCCCCCTCCGCCGTGCCGCGATCCTCGTTCAGGTCGAAGATCAGGCGGGCGGCCACGATCTCGTTCCCGTCCTCGGGCTGGTAGGTGGCTTCGTCGCCGACCGTCACCAGCCTGCCGATGTTGTCGTCGAAGATGAGCGCGGAGTCGGCGGTCAGTTCGCGCCCCTCCCTGATGAGCACCGCACCCGTGCTCTCGGTGGCGAGGAGTTCCCATATCCGCAGCCGGGGGTCGAAGCTCGCGCCGGCGCTGCGGTAGCGGGTGAGGCCGTAGCCGGGCAGATCGAGCAGGGCGATCAGCGTCGAGTCTTCGCTCTCGGCGGCCTCGTCGCGCTGGTCCGCGAGGGTGTCGGGGCGGAGGCCGGTGGAGTCGCCGACGCGCCGCTCGAGGCGCTCCAGGCGCTCCTGAATGACCTGGCGCAGGGAATCGCTCACCTCCTGGGCCGCGAGGGGTTCCGGGACGGCCGCCAGCAGCACCGCCGCGGCCAGCAGCGCCCCACGGACGTACCGGCGAGCCGCCCAACCGAACCGGCTCGGTCCGGCGAGGCCGATCGCTCCAGGCACGTCGCGGGATCTGTCCACCGGCGGCTACTCCTCATCCTCCGGCCCGGCCGGCGCGCTGCCCCCCGCCGGATCCCCGTGGTCGTACGGAGTCGGCTCCGGCGGCGCGTCGCCGGGCTCGTCGGCGGGCTCCGAACCCTCCGGCGGCGGCGACGCCTGTTCGCCTTCACGCTCCCTGCGGAGCCGGCCACGCCAGACCAGGCCCGAAAGGAGGATGCTGAACTCGTACAGGACAATCATGGATCCAAGCAGCAGGATGGTGACTACGCTGAAGTCGCCGGGAGAAAAGAGGCACGCGATCAGGAGCAGGACCACAATCGCATAGCGCCGCTTGCTTCTGAGGAACGACGGACTCACCAGTCCGAGCACGCTCAGAACCAGGACTACGACCGGCAATTCGAAGACGACCCCGAAACCCAACAGCACTTTGACGACGAAGCCCAGATAAAAGGATGCCGTATACGAGGCTTCGATCTGGTCCGCGAGGATCCCGCTGAAGAAGCGTATCGCGTAGGGAAGGGCGTAGTAGCCGACCAACACGCCCCCCGCGAAAAGGACCAGTCCCATCCAGAGCGCGGGCACGATGGCGCGCCGCTCATGCTTCTCCAGGGCCGGCGCGAGAAACACCCAGACGTGATAGAAGACGATCGGGGAAGCGAACACGAATCCCAGGATCAGCGACATCTGCAGCAAGACGAAGAAGGTGTCTGGTGGCGAAAGGTTGATGAGCTTGAAATCTTCCCCGAGGACCAGGTGGGCCGGCCTGATCAGCAGCGCGGCCACGTCGTAATACAGAATCAGAAAGACCGCGACGCCTGTGCCGACAACCAGTGCCGCGAGGCTCTTGAGGATCCGCCAGCGCAGCTCCTCCAGGTGGTCCAGGAAGGGCATCTCGGCTTTGGGGTTGCTCCGCAATCGCGCGAGCAGGCCGTCACGCAGGCGATCCATCAGTCTCCTCCTCCGCTTCCGCCCTCCTCCAGGGCAAATTCGCGCTGGGCCCTCGCCCGGGCCTCACGCTGTTCTCTGACGATCAGTTCGTCCACCGCTTCCTGAAACTCGTCGATGCGCTGGAAGTTGCGGTACACGGAGGCATAGCGGATGTAGGCGACGCGGTCCAGAGGCTTCAGCTCCTCCATCACGGCTTCGCCGATCACCGACGACGGGATCTCGACGCCCGCGGACTGCGTGACGCGGTCCTCGACCCGGTCGACCAGGGCTTCGATCTCGGCCGGCGAAACCGGCCGCTTGGTGCAGGCGGCTGCGATTCCCGCGCGTACCTTGTCCCGCCTGAACACCTCCGCGCTGCCGTCCCGCTTGGCCACCTGCAGGGGGCGCTTCTCGATGTGCTCGTAGGTGGTGAAGCGCTCGCCGCACCCCAGGCATTCGCGCCGCCTGCGCACCGCACGCCCGCCCCTGGCCGAACGGGTGTCCACCACCTTGCTCGATCCGGAATCGCAGCGCGTACAACGCATCGCCGACCCTTCAGCGCGCCGTGGCGCCCTCGGGCGAGGCGAGCCGGTTCACCGCTCGCGGTGCCCCGGTCAGGGAATCTCCGCGAGCCTTGCGCGGGCAAGCTCGGCGACGCTGTGGTCGGGGTACGACTCCACCACGGTCTCGAGTAGGGCGCGGGCCCGGTCGGTGTCCTCCAGCTCATCGAGGTAGATCACCGCGGAGCGGTAGAGCGCCTGGGGCGCCTCGTCGGCGTCCGGGTCGAGCTGCGGGATTTGCAGGTAGGTGTCGATGGCCTCCTGGAACCGCTGTTCGACGGCCAGGAGCTCGCCCAGGTAGAGATGGGCGGCCGGGGCCAGTTCGCTGTCCGGGTACTCGGTCACGAAGCGCTCGAACTGCATGCGGGCGACGGTGAAGCTGCCGTTCTCGAACGCCTGGACGATCGCCGCGAACTCCTCGTCCGGGTCGGCGGGCATGGCGGCGACCCGAAGGGGGTCCACACCCTCGTCCCCGACATCGACCGAGTCCCGCTGGAGGCGGTCCACGACCCTGGTGAGATCGCGGACCGCGCGCTCCAGCCCCGACAGCCCCTCGCGGACCTGCGTGAGGCTGCTCTGGTTCGCCCCGACGACCTCGCGGGTCAGCATAAGGTCGCGTTCGATGTCGCGGATGGCGTTGACCAGGTCCCCGCGGAAGTCGAACACCAGTTCGGACGCGGCGGCGACCGAGTCCAGCGCCTGGCGGTTGCCCTGCTGTATGGCGCCCGCCAGCGCGTTGATGCGCGCCTGCTGGCGTGCGTCGCTTTCACGTATCTCGGCCTGCAGGTCGAGGAGGTCGCGCTTGGTCGCGCAGGCCCCGAGGACCACCGCCAGGACGAGGGCACCGATCCGTCGATACATGGGACCGGCCGGGAAGGCCCTAGCTGCCGACGATCGAGTCGCCACCCGCGGTGATCACGAACTCGACCCGCCGGTTGAGGGCCCAGGCTTCCTCGTTGGACCCCTGCATCGCCGGCTGTTCCTCACCATAGGACACCGAGGTGAAGCGATCGCCGCTCAGCCCGAAGTTGGTCAGGAACCGGATCACCGACTCCGCGCGCTCGTTGCCGAGAGCGATGTTGTATTCGGAGGTGCCGCGCTCGTCCGCGTGGCCCTCCATGCGCAGCCTGACCCCGGGGTTGGCGCGCAATATCTCGACCTTGGCGCGGAGCGCGGCCTCCGTGGAGGTCGTGATCGTCGATTCGTCGTAGCCGAAGTAGACGGCCTGCCGGAGCGTTTGGCTCGCGGCGGCGGCGGCTTGTGCCGCGGCCTGCTGCTGTGCGAGCAACGCGGCCTGGATGCTGTCCTGCCTGGCGCGTTCAGTTGCGATCGAGTCGGCGATCTCCTGGGGCGTCCGGCCGGGCGGCTGCTCGATCCGGGGAGGGGGCGGCGTCGGATCCGGCTGCCCTCTGCCGCAACCGGCGATCAGCAACGACGCCGCAAAGGCGCCAAGAACGAAACGAGCGTTACACATACCTACTCCCGATCCTGTACAGGTGAGCGATGCGATGCGCGGATTTCGTGGCCGCAGGACACTGTTATATAGGCGATCGACCCGGGAGACGCAAGTAACTGCCCGTGCATCCGGTCAGCGGCCTCCGCGCGGGGGGTTGCCGGGCGGCTGCGTGGTGGTCCCGGCCCCTCCGAGCCAGGGGGACCAGTCCGTGTCTTCGGCGTCCACATTCGGGACCAGGACCCGTTGGCGGCCCGTGGCGGCGTCGACGATGAAGATCCCGAGACCATTCCTTCGTTCACCCTTGAAGACCAGGTGGCGCCCGTCGGGAGCCCAGCTCGGATCCTCGTTGTTCCCCTCCCGGGTCAGCTGGATCAGGCGATTGTCGCCCTCGTCCAGGTCCGCGATGAAGATGTGGTAGCGGCCGGGCGTCCTGCGGTCCGCGATCCCGCCCGCGAAGGCCACCTGGTTGGCGACCGGCGACCAGTCGGGATCGGCGAACCATCCACCCTGGCCGAAACGGTAGGGAGACAGGAGCTCCGGGGTGCCGCCATCGGACGGGATCACGTAGATCTGTGGCGTAGCGGAGCCGAGGCGGCCGGAAACGAACGCCATGGTGCGTCCGTCGTGCGAATACGCCGGCTGGCCGTTCTGGGAGCGGCCGCCGACGATCTGGCGCAGGCAACAGGCGTCCCGGATGTTGTAGCTGACAACGCGCTGGCTCCCGCGGTCCGTCAGGGTGAACGATATCTCACCGCCCAGAGGGTGGTAGGCGGGGGAGTACTGCTGGCCGCTCCCGCCCGGGCCGATCATGCGTTCGTTGCCCGTGGCCAGTTCGATTTCGTAGATCTTGGGCACGCCGGACTTGTAGGATGTGTAGGCAAGCTGTGAGCCATCGGGCGACCACGCAGGGGTAATGGCGAGGTCGGCATCCCAGGTCAGCCTTCTCCGGTTCGCCCCGTCCGAATCGACAACGTAGATCTCTTCGCTGCCGGGGTCGCCGAGGGCGGGCATCCTGAAGGCGATCTGCGTGGCGGCGATGCCGCGCTCGCCGGTCGCCCACATCACGATCTCGTCGGAGGCCTGGTGGACCGCCATGCGGAAGGCGGGGTCGCCGGGCGCGGGGAGCGGGAAGCGCCCGCGTGCGCGCATCGTGGCGGTGACGATGTCGTGCAGCTCGACCGAGAGAAACCGGGCCCCCGCGACCCGCTCCAACGTGCCGATGACGAGCCAGTCCACTCCGTACTGGTCCCAGAAGCCGTACTGCACGCCCTGCTGGTCGTTCCAGAGCGCGGGCAGGGAGTCGATGATCCGGAAGCGGTCGCTGTAGTCCAGATCCCGGGCCACGATGCCGTGCACCAGCGCCCCGGTTTCGGGGCTGTCCCCGGTGGCGCGGAAGGGGAGGATGGCAAGCGGGGGGATGTAGAGGTTCTCGTAGAGGAGGGTGAGGGCGACGCCGGGGATCTCTCCTTCCCGTTCCTGGGCGGACAGGCCGGCGGGCAGGGCGGCGCAGGCCATCAGCGCAGGGATCAACGTCGAGCGGCAGCTCATCAACCTTCCTCCTCCTGCTCCGCGTGCAACACGGGTTCGCCTCCCTTGGGGCTGACCACCAGAGTGATGCGCAGCACCTCGTAGGGATAGTCGTCCGGGAGCGGCCCCAGGCGGCCCGCCATGCCCGCACACTCGATTGCACCCAGCACGGCGATATCGAAGGGAGTGGTGCCGGAGGAGCGCTCGACGCCGAAGTCGGCGGTGGAGCCGTCACGCTCGACCACGAAGCGGACCGTCGCCTCCAGACTCTGCGCCGTCCGGCCCTGGGAGGTGCGCTGCAGACAGCGGTTGACCTGTGCCAGCATCCTCGCGTAGTACTCCGGGTAGTCGGCCTTGAAGCCCTCCTGGCGGACCAGGAGTTCCGCAACCCCCTCGTCCTCCTCCTCCTGGGACTCGGCGGGCACGGGCACCTCCTCCGGGGGCGGGATTTCCTCCAGCTCGGGCTCGGGGGTCTCGGCGGAGTCCGGCTCGGGTTCCGGCTCCGGCTCGGGATCCTCCTCGATCATCGGCTCCGGCTCCGGATCCTCCTCCGCCACCTCCGGCGGTGCCGGCTGTTCGGGAGTTTCGACCACCAGCTCGTCCTCGGGCGCCAGGGGCTCCGGTTCCTCCGGCAGCGGCGCCTCGGGCGGCGGCGTCGACATGACGCGAAGTTCGACCGTCGGGTAGAACAGTGGGTCAGGCTGAAGCGACGGAACCCAGAACGCGACCACGAGGGCGATGGCGTGGATGGCGATCGAGAGGGTCAGAGAACCGCTGCCGAGCGGCCGGCGCCCGAAGTCCGAAGCCGCGCCCGGATTCGGTCTTGAGGTCATCGGATCAGATCCTCCTCCGTGAACAGGATGAGTTCCGTCCCCTCCTCGCCCACCACGACGCTGATCATGGAGACGACCGGACCGTAAAGCGCGAGAGAGTCGCCCCTGACGTGCACGGCGTCCACGCCGCCCGCGCGAATCAGCTGACGGAGGGCCGTATGCGCTTCCTCGCGCGGCAACGGGGTGGTGCCGACGTAGATTGTGCTGTTCGCGTCGATGGTCACGGTGATCACCCTTTCGGATGCCTCGATGTAACCCGCCTCTCCGCGAGGCAGGTTCACCTCGATCCCCCCCTGCAGCACGGGCGCCGTGATGATGAAGATCACCAGCAGGGTGAAGGCCACGTCCACCAGGCTGGTGACGTTGATTTCCGCCCGCACCTCGTGAGGATTGCGGCCGCGGCGGCGCTGGTTCGGCAGGTTCATACGTGACCGTCCTTTGCGAGGCTGCCGATGAACTCGCTGGCGAATCCCTCGAACTCACCCAGGACCAGATTCAGGCGGGACGCGAAGTGGTTGTACGCGATCACCGACGGGATGGCCACGGCGAGACCGACCACCGTGGTGACCAGCGCCTCGGCCACCCCGGGCGCGACCGCCCCGATGTTGGCGGAGCCCGCCCGGGTGATCCCGATGAAGGTGTTCATCACGCCGATCACCGTCCCCATCAGCCCGAGCAGCGGCGAGACCGAGCCGATGACCGCGAGCCAGTTCAGCCCGTGCGCAAGGTCGTCGATCTCCTCGGCCTCGATCTTGTCGATCACCATGCGGAGAGCCTCAAGCTGCGTGAGCGACAGCCCCGTAGCCGGGCTGAAGCCCCCCAGTGCGCCCGGGCGCAGGTCGTCGAAGAAGCCGAGTCCGCCCTGGAAGAGGCGCGTATAGGGAGAAGCAGGCAGCTGTTGTACGGCCTGGTAGGCCTCGCCGAGGTTGGCCACCGACCCGAGATGCGCCACGAAGCGGTCTCCCTCGGCCCGCACGCGGCGGAAGTGGCGCACCTTGGCGATGATCACCCAGAGCGACACCACCGAGAAGAGACCCAGCACACCCAGCACGACGTGTGTGGGCGGACTGGCCCCGACGATCATGTCGAGGATGTCGCCCACCGGACCTGCCTGCCGGGGAAGCGCGCTCAGGAGGGCGGGGGCATCGATCAGGGCCGATACGTGCAGGGGAACCGGAGCGTTCACGCCGCGCCCGCCTTCGCCCTGCCCGACCGTATGTGATGGAAGGTCGAGGCAAGTCCTTCGCGCAAGCTGCGGGCGGGCACCCACCCCAGGGCGCGAATCCGGGCCGTATCCAGGGTGTTGCGGCGGACGTCGCCGGGGCGCGCGTCACGGTGGACGCGGCCGCGATGGACGCCCGCAATCTCTTCCAGGAGGGTGGCCAGCGTGTTGACGCTCGTCGCCTCCTGCGTCCCCACATTGTACGCCCTGGCGTCGATCCCGGGCCGGTCCTCGAGCGCCATCTCCGATGCCATGAGGTTGGCGCCGGCCACGTCTTCCACATAGACGTAGTCCCTGACCTGTTCCCCGTCGCCGTAGATGGTCAATGGCTTGCCCTCGATCAGGCGGTTGCAGAAGATGGCCACAACTCCGGCTTCTCCGTGCGGGTCCTGCCGGGGACCATAGACGTTGCTGTAGCGCAGAGCCACGTACTCGAGGCCATGTACCTCACGATAGCAGTTCAGGTAGCATTCACCGGCGAGCTTGGACACCCCGTAGGGCGAAACCGGTTGCTTGGGGGCGCACTCCGGCGTGGGGTACGCCTCCGGCTCACCATATACCACGCCGCCGCTGGAAACGAACACGACGCGCCGGGTTCCGGCCGTGCGCGCGGCCTCGAGGACGTTGAGGAGACCCGCGATGTTCACCCTTGCGTCGGCGACCGGATCGCACACGGAGGCGCGTACATCGATCTGGGCCGCGTGGTGGTTGATCAGGTCGAAGCCGACATCCCGGATCAGCCGGGCGGCGCGCGCCTTCGCGATGTCCATCTCCACGAACTCGGCGCCGCGGGGGATATTCTCGACTCGCCCCGAGGAGAGGTCGTCCATCACCCACACCCGATCGCCCCGTGCGATGTGCGCGCCGGCCACGTGGCTCCCGACGAAGCCTGCGCCGCCGGTGACGAGGATCTTGCGGGTATCGCCGGAATTGGTCTTCAGACCCTTCCCCTTTCGCCGTGGTCTGCCTCCGTATGGTATATGCTAACGAAAACCGGCGGCCGGGGTAGCGGATCAGGGCGGGCGGGTCGCGCCGGAACTGCTGCAGCCCGTGGACAAAAAAACCGCGGCATTCGAGCGGCGACGCATCCGCGAAGGAGACCGCCGCTAGCATCCAGGTGCGATGATTCCCGTAAAGGTATATACTGCCTACACTACAGCCCACACTACACCGCGTTGGGTATCCGGGAGCGCAACGGATTCCCTGGACGATTTGCGCAGCAGACAACGGAACAAGGGTGTTCGCCGCAACATGATCGCACAAAGCCGCAGCCATCTCAGCTCGATCCTGGAGAGCCACATCGGGGGCACTCCCGCGGAGGGCGTCGACGGGGACCGCCGGCACGCGGAGGCCGTACCGATCAAGACCTATCTGATGGAGGGGCACGGCCCGGTTCCGCCGAAGTCCGGCAAGCATCAGGATCCGCTCGTGACGCTGGCGGAGATGGTCACGGACCCGGTGTTGCGCGAGACGTATTCGACCCGGGTGCATCGCGCGGAAGATCCGGATCTGGCCACGATCGAAATCGCTCAAAATGGCGGCGTCCGCGAATTCGTGTACGTCGACTGGTCGGATTCCCGGCACTGGCTCCTCCACACCTTCGCGGTAAGCAGGCTGGCCGACCTCTTCGTGTCCAGACTCGCCGCCGCCCGGCGTGGCGTAGGGCGCTCCGCCCTCCCCGGAGAGTTCCTGGAGAGGGCCGCCGCGATGGGATCCACCGTCGCCGTAGCCCTCGGTCAGCAGCGCCATGTCTTCGAACCCGGGGCCGGCAGGGCCTCGGACTTCGTGAAGGCCCGCGTCTGGGGCACCCGGGCCAGCGCGCTGTTGTCGCTGGTGCGCGCTCCCGGGGCATTCGCCGAAGGGGTCGCTGTCTCGACCGTCCAGGTGAGGCACCAGCCGAACGGCGGGGACGACGGGTTGTTCTGCCTGAGCGACATGAGGTGGGATGGAAGAATCATCGCACGCGGCACCTCCTTCGGTGCCCATCTCGAGCTCACCGCCTCGCTGCAGAGGTGCTATGCGTGCCAGGTCGCCAGGATCGAATCGGTACACGCGATTCGAATGCAGGGACGTGACGGAATCCTGCGCGGCAGATCACTGACCCTGCACCTTGCACGCCCGATCCGGCATCTGGAGCGCTTCTGCCGCATGGTATTCTCGTCCGCCAATCCGTTTCTGCTTTGGGGACTGCCGGTCGCGCGGGGTCCCGACAGCGTGAGCGTCGCCGCGGTCGACCTGAACTTCGGCCAGAGGCTTGCCTTCGAGTTCACACCGGAGTTCGTCCGGGTGTTCCTGCCCGGGGAGACCTCCGGCGGGACCGTCGTGCGCTTCTATACCACCATTCAGCACCACCTGGATCCCAGGGTGCGTCTACTTGACCAGGACGAGCGTGAAGTATTCCAGTTATAGACTCGCGGTGGTGAATCTCATGATCGGGATGTGCCGGGGCTCGCCGGGACTTCCCCGGACCATCCGGCAGATGGGGTATCGCGACCGCTGGATCGCGGGGTCATCGCTGGGAAGCAAGGGAGCGGCCGCGGATCCGGTCCTGGTCCTCGCGTCCACCGAATCGCGACACACTGTATTTGTGCAAGTGTATCCAGGGGAAGAAGTTGATTTGTCTGATCTCGACCGATACTCGAAGGTCAGCGCGGTGCACCTTCGTGAGCACACGCTCCTCACTCAGGATCAGACCGAACTCTACAGCGTTGCGGTTTTCGGACTCGAAGAACACCGTGAGAGCCTGCGGAACAGCATTGCCGAGAGCAGGATCAGACCCACTCTGCTGCTGCGGACCGCCGAAGGGCTTGTGATAGACACCAACCCGTTCCCGAAGGTGGGACTGGCGAACCTGTTCCGGCCGGTCCTGGCGCTGGACTGGGATTCGGCCCCGCTGGGCTGGATCCCCTACGATCACGGATCCCACCCCGCGGAGATCGCCCGGGCCGTCATCCCGAAGGTGGTGGCGCACGCAACCGCGGGGAACCGGCGGGTGGCCATCTCGGAGGTCTGCGCCGAACACCCGGTGTGGAGCGTTTCCACGGCGTCGGCACGCCGCAAGATGCAAACGGGAGTCACCAGGGTGCTGGCCAGCGCCGCCGAACACGAGTTTCGGGACTTCTTCAAGGTGGGCGCCGGGGCGCTACAGCTATCGGATCTGGGCCGCGACGCCGTCCGGGCACCCGGTTCGCCGACCCTGAAGCGTATGCTCAGGCATCAGAACACCCTTCTGAACAGGCTGGCAACCGGCGTCAGTCCGTAACTTCCAAAGCCAGCACCAGGGCGTCTTCCGGCGGCTCCGCGTAGTACGACCGGTGGCGGCCGATCTCCCGGAAACCGAAGCGGCGGTACAGCTCCGTGGCCCCGGTGTTGGACGGCCGGACCGCCAGGCAGACCAGGCCGATTTCCAGCTCGCGCAGGATGCCCAGGGCACGCCTCAGCAGCGCCTCTCCAGCACCTCTCCCGCGCCGCGCCGCGCTGACCGCCAGATTCGCGAGTTCGGCCTCCCCCCCGGCAATGACCACCACCCCGTACCCGATCACCGCCTCCTCCTCTGTCGCGACCAGCACCACCGTCTCCTCGCGGCCGAGCAGCGACGCGAACGTCTCGGGGCTCCACGCCTCGGCGAACGTCGCCGCCTCGATCGCGACGATGGCGGCGAGGTCGTCCTCGCGGGCCCGGCGTACCGCCACCCCCCTCATCCCGGCTTCCATTCCCGCACGTACCCGGGCTCCCAGGCTGCGGGATCCACCGCCATCCAGGTGCAGCAACCGACCAGCGCGTCGGCCCGGGGAACGCCCGCGGGGGCGGGTCGCACCGGGAACCCCGCCGCGCCGATCAGGCCCTCGTGCGCGGTGGCGCCGTCGCCCATGAAGACCGTGCCCACCGGCGGGCGGCCGCTGATCACGTCCACGATCGTGCCGCCGTGGGGCGCGATCACGCGCACCACCCTGCCGGACCCGACATCGTACGCGGCCCCGTACACCCGGCCGCGCCGCGCGTCAAAGACCACGTAACGCACCTCGCGCTCCCCGCCCGGGGGGTCCGCCTGCCCGGCGACCGCCCCCGCCCGCAGGCTCGACACCGGGTAGAGCGGAACCTCCAGGCTCGCGGCCAGCGCCTTGGCCGCGGCCGCCGCGATCCGGACGCCCGTGAAGGAGCCGGGCCCGGCGCCAACCACGACACCGGAGATGTCGCTCACCTTCTTTCCGGCCGCGGCCAGCACATCGCGCGTTGCGGGGATCAGCGCCGCGGCGTGCCCGGAAGGCTCGGCGAGCAGGCGCTGCGCCACCACCGTCCCGTCCACGGCCAGCGCCACCGAGCCCCTGCCGCCGGAGGTCTCGATGGCCAGCAGGGCTCCAGCGGGCCGGCGCGCCCTGTCCCCGGGCCGGCGCCCTTCCGCCTCCGGCTGCCCCGCCGCATCGCGCTCGCCCTTCACCGTGCCCTCGCCGGGAAACCCGGAAGAGGCGGCGGACCGCCGAACGGCTTGACCTCGATCTCCCGGCGGCCCCCTCCCCCGCCCGCGCAGCGCAGATGCACCTCCCAGCGCTCCTGGGGAAGATGCCTCCCCGCCCGCTCCGGCCACTCCACCAGGACGATCGCCTCCTCGTCGCCCGCCACGTCGTCCCAGCCGATCCCCGCCAGCTCCTCCGGCGACCGCAGGCGGTAGAGATCGGCGTGGATCACTGCGCTGTGGCCTCCGGACTCATCGCCTCCGACCTCATAGCGGAAAACGAGGTTGAAGGTCGGCGAAGGCATGTATTCGCACACCCCCGCGCCCTCCGCAACAGCCCTTGCAAGCACCGACTTCCCGGCCCCCAGCGGCCCCCTGAGCCCGATGAAGACGGGCGGACGCACCTCCCTCCCGACCCGGCGGCCCCACGCCACGAGCTCCGCCTCGGTCACGTTCATCCGGCTCGTCCGCACCCGCGGCAGCCACGTGCATCCGGCCAGCTTCCATTCATCGCGCGCCTCGCCTTCACCGCGCCGCCTTCAGCTCGAACAGCTGGTCGCGCAACGCCGCCGCGCGCTCGAAGTCGAGCGCTTCGGCCGCCTTCCCCATCTCCTCTTCGACGATCTTGATGAACTCCTCGGCGTTGACCTCGTCGGCGTACTCCCGCCCGGGCTCCGCCACCTTCGCCACCGGCTTGACGCGGGCGTCCGCCACGCGGGTGGAGAACTCGATCTCCTCGACGCTCTTGCGGATGGTGCGCGGCTCGATCCCGTGGCGCTCGTTGTGCGCGAGCTGGACCGTGCGGCGGCGCTCGGTCTCGTCGAGGCAGACCCGCATCGATTCGGTGATGCGGTCCGCGTAGAGGATCGCCTTGCCGTTCACGTTGCGGGCCGCGCGCCCCACCGTCTGGATGAGGGAGCGGGCGTTGCGCAGGAACCCCTCCTTGTCCGCGTCGAGGATCGCGACCAGGGACACCTCGGGCAGGTCTAGCCCCTCGCGCAGCAGGTTGATGCCCACCAGCACATCGATCCGACCGAGGCGCAGCGTGCGCAGGATCTCCATCCGCTCGATCGCGTCGATGTCGGCATGCATGTAGCGCACCCGGATCCCGATCGACTGGAAGTACTCGGACAGGTCCTCCGCCATGCGCTTCGTCAGCGTCGTCACGAGCACCCTTTCGTCGCGCGCGGAGCGTTCGTGAATCTCGGCGAGCAGGTCGTCCACCTGGCCGCGCACGGGACGCACGTCGATCGAGGGGTCGACGAGCCCGGTGGGGCGGATGATCTGCTCGGTGATCACCCCGCCGGTGCGCTCCAGCTCGTAGTCGCCGGGCGTGGCCGACACGAAAACGACCTGGGGCAGCAGCCCCTCCCATTCGTCGAAGCGGAGCGGGCGGTTGTCGATCGCGGAAGGGAGCCGGAAGCCGTGCGCGACCAGCGTTTCCTTGCGCGACCGGTCGCCGCGCGACATCCCGTGGATCTGCGGCACCGACACGTGGGACTCGTCGACGATGAGCAGGAAGTCCTCGGGGAAGTAATCCAGGAGACAGGCCGGCCGCTCCCCCTCCCGGCGCCCGCTCGTGTAGCGGCTGTAGTTCTCGATGCCGGGACAGGTCCCCATCTCCAGCATCATCTCCAGGTCGAAGTTGGTGCGCGACTCGATCCGCTGCGCCTCCAGGAGCATGCCCGCGTCCCTGAACCGGGCCACCTGCGCGGCGAGCTCCTCGCGCACGTGCGGCTCCATCTCCTCGATGGTGCGGCGGCGAGTGACGTAGTGCGACGCGGGGTAGATGGCGGTGCGCTCAAGAGCGGCGATCGTCTCGCCGGTCAGGGGATCGAACCGCGTGATGCGCTCGATCTCGTCGCCCCAGAGCTCGATCCGCACGGCCTGCTCGTCGTACGCCGGGAAGACCTCCACGGTGTCGCCGCGCACCCGGAAAGTGCCGCGCTCGAAGGAGATGTCGTTGCGCTTGTAGAGGATTTCGACCAGCCCCCGCAGGATCTCCTGCCGGGGGACCTCCTCGCCGGCCGCGAGGTGCAGCATCAGGCCCCGGTAGTCGGCCGGGTTGCCGAGCCCGTAGATGCACGAGACCGAGGCCACGACCACCACGTCGTGGCGCTCGATCAGCGAGGAGGTGGCGCGCAGCCGAAGCCGCTCGATGTCCTCGTTGATCGAGGCGTCCTTCTCGATGTAGGTGTCGGTCGCGGGGACGTAGGCCTCGGGCTGGTAGTAGTCGTAGTAGGAGATGAAATACTCGACCGCGTTGGCGGGCAGCAGCGACTTGAGCTCGCCGTAGAGTTGCGCGGCAAGCGTCTTGTTGTGGGACATGACCAGGGCGGGCCGCCCGCACTGCGCGATGACGTGCGCCATGGTGAGGGTCTTGCCGGTCCCGGTGGCGCCGAGCAGCGTCTGGAAGCGCGCGCCGCTGCGGACTCCGGCGACAAGCTCCTCGATCGCCCCGGGCTGGTCGCCCTTGGGTTCGAAGGGTGCACGGATTTCGAAGTCAGGCATCCGGGCGCGGAACCCCCACTCAGTTTCCGCGACCGTCGAGGAGGTCGCTCTCGCCGAAGCTCTCGCGCCGTATCACCGAGGTGACCCCCTTCACGCGGTTGACCGCGTCGATGACGCGCTTCAGGTGGTTCAGGTCCTGCACCTCCACCACGAACGCGGCGGTCATGCCCCCGTCCGTGCCGCGCATGTCGGCGTGCTGGATGTCGGTGGCGGTCTCGCTGATGGTGCGGGCGACGTCGCCGAGCAGTCCGCGCCGGTCGGTCCCCTCCATGTAGAGGTGGACGAAGAAGCGGTCGTCCCGCTCGGTCTTCCACTCGATGTCGACCCGGCGCCCGGGGTCCTCGTCGAGGTTGAGGACGTTGGGGCAGTCGGTCCGGTGCACCGAGATGCCCCGGCCCCGTGTGATGTAGCCGATCACCTCGTCGCCCGGCACCGGCTGGCAGCACTGCGAGTAGCGCACCATCAGGTTGTCCACGCCCCCGATGGCCACGCCCCGGTTCGACTTGCGGATCTTCTCGGCGATCCGCTCCAGCGCCGACGGCGAGCGCTTCACCACGTCGGACGGATCCTCGTCCGGGTACAGGCCGCGGATCACCGCCGCCGGGCCGATGTCCCCCCGGGCCAGCGCCGCGAGCACCTCGTCGAAGGTCCTGTAGTTGAGCCGCCGGGCCCCCTTCCGCATCTCGTCGTTGCTCGGCTTCGGGCGCCGCGCCTTGCGCAGCTCCCGCTGAAAGAAGTCCTGGCCGATGCGCAGGGCGCGGTCGTACTCCTCCCTGCGGATCCACTGCCGGATCCTCTGCCGGGCGCGCGATGTCTTCACGAAGCCCAGCCAGTCGCGGTTGGGCCACTGGCGCGGGTTGGTCATGATCTCGACCGAGTCCCCGCTCTTGAGCTTCCGCGACAGCGGCGCGATCCGGCCGTTCACCTTGGCGCCCGCGCAGTGCAGCCCCACCTCCGTGTGCACCGAGAAGGCGAAGTCGATCGGCGACGAGTCCACCGGCAGCTGCTTGACCTCGCCCTTCGGCGTGAAGACGAAGATCTCGCCCTGGAAGAGGTCCATCCGCAGGAACTCCATGAACTCCTCCGGCTCGCTGGCTTCCTTCTGCCACTCGAGCACCTGCCGGAACCACGTCAGCGCGTCGTCGACCCCGCTGTCCCCGCCCTCGTCCTTGTAGCGCCAGTGCGCGGCGATCCCGAACTCGGCGGTGCGGTGCATCTCCCCGGTGCGGATCTGCACCTCGTAGCGGCGGCCGCTCGGGCCCAGCACGGTCGTGTGGATCGACTGGTACATGTTCGACTTGGGCGTGGCCACGTAGTCGTGGAAGCGCTCCGGGATCGGCGTCCACCGCCCGTGGATGATCCCCAGCGCCGCGTAGCAGCCCTGCACCGAGTCGGTGATCACCCGCAGCGCCATGAGGTCGTAGATGTCGTCGTAGCTGCGGTCCTGCGTCACCATCTTGCGATGGATGGACCAGAGGTGCTTCGGCCGGCCGGTGACCTCCGCCGTCACGCCGGCGGCCTTGAGCGCGTCCTCCAGCGGCCGCTGCATCTCCTGGATGTGCCGCTCCCGGGCCCGCCGCCGCTGCCGCACGAGCTTGCGCAGGTCGTCGTAGGCCCTGCGGTCGAGGAACTTGAACGACAGGTCCTCCAGCTCCCACTTGATCGCCGCCATCCCGAGCCGGTGGGCGAGCGGCGCGTAGATCTCCCGCGTCTCCCGCGCGATGGGCTTCTGCTTTCCGACAGGCAGGTATTCCAGCGTCCGCATGTTGTGCAGGCGGTCGGCGAGCTTGACCAGGATCACCCGAGCGTCGTTGGCCATCGACAGCAGCAGCTTGCGGTAGTTCTCCACCTGGCGCTCGGTGCTGGAGCGGAAGCGCACCTTACCGATCTTGGTGACCCCGTCGACGATCGACGCGACCTCGTCCCCGAAGATCTCGCGGATCCCCTGCAGGGAGACGACCGTGTCCTCGACCACATCGTGCACCAGCGCCGCGACCACCGAGGCCGTGTCGAGCTGCAGCGAGGTGACGATCGTGGCCACCTCCACCGCATGGTTGATGTACGGCTCGCCCGACGCCCGGCGCTGCTCGGAGTGGGCCTCCGCGGCGAGTTCGTAGGCCGCCCGGATCGCGTCCACGTCGAGGCGCTCGGCGTACGCTTCCATCGCCCGCGCCAGGGGCCTGGGAAACCCGCGGATCGTGATGACCCGCTCTGCCGTCGCTGTCGTCGCCATGCTAGCTCACCACAATCCCGGTCCGCCGTGCCTGCTACAATCTATGTGGTTGGCGGCCGGGGGGGTTAGTGGTGGGCGCCCGCGCCCGGCCAGCCGGATTGACAATCGGCGAACGCCGGGAGAATTCTTCGAGTTTCCCGGCACCGCAGCCACGGCCACGCAAGGGGTCCCCATGATTCCGCAGGGCTGGAAAACGACCGACGGCCAGGGTCCGCGCGAAGGATGCCGTTTCGAGGCGCAACGCCGCCCCGGCAAGTGGTTTCTGGGCGGATTGGACGGGGTGGTCTGGGCCCCGCCGTTCCCCCGCTGGCTCGATAGGCCCGGGTTCTGGGACGCGGCCCACCTGCTGAACCAGGCCGTCGAACCCTGCTTCGCGGTGGGGCTGCTGGATGGGGAGGGGCGGGAGATACCCCTGTCGGCGGCCGAGTCCCGCTGGCGCCCGGGTGCTCTCACCGTGAATTGGCAGACGCCGGGTGGTGCGATGGCGGTGGAGGAACGGCAGGTCCGCCCAGGGGGGGTTCTGGAATCCACGTGGAAGCTGGCTGGTGCTTCGGCCGCGGCCGGCACCGGCACTGTGGCCGACACCGAAACCGCGGCCGGCACAGTCGCTGCGCTGAGGAGCGGAGTTCAGGCAGGCACCGCGGACACTTTCGGCCTTGAAACCGCCCCCCGCTTCCTCGTCGCCTTCACCGCTCAGCCTGCCGGCACCGTCGACGGCTTGCAGCCCTCCGCTGGCGGAATGCGGTGGGTGCGCACGGTCGCCGACACGGCAGGCCGGGAACTGGCGGTCGAAATGGAGATCGGCGGGTCGGGCGAACCCGACTGGCGGAGGGCCGTTCCCTCGGAGGGGGCGGCGACACCGATGTGGGCGCTGTCGCCCTTCGCGGAGGGGGGATGCGATGGAGTGCCGGACTCGCTCCCGTCCGACGACATCGGGTGGGTCTGGGTGGCCGTGGCGTTCCGGGTTCCCGCTGGGGACGGAGGGCCGCTGGCGCTGCGAATGAGGCTCACCCCGCATCTGCCGGAGCAGGTTCGGCCGGGGGCGGCCCGACCTGGCGCGCGCACTCCCGCCGATGCCACCGGAGACCTTGCTGTCGACTGGGCATCCTTCTTCGCCGGATTCCCCGCCTTCGCGTGCGGCGACGCGCACCTCGACCGCTACTTCGACTACCGCGTCCATGGCCTCGGCCTGAACCGCATCGCGGGGGATTGGGGCAATGTGCGCCACCCGTGCATCGCCGAAGGCCCAGGTTATTTCCACGTCCCGATCACCTACAGCGCCCAGTGCCACATGATGGAGATGCGCTGGCACGCGGGCGGAAGGGAGGCGTGGGGATCCCTCCTCAACTTCCTCGACAACCAGAAGGAGGACGGATCGCTGCACGGGCGGCTCTACCCCCATCACCTCGAGGGGACCGACTTCTACCACGCGAACTGGGGCGACGCGCTGCTCGCGGTCGAAGACATGCAGCCCGATACGAGTCCCGGCCGCCGCACGCTGACGCGGTGCTACGACGGGCTGGCACGGTACGCCCGCTGGCTGATCGCCGAGCGCGACCCCGAGGAGTCGGGGATGTTCACCGTCGTGAACCACTTCGAGACCGGCCAGGAGTACATGTCGCGCTACATGGCGGTGGACGAGGCAGCCGACGTGAGCGGCTGGCGCCCGCGGCTGCGGCTGAAGGGGATCGATGTGACGGTGTATGCGCACCAGCTCTTCCGGGCCCTGGGCGCGCTTGCGGGCCGGCTGGGGCGGAACGGCGACGCATCGGACTGGAAAGTGGTGCAAGATCGTTGCGCAAGTGCAATCATATGGTGCATGTGGTGTCCGGATGCACAACTTTTCACCGACGTGAACGGGCGCACCGGGGAGCGCACCGGGGTCAAGGCCGCGGTCGGGTTCTATCCGCTGCTGACGGGGCTCGTGGACGGGGAGCGGCTCGACGCGATGCTGGATCATCTGGAGAACCCGTCCACCTTCGGCACGCCGTTCCCGCTGCCGTCGTCGAGTGTGGACGACCCCCGCTTCTCGGCCGAGGGGATCTGGAGGGGGAAGCGGCGCAACTGTCCCTGGAACGGGCGGGTCTGGCCGATGACGACCAGCCATGTGATGGAGGGGCTGCTCAGGTGCTGGCGGGGTGGCAGCGGGCGGGCGGGTGTACTGGCGGCGGACATGCTCACCCGTTTCGTGCGGATGATGTTCACGGGCGGCGACGTGGACCGGCCGAACTGCTTCGAGCACTACAACCCGTTCACCGGGCGGGCGTGTCATTTTCGCGGAATCGACGACTATCAGCACTCGTGGGTCCTCGACTTGCTGGCGCGGGGGATCGCCGGGCTGCATGTCGATGGAGATGGGGTCGAAGTGCGGCCGTTGCCGCATGGGCTCGAGCGTGTCTCGCTGGGACCGGTGACGGCGCGCCGGCGGTTGGTGTCGGTGGAATTGGACGGGGACCGGGTGGGCTTGATGGTGGACGGGAAAAGGTTCAGCGGGACGCGGGAGCGCGGGGTACGGGTGGGTTGGGGGGAGGCGGGGTCGTGAGCGGGTGGGTGGCGGATTCCGCCGCTTTGGCGCGGCCCGCTTCGTGCGGTGGGGACGCCGGGAGGCAGGCTTTGTGAGCCGCGCGGCGCAAGGCGTCGTCCTGCGGGGCGTCGAGAAGCGCTTCGGGGACGTGACCGCCGTGGACGCGGTCGACCTTGAGGTCCGCGCGGGCGAGCTCATGGTGCTGGTGGGGCCGTCCGGGTGCGGGAAGAGCACGATGCTGCGCCTGATCGCGGGGCTCGAGGAGCCGACTGCGGGGGAGGTGTGGATCGGGGGGCGGTGCGTCGATGAGGTCGCGCCGGGGGACCGCGACGTGGCGATGGTCTTCCAGAGCTACGCCCTCTACCCGCACATGACCGTCGCGCAGAACCTGGGCTTCGGTCTACGGGTGCGGGGCGCGGGCCGGGAGGAGATCGCTGAGCGCGTGGGGCGTACCGCGGACTTGCTGGGGCTGGAGGAGCTGTTGTCGCGCCGCCCTGGCCAGCTTTCGGGCGGCCAGCAGCAGCGGGTGGCGCTGGGACGGGCGATGGCACGCGATCCCGGGGTCTTCCTCTTCGACGAGCCGCTGTCGAACCTGGACGCGGGACTGCGGCTGCGGACGCGCGACGAGATCGCGGCGCTGCACCAGCGCCTCGGCACGACCATGATCTTCGTCACGCACGACCAGGTCGAGGCGCTCTCGCTCGGCCAGCGCGTCGCGGTGATGGACCGGGGCCGGCTCCAGCAGGTCGGGACACCGGACGAGATCTACCGCCTGCCAGGCAACCTCTTCGTCGCGGGCTTCGTGGGATCGCCCCCGATCAACCGGCTGGAACTTGCGCGCGACCGCGAGGGACGCCTCGCGGGCGGGCCGTTCCAATTCGCGGAGGACCGGGAGTTCGGCGCGGCGACGCTCGGCGTGCGGCCGGAGGACCTCGCGCTGGGGGGTGTAGCCGGGGGCGCGGATGGGACGCGGGACGTTGCAGCGGGGGCGCGGGACGGTGCAGCGGGCACGCGGGACGGAGGCGCCGGGCGGCGGGGACGTTTGGCGCGCGCACGCGGGCGGAGCGACTTCGAGGCCACCGTGCTGCGCGTGGAGGCGCTGGGGAGCGAGCAGCGCGTACACCTGGACGGGCCGGGCGAGGCGGGCTGGGTGGCGCGCGTGCCGCCGGCGTTGCAGGTCGCCGCAGGAGACCGGGTGGGCGTGTCGGTCGCCTGGGAGAGGACGCACCTCTTTGGACCGGATGGCAGCCGGGTGGGGGCGGCGCCCGGGCCGGGCGGGGCGGTATCGTGACGAGGCTCGGCGACCGCCTGAAAGCCGGCATCGGTCCGGCCGGCGTCCGGACCGCCTCCGCTCGCTCCGGTGCGCTGCCGGGCCGTATCTCGGTCGCGGCCGCTCACGGCATGGCCATCGCCTGCTCGCTGGCCACCGCCTGCTCCCCCGCCCCACCCGGCACCGCCACCCTGCGCGTTGCGCTGTGGGCGGGCGGGTACGAACTCCAGATCGAGCAGCAGGTGGCGGCGCGCTACGAGGCGCTGCGGCCCGGGACAAGAGTGGTCCTCGAATCGGCCCCGAACGGGTACGAGGAACGTCTCCTCACCTCGATCGCGGCGGGCCACCCCCCCGATGTCTACCTGCTGGACTCGCCCGACATCCCCACCTTCGTGGACCGGGGGCTGGCGGTGGACTTCGCGCCCTACCAGGAGGCGCTGGGCTTTCGCGCGGACAGCGTCTTCCCGCAGGTGCTGGAAGGCTTCACGCGCGGGGGGGCGATCTTCGCGCTGCCCAAGGACTTCACGCCAATGGTCATCTACGCGAACCGGGGGGTGCTGGAGGGCGCGGGGGTGGGCCGGCTCGCGGATGCGGGCGCGGGACGGTTTGCGAACCCGGGCGCCGGTGCGGGAGTGGAGGCGGGCCGTCTCGCGGAGCGCGCGAGCGTGCAGGACGCGGACGGGAGTGCAGGCGGGAATGCGGACGCCGGCGCTGACCCGGCCGCCTTCGGGGCCGCCCGGCCAAACGGCTGGACCTGGGCCGACTTCCGGCGCGCAGCCCGCGCGGTGACCCGGCACACCGACGGCGACGGCCGCCTGGATGTCTTCGGCTTCGACTTCCCGCGCAACCTCTACCAGTGGGTGCCGTTCGTGTGGTCCGCCGGGGGCGACATTCTGGGGCCGGACGGCGCGAGCGCCAGCGGTTTCATGGATGGGCCCGAGGCACTTGCGGCGTACGACTTCCTGACGGGGCTGGCCGAGGAGGGTCTCACACCCGGCGCGCAGTTCGTGCAGCGGGGAGACCCGGCGCGCGAGGCGCGGTTCGCATCGGGCGGGCAGGCATTCCTCCTTTCGGGACACTGGACGCTGCCCGTCTTCCGCGATCTGGTGCAGTCGGGTGCGCTGGAGCTGGAGATCCTGCCGATTCCGCATGACCCGTCGCAGGGGCGGGCGACAAGCGTGATCTACGCGTCGGGGTGGGCCGTTCCGCCCAACGCCGCGAATCTGCGCCGGGCGATCGACCTGGCCGGCTTTCTCGCGTCGCCGGAAGCGCAGCGCATCCGGGCGGGGTCCGGGCTGGCCATCCCTTCGCGCGCCGATGTCGCGGCCGAGATCGCGGCCGCGGACACCACGGGGGTGGAGGATGCGTTCATCGCGCTGGTTGATGGGGCCCGCGTAACGTGGGGCGCCTACGTGCGCGACTTCTCCCTGGTCGAGGCCCTGGCGGTGGAGATCATGGACCGGCGGCTGCTGAACGGGGAGGCGCTGGAGGCGAGCGCGGGGGATGTGGCGCGCCGCGTTGACGAGGTGCTGCGGCGGTGAGGGGCGAAGGGGGTGGCGGGGGCCGGAGGCGCCGGGCCGCGCGAGGAGGGCCGGGCGGGGTGGGAGGGCGGGCCGTGAGGGGGGCGGGCCGTGAGGGGGCGGGCCGCGTGAGGGGGGCGCCGGGCGTGAGGGGGTGGGCCGCCGCCGCATTTGCCGGCGGAGCCGGGCTGATCATGATGGTGGCCGTGGGGGCGGTGGGGGGGGCGGGGGAGCGCGCAACGGAAAACGATGCGCGCGTGGCGGCTTCGCTGTATGAGGTACAAGAGGTTTCGGACGCGGATGTTGCGCGTCTCCTTGATGGGCGCGTGGAGATCCTGGCCGTGCGGGGGGACCCGGCGGCGCCCGAAGGTCGGATTTCCCCGGCGAGCGAGTCGGGTCCGGGCGCGTACGCCTACGAAGCCGGCTCGCTTGAACCATCGGCCTGGATCTCGGTCACACCCGACAACCGGGGCCGGGGCTGGCCGTGGACCCCCACCATCCTCGCCCTGCTGGGTCTGCTGCTCATCTCCGCCTGGGCCCTCGCGCGGCGCCCCTCCCCCCCGCCCGCCCGCTACCCGGCCACCGTCGCCCTCCTCTCGGCCGCCCTCCTCTCACTGGTAGCAGCCACCGCCCGGCAGTGGGCCCACCACGAACTGGAAGACCTCAGCGGCGCCCACCTCGCCCGCGGCCTCCGCGCGGCCGAGATCGCGCTGGCGGCCGGCGCCGATCCAGACCGCGCCGCCCGCGTCACCGGCCTTCCCTGGGCCACAACCACCGCGCTCGACACCCCCGAACAGCTCTGGACGATGCCCCGCGAGGTCGGCGCAGCCATAGCGGCCACCCCCGGCCTCCGCTCCGCCCCCGCCTACACCATCGCGGCGGGCGGCGCCACCTACCACGGCGGCAGCACGCGGCTCGCACCTCGGGCCGTCACGGCGGACGCGGCTCGCCCCGACACCGCAGTCGCCCCTCCCCCCCCGCCCCCCACCCCCGACACCCTCCACCTCGTCTTCCTCGGCTACGAGGAAACCGCCTCCCCCACCATCCCCCTCGCCGCCTCCGCGCTCGGCTCGGCGCTGCTCGTCTCCCTCGTCCTCTTCCTCCTTCCCCTCTCCACCCGGCCCCGCGCGCTGCGCAGGACCCTCGCCGCCTGGGGGTTCCTCGCGCCGGCCACGGCCCTCCTCCTCCTCTTCACCTTCGGGCCCCTGCTCTTCTCGCTCTGGATCTCGCTGCACGAGTGGCACCTCGTCGACCCCGCGCACCCCTTCACCGGGCTGGCCAACTACCGCGGCCTCCTCGCCGACGGCTCCTGGTGGTCGGCGATCCGCAACACCGTGGTCTTCACCCTGCACGTCCCGTTCGCGATGGCGCTCGCGCTCGCCCTGGCGCTCCTCACCCGCGGATCCAGACGCGCCGTGCGCTGGGTCCGCCTCGCGCTGTTCCTGCCGGGCATCACCAGCGTGGTCGCCATCGCGGTGGTCTGGAAGTGGCTGCTGAACGACGGCTACGGCCTGGTGAACCGCGCGCTCGAAGGCGTGGGGCTGGATTCCGTGCCGTGGCTGACTTCGCCGGACACCGCGCTCGCCAGCCTGATGGCGATCAGCGTGTGGATGGTCGTCGGCTACCAGATGGTCGTCTTCCAGGCGGGGCTGGCGGCGATCCCGCGCGACTGGTACGACGCGGCCCGGGTGGACGGCGCCGGACCGCTGCAGCGCTTCCGTCACATCACCCTGCCCGGCCTCCGCCACACCCTCTTCTTCGTCCTGGTCACCTCGGTGATCGGGTCCTTCCAGGTTTTCGGTCTCGTCTACGTCATGACCGAGGGCGGACCGCTGGGCGCGACCGATGTGGCCGTCTACCACATCTACCGCGAAGCGTGGGAGTTTCTGCGCTTCGGAAACGCCGCCGCGATGAGCTGGATCCTCTTCGCGGTCGTATTCGCCGCCACCTGGCTCCACTTCCGCTTCCTGGAGGGGAGGCGGGCGCATGCGTGATTCCGGGAAGGGCGCGACCAGGCGGTCGGCTCCAGCCGTGGGGGATTGGGGCCGTTCGACCGCTGGACCACCCCGGGGCCCCGGCTCGCGCGCCGCCAGCCGCCTGGCCGCCAACGGCCGCGTCCTCCTCCTTGCCGCGGCCTGTCTGGCCATGGCCGCGCCCTTCCTCTGGATGGCCGCCACCAGCCTGATGAGCCAGCTCGAGGTCTTCTCCTCCGGCCGCCTGCTCCCGCAGACACCGCTCTGGTCGAACTACCCGGACGCCCTCACCGCCCAGCCGTTCGCGCGCTATTTCGTCAACTCGCTGATCTTCGCGGCCGCGGTGGTCGCCGGCCAGGTCGCGACCGCCACCACCGCCGGCTACGCCTTCGCCCGCTTCGACTTCCCCGGCCGGGACCGCGTCTTCATGCTGTTCCTGGCCACCATGATGGTGCCGGCCGTCATCGTCCTCATCCCCCGCTTCCTGATGATCGACGCGCTGGGCTGGATCGACAGCTACCAGGGGCTCATCTCCACCGAACTCGTCTCCGTGTGGGGCATCTTCCTCATGCGGCAGTACTTCCGCACGCTTCCCCGCGAGTTGGAGGACGCCGCGCGGGTGGATGGCGCGGGCCCCTGGCGAATCTTCTGGAGCGTCGGCCTGCCGCTGGCGAAGCCCGCCGTGGCCACCCTCGCGCTGTTCGCCTTCATCGACGCCTGGAAGAACTTCCTCTGGCCACTTCTGGTCACCCGCTCGATGGAGATGCGGGTCGTCGAAGTCGGAATCGCCGCCTTCCACTCCACCTACGAGATCAACTGGCCGTACCAGATGGCAGCCGGCGTCGTGGCGGTGCTGCCGATCGCGATCCTCTTCCTCTTCACCCAGCGGTATTTCGTGCGCGGAATCCAGCTGGAGGGGATCCGGTAGGCGCGAGGGGGGTCATGCCGCCGGCAAAGCGTGCGCAGGCCGGTCTTGCGGGCTTCCGGCACGGCCGCGGCCCGGTTGCACCACTTCGCGCGGGTTCTCTAGACTTGACCCATGACCAGTCGTCCTGTCGCCCCGGCGCTGCTGGCGCCTCTGCTCGGGGTTGCCCTCGGCGCCCTGCCATCGCCCGGCGCACCTCTGGACGCCCAATACCGGCCCGTGCCCGGGCAGGTTGCGCGCTTCCTGGATGGGGATTCGCTGTTGCTCGCGGTCGCGGTGGATCTCGACAAGGCTCCCTTTGTCGTCGTGGAAGCCAGTTTGTTGGCGTTCCTCGGGAGGAGCGGTAGCGGTACGGTCTTTGCCCGCTTTTTCCATTATCGGGAGCCGCGGCCAGTA
The DNA here is from genome assembly GCA_022826005.1 of Gemmatimonadota bacterium. Classification (GTDB taxonomy): domain Bacteria; phylum Gemmatimonadota; class Gemmatimonadetes; order Longimicrobiales; family Gaopeijiaceae; genus Bin94. The sequence goes on along the minus strand of JAJDVT010000024.1, from coordinate 18,501 downwards.
GTCTCGGAAAGGTTCGCGGCGGCGCCGGAGTTCGTGGCCATCCATGTAGACAGAAACGAGCGCGGTGACGGTACCCGGATCTTTGGGCAGAAAGTGACGCCGCTTGCGAGCGACGATCTGGTCGTCTCCGACCCGCTTCTCCTCGATCCCGGGATCGCGGCGCTGCCGGAAACCCGGCAGGAAGCACTGGATGGAATGCTGCCGCGGCTCCGGATCGGGTCCGAGAGCGAGATGGCCGCATACTGGGAGGTCTACGGACTGGAGGCCGGGGCGACGATGGAGATCTCGGTCGCGCTGGAACGGGAGAAGGCGGGTGTGCTCACACGCATGGTTCGCTCGCTGAGGGGCAGGCAGGTCCCCTCGGCGCCGGTTGTATCCTGGACGGAAACGGCGTCGGGACCGGTACACGGGATGGCCCTCGCCCTGGGCGTAGCCGAACTGACGGACGGGAACTACGACCTGAAGATCGCGGTGGCGGGGCCGGATGGGTCGGTGGCTGCGGCCGTCCGTCGTTTCAGCGTGAGACGGCGATGAGGCTTGCCGGGCACGTCCGACGCGGCCTTTTCACGGCACCGCTATTCGCGTTGGTTCTGTGCGCTCCCGGTCCGTCCGCCGGCACCGCCCAGGAGGTCGACTGGAAGCGAGATCTGCGTAACCCGATCCGCGCCATCCTCGACTTCCACTACAACCGGGATTTCAGCACCGAGACCACGGTGAGCGTCTACTGCCTGGCGGACAAGGGCGACATCTGCTTCGGCGGCGACTACGAGGACGAGGATTGCCTGCGCGCGGTCCCCTGCCGCAACCCCGCCCAGATGTACCAGTTCATGGACGAGCTGGAACGGGCTGCAAGGCGCCGCCCACGCGATCCCTTTGCTGTCGCCCAGGCGGTGTACGGCCTGGCGAGGCTCGGTGATCCGGACCGGGCGCTGGAGGTCGCCCGGGTGTGCGAGGCGGCCGGCTGGTGGTGCGACCTGGTTCTCGGCATGGCCTACCACCGCGCGGAGCAGCCGCTCGACGCGGAGGGCCACTTCCGGATCGGATTGCCGGGGGCCGACCCGGAGCTTGCATGCAGGCTGACCGACATCACCTACCTGCTGGACGGGCGAGACGAGGAAACGTACGAGCGCCTGCCCTGCCCCGGCCCCGACCGGACGGAATTCGAGGATCGCTTCTGGTGGCTGTCCGATCCCCTGCTGACGGCGCCGGGCAACGATCGCTGGAGCGCGCACCTGACCCGGCGTTTCGAGCTGCTGCTGCACGAGCGGCTTCGGGACGCGGTCGAACCCGGCCGCTGGTTCGAGCCCGGAGCCCTTGACAGCATCCTGCGCTACGTGGATGAGGTCACCCGGCGGGGATTCCCCGACTCCTTCGACCATACCGGACGCTGGAGGAGCGACAAGGCGGCACGATACCGCTTCACCCCCGCGTCGCTGATCGGGGACGGGGTGCAGGCGCTGCGCTACGAGCTCGAAGCCGAACGTTGGGATGAAGGCTACACGCCGACCGATTACGACGCCTTCTACGCCGTTCCCGGGCAGGTCGCCCGCTTCATGGACGGGGATTCGCTGGTCCTGGCGGTCTCCGCCGATCTGAGGGCCGCGCCCATCAATCCGTTGCAGATCCGCTTCGTCGCCGGCAGCGGGCCGGCCGGCAACTTCACCGGACTGGGGCTGCCGGGAGGCGACCTGACCCCCGTCTTCACGACAAGCTTCGAGGCCGCGCCGCTGGTCGTCGCGATCGAGGCCTTCGATGGATACGATGGCGTTTCCCGGCTGCGCGAGGGTGTGCTGCCGCTGGAGGCGGGGCCGGTCATGCTCTCCGATCCGCTGCTGGTCGATCCCCGGGTCACCGAGCTGCCCGCCACCCGCCAGGAGGCGGTGGATTCGATGCTTCCACAGCCGTGGATCGCGTCCGCGAACCAGGTGATCGCCTACTGGGAGGTATACGGACTCCAGGAAGGACAACCGATGCAGGTCTCGGTCGCGATGGCACGGGAGGGCGCCGGCGTGGTCACGCGTGTGCTCCGCACGCTGGCCGGGCGTTCGGACGCGCCGGCCCCCGTGGTCATGTGGACCGAGGAGGCGTCGGGATCAACCCATGCGATGTCGCTCACGCTGGACATCGGGGCACTGGACGAGGGCAGCTACGAGCTGACGATCGAAGTAGCGGGGCCGGATGGCAGCACGGCCGGCACAACCCGCGCCTTTCGAGTGGGCGAACGATGAGGCGGCTCCCGCTGTTGATGGTGCTGGGCGCGGGTGTCCCTTTCGCCCCTGGCGCCGCCACCCCCGCCGACGGGCAGGAAGTCGAGTGGCAGGAACAGATGCGGAACCCGATCCGCGCCGTCGTGCAGAACCACTACGGGCGTGCCCTGATCAACAGTTCCGGGGGTATCGACTGCCTGGGGAGAAAGGGCGACATCTGTTTCGGAGGTGACCACGAGGACTACCGCTGCATGAGCATCGCGCCGTGCCGCACGGAAGCGGCGATGTTCCAGTTCATGGATGAACTCGAGCGGGCCGCGAGGCGCCGGCCCGACGACCCGCACACGATCGCGCAGGCAGTCTACGGACTGGCGAGGCTCCGGTACACCGACCGCGCGCTGGAAGTCGCGCAAGGGTGTGAGGCGGTGCGCTGGTGGTGCGACTTGGTCCTCGGCATGGCCTATCAGCGGGCGGAGCGCTCGGTCGACGCGGAGGGTAACCTGCAGATGGGGCTGCTCGGCGCCGACCAGGAACTCGCCTGCAGACTGACCGACATCGAGTACCTCCTGGACGGGAGGGACGGAGCCACCTATTCGGTCCTGCCCTGCCCCAGCCGTGAGCGCGGTGAATTCGAAGAGCGTTTCTGGTGGCTCTCCGATCCCCTTCTCACCAGGCCCGGCAACGACCGCTGGACCGAACACGTCACCCGCCGGTTCGAGCTGTTGCTACACGAGCGCCTCTGGGAGGTCATTCGGCCCAACTACCTGCTCAGTGCCGGTGGCCTCGGCCACAATCTCGTCTACATGAACGTGGTGACCCGCCGCGGGGCTCCCGACTCGCAGGACAACATTGGAAGGTTCAGGAGCCTGGAGGCGTCCCGCTACCGCTTTTCCCCCGCATCCCTCGTGGGAGACGGGATCCAGGCGCTCCACTACGAGCTGGAAGCGACACGGTGGGACGAAGGATACACCCCCGTCGAGTACGGGCCGGTCTTCGAGGTTCCCGGCCAGATCGCCCGCTTCCTGGACGGGGATTCACTGGTCCTTGCGGTCTCCGCCGACCTCGACGCCGCCCCGATCTATTCCCGTGAAAGCCGGTTCGTGGCCAGTGGCGGGCCCACCGGCCCCTTCGTCGGCTTCGGACTGCCGGCACGGGATCCGGGCCCGTCCGTCACGGCATCCGTCGAAGCGGTGCCGATGGTGGTCGCCATCGAAGCGTTCGACCCGGAGGGGCCCGTGGGGCGGATGCGCGAGGGGGTGATGCCGCTGGAGCCGGGAGCTTTGGTGCTCTCCGACCCCCTCCTCGTGAACCGCCTGATTCCCGAGCTGCCCACGACCCGGCAGGAGGCGGTGGACGCGATGCTTCCGCAGCCGTGGATCGGCTCAGCAAACGAAATGGTCGCCTACTGGGAGGTCTACGGGTTGCAGGACGGGCAGCCGATGCAGATCTCGGTCGCGCTGGCGCGGGAGGGCGCCGGGATGGTCACGCGCGTTCTCCGCACGCTGAGCGGGAGGTCGGAACCGCCGGCGCCGGTCGTCTCCTGGACGGAAGAAGCGGGCGGGCCGGTCCACCCGATGTCCCTGATGGTGGACTTGGACGCACTGCGCGACGGGGACTACGACTTCAGCATCGAGGTGACCGGCCCGGACGGCTCGGTGGCCACGGCCACGCGTCGCTTCAAGGTTGGACGCCGATGAGGCGGGGACGGGGGACTCCGGTCCCTGCGCTCGGCCCGGCCGCGCTGCTGTTCTTCGCCACCGCCGCGCTCGCGACGACCTTCCTGGCCCCCGGCGCGACCGCCCCCGCCGACGCACAGGAAGTCGAGTGGCAGGGCCCGATGCGGAACCCGATCCGGTTCGTCGTCCAGAACCACTATTGGCGCGCATTGAATACCGAGCGCAGCCTCCACTGCCTCGCCAGAAAGGGAGACATCTGTTTCGGAGGCGATCACGAGGACTATAGATGCCTTAACATCTCGCCGTGCCGCACGGAAGCGGCTATGTACCAGTTCATGGACCAACTGGAATGGGCCGCGCGGCGCCGTCCCACGGATCCCTACACGGTGGCCCAGGCGGTCTACGGACTGGCGAGAGTCGGGGTGGTCGGCCGCGCACTCGAAGTCGCCCGGGGGTGCGAGGCGGCGCGCTGGTGGTGCGACCTGGTCCTCGGCATGGCCTACCACCGGGCCGGGCGACCGGTGGAAGCGGAAGGCCATGTGCGTAATGGATTGCTCGGCGCGGACCCGGAACTGGAGTGCCGGCTTAGGGACATCGAGTACCTCCTCGACGGACGGGACGGCTCGACCTATGCGGATCTCCCCTGCCACGACCCGCAGCGCCTGGAGTTCGAAGAGCGCTTCTGGTGGCTCACCGATCCCCTGATGGCGATACCCGGCAACGACCGCTGGACCGAGCACATAGCCAGGCGGTTCGAGCTGCTGCTTCACGAGCGCCTGTGGGAGGTGACCCGCCCCGGCTACCTGCTGAACGCCGCCGGCATCGCGGACAATCTCGTCTACATGAACGTGGTGACCCGCCGGGGACCGCCCGACTCATGGGAGCCGGCCGGGAGAATCGTCGATACCTGGAGATCCGAGCAGGCGTCCCGCTACCGCTTCTCCCCCGCTTCCCTTGTCGGGGACGGGATCCAGGCCCTGCGCTACAACCTTGCGGCGACCCGGTGGGACGAGGGCTACACCCCTGTCGCATACGGCCCGGTTTTCGAGGTTCCCGGCCAGATCGCCCGGTTCCTGGACGGGGATTCGCTGGTCCTGGCGGTCTCCGCCGACCTTGACGCCTCTCCGGTCTACTCGCGGGAGAGCAGGTTCGTGGCCAGCGGGGGGCCGGCCGGCCCCTTCGTGCGTCTGGGGACAACAGGGATGGATCAGGGGCCGTCGTTCAACGCGACGGTCCAGGCCGTGCCCATGGTCGTCGCGGTCGAAGCAATGGACCCGGACGGCCCCGTGGCCAGGATGCGGCAGGGGGTGATGCCGCTGGAGCCGGGAGCGCTCATGCTCTCGGATCCGCTTCTGGTAAGTCCGCTGATCGGGGATCTGCCCACAACCCGCCAGGAGGCGATCGATTCGATGCTGCCACAGCCATGGGTTGGGTCGATGAACGAGCTCATCGCCTACTGGGAGGTCTACGGGCTGGAAGAGGGGGAGCCGTTGCAGATCTCGGTCGGCGTCGCACGGGAGGGCGCCGGCATGGGGACCCGCGTTCTGCGCTTCCTGAGCGGTCGGTCGGGACCTGCGGTGCCAACCGTTTCCTGGACGGAAGAGGCCGGCGGCCCGGTCCACCCGATGTCCCTGATGGTGGACGTGAAGGCGCTGCGTGACGCAAACTACGACCTCAATATCGAGGTGACGGGGCCGGACGGCTCGGTGGCCACGGCCACGCGCCGCTTCAAGGTGGGACGCCGATGACACGGGTACGAAGGCAATTGTTTCTTGCGCTCGCCGCAACCGCGCCGCAGTTCTTCGTCCCCACGACAACCACGCCGCCATTCATGGCGCCGATCCCGACCAGGCCAGCCGGTGCCCAGGAAGTCGCGTGGCAGGAGGAGTTGCGGGGCAACATCCGCAACGTCCTGCGGAACCACTACCACCGCGGCCTGAGTTCCGACACCCGCAGCAGCGACTGCCTGGCCGCCAGGGGCGACAACTGTTTCGGCGGCGACCACGAGGACTGGTACTGCCTGCGCGTCTTCGACTGCCGCACTCCCGCGGTCCGGCTTCAGTTCGTGATGGAGCTGATCGGGGCGGTGGACGACCGGCCGGACGATCCGCATGTGATCGCCCACGCGGTCTACGGGCTCGCGCGAGTCGGACGCACACTGCACGCGGTCGACCAGGCGCGCCGGTGCCGGGCGGCTGCCTGGTGGTGCGACCTCGTGATGGGTCTTGCGCTCCACCGGGCGGGGCGCTCGGCCGCGGCCGGCGTCCGCTACCGTTCGGCGCTGGAGGGCGCGGACCCCGAGCTGGCCTGCCGGCTGACCGACATCCGGGAACTCCTGGACGGGAGCGACGCGGCTTCCTACCGGCGGCTGCCCTGTCCCGGCCCGGAGCGGACGGCATACGAGGAGCGGTTCTGGTGGCTGTCGGACCCCCTGCTCTCGAGGCCCGGGAACGATCGCCGGACCGAGCATCTGACCCGGAGGTTCGAACTCCTGCTGCACGAGCGCCTGTGGCGGACGGTCTACAACCGCCGCGTCCCGCCCCAATACCACATCGACGTGACCCGCAGGGGGCACCCGGATTCCTGGAGGCCGCGCGGAAGAGAGCTTGAGACCTGGAAGAGCGAAGGAGGGGCGCGCTACCGCTTTACTCCCGCATCCCTGGTGGGAGACGGAATCGAGGCCCTCCGCTACGAACTTGAAGCATCCAGGTGGGACGAGGGGTTCACGCCCACCCAATACGGTACCGTTTTCGAGGTGCCCGGCCAGGTCGCGCGGCTCCTGGACGGGGATTCGCTGGTGCTGGCGGTCTCCGCCGATCTGGACGCGGTTCCCTTCGGTTCGCCCGCGACCCGGTTTGTCGCCAGCGGAGGCCCCAACGGGTTTTTCGCCAACCTCGGAGTGCCCACCGCGGATCTGAGCCCGTCCTTCGCCGCCGGGGTCCCGAGCGTGCCCCTTCTGGTTGCGATCGAGGCATACGGCCGCCGCCGCGCCGTTGCCCGCATGCGGCAGGGGGTGACGCCACTGGCGCCGGGAGGCCTGGTGCTGTCCGACCCGCTCCTGGTCGATCCCCTGCTCCGCGAGCTGCCGGAGAGCCGCCAGGAGGCGGTGGACGCGATGCTCCCGCAGACACGGATAGGCTCCACGAACGAAATGATCGCGTACTTCGAGGTCTACGGGCTGGAGGAAGGGCAGACAATGCGGGTCTCGCTGGCTCTTGAACGCGAGGGGGAGGGAATGCTGACCCGCGTCCTCCGGTCTCTCGGCGGCCGCTCGGACACGCGTGCCCCGAGGGTCGCGTGGACCGAGCCGGCGTCGGGGCCCACCCACCCGATGGCCCTGTCCCTGGATGTCGAGGCGCTCGAGGACGGGAACTACGACCTGAAGATCGAAGTGAGCGGCCCGGGCGGCGCCGTGGCGAACACGGTCCGCCGCTTTGCGGTCGGGGGGCGGTGAAGATCGCGTTTCCGCGCCCCGGCAATGCTGGACCGAACGCCGGCCCTGGCAACGTAATCGTGAAGCCGGGACTGGCGGCGGCCGTCTCCCTCGCACTCCTCCCCCTCCTCCCCGCCTGCACCGCCCCCGACCACCCCTCACCCCCCACCATCCGGCGCGACAGCGCAGGCATCGCGATCGTGGAGTCATTCCGCCCGGCCTGGGGCGATTCGGCGCGCTGGCGGATCCACCCGGAACCGCTCCTCGACCTCGCCCGGTCCGGCGACGTCCCCGAACACCTCTTCCACGGTGTCGACGGGATGGCACGGCTCTCCGACGGCACGATCGTCGTCGCCAACAGGGGCTCGCAGGAGATCCGCTGGTTCTCGCCCGGCGGGCGCCTCATCGGCGAAGTTGGCGGGCACGGCGAGGGCCCCGGCGAATTCGACAACCTCCAGCAGATTGAAATGGCCGGCGACACGGTCCTCGCACTCGACTTCGACGAGACCGTCGCGCTCTTCGCTCCCGGTCCGCGGCTCGTCCGGGTGCTGCGCATGCGCCACTTCAGCCACGCGGTGCACTTCCTGGGCGGCGGCACCCTGGTAGTCCCCACCCTGCTCACCTGGTCGGAGACCCATGGCCAGATCCGCGACCCGGAGGCGCTGCTTCTCTACGACCTGCAGGGCACGCTCGGCGACAGCATCGGCCAGATCGCCGGCGCCGAGGAGTACGTCGCCGAAGCCCTCAGCGGCAGGCCTCTCTTCCCGAAGCGATCGGTGGTCGACACGCACGGCGGCCACCTCTTCACCGGCAGCGCCGACTTCATGCAGGTCGAAGTGCTGTCCGCCGTCGGCGACACCATCCGGATTCTTAGGATCCCCGGCTACCCGCTGGACCTCACCGAAGCCCAGGTCGAGGCCGAAAGGGAGGCCCGCCTCAACGTCCCCCTGCCCCTGGGCATGACCCTCCCGCCGCCGCTGCGCCAGGCCATCGAAGACATGCCGTCACCCACAACCCGCCCGGCCTATGACCGGATGATCGTGGACCCTACAGGGGCCGTGTGGCTGCGGCACTTCGTCGCCGAGAGCGAGAGGGAAGGCATCGGCGAGAGTGGTGAGCCCGGTTCCAGCGCCCTCCCGGATGCCAGCGCCCTCCGAAGTGGCATCGGTTTCCCGGACGAGAGCGTCCGCTCGGATGAAACAGGCCGCCCCGATGCCACCCGCCGTCCCGAAGCCTGGCTGGTGTTCGCCGCCAGCGGCGAGTGGCTCGGAGATGTTGAACTGGCCCCGGGGTTCAGAATCCTGAACATCGGAAGCGACGAAATCCTCGGGGTCCGGTCAGACGAGATGGATGTCGAGCATCCGCAGATACTGCGGCTGACCCGGGAAGGCGGGTAGCGGGACCGAGTCAGCCACGATCGCTTTCGGCCGCCCCTACCGCCAACTCTGATCCGCCGGCTCTTCCGGATCCGACCGCAGAAAGCGGATCAGCTCCGCGTGATAGCGCTCGGGGATCTCGAAGTGGGGGTTGTGGCCGGCCCCCGGAAAGAGGACCAGTGCCGCGTTGCGCAACGTCTCGGCCACGTTGCGTGCCCGGCCCGCGTAGTCGCGCGTCAACGGGTCGTCCGCGCCGCCGATCACCAGGGCCTTGACCTCGATGTTCTGCCATTCGTGCACGACCGGGTCCTCGAACAGGATCCGCTGCTGGGACGCGCGCACCCGGGCCATGCGGGGCCAGTCGCCGCCCAGCGTGAGGCCGTACTGGTACATCACCCAGGGCATGTATTCGTCCCGCCAACCGTTGGGATAGTAGCGCCGGTGTCCCGCGAGAACCGACCGGTAGCTGGTTCGCTCGAGCACGGACCGGTAAGCGTCCTCCGGGTCTGACCAGGGCCGTCCCGGCCGCGTATCACTCAGGCCGATCTGGTTGACCATCGCCACATGCGTGACCACCTCCGGGTAGGTCGAAGTGAATCGTGTCGCGACCATACCGCCCATCGAGTGACCCACCACGGCCACCCGCTCGATGCCCAGCTCGTCCAGGAGCGCCTTCGTGTTGCGCGCCGGGATGTGCAGGTTGTAGTGGATCAGCGGCTTGGACGACCGGCCATACCCCAGGCGGTCTACCGCGATCACCCGAAAGCCGGCCCCGGTGAGAGCTTGAATCGTCGGCGCGAACGCCGCCGCGAAGAAGTTCATCCCGTGGAAGAGGACCGCCGTCCGGCCGTTAGCCTCCCCCACCGGCGCCACGTCCATGTAGGCCATGCGGTGGTCCTGCCCCATCAGCCGCACGTTGAGGTAGCTGACGGGATGCGGATACGGGACGTTGGAATAGTCGATCGCCGTCGCCTCCCAGCCCGGGGGCGGCGTCGAGGGCGGCTCCTCCTGGGCGGCTTGCGCGCGCGGGACGGCGACGCCGAGCGGGGCGGCCGCAACGAGCACGACGGCAACGAGGGGAACCGGGTAGGGCACGGACGGCGCGGAACGCATGGACATCTCGGACGGACCTTTCTGCCGGGGACTTGTCTGCTCGGGACCCATCCTGTATGGGACCTGTCCCGGGGCGCGCTTCCGCGAGGCGCGGATTGCGGCGAACCCGTGGCCATGCTACCTCTGGGACAGGCCGATCGTCAATTGACACACTTGCCAGGGACAGGATCATGCCGCTCAACCTTGGACCCATGGAACTCATCCTGCTGCTGCTCTCTCTCGGGTTCGGGATCGTCGTCTTCCGGTTCGTGGGCAGACGGCTGCTCCGCGGTCCCAGGGACGCCGAGCAGCTGGAAGATCTGCAGGACAAGGTGGAGCTCCTGGAGTACAAGCTGGAGGAGGAGCGGCAACGGCGGGACCAGCTTCCGGGGTAGCGGCCGCACCGGGAGCGGCTGCCCTTCGGTTACCCTGCCTTCTCGGCAGCAGCTGCCTCCCGCAGCGCATCCGCCATGATTCCGCATGCGGATCCGATGACTCCGATGCCGGCGAACATGGCCACGGTGGCCAGAATCCGTCCACCCGCCGTCACGGGCTGAATGTCGCCATATCCCACCGTCGTGAGGGTGACCACCGCCCACCACAGCCCGTCGTACACCGAGCTGAAGACCTCCGGCTGAACCCCGTTCTCAAGGTGGTACATGCCGAACCCGGCCGTGATCACAATGATGCTGGTGCCGACGAACAGCGCACCGGCTTCATCCATGGCGAACCGAAACGCGCGAGCGAGCTTGGCCACGGCGCTGGTGCGCGTGGCGAGCTTCGCCGTCGTGACGAAGAGGCGGAAGAGGCGAAAGGCCCGCAGCACCCGCAGGTCGAATCCCGTGAACGCCCACAGCGGCAGGATCGCCAGGAAGTCCACGATCCCGATGAAGCTGAACGCGTACTTCCTCCAGTCCTCCGCCCGGCGAATGCGGACGCACCACTCCACCGTGTAGACGAACCAGATGCCCACGCCGGCCCAGAAGAAGAGGGTGGCCAGGTGAGCCAGTGCGCCCTGGGTCTCGGCTGTCTGGAGGAACAGATCGATGCCGATGACGGCGAGGACCACACGTTCGATTCGTTCCGAGAATGGAGAAGCGTGTCGCATTGGGATTCCTCCCGGGTTGCTGGTTGCGGCGAGGGGTTGGGTTGCGGAGTTCAGGGTGGAGCTTGCCGGTGGGGCAGGCGCCCGGACAAGGTGCCGCGGGGCCTCCGTAGATTGATGACACCAGGATTCGCTCACCCGGTGACGGCGAACCGTGGCCACTGGCACGGGCCGGCCTCCTGTACATGGACGGGCCCGCTGCCGGAATCGAGGCCGTGAAGACGGGTGATGGGGTATGGAGCTGGCCGGACGCCCGCCAGTACCGGGAACATCCGGGCCGAGCCGTGTACACCGTGAGCCGGCCCCCGGAGGTGCCGACCGGTCGGCATCGAGGAGGACATGGCTTGGCGAAGCCTGCATGGCGGTGGACGTCTTACAGATTGGCGATCCCAAGCGATAGGGTCGCAGCCCTCAGCACCCGGCTGTCCGCACGGCCACGTCCTCTGCCCCCCTCAAGACCGCCCTGTCCTCCGTGGCCAGCCGCACCCCCAGCTCCCGCGCGGCCACGACGAACTCCGCATCGTAGGCGCTCAAACCGCACTCGAGCGCGGCATCCAGCACGTGGTCACCCGACACCCTCACGACCCGGGGGCCAAGCACGGCGGTCGCATCGCGGCACATGGCCCCGGCCTGCTCCAAGGTGATCGAACCTCGGCGCACGAAGCCCACCAGCACGTTCCTCAACTCGCTCATGAGGAGCGCGGGCGCCGCCCATTCGGGGTTCCCAAGGAAGAGTCGCGCAGCATCCGCACCGTCGCGCCCTCCCACAACGAGCCGCACCATGACGTTCGTGTCGACGACGATCATCTGCCGTCCGGGCTCATTCGTCGGGCGTCCATTGCCCTTGCGCTCGCGGTGGCCGCCCGCCTTCTCGCCGCCGCTCCCTTTCTTCGCGGCGCCCCTTGTCCCGCAGTCCCCGCAGCGTTGCCTCGTCCAGGTCGACGGGACCCAGCCCCGCGTGACGGCGCCGGATACGTTCCAGCAGCGCCTCCGGGTCGACCGGTCCCGGGCGTACCGACGCGGTCAGCCGGGCCAGGATCTCGCCGTTGAGGCTGCGGTGGTTGCGCCTCGCCGCCGCTTTGAGTTCCCGGTGCAGCTGCTCGGACAGTCCGCGGACCGCCAGGTCGGGCATGGAGAGTCTCCTTGAGTACGATATCTTTTCTATATCATAATAATATCAGATTCTCCCATTGCTTGACGCACCAGTCAGACCGGTTGGAACTTTGGCGCGGATCAGTTGGGTGCTCACGCACCGCGCTCTCTCGATGGAAATGGAAACCGCCCTTGGCACCGGCCATCTTCACGGCGCCGACCTGTGGCACATCGCCACGGCCCTGTACGTCGCGCCCGAGCCCGCTGCGATCGCGTTCGTGACGGCGGATCAGAGGCAGGCCGAGGTCGCCGCAGCGCTGGGGTTCGAGGTCCGCGCCGTGCGCAGGTGCTCGTCTCCGCAATAGGTTGATTCCCACCGCTGGCACCTTCGCAGACATCCATCTCCGAACCGGGAGATCCCGCAGATGAGCATCCGGCCGACTGAACGCCGAGCACCCCGGACCGCGACAACCCCCGCCCCCCGGCCCTTCCACCGCACGGCCACCATCCTCGCCCGCACCCCCTTCGGCACGGCCACCATCCTCGCGCCCATCCTCCTCCTCGCCCTCCCCCTCCCCGCCCACCCCCAGCGCCTCCCCGACCCCCCCGCCGGCGACCTCACCGCGCTCTCCGTCCCCCGCTTCGCGATCGACCCGTCGCCCATCGAGCTCACCGGCCCCGTACGGCCGGGCGAGTACCTGGGCGTCACCGGCCCGCGCGCGGCCTGGCTCGGCGTCGAGACCGGCGAGGCCGAGCTGTGGGTGCATCCGCTCAAGGTCGGCACCGGGTTCCGCCTCTCCTTTTCGACGCCCCGCTACGGCGCCCCGATCCCCGGCGACGTGGTCGCGCGCACGATCCACGTCCGCCCCGAGCTGACCACCATCACCTACAGCCACGCCGCCTTCCAGGTGCGCCAGCACATCCTCGCGCCCCGGGACACCGCCGCGTCGGGGATCCTCGTCCTCCTGGAGGTCGACAGCCCGGACCCGATGGAGATCATCGCCGAGTTCCACCCGGTGCTGAACTACATGTGGCCGGCGTCGCTGGGCGGGCAGTACGCGTATTGGGACGGGGGGCGGCGCGTCTTCGTGCTGTCCGAGAGCCTGCAGCAGCGCAACGCGGTGGTGGGCTCGCCATGGGCGTCGAACTCGGTCGAGCACCCCGCACACCAGCTCGGCGAGGCGCCCCGCACGATGGTCATCCCGGTGGATCCGGAGCGCGCACGGGCCGAATTCATCCCGATCGCGGTGGCGGCCGGGACCGTGCCGCGCGACACCGTCTTCGCCCGCTACGCGCGCCTGATCGCGGGCGCCGAGATGCTCTACCGGGACGCCCGCGCCTGGGCCGACCACGCCCTCGCGTCGACCGCCTCCGTCACCACCCCCGATCCCTCCCTCGACCTCGCTCTCGAGTGGGCCAAGATCAACCTGGAGGAGCAGCGCGTCTGCAACCCCGACCTCGGCTGCGGCTTCGTCGCCGGCTGGGGGCTGTCGCGCAACGGCGGGCGCCCCGGCTTCGGCTGGTTCTTCGGCGGCGACGCGATGATCAACACCTGGGCCATGGACGCGCTCGGCCAGTGGGAGCTCGTCGCCGAGGAGCTGCGCTTCCTCGCGAAGTACCAGCGCGACGACGGCAAGATCACCCACGAGATTTCGCAGGCCGCCGCCCACATCGACTGGTTCGACACCTACCCCTACGCCTACTACCACGCCGACACGACCCCGCACTGGATGTACGCGGTCTACCTGTACTGGCGCGCGAGCGGCGACGACGATCTGCTGCGCGAGCTCTGGCCCGCCTACCGCCGCGCCTGGGAGTGGTGCCTCAGCGCCGAGACCGACGGCGACGGCATCATCGAGAACACGGTCGGCGGGCTCGGCGCGGTCGAGGTCGGCGGGCTCGGCGCGGCGCTCCACCAGGACATCTACCTGGCGGGGGTCTGGACGGTGGCGCTGCAAGGCACCGTCGCGATGGCCGAGCACATGAACGACGGCGAGGTCCTGGACGCGGCCACCGCACTCGGGCCCGTGGCGAACGAGACCCTGAACAGCGCCTACTGGAGCGAGCCGGAGGGCCACCACGCCTTCGGCATCCTCTCGGACGGCACCACCAACGACAACCTCACGGTCTGGCCGGCGGCGGCCGGCGCGTTCGGCCTGTTCGACGGGGAGCGGGCCCGCGGAACGCTGCGCAGAATCGCCGGCGACCGCATCTCGTCGGACTGGGGCGCGCACATGCTCTCCACCGAGAGTGAACTGTACGACCCGCTCCAGTACAACATGGGAACCGTGTGGCCCTTCGTAACCGGCTTCGCGTCGTGGGCGCAGTATCGCTACCGGCGTCCGTGGGCCGGATACCACCTGATGGACGCCGTCAAGCAGATGACCTTCGACTGGAGCCTCGGCCGCCACGGCGAGCTCTTCTCGGGCGACTTCTACCAGCCGCTCGACCAGACCGTCCCGCACCAGTTCTTCGCCTCATCGATGCTGCCGAACCCGCTGCTCCGCGGCGTCTTCGGCTGGGAGCCGGACGCGCCGAACGACCGCGCCCGCATCGCGCCCCAGTTGCCGGCGGACTGGCAGGAGGCGTCGGTGCGGGGCCTCAAGGTCGGCGAAACGACCCTCGACGTCGAGATCACCGGCGGCTGGACCGCGGCAGGCGGCGAGCGGCACGCCCGCATCCGCAACAGCACAGGACCGCCGGTCACGGTCGACTACCTGGCGGATGTGCCGTTGGGCGCGGCAGTCGTGGACGTGTCGATTGCCGGTGCCGAGTGGGTGGGCGCGCCGCAGGAGCCGGGAGCACCCGGCGCGGCAATGCCGCCCCCCAGGGTCCGGCTAGCCGAAGGCGAGACCGCCGTTGTCACCACCCTGTGGCAGGGAGGGCTGGCGGTGGCCCCGCCCAGGATCGATCTCGAACCGGGGCAGCGCAGCGCCGGCCTGCGCGTCATCGATTTCGAGCGCGACGGGGAGGGCTGGCTGCTGACGATCGAGGGCACCGCGGGCCACGAGTACCTGGTCGACCTGTACGGGACTGCGGTGCAGGCGATGCCTGTGGAGGACG
Source organism: Gemmatimonadota bacterium (assembly GCA_022826005.1). Lineage (GTDB taxonomy): Bacteria > Gemmatimonadota > Gemmatimonadetes > Longimicrobiales > Gaopeijiaceae > Bin94. The sequence continues at coordinate 3,457 of JAJDVT010000024.1, read as the reverse complement.
GGGTCACGGTGGGACCCGCGCCGGTGGAGGATGGAGGCGCTGCCGACGCTGCGCGGGCCGGGATGGGCGGCGGCAGGTTCATGGTCGCGTTCGCGGGGGGCGAGAGGATGGGCGGCGAGGGCAGGCGGACGGTAACGCTGAGGCTGGTGTCGGCGGGGCCATGAGGGGCTCGACAGTTGCCGGCGACGGGCGGGCAGCACATGCTCTCAAGACGAAACCATGGGATCCGAGGAAGGGACCAGGCGATGGGTGTCTTTGATCTGCTACGCGACATGGAGCAGGACGACGTGATCGAGGCGATCAGCAAGAAGGTCCAAAACGTCGAGGCGCGACTCGACAAGCTGGAAGCCCTGGTACTTGCTCTCGATGCCAAGCTCGATCGAATTGCGAAAGAGCAGGCGCGGGGCTGAGTTACGTTCGCGACCGACTCCCAGGGCAGCCCGCTGCGGGATGCCGGATCAATCTCGTGTCAATTCCGTCGCTCGATTCCCAGCCTCTCCGCAACCTCCGCGAACTCCTCAAGACTGCGCCCGCCGAAACGGCGGCCGTTGACGAAGATGGTGGGTGTCCCGGTGACGTTCCGCCGCAGGCCGAGTTCGCGTCCTGCGCCGATTCTGACAAACGAGTCCGCCGGCAGCTTCACACACTCTTCGAAGGCCGCGAGATCCGGGACCCCCGCCTCCCTCGCAAAGCTCACCCAATCCCTGGTCCCGAGCGAGTCCTGTTGCGCAAAGAGGAGTTGGTACATCGGCTGGAACCTGTTCTGCCGCTCGGCGCATTCGGCCGCCACGGCGCTGGGCAGTGACAGGGAACGCCCATTCAGCGGGAAGTGCTGAAAGACCAGCGCGACTTCAGAGGGGTGGCGAGAGAGAAGCGAGTCGACCACCGGACTCACCATCGCACAGAAGGGGCACGTGAAATCCATGAACTCGGTGACCACCATGCGCGCATCGGCCGGACCGATCCGAATGCCCAGGGCGGTATCGTCCTCCCAGTTCTCGATTTCGCTGTTCTCCGCCACTTGCCGTCCAGAACCGGGCCCGCCCGCAATCTGTCCGTATACATAGAATGAAGCGACGGCCACGGCAGCCGCCGTGAGCAGGACCGTGGCCGCCGTTTCCAACACCGTTCGTGATTTGCTCATCTCATCATCCTCCGGCCGGGACCGGGGTTGCAATTCGGAACGTCATTACCGGAACCTCCTCTATCCTCGCCCAATGAGAGCGTGGCGCCGGACGTACTCCACCTCGAGTTCGTCGTGCCACACTCCCAATACGAAGTCGCGGCCGATCTGCCGGACATCCAGATCCGGCGGCATATCCACGCTCCCTCGACCCTCGCCGTTCGGGCCGAAGACCAGCCAGGTCATCGGTGCCCGAACATCGAACCGGTAGAGTTCCGCCCACAGCCAGCCGACTTCGTCGACCAGAAGCCGCGAAAAGGCGGGCATGATCTCCGGCAGCGGCATCTCTGCGTAGTCGCTCAACTGAACCTCGGTAAAATGCTCTACATCTTCCGGGGTCATGTCCCAGGGAGCCAATTGAAACTCCACCAACTTGTCGATATCCTCCCGCGAGGGCTCCACAACCGCCTCGGCGAGACGGATGATCCGGCGCAGGCTGCCCGACATGTCATACTCCAGGATCTCGGGTCCCCGGTTCTCACCCAGCGTCAGAAAGAGGCTATTCCTGCCCAGGAACCCGGCGGGCAAGATGTCGAAGGGCAGATCGTACAGGCCACCCAGCGGTGCCCTGTACTCGTGGGCCCCCTGGAAGGACCCTTCCCACACCGGTATCCCGGTATCGACATCGAACAGGGCGTAGTAGGCCATGCCCGGCTCAGGAGCCAGTCCATCGGTACGAGCGGCGGGATTCTCATTGAACAGGGGCGCGGTCCGATTCTCCGCCAGGAACCTCCCACCAGCGACGCCATGAACGCGCCACACATATCGGCCACCCAACGGTTGGCCATCCCACGTTGCCACCACGCGATGGCTGAACCGGCCGTGGTCGTCGAAAAAACTCACTGTCGACCCGATACGGGAACTATGGACGTACAACGAGTCGTTACCGGGTGACGGTTCCAGATCGCACCGAGAGTTGGGCTGAAACTCCCCGGGACCTTCGCCTCTTCCCCCCTTGTGTTCCAGGAAGACTCCGTCCGTGTCGAAGAAGCGCAGCTCACAGTCAGCCCGGTCCAGTACCACAATCCGCCCATCCGAGAGCTGCTGCACGCCCTCGATCCTCGAAAAGAGATACGGGTCCTCTCCGTCCACCTCCCCTATCTGGTGCTCCGGGACGGGATCCACTACCCATCCAATCGGGGCTCGCGCCCGGGTGCCAAGCGTCGTAGCCACCAGCACACCGGCGCTGTCCCGCTCCAGAAAGGGTACCCCTTCGGGCAGGCCAGCGCCGGTGTCGGCCGGGCGGTCACACGCCGTTGCGGCGATCAACCAGGCGAGAAGCAGAGTCTGGACGCGAGAGCTCAAAGCTGCCTCTACCACAGTGCCATTTCGCCCTGAAGTGTGCACTCCAGGCGCTGACCTTCTCCACGCCGTCCTCTGCAGTCCCTCCCGCCATCTACGCACTCCCACTCATAGTGGCAATTCTCGAAGCACCATCCGTTGGTGTTCCATGGAATGCACAGAACGCCTTGTCGGTCGCTGCAATCCGGTCGACAGTCCGTCTCGGCGACCCTGTCGCATACCCGCTCACAGGTTGGGACTTCGGCACTGCCCGCCACTGGGGTCGTGGTGGCCATGAGCGAAATCGCCAGGACGCCAAGCGAGCGGATCACCAGCGGGGAAAGCCAACTCCTACTCTTCTGATTCGGTTGCATCGTATATCTCCTCTTCAAGGGTTCGTGAAGATCACTGTGAACGCGGTCAGGCGACCGCAGGGTACAATATTGCCTTGCCGAGACCGCGGAGGGTAGCGAGGAATCACATCAATTCGGATGGGAAAACCCCACTTCATTCGGGCTGCACGCGGGCCAGCACCCGCTTCGATGATCGCATCCGGTCGCCTCCAACACACCTCACCAGGCTCGACTACCACTCTCCCAGGACGATCGCGCCTGCGCTCGTCCGAGTTCGGGGTCGACGCTGCCGGGAAGTTCGCCGTACACTTGGTCACACAATGTCACGCAAATCCTTGCAATCGGTCCCTCCGATGCTCGTCGGTGCCCTCGAAGCCCGCCGCTGGGCCGGCCTGGTCCTCGCCGCCGGCCCGGATGACGGGGTCGGCCTGAGGCTCGCCTTCGTGACGCCGGACGGCGAGCGCCGGGAGCTGGACGACTGGTACTGGATGGTCTCGCGGATCGGTCCGCACGCTCCCGACGGTTCCTATGCGCGCGTGGAGTTCGACATCGGGGTGGAGCCGTCTCGCGAGGCCGCGCCCTTTGCCAGCACGCTGATCCTGGAGTGGTCGCGCCGGGAGGATGCGGTGGCGCTGCGCGC
>JAJDVT010000112.1 GCA_022826005.1 Gemmatimonadota bacterium | reverse complement strand
TGGTGTAGACGTAGGTGTAGTAGCGCGCCCCGATATCCTGGATGTCGAAGAGGAGCACCTCGACGCCTTCCAGCATCTCCGGCGTCGGCTTGCGGGTCGCTCCATAGAGCGAGTGGATCGGCAGCCCGGTACGCGGGTCCGTCCCGCCGTCGACGAGTTCGCCGGCTTCGGCCTGGCCCCGGATGCCATGCTCCGGAGAATAAAGCGCGACCAGTTCGACGCGCCCGTCCCCGTGCACCAGGTCGATGGTGGAGACGCCCTGACGGTCGATGCCCGTGTGGTTGGTAACGAGCCCGGCGCGAAGCCCCTCCACCAAGTGGATCGAGTCCGCGAGCAGCACCTCGATGCCGGGGCGAACTGCGCCGGCCACCTGCGCGGCGGTGCCGCCGAGAGCGTCCGGGACCGGATCGCGCCCTCCTCGCACGACCAGATTGGCGGCGAGGAGGACCGCGCCTGCGACAACCAGACCGGCGCCGACCCGCGATTGTCGGATCCTTGCGGAAACCATTACCTTGCGCCAGTCCTCGATTCCAGCAGTCCCATGGGTGGCCAGCGGGCTGTCAACTTCGTCCGGGGAGAAGAAGTCGTCAACCGGTGCTTGCGCTGAATAGTCGGGCGATGTCCGGTTCGCGCCGCACGACGCCCCTTCGCACGGCGGGCCTCGCCTCCCTCCTGGCGCTTGTCCCGATCGTTGTCTCCTGCAGCACTGCGCCGTCGGGCCGCGGCGTGCCCGAGCCGTCCGCGCCGGCGGAAGCCCCGGCCTCGCAAGCGACCCCTCCGGCTGGCGGGACGACTTCCCCCGCGGCCGACCGCGCGGCTCCGGCTTCCTCGCGCGCGGATTCCGTCGCGGAGACGCCCAGCGTGGCTGCCTCGCCCGCGGGACCGGCCCGAGTCGCCGGTGCAGCAACGACTCCCGGTCCTCCGGCCTCCCCAGAAGCATCCGGCGCCTGGGCATCCTCCGTCCTGGAATCGATGACCCTCGAGGAGAAGGCGGGCCAGCTGCTGATGCCCTGGATGCTCGGCGACTTCGCGCCCGCGGGCTCCGAGGATTTCGAGCGCATGGCCGAGGCGGTGCGCGACGACGGCGTCGGGGGCGTGATCGTGTCGGTGGGTTCTCCATCGGAGGTGGCGGCCAAGATCAACAACCTGCAGTCGCTTGCAAAGTACCCGCTGCTGGTCGGGTCGGACCTGGAGAGCGGGGCCGGCTACCGCATGCGCGGGGCGGTCTATCTGCCCAACAACATCGAGCTGGGCGGCGCCACCCTGTTTCCGTCGCTGATGGCGGTGGGCGCCACGGGCGACGACAGCCTGGCTTGGGAGGTGGGCCGCGTCACCGCCGTGGAAGCGCGCGCGGTGGGCGTCCACCTCCCGTTCGCGCCGGTGCTGGACGTCAACAACAACCCGGACAACCCGGTCATCGCCACCCGCTCCTTCGGCGAGGACCCCGCTGCGGTGGCCCGCCTCGGCGCCGCCTTCGTGCGCGGGCTTCAGGAGCACGGCGCGGTCGCGACCGGCAAGCACTTCCCGGGTCACGGCGACACCGGAGTGGATTCCCATGTGGCTCTGCCCGTGATCCGCGTGGACCGCGAGCGCCTGGACCGCGTCGAGCTGCGTCCCTTCCGCGCGGCGGTCGATGCCGGCATGGGCGCCGTCATGAGCGCGCACGTGTCCATCCCCTCCGTTACCGGCTCCGCGTCGATGCCCGCCACCCTCTCCCCGGCGGTCCTCTCCGACCTGCTGCGCGGAGAGATGGGATTCGAGGGCCTGATCGTGACCGACGCCATGAACATGGCCGCGATCACCCGCCGATTCGGGGCCCGCGACGCCGTCGTGCGCGCCCTCGAGGCCGGCGCCGACATCATCCTCATGCCCGAAAATCCACGGGGAGCGCGCGAGAGCCTGGTCGCCGCGGTCCGCTCCGGCCGCGTCAGCGAGGCGCGCCTGGACCGGTCGGTGGCCCGCATCCTCGACTTGAAGGAGCGCATGGGGCTGGACCGCGAGCGCTACACCGACATCTCCCGAATCCACCGCAAGGTCGGCATCCCCGAGCATGTGGACCGCGCCACGGAGGTCGCCGAGGCATCGATCACCCTCCTGCGCAATCGCCGCAACCTGCTCTCGCTGCGCGGAACCCGCACCGCGAACGTCCTTTCCGTCACCTACCGCAGCCGCAGCAACCTGCTTGCCGGACGCTACTTCAATACTCGCGTGCGCGCGACCTACCGGCGGCTGCGCACCGAAGACGTGCACGGGGACACCAACGACCGCGAGTACGAGCGCCTGCTCGCGCGCGCCGCCCGCTCGGACCTGGTCATCGTGTCCGCGTACATACTCGCGGCCCGCACCGACGGCCAGCCGAACGTTCCCGAGCCGCTCTCCGAATTCGTGCAGGCGTTGGCGGATCGGCGCGTGCCGCACATCGTCATCTCTTTCGGCAACCCCTATCTGCTCTCGGACCTTCCCGAAGCCCAGGCGTACATGCTGGCCTGGAGCGCATCGGAGGTCAGCCAGGTCGCCGCGGCGCGAGCACTCTTCGGCGAAATCCCGATCCGCGGGCGCACACCCACCCGCCTGCCCCCCCTCTTCGATATCGGAGACGGGATCCAGCTGCCCCAGAGACGGAGGTAGGGCGACGTGAGAAACGCCAAGCGGACCGGGATGGCCGTCCGGTGGCCGGGGCCGGCGTTGTCGGTCCTCCTGCTTGCCGCCGCCGGAGCCTGCGATGGCCCGGCTCCGGGTTCCGGCGGGGCCGAAGGGTCCTTCGAGCCGGCGTTGTACGATGAACTCGATGCCCGGGCGAGTACATGGGTGGATGAGACGCTCGCTTCGCTCTCCCTGCGCGAGCGCATCGCGCAACTGGTCGTTCCCTGGATCCCCGGCGCGTACGCCTCGTCGAGCGACGCCAGCTTCCGCACGCTGGAGCGATGGGTGGCGGAGGAGGGCATCGGGGGCGTCGTCATCTCGATCGGCTCGCCCCACTCCTACGCCTCGCTCCTGAATCGCCTCCAGAACGCGTCCCGCGTCCCGCTGCTGGTGACTGCGGACTTCGAGAACGGGGGCCCGGGGATGCGCGTCAACCATTCCTACGCCCTACCCACGCTGCTCCCGCAGGGCGGGGGCACCAGCTTCCCGCCCACGATGGCCTTCGGCGCCATAGGCGACCCGGCGTTCGCGTACGAGTACGGGCGCATCACGGCGGTGGAGGCGCGGGCGCTCGGCGTCCACCTGAACTTCGCCCCGGTCCTCGACGTCAACTCCAATCCCGAGAACCCCATCATCAACACCCGTGCCTTCGGCGAGGACCCGGAGTCGGTGGCGCAGCTCGGGGCGGCGTACATCGAGGGTGCGCGCGCCGGGGGCGTGCTCACCACCGCCAAGCACTTTCCGGGTCACGGCGACACCCGCACCGACTCGCACATCGAGCTCCCGGTGGTGACCGCGGACAGGGGGCGGCTGGAGGCGATGGAGCTGGTGCCGTTCCGGCGGGCCGTGTCGGCCGGCGTGGACGCGGTGATGACCGCCCACGTCGCGGTGCCCGCCATCCTGGGCGGAGACGTGCCGGCGACGCTGTCGCCCTATTTCCTGACGGAACTCCTGCGCGAGGACATGGGGTTCGACGGCCTGGTCTTCACGGATGCCCTGCGGATGGGCGCGATCTCGCGCGGATACGGCGCGGGAGAGGCGGCGGTGCTGGCGCTGGAAGCGGGCTCCGACGTGCTCCTCGTGCCCGAGGATGTGGGCGAGGCCATCGACGCGGTGGAGGTCGCGGTGCGCACGGGCCGGGTGGCGCGCGAGCGCATCGACCGGTCGGTGCGACTGCTGCTGGCCGCCAAGGCGCGGGTGGGGCTCCACGACCGCCGCACCGTCGACATGGCGGCCGTCGCCGACGTCGCGGGTTCGGCCCGCCACCTGACCTTCGCCGACCTCGCCGCCGAGCGCTCGGTCACCCTGGTGCGCGACCGCGATGGGCTGGTGCCGCTCCCCGCCGGAGCCCGCGGCCGGGTGGTGAGCGTCACCTACGCCCGCGACCAGGACCTGGTCGCCGGACGCGAGTTCGACCGGGTGGCCGCGCACTTCGCGGACGGCTTCCGGAGCCTGCGCCTCGACGAGGGATCGGATCCGGCGGCGTACCAGGCGGTGCAGACGGCCGCGCGCGATGCGGACGTGGTGCTCCTGAACGTGTACGTGCCCCCGTTCGCGGGGGCGGGCTCGGTGGCGGTCCCGGATGCGCTGCGCGACATGGTGCGTGAGCTCTCCGCACGCGGCGCGCTGGTGGTCTCGTCCTTCGGCAACCCCTACTCGTTGAGCGCCTTCGAGGACCTGGGGAGCTACCTCATCGCATGGGGCAGCCACGAGGTGTCGCAGCGCGCCGGCGCCTTCGCGCTCATGGGAGCGGCGGAGATCTCCGGCACGCTCCCCATCAGCATTCCACCCGACCACCCGGCGGGTGACGGGCTCCGGAGGGAGGCGCTCCCGGAACAGGCGGCGATCCGCGAGGCCGTGATGGCCGTGCCCTCGTGGGTCGTGCAGCCGCTGGAGTTCGTAACCGCCACGCGCGCCGCGGGTGACGACCAGGAAGCGCAGGGGCAGATCTCCCCGCTGGAAGGCGATGCTGCCGCCGCGGGGATGTCGGAAGCCGTCCTGCAGGCGCTCGACCGACACATCCTGCAGGCCATCGCCGACTCGGCCAGCCCGGGCGCCGCGCTTGCGTTGGTGCGCCACGGCCAGCTGGTGCGCCTGCGCGGCTACGGTCGCCTCGACTGGGATCCCGCGTCCGCCCCCGCCACCCCATCCTCCATCTACGACATGGCCTCGGTCACCAAGGTGATGGCCACGACCACCGCCGCGATGATCCTGGTCGACGAGGGCCGCCTCGACCTGGACGCCGCCGTGGTGCGCTACCTCCCGTGGTGGTCGGCGGGCGACCCGCGCAAGGAGGCGGTCACCGTGCGCCAGCTGCTGTTGCACCGGGGCGGGCTGCCTCCCTTCCGCCGCTTCTTCCTGGAGATGGAGGGCGTGGAAGCCTACCAGCAGGCCATCGCCGAGCTGCCCCTCGACTACGCGCCAGGCGACAGCACGGTGTATTCGGACATCGGCATGATGACGGTGGCGTGGGCGATGGAGGAGATCACCGGCGAACCCCTGGACCGCTTTCTGGACGCGCGCGTCTGGGGTCCGCTCGGGATGCAGGACACCGGCTTCAGCCCCGACTCGGCGCTGCACGGCCGCGTTGCTCCCACCGAGATCGACGCCGACTACCGGGGGGTTCATGTGCGCGGGGTGGTCCACGACGAGAACGCCTGGGCGGTGGGGGGCGTCGCCGGCCACGCCGGTCTCTTCTCCTCTGCGCGCGACATCGCCGTCTACGCAGCCATGATGCTCGACGGAGGCCGAGCCGGCCCCTGCGACGGCACGCCGGCCATCCCCTGCAGCGCCCCCCGGCCCGGGACGGTGCGCGTCGTCGAGCCTTCCACGATGGCCGGCTTCACCCGCCGCCACGACGCCGGCGCGAGCCGCGCCACCGGCTGGGACACCCCCTCGGGCAACTCCTCGGCGGGCCGCTTCTTCACCGGACGCGCCTACGGCCACACGGGCTTCACCGGCCCCTCCGTGTGGATCGACCCCGGGCTCGACCTGGCCGTGGTGCTGCTCCTGAACCGGGTCAACCCCACCCGCGAGAACACCCGGCACGTCCCGCTGCGGCGCGAGATCCACGACCTCGCCGCCCAGGCCGTCACCGACCTCGACATCGAGCCCCGACCGCCTTCGTGATCCTCCGCGACCGGCTCACGGGGGCGTATTGAGCGGCTTCGGGGGCGTCGACCTGGCCGTGCTGGTGGCCTACCTGGCCGCCACCACCGCCTGGGGCGCCTGGCTGGGCCGCCGCCAGCGGGGTGGGGCGGACTACTTCCTGGGGAACCGCAGGCTGCCCTGGGGGGCGGTGCTGCTGTCGGTGGTGGCCACCGAGACCAGCACGCTGACCTTTCTCTCCATTCCCGGGGTCGCGTACCTGGGCACGCTGGGCTTCCTGCAACTGACCTTCGGATACCTGGCCGGCCGGGTGGTGGTCGCGTCCCTGCTGCTGCCCGCGTACTATCGCGGCGAGCTCAGCACCGCCTACGCCCTCCTGGGCGCCCGCTTCGGCAGCGGGGTGCGGCGCCTCACCTCGGCGATCTTCATGGTCACCCGGCTCCTCGCCGATTCGGTGCGCCTCTTCGCCACGGCCATCCCGCTCGCGCTGGTCACCGGCTGGCCCTACCCGCTCTCCATCCTGGTGATCGGGGCGCTCACGGTGGTCTACACCTACTTCGGCGGCATCAAGGCGGTTGTCTGGGTGGATGCGGTGCAGATGGCGCTCTACCTGCTGGGGGCGGCCATCGCCATCGTGGTCCTGCAGGGGCTTGTAGATGGGGGATGGGGGGCGATCCTGACGCAGGCGGGAGCCGCGGGCAAGCTCCGCATCGTGGACCTCTCCCTCGACTTCTCGGTGCCCTACACGTTGTGGGCGGGGCTGCTGGGCGGCGGGTTCCTGGCGATGGCCTCCCACGGCACGGACCAGCTCATCGTGCAGCGACTGCTCACCTGCAAGGACCTGGCAGCCAGCCGCAGGGCCCTCATCGGGAGCGGGGTCGCGGTGGTGGGCCAGTTCGCCGTCTTCCTGCTGGTGGGGCTCGGCCTGTGGGCCTTCTACGAGAACCGCGCCTTCGATGCCTCGGACGAGATCTTCGCGCGCTTCATTGTCGAGGAGCTTCCCCCCGGCGTGACCGGGCTGCTGATCGCGGGCGTGTTCGCGGCGGCGATGTCGTCGCTCTCCTCCTCCATCAACTCGCTGGCGTCCTCCTCCGCCTACGACTTCTGGGCGCCCGCCCGCGGCATCGACGACGACGCGCGCATCCTGCGGGCCGGCAAGCTCTTCACCCTGGTCTGGGCCGGGTTGCTGGTGGGAGGCGCGATCCTGTTCATCCCGCTGAGCGCCGGCACCAGCGCGGTCGAAGTTGCCCTCGCGGTCGCTTCGCTGGTCTACGGCGGGCTTCTGGGGGCGTTTGCGCTGGGGGTGTTGTCGCGCCGCGCCACCGCCGGGGGAACGGCGGCCGGCATGGTGACCGGCATCGGCGCGGTTACGGCCATCTGGATCCTCGCGCCCGACCGGGTGGCGTGGCCCTGGTTCGTGCTCATCGGGACGGCGATCACGGTGGTGATGGGGATGGCGCTGGGCAGGGCGCGGCCGGCCGACAGCGCCTGATGCGCGTCCCGGTCACCCCACCTCCATGACCGCCCCCCTCGTCGCGGGTGTCGACGGGGGCGGCACCCGCACCCGCGTCCTGCTCCTCGCCCGCGACGGCGCGATCGCCGGCCGGGCGGAAGGCCCCGCCGCCCTCGTGCGTCCCGACCGCCCCGCCCCCGCCGCCCGGGTGGTCGCCGACACCGTCCGTCGCGCCGCCGAGGCGGCCGGGGTGGCCCTGCCGCTCCCGGCGATCTGGGCGGGACTGGCCGGCGCCGGCCGGGCGAGCGTGCGCCGCGCCCTGGAGGCATCCCTGCGGGACGAACGGATCGGGCGCGCGGTGCGGGTGGGCACGGACGTGGAGGCGGCCTTCCACGACGCATTCGGCGATGGCCCGGGCGTCGTGGTGGTGGCCGGCACGGGCTCGGTCGTGCTGGGGGCCGCAGAAGACGGCCGCCGCCTGCAGGTGGGCGGATGGGGCGGGGTGATGGGCGACGAAGGGAGCGGCTACCACATCGGGGTGTCGGCCCTGCGGGCCATCGCGGCCGCGACCGACCGGCGCGCCCCCCCGACCGCCCTCACCGCCGCCGTTCTCGACCTCCTCGGGCTGAACCGGCCGCGGGAACTGGCGGCCTGGGCGGAGTCCGCGACCAAGGCCGACATCGCCGCCCTCGCGCCCCTCGCGATTCGCGCCGCCCGCTCCGGCGACGGCCCCGCCACCGCCGTAATCCGCGGCGCGCTGGATGCTCTCGGGGATCAGCTGTCCACCGCCGTCCGTGAACTCTTTCCCCCGGCAGCCGGCGTCCCGCCCACCGTCGCGCTGGCTGGCGGCCTCATCTCCCCCGATGGTCTCCTCCGCGCCGATGCGGAGCAACTCGTCGCCTCCGCCGGCGGCCACCTGCTCCCGCGCACCGTCACCCCCGAGCGCGGCGCTGCCCGCCTGGCTCGGAGGCTTGACCATGTCGCCGGGTAACGGTTTATTCTCGCCATGATCAAACCGTATTGCCCGTCCAACGGGGCTTCCCCCGCCGGGCGGGATTCGCGGTTGGAGCGGCCGCATCTTCCCCTTCGGGCCTCGTGACCTCCACTCCGGTGCTCGCTCCTCCCGAAGCACGCCGACCGGTCACGCCTCCGATTCGCGTGATGAAGTTCGGGGGGACCTCGGTCGGAAGCGCCGAGCGTATCCGGCGCGTCGTCGGTCTTGTCGCCGATGCCCGGGCCACCTCCACCCCTGTCGTGGTCGTCTCCGCGGTGCACGGAACGACGGACCGGTTGGTCGAGGTCGCCGAACTTGCGGGACGGGGGGACGCTGGACACGCGTCGGTGACGGGGGAGATCGCGGAGATGCACCGGGAGCTTCTCCACGCCCTCGCTCCGACCGACGAAGCGCCGGGCCTCGCCCTCCGCCTCGATGCGGCGATGGACGACCTCCGGCGTCTTGCGAACGGGGCCCAGCTTCTCGGCGAATGCACCCTCCGGACGCGCGACTGGATGCTCTCCTTCGGGGAACGCCTCTCCTCGCTGCTCGTCGCCGCCTGCATGCGCGCCCACGGGATCGCCGCCATCGACGTGGACGCAAGGGAGCTTCTCCGCACCGACACCCGCTTCGGCGCGGCGCGGGTGGACCGGCAGAGGTCGCGGAAGCTGGTGCGCGCGCGGCTTCCCGGAGACGCCGGAATCCCGGTCGTCACCGGGTTCATCGCCTCGACGGCGAAAGGGGAGACCACCACGCTGGGCCGGGGCGCGTCCGACTACACGGCCACCCTTCTCGGCGAGATGCTGGGCGCGGCGGAGGTCGAGATCTGGACCGACGTGGACGGGGTCCTCACCGCGGATCCGCAGGCCGTGCCCGAGGCCGCCCCGGTGCGCGAGATTACCTACGCCGAGCTCCTCGAGCTCGCCCACTTCGGCGCGCAGGTGATCTGCCCCCCGGCGGTGGAGCCGGCCCGGAGCGCCGGGATCCGGCTCAGGATCCGCAGCACCCTCGATCCGTCCCTCCCGGGGACGCTGGTCGTGACTTCGGTTCAGCGGGACCCCCTTCGGCCGGTTCGCGGGATTTCCGCGACCAGGGACGTGGCGTTGATCCGGCTCGCCGGGGTCGAGACGGTCGGCGTTACGGAGGCATCGCAACGGATCTTCCGTGCGCTCCGTGTCGCCGACGTGGAATCGCTTCTCTTCACGCAGGACTCGGGCGCGCACGCCTTGTCCCTCGCGGTCAGGGGCGCTGATGCCGAGCGGGCGCGGGCCGCCCTGGGGGCTGAGTTCCGGAGGGAGCGGGAGTCGCGGCTCGTGCGCGACCCGACCGTCGAGCAGGGGTTTTCGATCCTCGCGGTCGTTGGAGAGGGGATGCGGTACACGCCCGGCGTCTCCGGGAAACTCTTCTCGGCCCTGGGAGCCGCGAGGGTCAATGTGCACGCCATCGCCCAGGGATCCTCCGAGCGCAACATCTCATGGGTCGTGAACGCGGGGCAGGAGGGCGTTGCACTCCGCACCGTCCACCGCGCCTTCTTCAGCCCGCCGGACGAACTCGAGCCCGTCCGCATCCTCGTCCTCGGGGCGGGCGTCGTCGGCGGAGCCTTCCTCGACCAGTTCGCCGCAAACGGGGACGACGCGATGCGTGCGCACGGGATCCAGCCCGTCCTGGTCGGGATCTCGAACAGCCGGAAGGCTGCAACCGACCTCGAGGGCCTGGTGGCAGGCCGGTGGCGGTCGCACGTTGAGAGGGGCCGCGGCGATCCCGCCCGGGCCTTCGAGGCCGTCTGGACGGGCGACCCGCTCGTCGTCGTCGACTGCACTGCGAGCGCGACCGTCGCGGCGAGGTACGCGGACTATCTCCGCGCCGGCACCGCCGTGGTCACGGCCAACAAGATTCCTCTCTCCGGGCCGGTCGAGGAGTACGCGAAGCTCATGAGCCTGGGCGGGCGCGGGGGCGGCCTCCACCACGGGACGACGGTGGGGGCCGGCCTTCCGATGGTGCGCATGATCGCCGAGCTTCGACGGAGCGGCGACACCGTCATCTCCCTCGAGGGGACGCTGTCGGGGACGCTCACCTTCCTGATGGACCAACTGAGCCGCGGGCGGCGGTTCAGCTCCGCGGTCAAGGAAGCCCGGCGGAGAGGGATCTCCGAGCCGGATCCGAGGGAGGACCTGGGCCTCAGGGACGTGGTCCGAAAACTCGTCATCCTCGCACGGACGGCGGGGATGCGCATGGAACCCTCCGATGTCGAGGTCGAACCGATTCTCCCGGAGCGCCTCCTCCAGCCCGGCCCGGTCCGGGAGTTCATCGAGCGGCTCTCCGGGCTCGACGCCGAGATGGCCGAGCGGACCCGGGCGGCGGCGGCGCAAGGGGGGCGGCTCGTCTGCCTGGCACGGGTGGCGCAGGGCGCGGCGTCCGTCCGCCTCGAGGTGGTGCCTGCGGAGCAACCCGCCGCGCGAACCCGCGGAACCGAAAACCTGCTGGTCATCCGCTCTCGATGGTACGCCGATCATCCCATGGTGATTCAGGGCCCCGGAGCGGGGCCCGAGGTCACCGCGGCCGGGCTCATGACCGACCTGGTGGCGGCCGCCGGGCGGGTTGCCGGCCGGGCCGGACAGGGTCAACGGCGAACCTCATAGCCCCGGTCAGGGCCTTCGACGTAGGTCGTCTGCTCCGGTCCGGTGGAAGGCTGCGTGGGTGGCTACGCGCGTCCTGCTGTTCGGAGCGGGACTCGCCTTCCGATCCCTCCCCGACAGACTCTCCTCGAAGCGGGCACGGTAGGTGTTGCCTTCCTTGACGATTCTGCTCTCCTCGCCGGCGTCGACATGCCGCTTCAGGCAGCGCGCGAAGCGGAGCCCGCGTCCGGAACAGCCGGGATCGGGGTCTTCATCGAACTCGGTGACGATCCCCCACGCTTCAGCGAAATCGGGCCGCCACACGTGCGCCATGTAGCCGTCGCCGAGCGGAATGGTGCGGCCTTTCGAGTTGCCGTGCGCCGGGCCTCTCCAGAAGTCCATCACGTCGTCTTCGCCGAAGTAGTCGAGGATGGCCATGAATCGCTCGACGGCGAATCCCTCGGGCACCGTCGGCGGAGGGTCTTCACAGGCACCGAGAAGCAGCACCGCGGGTGCGAACAGGGTGCGAAGCGTTCCGTGAACCGCCATGGTTCCCTCCCAAGCCAAGAGGTGGTGTTCCGGCGGGGCTCAAGGTTCAGGCGGCAGCGCGCGCGGTCTTATCCCTGGTCCCCGCGAACCTGATGTGTATGCTCCAGGTGGTCGATCCAATCCTCGACCTCCTCCGATTTCCATGCGACGCAGCGCGGACTGATGCGTACCGGCCTGGGGAAGCGCGACTCCTTCATCAGCCTGTATAGCGAGGACTGGCTCAGGCTCGTGAGTTGCAGCACATCGCGTCGTCGGATCAGCATGGCGTCCTCCCGAGAGGCCTTTGCGTCACTCCGGAGCAGCGAATCCCTTCCTGACCACGGCGACCGTGACGACCAGCACGCAGGTGACCAGCGCCAGCGTCCAGACGCGTTTTTCGAGCGGGCTCTTCATGGACCCGGACATGCTCCTGGTGGAGGGTTGGGAAGGGCGGTTGGGACAAAGATGGGGGGTGGCGCGACCCGGCGTTAGCGGGAGACTCCCGCTTTGCTGACGGGAGAATCCCTCAAGACCCAAGACGGGAAAATCCCCGCACTGCTCTCAGCGGCCCGCCGGTTTTGTGGCGCGCTACTCCTCTTCGCCGCCGCGCAACTGGACCTGCCCCGCTTTTACGGACGGTTAGTTCTTGGGGTTGATGGTGTCTGATATGGTTTCTTCTTTGCCCCCTGCAACGATGGAGAGGGGCGACGAGCGAGCCCGACGAGGCGAGCGGGCCGGAGAAGCCCGGAGAGCT
>JAJDVT010000137.1 GCA_022826005.1 Gemmatimonadota bacterium | reverse complement strand
CTTGAAATCGGAAGGATAGCGGCTTACACTGTGTTGGCATCGGTCCTCCGGTGTGGCTGCGGTTAAGTTGCTGGCACAACTAAACTTAACAGCCTCCAGAGGCCGGTGCCGTCTTATAGGCTTGAGAAATCCGGGCTAGAGGCATGGCGGCGCGCCGAGGCGGAGGCTTGGGAGAAGGTCGAGGACGAGCGCTGGTGGGGCTTCCGGTAAATCGAGACCCGGGCGCGGAGGGAATGGGCCGAGCTGCACAAACGGCAAGAAGAGATGCGGCAGACGCTTGATCGGGAGAGCCGTACCGTGCTCGGGCGGCTCCGGATCTGGCGGACCGAGCGTTCGTTGCGGGAACTGGTCGGAGTGGTGCGGGGCCGGGATGACCTGGTCGAGAGCTGGCGCGAGGATCTCGACGGGTTCCACAAGAGTGAGCGGGCCGCGCTGTGCAAGGAACAAGCCGACAACGCCCGGCGGATCGAGCAGAAGGTGAGGGAGGCATATCGAAAGGGGGCTGCGGGACGCCGAGCGGAGCGGACGGGCGATCGGGCTGGGCCTCGGCGACAAGGACACCAAGCGGGAGCCCAGCCGGAGCACAACCCGCATTCCCCGACTGCCCCATTAGCGAGGCCCCGAGCGTGGCGGGGGAGGGCTCGAGCGGTGACGCTTGATGTCGGCATCACAAGTGACGCTGGAATACACTCCAACCGATCTTCCGCCACCCGGTCACCAGCAACATCCCGAGGTGGAAGATCGAGGCGCTGCCCTTGACGATCACGATCCACGGCGCAAAGAAGGGCGACGCCCCCGCCCGTGGATTCCACCGGTGCGCGGGTTAGCGCGGTCAGAGGAGGAAGCGAGGCCCCTGCCAAGCCAAGCAAATCCTTCGTCCAAGGGAGCCGGCTCGCTCAACTCGCCGCTGAGAGCAGCGGCGACCAATAGCAGACACTCCTCAGTCCTGGGGAATCGGACAAACCAATTGCTCCCGACAGCTCTCGAAGCGCCCTTGCCCTCACGCGCCGTACCCGACCTAGTTACGATTGTGTCCTGATTCGGACAGTACCGCTCCGAGCGGCTCGTCGAGCCAGTGACACCACCCGGCGGGGCCATACTCAACTCAAGTGAAAAGGGAAGACAAGGACGTGCCGAAATCCTTCGCGACCAACCGGGCGATGCACGACTTGGGCAGAGTAGTCAAGGAGCGGAAGGACCGCCATAGGCTCTGTCGCGGCGGCTACTACTTCTTCGACATGGACCAGTACCATCCGGGGCTGGCCACCCTGCGGATCTGAAACTATTGGTCGGTGCGCAGCGGGGGCAGAGGCCGTCGCTTTTTGTGGTGCCTGGAGCCCGATTGTCAGCATGACCCCGGGGCACCTCGGGGAATCCCGCAGTGCTGACGAGGCCCGCGAGGGCCGACATCGCGGACGGAAAACCGCAATCGAACAAGCGCTCCGCTCCCGCCTGGACACCATCAGCCCCGGACGGTGCCATGAAGGTAGTGATCGAACGGTGCGCGGGCCTTGACGTGCACAAGAAGACGGCGGTGGCGTGCGTGCGGACGCCTCGGTCCGGCCGGGCGAAGGAGCGTCTGAGGGAGACGCAGACCTTCGCGACGACGATGAAGGAGTTGGAGGCCCGGCGCGGGTGGCTAGAACGGCCCACGTCGGCGATGGCCGGTCAGCCCCCATGTCGACCATGCGGCTTATGGTTCAGTACACGATAGATGTACTTTCCCCGAGACTGTCCTGGTGCACGAAACTCGGCCCACACTCGCGGCGGGCAAGCGGAATACCACCATTCCACGCCGTCAGGAAATCGTACATAAATTGTCTCAGTGGACGGGTCGTAGGCCTCCGCCACGATTCGCTTCGATCCAGATACGGGAATCCACTCAATCATGTTGCACCTCATATGTTCCGCGCCAAGCTGCAAGGGCTGCGCTCACATCTGGCACTACTGGTTGATCTCGCCACGGATCCAAGACTGGGTCGTCCGCAAGGGGTCTCGGGTCCGGTCTGTCCAAGAGCACGTGAGCCGGTAACACCATTGCTTCGCCACTGACGACACCCTCACCTGTCCTCAAGGATGGCAGGATCGATGCGAGCCCGGCTATGGAGTCGGGCAATGCCGCCCTAACGACACCTTGATCGGAGGAGTTTGAGAGCCGCAAAGCCACGAGAGTTCCACACTGTGCCAAAGCGGTATCAGGGAGTTCCGTGGGTCGTTGGCTAACGAGCAACAATCCGACGCCATACTTTCGGCCTTCTCTAGCTATCCTGTTCGCCGAATCACGAGTCAACTTAGCAGCCTCGTCCCCTAAGTATCGATGAGCTTCTTCCAACACGATGAGGACGGGACTCGGTCGTCCGATACCGGCAGCATCCGTTGCACAACGAACGGCGACTTCGAAAACCAAGTTGAGTACGACACCGATAGCAACGTCCGCGGCTCGAGCCGGAACTCCGCTGAAATCTAGGACTGAAACGGGAGCACTGTGCCCAAGCCAACTCTGTACTGTGTTTACGAGCGGATCATCCCCATCTGAGTCACCCTCCGGGTGCAAGAGAAAGCGCAACTGCGGGTTGCTCAGACCGAGACGAAGCAAATCGGGCATCGTGCCATGCGTCCCGTGGAAGGGTCCCTTGAATGGCGCTTGGTTGCCCGCTGCGTAGGGCTTGTGGATTGCCGGTCGTAACGTCTTAGGATCGCCTGCTGATGTCCTGCAAACCGTACCGCGATCACCGACGACCTCACGAGTTTCGTGGTTCTCCGCGTCCAATTCGTGCCAGACGGAGCGAATATCAAACGGAATCGGTGTGTCAGCGGTTACGGCCGCCGGATCCAGGGTGAGCCAGCTTGCTGTCTCGACAAAGGAGCGACGAGCCGCAGTTACGAGTTCAGTATAGCGAGTGCTAAAAGTCGAGCTGCCGGATACCCCAGCAAATATGCGAAGGATCTCCGAAGCGGGCAGAGCCCAAAAGGGGACTTGCAACGCATCATCGCCTGTTGCGAGTACACTACGAATAGTTGCTTTGCCCTCGATGGCCGGCCCGTACTCGCCGTGCGGGTCGATTACCAGAATGTTCGACGCCTGCCATCCGCCCCTTACAAATCCCTGCAAGATCGACGCTACTGCGCTGGTCTTACCGGAACCTGTTGAGCCAACTACTGCGCTGTGCCGGACCACGAAGCGGGACGCGTCCACACAAGCTGGAACCTCTTCCGCAGCGGCCAAACACCCCAAGCGTAAGTGGTTTTCATCGGGTGGAGGGAATACCACAGCAAGCTCTTGGGGAGTCGTAAAGTGCACCGGATCCTCTAGGCCGGGATAAACACCCACTCCGCGCTCAAAACGCTGTGTCCCACGCTCTATGGCTCCAAGGAGTTGCACTTCGAGCCATCGGTCGTCTGTTCGCGTAGCAGCGGTAGGTTCAAGCGGAGCGACGAATCCGGCGATCCCCACTTGTGTGACTGTTGCAACGAGATCGACAGGTCCTTGAGGAATCCGGACCAAGGATCCGATCTGCCCGACGCGTTGAAGCCGGCCACGATAGATGGGAGTCGTCCCAGCTAGGTCGGAATCGAGCGCCACCGTGACAGTGGCACCCAGAACCTGACGAACTTCGCCGATGCGGGTTGGATCCGTACTAGCCATCGTTATTGCCCGTCATCGTCGCGGTTCCCAGATGGGCCTGTCGCACTGCGCAACTCGGTGACGACAGATTCGAGTTCGTGTTGGGTCGCGGTGCTCCGTGCCAAGTATTTCGCAAGGTGCCGAAAATCCGACAACGCGAATTGTCTATCGGTCCAAACGAGTTCAGGGTCTTCACTCTTCTCCAACCAAGGCCCACGAACGCCGCCAATGATTGCCTCGCGCCCCGCTACGACCTGCAAATTCGGCGTAACTCTCGCATGTTGGAAGAGGTTATCAGGAATCTCATCAAAACAAAATGCGATGAACTCAGAACGCGGGCAATGCATGGCCGCATCGAAGATGTACTCATTCAAGTGATCGTCGCCGAATGAGTATCCTGAGATCATCAGCAACGTTTCGGGTTCGTAGAGTGCACGTCGAAATCGATCCTGAAGTACGATAAACGGTACACGGCGGGATTCTCTGTACTTTAGGTCGGACGGGTAAATCGCGGCCGGACGACCATCCGACACGGGATGTCCGAGGCGAATGACGTGCTGGTCATCTGTCCACACCCAGTTGACTGATCCATGCAGCTTCCAGAGCCTAACGAACGATGCTGGAATGGGGCCTGCATTCGCCAGCGGCGATGCTTCAACCAGTTCGGTGTGAAATCGGGCTGCCAAGGCACCGACGAATCCGTCGAAGTAGAGTGCGCGGATTCTCTCAAGAGCAGACTCGACCAAGAGATCGTAGTTTATGGTGAAAAGCTCAAGCGGCAGCGAGTAGTTTGCCCGTGTTGCCCAAGCGGCTAGGTGGTCCATCGGTTCGGGATCGGCGGTCGGAGCTGTGAGGGCGTCAACGATGGCTTTACAGACCGCGGTATCCAACTGTGTAGCGCGGGTTCCGGTCAGGCCGTCAATGGCAGCGTCTCCGGACACGAGCGTTGCGATTCGTCGGAGGCGAGTGATGGCCTGTTCGAGGGTCCTGCCGTCCAACTGGTTAGAGAATGCGGTCCGATCGTCCGCTTTGAGCGCCTGAATGACCAGGTGCTCAAGATCGGAGACATCGGGGAGACCCGACGCTTTTGCCGCTCCAGCACCAAGAAACATGCACACATGACGCGACCGGGCCGAGAGTTTGGCGCTGAGGGAGCGTACGAAATGGACGGGATCGTGTTGTCTCATTGACGATCAGGTGGTGGCGCGGACGCCCATGAGGTTGGGCCGATAGGGTTAGGATACCGCTGCTCGGTGGTCGGCATGTCTCTTTTCTCTTGAAGGTGGTGGTTTGGCAAAGGCCCCTGAACCCCGTCCTACTCTCTCCCACGCCGGTCCAGTCGGAAGCGCTCCACGGACTCTACGCCCGTGTCGTGGTCCACCTGCCGAGCGAGGATGAAGTCCTCCCCGATCCAGAAGGTGCCCGGTGCCGGCACATGGACCGTCCCCAGCCAGCGCCCCTCCGGATCGAACACGCTGAAGTCGCTCGTGTCGCCCCGATAGGGCAAGCCGTCCAGGATCCAGAGGAACCCCTCCGTGTCAACTCTCATGCCCATGATGATCGGGTGGTAGGGCCTTGGTAACTCCCCTGTCAATCTATCCCACTGGCGCCAGTCGCGATTCGGATTCAGCTCCTCTGCGAACGCCCGCCACGTCTCGTATTCCTCGTCCGTGACCGGGACCGGATCAACCGAGCGCCGCACGATCCGCTGGAGCACGCCGGTCGCGGAGAACTGGTGAACCTCGTAGCTGTCGTTGTTCGTGACATAGGCCGACAGCGGCTCGCCACCGAACGTCAGCGCCGCACTGGTCGCGAAGGGCACCTGGGAGTACAGGTTCTCCCCCCGCTGGGAGGAGAGCGTCTCGAGATCGCCCCACCAACCGTCGAACGAGTGGACCGAGTACGCGGAGTCGATCCTGGCGAAGCCTATCGGCGCCCTGTAGACCACCCCGGACCGATCCGGCCGGGCCCAGTCGACCGGATGCACCGACATCCCGAACGATCCATCGGGGAGCGGCCACGGGCGCTCGCCCGGTTTCCGGGTCTCCGTCCGCGTCGCTGCCATCAGGGCCCCCAGGTCGATGCGCCGTTCCCTGAGGATCGTGCCCGAGGAGTCGAAGTAGTAGACCGGCCCGAACATGAAGCTCCAGATCGCGATCGTGTCCCCTGGAAGCACCTGCATGGCGACGGGACTATGGAACTCTCCGGGTCCCCGTCCCGACCGTGCGAAGGCCGCCG
The DNA here is from genome assembly GCA_022826005.1 of Gemmatimonadota bacterium. Lineage (GTDB taxonomy): Bacteria > Gemmatimonadota > Gemmatimonadetes > Longimicrobiales > Gaopeijiaceae > Bin94. The sequence continues at coordinate 15,407 of JAJDVT010000137.1, read as the reverse complement.
ACAGCCGCCCAGTGGGCTCGTAGACCAGCAGCTTGCGGTCGCCGCGGGGCGTGAACACGGCGATCCGGCCGTCCGAGAGCGGCTTGGCTCCCCTGACTTGCCAAATGAGATGGGCGGAGTCGCTTGACGCCTCCAGACCGCCCAGCACGAACTCCGGCTCGGGGTCCACCGTCCAGAACTCGCCGCTGTCCCACACGGGGGCGTGGTTCTCGACGATCTTGATGCCGGCCGAGTCCCGGATGGTGGCGCCGGGCTCCTGCCCGGCGGCGGCCGCCTCGGACGCGGGCGGGCCGCACGCGGTCGCCGAGAGAGGCAGCGCCGCCGCCACAGCGAGGGCGCGCAGGCGGACGGTCCGCACGGGCAGCGCGCGCGAGCCGCCCCGCCGGCGGCTGGCCTGCATCATTCCGTGGGCCGGGATCATTCCCTTGGAGCGACGGCTGCGACAGCGGCGTGTAGCCGGTCGCGGGCCGCCGGGGGGACCGGAATCCTCTGAACGGCACCGTTCGGACCGCACGAGAAGATCACCTCTATGCTGCCCGCAGCCGGGATGAACTCGAGGGAGACGCCCTCTTGCGGCGCATGTAGTGCCAGTGCTACCGCGGTTACGTCGCCCCGCTCCAGGGCATCCTCGACCTCGGCCGCTACGGCGTAGTCGTCGCCGTCCGGACCGCAAGGGATGTGGCACCCGCCACGACGGAATTCCTCGTGGCAGTCCGAGGTGCCTCCGCAACGCGAGCACATGGCACCGGGCTCATCGTGCCCCTCCCAGCCGCACTCGTTGCCGCCTTCGAGAAACTTGTGACGGAACTCGAAGACGGACCCCACGTAATCACCGTCAGGGCCGAATACATGCCCCTCCCGATAGTCCATCACGCACCACCCGCACGTCAGCCCCTGCGCGTCCACGTCGGCCGGCGAGCCAGCCAGCACGAGCGCGAGCACCGCAGCCGCGAACAGGTACATCCTCCTTGCATCAGTCATGGTTGCCTCCAAGGCACCTGAGGTCAGCGGATGCCTCCGGCCCGGGCCCATCCCGGCGGAGCAATCCGCTACGCATGGTATCCCCCCCCCGGTATTCGTCAAGCCTGTCAACCTGTGCTGTCGGTAGCAAATGCGATGGCCGGTTGCTGTAGCACATGAGGTGTGCGCTTTTCAGTCCGGGCGCCGGGCCGGTCACCTACACAGGACAAGGAGGACCTTCATGTTCCGCTGCCCCATCTCCCCAATCCTCTTGGCCGCATCTCTCGGTGGCCAGCGACACCACTGAACCGCCTGAGACCTACGACATCGACGTCGATGTAGTGTCCGACGGGTCCCAGACCAGCGCCGCGACCGACAACCTGCGTGGCTCGCTTCTACCCCGCATCCGCGGTCATGCGCAATCTGATCGACGCGAGCACCATCATGGCGGTATGGACCGGACCAGTTCGAAGGCACCGGGACGCTTCCCGTCACCGCGTTCACCGGCATCGCCGCCGGGGATACGTCATTTTCGCCGACGACGCGCTACCCGCGAGGTTGGAAGAGAACTGGCGCTACAGCAGGTTCTCCAGCGCTCCTACTAGTGTGGTGTCCTAATCATAATGATGATTATGTAGAAGCGGCGGCCAGGGCCTTCCTGGCCCGTTCCACCTTCTTGAGAATCTCGCCTGCCGGTTTCGTCCAGACCAGAGGCCTGGGATCTTCGTTGTACGTCTCGATGTAGTCCTTGAGGCACTGTTCGAGATGGTTCACGGAGTGGAAGACGCCGCGACGGATCTGCTTCTCGGTCAGGGTGGATAAGAAGCGTTCGACCAGGTTCAGCCACGACGCGCTGGTGGGCGTGAAGTGGAGGAAGACCCGCTTCTGCCGCTCGATCCACTCCATCACCCTGGCGTGCTTGTGGGTCGCGTAGTTGTCCAGGATGATGTGGATCTCCTGGTCCTTCGGCACCGCCTTTTCGACCTTGCGCAGGAACTTCAGCACCTCCTGGTGGCGGTGGCGCTTGTACGTCTCGCCGATCACCGCGCCCGAGGCCACGTCCAGCGCCACGAAGAGCGACGTGGTGCCGTGGCGCTTGAAGTCGTGCGTCATCGTCCCCGCGCGGCCCTTCTTCAGCGGCAGGCCTGGCTGCGTCCGGTCCAGAGCCTGGACCGAGCTCTTCTCGTCGAAGCTGAAGACGGCCGCGTTGTCGGGCGGGTTCAGGTACAGCCCGACCACGTCGGTGAGCTTCTCCTCGAAGCGCGGATCCGTGCTCACCTTGAAGGTCCGCACCAGGTGCGGCTTCAGCCCGCAGGACCGCCACACCCGGTGCACGAAGCTGTGCGTCGTCCCCGCCGCGCGCGCCATCGACCGGCACGACCAGTGCGTCGCGTCCGGCGGATCGGTCTGCGTCGTCAGCCGGATCACCTCGCTCCTCAGCTCCGCCTGCGCCTCGGTGGACTTGCCCCCGTGGTTTCCCCCGCGGGGACGCTCCTTCGCGATCCCGTCCAGCCCTTCGTCCGCGAACCGCCGCCTCCAGCGGCCGACCTTGTTCTGGTCGGTCCCCAGCGCCTCGGCGATCGCCTTGTTCGTCATCCCGCCCGCCGCCATCAGCACGATCCGCGACCGCTCCCTGAGCCGCACCGCCGCACTCCGGGACCGCGACAACCGCTCCAGCCGCTGCCGGTCTCCTTCCGACAGCTCGATCCTGACTGCCACCCGCATGGGCTCCTCCTCTCCTCCGCGTGTATGATGAAGAAAAGGTAACCGGCTGTCACCAAATAATCAATACTTTATTCAGGACAGTATACTAGTTCAACTCCAGATACTCGGCCAGACGAGCCCGGATGATCCCCCCGTACCGATCAAGCTGTGACGGGCGCGAAGCTCTCGGCCCGTACCTCACCCCCTCGTTACCCAGCTCCCGGTCCAGTTGCTGGGCGTCACCTCTTCCCCGTAGATGTCAACAGCCTCTCCAGCGTGAGCGGCTCGGGCTCGGCTTCCGCCTTGCCGTTCAGGTCGGGGCTGGCGAATCCGGCAGCGAACTCGTTGGCGTGCCGCTTCGCCCTCACCCATTCGCGGTGTCCCAGCGACCGGGTGAGCCTGCGCCCGTTCTCTCGCCACTCCAGCTGGTACAGGCCGGTCTTCGGGTCAGGAAAGACCCGGACCCGGTTCCGGCCCGACTCGCCGGAGCCGTAGCTCGGGCGGCTTCGTTTGGTGCGTGCCATCGTTCGATTCCTCTTGATTCGATGGACTGCACGATCTGCGCGTCGGAAAGTTCGCATGGACAGACTCTTCTCCGCCAGTCGCAGCCGCCCCACTCATCGCGCACCTCTTCCGTTCGCTTGGGGCAGCACGAGCCGTTGGTCCGGCGCGCCCGTATGAGCACTTCCGCCGCCCTCTTCGGCTCGCTCCCACTCGTCGGACGGTGGAACGGCAAGACGGACATCTCATATGCTTGAAGAATCGGCCATGCTACGTGCTCCTGACACCACTCCTGCGAGTCTTTGCACGACGGCGATCTGGGAAGTAAGCTCGTTCCAGAGTCATTGTCGTGTGCCGTGTTACCTTCCAGGTAAGGAGACCAACCGTGCCCCTCGAGGACGACATCAAGCAGAACTCATCCGCGATCGATGGCTTGGCAGGGCGGATTGCCAAGTTGGAGGGCGCCGACAGCATCAATCGACTCACAGAGCGAGTCTCCGCCTTGGAAGCCCGGGAAATCCCGGACATGACAGGGCTCGGAGAACGACTTTCCAAGCTGGAAGGACGGTTGGATGGCAGGGGGCAGCAGTTCAATACCATCATGACAATAGTGTCACTGATTATCGCCAGCGTAGCTGCCGGGGCCGTCCTGATTACCAGCTTGACGGGCGGGAGCTGATCGCCAAGGCGATCCTCCCTCCGACAAGTAGCCTCAACAAGATCAGGATCGGCGCGCTTGTCGGGAGGACTCGGGATGGGCCGAAACCTCCGAGGTGCCTGCGCAACTTAGGTGGACGGATCTGGAATGAAGAAGCCGTTGGAGGCTGGTCGCGAACCACAGTCTGATCGCCGGGGCCACGATGCGGTCCACGCCTTAGGGGCTCTCGGCGATGCCCGACAGCCGTGACGACTGGGCTGTTCGGCAGACACCTGATCCACCGCCTTCGAGGCGGAGCGGAACACCCTTCCTGAAAGGATTGCTGGCCGGGAGCGACCCCTGGTCGGCCGGGGGCGAGGGTGTGAAAACACACTCGGCCCCGTGCCGCACCAAGCCCTCTGGGTGGGGGGTCGCTCCCGTCACGGTCGGTGCCGCCAGTGCGGCACGGACCGGCTTGTCTCGGTAACGCAAGACGTAGCGGCGTCAGCGGATACGCGCCGGTGGCGGTGCGCATCGCCAAAGGGCGGAAGTGCGCATCGGACCCCAGTGTCGTTTGCGCTCTCCGGTACGGCTCTAAGTCATACGCAGACCGTCGGTTGGCCTGCTCTGGCGCGGTGGTCGGTGCAGCGCGCTGTGCCAGCTACGAATCGGTCCCTTACCGCGGGTCCTCAGCGACGCGCGGGACACCGCCGCGCCCGCAGATGGCTGGTGCCGACCGTGTGAATCGGCGGCGGGCCGAAGTGTGAATCGACCCCCTACGTCGTTTTCACACTCCAGTGCGGCATGGGTGACCCCACCGCACGCGCTCGGGCAGCTCGTCCGCGAGGCGGTCGTTCACCGTCTCGGCACCGCAATCTGACGCGGCCCATGCAAATGAGGCCGCACCGGATAACACTCGAACCGATTGCGAGTCCCTAAACCTAGACTGGCGGCGAGAAGTGCAAGCGGCCCCCCGGTTCCGAAGCGCGAGGCGTCGCGAAGTTTCCGGGGGGTTACCGACGGCGGCGAGGAAGCAGGCGACGTGCGGGCCGCCGTCCGCCGCCTGTTGTGTTCGCGCCATCAGTAGGCCCGCGAATCAGGTCACCCTTGGTAACGGCGCTCCCTGCGCCCACCGGTTTTTTGCCCTACGCGTACCCCTTGGGGACCGGCGATCGTCACTCTCAGGCGATCCTACGGCCCGCAGCTTTCCCGAAACACCCCAGAACGACCGGAAAAACGCCCCCGCACGGCCCCCGCGGCTCCACCGACCGCTTGCCGCGCGACGCCTAGATCGCGCGGCACGTCCCACGGAGGCCCCGCACAGCCCCGTTCTCCCCCTACCCATTCTGCATGGCGAGGACTCCCAGATTCAGGCTATTGTCTGCGCGCTAGCCCGCCCGTCAGTCTCGGATCGAGAAGATGGATATACGGCACCCCAGCTTCCCTCTCGTGGTAGGCGATCAGGTATCCTGCTCCCCGCACGACACCGATCAGGCTGTCGTCGCCGTGATAGCGAGCGATCGTCTCTCCCGTTGACGGGTCGACGAGATCCACCCAGCCATCGAAAAGGGTCTGATGAGGTTCCGTGTTGATGAGCACTCCACCCCCGGGAGGACGGTTGGGATCGGGCGCGTTCCAAGCGATCCAGAGGCCGTACTCGTCGCGCATGACGTCGACGACCGTGGGTCTCGGCCACGCGGACGCGGAATGGTCATGCCCCTCCCACTCGTCCACCGTACGGTCCCATATCTCGGCGATGCGGGGTCGGGGAAGAACCTCCCAGCGGTAGATGTCGGTGCTTCGCCTATCAAGGCTCCACAATGTGTCTGCCGAGCCCGTCACGACCGCACTCCCCACATTGCCTCGGTACACCGTGGACTCGTCGGCACCGTAGGAGCGAATGTCACCGGACGGACCAATCAGATGGAGGAGATGGCCAGCCGATTCAGCGGAGCGGATGTTGCCCATCAAGACGACCTCGTCGGACTCCATCACGTAGGACTGTTGGAACTGACCGGCGAAGCGGTCCCTTCTGACGAACCCGAAGTCGAGGTCCAGGACAGTCCGTCCGGTGTGGTATTCGAACACGTGGATGTATCGCGGACCGGCGTTGACGTGTGAAATCCTCTGGTACTCGCCCGGTCCCTCTCCCCTTCTACCAACTGTCCGAAGCAAGCGGCCATCGCTGTCGAATACGAAGATCTCGGGAAAATCGCGGTCGGTGACCAGGATACGGCCCCGAGAGTCGATCACCACCTCGGTAGAATATGAGACCACCTCCGATCCCTCGGCGTCCAGGCCCCCCAAGGTAAGGACGGTGTCCATCGCAATCACACAATCGGCGCAGGTGACGGCGCCCGAGACGAACACCCTCTCCTGGCCCGAGAGACCGAGCGGAGCCGCGAGCAGAGCCACGACCCACAGGGCGAAGGCGGCCGAGTGCCGGAGACGTCTGGGCATGGTGGTTTCCTTCCCGATAAACCCGCAAGAGTCAATCGGATTGTTCGCTTGCCGCAACCTCAACAGCGTCGAGAAGGCCCGAATCCAGAGGCACATGCCCCACGATGGTCTTGCCATCGCAACCAACCACCTGCAACGACGCCCGACTGGAGTTGATCCTCACGGACGGCATGCGGGCGAGCACGGCGAGGGCCACGGCATCTCTATCGGCAGTAGCGCGGACGATCTCGTTGATGACTTCGTCGGCAGACGCCTGGTCCGTTTGTCCTGTTGTACACAGGCCATGCATTCCCAAGCAGTCTCCGTCCTTCCAGTCGCCATGCCAGCCATCTCCTTCACCCCAACCAGTCTGAGGGGTAATATACTCTACCGCGATGTGTACACCGTTCTCAGAATCGTCCTCGCACGCGCCACAGTTACCCTCTGCACCGAGGCGCGGGTCTCCGGAAACCGAGGACAGGGCGCCGCTCCCTGCCACCGAACTGTTCGTGAAAGCCGCACAGAGGCCAATAACGACAACGCTAGCGAGACTTCCGAGCCACGGTCGCACTGTCGGAATCCTCGAACTCGAAATTGACTCAGCAGTAGACATGGGAACCTCCGTTTGATTTGGGTGGTGGCTTCATCCAGAAACTGAGGTCGTTCCTTAGCTTCGTGGATACGAGACAGTATGCAATGAGCTCCCAGCGAGTCAAGACCCGGTACCCCCCTTGTCGGTAGCAAATGGAATGGCCGGTTGCTGTAGCACATGAGGTGTCCGTTTTTGGCCGTCGCCACAACGACGGTGATCGGTCCGTCACACCCTCCAAGTGCGACATTTTGGACGGCCACTTCTGTGCAATTTTGCGCGGCCGGTAACAGGGCTCGAGCTTCCCGCCATTCAGGTCCGGTTTTCCCGCTTTCACGGCACGGTCCAGCAGGGTACAGTACAGCGGCAGGCAACGCAGATCGTGCAGCCCTGTAAGACTTTAGACGATTTCCTGCCGTGATTCGCAGCTCAGGTGACCTGCCATGGTGGCAGATCGAGATCGCGCGCCGCTTTCGCCGTGACGACTTCGATCCCCCTCCACGCGTCGACGCCGTCGCGCTCTGGCTCGCGCGCCGAACAAGACCGCTGGTGGACCGATTCCAGGCCGCGGACTACCGGCGCTTCATCCGGAGTTGCTTCGGCCGCGACGGCCGCTCGATCAGACGATGTCTGCGATCCGAATTCACGCGAACGCAGATCCACCGGCTGAGCCGGGATCTCGGATTCGATCCCTCCGGGCCGCCATCCGGCCTGACCTTCGACCAGTGGCTCGCATTGTTCAGGTTCCGGAGGCTGGCGGGATCGTCCAGCCCTGTCTGAACTCTCCGGCCGCGGCACGGAGACAGCGCGACGACCAGACTATCCGCGGACCGCTACAGGTCGCGCCTGCGCATGCTCAGGAATGAGATCAGCAGGAAGATGGTGCTGTAGGCCAGCACCGCCGCGACCAGAACCTCGACGTCGAGAAACTCCAGGGGTGCGAGTCCCCGCTCGGCCCGGTCGGCGTTCACCGAGGCGAGCACCTCGGGGTAGAGCGCCAGATCGTCTCCGAGATCGTCCGAGATGTTGACAGGGAAATACTCGGTGATGCGCGTTGCCGTCTCGCCCGCGCGCTCGATCAACCCGACGATCGCTCCTTCCACGAGGAAGTAAAGGAACAGGACTCCCATCGCCGGTCCCGCGGAGCGGATCAGTGTCGCGAGCATCAGCCCCGCGCTCCCGAAGAAGAGCAGGTTCAGGGTCAACCCCGCCAGGTAGCTGAAGTCGGTCGACCGGATGATCTCGGGTCCCCCCTCGCTCGGGCTGAAGAGGATACCGCCAATGCCGATCAGCAGCACTGTCGCCACGAAGAGCGCGACGAGGCCGGCAAGCAACATGACCTTCCCGGCGTAGAGCCGCTCCTTGCTGAGTCCGTCGATCACGTTTTGCCTGCCCGTGCGCCAGGAGAACTCCGGGGCCACGAGCAGGATGATCAGCACGGCGATGAAGAAGCCCGCCGGCGAAGTCAATCCGGAAAGAACCCTCGGCCAGCTTTCCGGCAGGGCGTGGGAGAAATCCGGGAACCGGCGCGCGGTGCGCACGTTGTCAACCGCCACACTCGTGTTGATCGCGGCGAAAACACCCACAGCCACCCAGAACGCCCGGCGCTTGACCGTCTTGAGCGTCTCGATCCGCACAAGCACGTTCAGGATCTTCATGACGCGATCTCCGTCATCGACTCGAAGTCGCCCCTGGTCAGATCGATGAACACCTCTTCCAGGCTCTGGCGGTGCGGTGCCAGGTACGACAGGTGAATCCCCTTCCCCACCAGGTAGCCGTTCACACCGGCCAGGTCGCCGCCCCTCAGGCCGACGATGATCCCGTCATCCGTGCGGCGCACCGAAGTCACCTCGGGGCAGTCCTCAAGCGCGGCAGCCAGCGCGTCTTCGTCCTCGGCGCGCAGCAGCGCCGACGTCCCCTCGCTCACCACCTCGTCCACCGTGCCCTGCGCCACGATCCTCCCCCTGCGCACGATGGCGACATGGGTGCAGGTGCGTTCGACCTCCCACAGCAGGTGGCTCGAAAGGAAGATCGTCTTGCCGCGGCCGGCCAGAATGCGGATGATCTCGCGGATTTCACGCATGCCCTGCGGGTCGAGGCCGTTGGCGGGCTCGTCCAGGATGATCAGTTCCGGGTCGCTGAGCATCGTGGCCGCGAGGGCCAGACGCTGCTTCATGCCGAGCGAATAGGTGCTGAAGCGATGTCTGGCGCGGTCGGCCAGGCCGACCAGCTCCAGGCACTCCTCGATGCGCGAACGTCCCACTCCCTTGATCGCAGCGGCGACGCGCAGATTGTCGCGGCCGCGCATGTACGGGTAGAAGTTGGGCGTCTCGAGGGTGGCGCCGACGCGTGAGCGGGCCGCCAGCAACCCCTTCGCATCGGAGGCGCCGAAGAGCCGGAAGCTCCCTCCGGTCGGGTTGATGATGCCGACCAGCATCCCGATGGTGGTGGTCTTGCCGCTGCCGTTCGGACCCAGGAAGCCGAACACCTGACCCTCTTCAACAGCGAACGACACCCTGTCAACCGCGAGGACGGACTTTTCGGGGCGCGTGCCGTAGCGCTTGGTCAGTTCACGGGTCTCGATGATGGGCATGCATGGACCCCGGTGGAGAGAGGTGCACGGGACAGTGGAGTGTACGGGGGTCGGCGCGGGCGGGTTTCAGCGGAGGTGGGTTGGAACGGCCTGTCCGGCGACAAGACCCGGGGAGGTCTCTTGACAACCGGCTTCTGCGGTAACATTAACCATTCAGATCGAGTTCGACGAGGCGAACGCGCGGACACCATCAAGACCCGTGGGCCGAAACAATCGCCCGCCGCCACGACCCACACAGGATCATCAGCATGAGGCAGGCCAATGAACGAGAACGACGGCTCCAAAGCCCGGGTTCTTGATCCCGACACCGCTCCCGATCTCTCGAAGGACGACTGGCCGGAGAAGTTCCTCAAGGCCCCCGTACGCCAGGAGCGCCCCTCAAATGCGCGGCCGAAGGTAACGACGAAGCCCTCACGCGCCGGCCGGTGAACATCCCCAGCGCCTATGCGGCAGGATATGAGGCGGCCCGGGCCCGCGATCCCCAACTGGCGGAAGCATACGTCCGCCATACGACCGTCGGCGATCCCCTCGCGGACGCGGTGATCCGCGATCTGGGATCCCTGTCTCCAGAGGAGATCCACGATACGCTGGCCAAGGCTCTGGAGGGCCCTGAAGCGTCGCGGCACGGCATCCCCAATTCCCTTCTGGCATTCGTCCAGGAGGCCAGACGGATACCGGCCTGGTTCGACCGACGGCGCGCGCGCGTCGCTTCCCAGGCCTTTCTCCGCAACTCGGACATCGTCCTCGCGGCCCTCGTGGGCGGCAGCATCGTGGAGGGGTTCTCCACGCTGATCAGCAAGTCGTTTCGGATTCGGGGGCGGCTCGTCGTTGCGGCCATACGCCGTCTCAAACACAACGGCATGCAGTTGGTCGAGCAGTATCTTCCGGGCGGTATGGAGCCCGGAGGGGACGGATGGAGGCTGACGCTGCGGGCCCGCCTGGTGGATGCCCAGTCAAGGCATCTTCTCAACGGCTCCGACGAGTGGGACCAGGAGCGGTACGGCAAGCCTCTCAGCGCGGCTCACGTGCTGCTGGCCGGATCCGCCTTCTCAGGGCGCCTGATGAGGCACGTCGCCGCACTGGGGGGCGACTTCACGCGCGACGAGCGCGAAGCCTTCGTCCACGTCTGGCGTTACGCCGGCATTCTGTTCGGCATCCCCGGTGAGATTCTCTTCAGCGACGAAGCATCAGCGGTCAGAACCTTCGAGATCGGCAGGATGTGCGAGCCTCCCACCGACCACGACGGGATAATCATGGCCAACAGCGTGGTGAACAGCGCGCCCATCATCGTCGGCATCAAGGCACCCCCGGAGCGCCGGAAGATGGCCCGCACGGTGACGCAGGTTTCCCGGGAGCTGATAGGCGACGAGCTCGCGGATTCGCTGAGATTTCCGCGGCGCAAACGGAAGGTGGTGCCGTGGCTGCGGTTCAGGCACCGCGCCCGGCGAATGGTCGGCAGGATGCTTCCCCGCGTGGCGGCGAAGCAGAACCAGGATCGATTCGAGGCCTTGATGGAGTTCGCGAGCTTTGACGAGTTCGAGCACTCGTACAAGCTGCCGACCGCGCTTCATGATGAGCGGTCTTCGGATTGGTAGGGGGGGAACTCCAATCGGGGCGGCCGGATTCGAACCGGCGACCTCCTGCTCCCAAATCCTCCACACGGGACGCGAAATCACGTCGGCAAGAAAACTCATAAGTCTAACTGGGACTATCCGCGATGACTGTAAGCTGATATGTGACAGCGATTTATGTCTCATGGTGACGAGCCATGTATCACTTACAATACGCAAAAGTGAGCCGGATTCCACCGGATCAAAAGGGATCGCAGCGGACAAAGTTGCGGGCGCGGAAGAGCGTCCCGTCGCCGAATCGAAGGCGAGCCTGTGGCCGACGGGGAAGGTCTCGACGACCTCGTTGGCTTCGAGGGGCTTCTTGCAATGGATGCAGGTGGTGACGGGCTCTCCACTGAAGGTCGGGCGCGGCATTCAGGGTGCCGGGGCTCGGAAGATGGGTCGGCGAGGGCGGTGCGGTCCAGTTCCGGTCTCTCGCCTACACTGCCCGTTGAGACCGGAACAGGTACCCCCGGTCACCCCTCCGTTCCGTGTCGGTCGACGAATTCGCGCGTGTGTTCGGGAACAAGGAGATTGTCGGCAATGGCCGCGATTTCCTCGGCCTCCTTCCACGCCTGCTCCAGGATCCACAGTTCGCCTTCCAGTGCGCGGCGCTCCTGTTCTTCGTGGAGGGCCATTCCAGGGCGAGGGTGGCCGGCGCGGACATCTGTGACATTTCAATCCCCGGCTTCGCCCACCGGGACGGCTTTCGTGCGGCCTGTTGCCTCACGAACCGACCCGGATCCCCGTTGCGCTCGATTTCGGAGACCGCTGCCTGCACCGTCTTGCGTGCGCCCCCCGCCTCGTTGATTCGCGGGAGGATCGCATTGAGGACGCGCAGCGCATCTTCACCGTCGAACCTCTGCTTCCTTTTCGACAGGAAGTCTCTGGCCGTCGCCTCCACGGAGAGGGCCGACTGATCGTCCGGGAGACTGATCCGGGCCCTCACCATCGCAGCGCGATTCATCCACCGGAGCCGCCCGTCCGCCGGCCGGAAATACGCGGAGGGGCCGAAGGTGCGCCAGAAGTTGACGTAGTGGAAGACGCTCGTTGCCCCCATGGCCGCTCCCAGGCCACCGAGGGCGCCCAGCGTAACCGCGCCCCCAACCAACCCCACTCCCGCAACGACCCCCAGCGTGACGGCCCGCCGCCGCCGCTTCCCGAACTGGTCCCCGTACCGCCACGCGGCAAACTCGGGTCGCATCGGCCTGCCGATCCGCACCAGTTCCAGCCCTTCGGGGTGGCGCGCCAGGCCGATGTTCTCGGACGATGTGCGAATCCGCGTCGCCCGGAAGAGCTCCTCACATGTCTCGACTGCCTCCCAGCGTTCCTCGAGCGGCGTCAGGTTCCACCGTTCGCATTTGCGGCACACCACCCAGAGCCGTCCCTTCGCCGAGTCGAAGGCGAGCCTGCGACCGACGGGGAAGGTCTCGACCACCTCGTTCGTGTCGAGGGGCTTCTTGCAGAACATGCATGTGGTGTACATGGCGGTCGGCCAACACTCGGATTCAGAGGAAACTCGGAGAATACCATACTCGCCCATCCCATTCTGCAACGCCAACGATTTCGCCTGTTTTGACGGAGGGAGACCTGCGTCCCAATCGGTCTGCGGCCGGTCTTCGTCCGGTGCACCCGGAGGCTCAGTCCCCGCCCACCTCGCCCGTCGCCGTAGACGCCGGGACGGTTGACCGAGCGCACGAAAGCGGCCGTGAGCGTCCTGGGTCGTTTCCTCATGGGTTCCTTCCTGAATGTGTATCACTTATTGCAACACTACATGAGGAAGAATACACCGGATGCCAGTAGGCCGCAAGAGACATGTAGGTTACGCTAAATACCTATAAACCAATGTATTACAGGATGTTACCAGACTACTAGTGGACTGCTATGGATGTCGTTGGAAGACGGTACGGCAGTCTAACTGGGACTGCACGATCTGCGCTTCTTGCCGTTGGGGCGTGTCGGGGTCTGCGGGATTGAAAAAGCCGGAAATCGGGGTCAAATGGAGGGCATTTGGAGGGGTCAGGCAAATGCCCGGATGAATCTCGACAAACGCGCTTGCGCGTGAGATCGGGCGCGACAGACTGGTCTACACGGTGCGCTCGACGTGCGGACTCATGAGACGCGTCGGTGTCGAAATGCCGCAGCCTCCGTCCTTCCCTCAGGAATCACCCGGGGGAGCGCTCAGCCAATCTGACCAAGCCAGGGGATCTCTTCCGAAATCCTCACCGCTCACGATCTTCAGGAGATCAATCGCGATTTGTCGCGTTTCCTCGTGCTCGGCACCAACGTACGCCAGCAGGAGGTCCGGCGCCTCTCGAATCAGTTGCCTCCCGAAATCCCGCTCGATCTCGGTCGCGGCCAGGACCTTCAGCACCGTCGGGGTAGCCCAGAGGTTTGTACCGTCGAGCAGAGCCACGAGAGATTCCTGGGCCGGAATCCAACCGACCGGACGGGCTATGTCGGCCTGTACGGACCCCTTCAGAACGGCGTCGGCCACTTCCCGAACACGTCCATCAGGATCTGTCAACGTCAACATCAGGCCGTGCCACGCAGCGTCGTGTCCGCTGAAGTTGGCGAGGACAACTCGCCCGCGGTCGCCCGGGAGGACCAGGCCGAGTCTCTGGTGAGTACCTGATGGGCGAGGAAACGATCCTCCTCCCCATCCAGGACCTCGATCATCGCCCAAGCGGGATCGAAAACGTCGGGTCAATGCCGTAGGGCTCAAGGCGCTGCCTAGGAGCGATCCCGAGAAGAAGCGAATCGAGGCAGGGGCTGCCCGGCCGAAAAAGCCGGAAAACCGGGTCAAATGGAGGGCATTGGACGGTGGGGCCGCGATAGGTACGCCGTAACCGCCACGGCCCCGCGTGAGATGGATTCCTCGCGGAACCTGCGCTGCTGTACATGACGGTCTTGGAGACGAATACCCCTACCTTCCCCACCGGCCTCCCGGAGACCGTACCATTGGACGCGCCGGGATTCGCTGGGACTCACTGGTGTCTTGCATGAGGGTCACGATGCTCCGCGTATCGAGTCGAACCGGGCGGGCGAGGCTGTAGTGCACGCCTCGGCCCCTGTGACTTCAAGTAGTGGGCTACCGGTGGCGAGTTCGTCGGGCACCATGCTATTCCACGAGCCGTAAATCGGGTACCTCCGCCTTACACCTTGATTGGTGCGCTGTTGGGTGCCTCGTACCCGTCACTCCTTCTGGTACCGCCGTCAGCGTCAGCCCAGAGGTCATTTCGTCCAGGTCGCTCATCGGGATGTGGAGGTGCTCCACCGCGTCTCGCCGTGAGATCCCCGATTGGCCTGATGATGTAGTTTTTCGGACACCTTCGCAAGTATGGTGCCGATCGGGCAAGGTCGTCCAACGCTCCGCAGGCGCGGCGCATGAGCGTCTCCGACGCCAGACAGATCCCCGGCACGATGGCGCTCTAAGCTTCACGGGCTGACACCGACCGATCCAGTCCCCGTCCCCGTCAAAGAGACATCGAGCCTCACATGGTCGTAGGGAACCCGCGGCACCAGCCTCCCGCGCACGCCCGGGCGCAGTTCCACGAGTCCGTACTTGGACATCGTCTTCAGAGTTCGCGAGAGGTTCGACTTGCTGCGGCCGGCCAGCGCCGCGAGCTCCGTCAGCGAACGCGGTCGCTCACGAGCAATCAGCTCCAGGAGATGCCGATTGTGCTCGGACAGCAGCTTCGCGAAGCTCTCGATCGAGGTGAACCAGACCTTGGGCTCGCCCTTCGCTGGCCTGTGCTCCCCGCGAGCAATCGCCATGGTGCGTGCCTTCATCTGGTCGTAGCCGGCGATGCCGATCTTAAGTGTTTTCATGGAATCGATCCTCTTTCTCGAAGCACCTGGTCCACTTCCCTCCAGAAATCCGCAAGCAGTTTGGCCGCGTCCTCGTACTCGTACGGCCGGATCGTGCGCAGCCGATGCCGGTGGTCATGCTCCGCTCGTTGTCCCCTACCTGGGCCTCGCCGCTCCCTCACCGGATGCGCATTGTCGAATCCGACGAGCCTGGCCCCATCCGGCCCGTGCAGCGTCAGCGAATAGCGGAGGCCGTGCGGCCGTTCGGGCGTGACCTCAGTCCGCACGACGACGAACTTCACCCAGTGGCCCGCATCGTCCACGAACAGGGTCTCGCCGTGAAGGTCGAGCAGCGTGTCCAGCCCCGGATCTCTGTCAGGTATCGCCATCAGAAAGGTTATCACACACTGATAACCAATGCAAGGCCATCCCCGTCACGGAAGCCTAGGAGGGGGACCATCCTCAGACGAGCCGGCCCGCGTGGATGCACTTACTGACGCCGGACCAAATGCTCGAATGCAATCGGGGCGGCCGGATTCGAACCGGCGACCTCCTGCTCCCAAA
>JAJDVT010000085.1 GCA_022826005.1 Gemmatimonadota bacterium | reverse complement strand
TTCCTTGCGGGGTTCCGGGGGCCGCCCGGGGTTTTTGCGCCCCCGCTGGGGGGTGGGGCGGGCGCGGGCGGGGGCGCTCAACAGGGACCGAGCCGTCGCGAGAGACGCCGCGAGGCTGGTCTCTACAAAGAAAAACGGCTTCCGCAGTCATTTCCAATACGGAGATGAGCCTGAACGCGGAGGGTCGGAGGTGCAAGGGGCGACGAGCAGATCGGTCGGATCCAAGGAGGACGTGCCGGGCTACTTCTTCGCCAGTTGCTCCAGCTCCTCCAAGGTAGCCATCCCCCGGCGAATACCACCGTGCGAGACGAAGGCCGGCGTCCCCGTGATTCCGATGTCTCTTGCGATGGTGACATGCCGCGCCAACTCGTGTGCCGTGCTGGGTGCGTCAAGGCATTCCTCGAATCGCAGCAGATCCGGTACCCCGGCATCGCGTGCCAAACGACTCCAATCGGTGTTTTCCATCCAATCACTGGTGGACATGAGGAGGTGGTTCATTTCAGCTGCGTACCGTTGCGCCTCCGCGCACAGACTGGCCTTAGCTGCGGGTTTCGCGAGAGGGTGTATCCGCTCAAGCGGGAAGTGCATGACGACGAGGTCGAACCTTCTCTCGGCGACACCCTCCCTGAGGACATCGTGCATGGCCCGGCAAGGAGGGCACTGGAAGTCGGCGAACTCGATGACGGTTGGCCTCTCGTTGTCTACCCGCCCGTCGGAGGCTAGCTGATCAAGAATCCGCTCGGCGGCCATGCGCGCCTCGCGCGCCAAGGCGTACTCTCGGAATTTCGCCCTCAGGGGGCTACCGGACCACAGCACCGCGTAACCAAGAAAGAGAAGAACCGCGACGTTGACAATCGTGTTTAGAGTGCTGCCGCGATGCCGCTCAGCGGTGTCTCTGTCGCTCATCTTGCCCTTTTCATCTCCGCACCGCTTCCAGTCTGACAAGGTAGTGCTCGTCCGTCTCCGACCTCTCTCGCGCCGTGTAGAAGACGCCTGGAGCACCGAAAGCGGTGGGGAAACCGGGCGGATTCAGGCGTCTGGATTCGCCGGAGGACAGCGACACGATGAAGACTTGGAACTCCTCGCGGGACTGCGTCCACGCCCGCAACCAAGCGTGACCGTCCGGATCCACGATGAGTCCCCTCCACCGCCAGAGAAGCGCTGGCTCGGGAGGTTGTGTTACCTCGCGGCCGCCTATGTTCAACACGGATCGGTCAGAGCGCAACGCTCCGAACTCCGGGATCTCCCAATCGGGAAGAGCGATTGAATCCGTCTGCGCCGTCGACAGGTCTACCACCCAGAGAAACGGCCTTCCACCATCCGAAACGACGACGCAGTTCTGATGCCGCGCCCAGTAGGATCGCGCTTCCCGTCTGTGGAGCGTATGACCGTCAGTGCCGTGCCTGGGGGCAGGTCGTTCCCAGAGGATTTCGCGATGGTTCGGGTCAGGGCGTCGGACCCGCCACAGTTGAAGGCGGCGACGCCCGGCATCCAGCGAGTCCACCCCGAAGATGATGTCATCTTCAACCACGGGACTCACGAATACCACGCCCATTCTACCAAGATTGAAATCCGGTACCAGAGCCGACCAACGAAACTCACCTCCGGGACCGAAAGACGCGATGTCGTTGCGGTCGTAAACAACGAGGTGACGCCCGTCAAAGGCCACATGTCCCTCAGCTGCGTCGCCCACCCAGGTTACAGGGATTTCGTAATTGAACTCCCCAGGACCCTTCCCCTGCCGTCCGAAGGCGTGCCGCTCCTCTAGCTCTCCCGACAAGTGGACGATGCGAGGCCGCAACTGATCGTAGAGGAACAGGCTGTCGCCTTCGGCGGCTAGACCGCCGTAGGACGCGATCCACTCCTCTTCGTTGCCCAGACCATAGGTGTTCGTCTCTCGGTACGACTCGGCCAACCAACGCGTCTGGTCCACCGACGCTGTGCACGACCTCGGGGCGACTTGGCCCGCCGCCGGAGTGCATGGCAATGCCAGCGTCGTGGCCACCGCCAATGCCCGCGCTATCGGCAGGCGGTCCATTCGGGCGGAGGTCGAAGGCGGCACAGGCCCATTCGTGAATCGATCGACTCAGTCGAATTCGCCTTCGCAGTTGAACCATCCAGAATCACCGTTATCGCAATCGTAGATGCAGATCGGCGAGTCCCACAACTGGCAGTAGCCGCACTCCGTGTACTCACCGGTCTCCATATCCAGAGCCGTTACGGTGTTGCACCCCTCGTCGTCGGGGATTGCCTGGCTCGGTGTAGCCGAGAGCATTCCGGCGCCCGTGACGACAGCTAAGGCGAGAAAGGCACCTCTGAGAAGCTTGCGGATTGCATTCATCGTGGGGTTCTCCACCCTTCCTGCTGAAGGCGAGATTGGATCTGGGAAGGATCTCCGGCAAGGCGAGTCGGGAAACGGCATCCACCATACACCAGTAGGCCGCTCGTCGCGTCCGAATCGCCCGCGCCGTGTCGTGCTGACATCATGTTGGGGGCCTAAACGCCCCGTGTCAAGTCCTTTCGCTCGCTGAGGCAGCAAGGGCCGGACAACCGCGATGCGGGATAGGCCTCGACTTCGAATTCCCCGTTCTGGACTCAAAACCGATAGTGAGGCGACGCCCGCAGACAGGCGGGGACGCGCATCATCCCGCTCCAAGAATCCAATCTAGAGGCCTCCCCATAGTGCCCGTCGGGGCTCCAACCCAGAAGCGCGCCGAGCGTGCACGATCCAAAGAGAGGCGAGGACGACCAGCAGCATCCGCGCCTCGTTCTGCGCAAGAGCGTCACCGTTCGGCCCCGGTATCCCGGATCTCAACGAGGCGCGCCGCTCACGGAAATCCTTGAAGGCCGGTCCGGGGCCGAACTCCCGACCAAGTGAAGAAGCATGTTGCGCCGAGGTCCGGCCCGCGACCGCCATCCGATCCGGTCCAGCCCTTCGCGACCCAGCCCGGGGGCACCAAGGGCGGGTGGATTTCCTCATCGCCGGAATGCACGGAAAACGCCAGCGGCGCCGCCGCCGCCGATGGCCGTTGGCTATTGGCTAGGCGCTACAATACGGGCCGGAGGTGGAAGCCCATCACCGAACCCAATCGTGAATCGACCTGTCTCAGTCGAATTCGTCGCTTGAGCAGGGGAACTCGCCCGCACTCCCGTTTTCGCAGCCGAAGCGGCAGTTCCCCGTATCTCGTATTTGGCAGTAGTAGCACTCCACCAGTTCACCGGTTTGAAAGTCCAGAGCCTCTATGAGGTTGCACCCCTCGTCGTCTGGGGTTGCCTGGCTCGGTGTAGCCCAGAGCATTGCGGCCCCGATGGCGACGGCTGAGGCGAGAAGGGCACCTCTGAACAGCTTGCGGATCTCATCCAACATGAGTTTTCCTCCCCACGCTGAGGATAGAAGTATGTATCGGCGAATCCTACAACCCACCGTCCGCTTGCGCAAGGGAACTGGAAATGGACGACTGCAGCGCGGCCCGCGAAGTGGACGGCGGGGGCCGGAGTCCCGCCATTCTGGTCCGGTTTTCCCGCTTTCGCAGCACGGTCCAGCAGGATCCAGTACAACGGCAGGAAACGCAGATCGTGCAGTCCTGTATGACTTTAGACGATTTCCTGCCGCGATTCAGACCGCGAGCTGTCCGCCCACCCGGCCCAAGGAGTGCGGTGACCTTACACCTGGCTCCCGAGTACCCGATCGTCGGCGGGGGGTCTGCGCTCCTGACCCTTTCCGGTCCTGCGCCCACACCCTGTGGGGGGAAATCCCCCGCCCGGGGGGACCGGGAATCACCCGTCAGAATCTCAGCGCTTTTCCTCTGGGAGCGCTGAACTGCGTTTCCGACATTGGAGTTGCCAGTTGGCTGCCGCCTGGGAAAGACGCCCGGGACGGCACGACAAGGATTCCTCCAAAAGGGAGAGAAACGATGAAGACGGCACTCACTCGACTCGCAACCGCGGGCGCGATCGCGCTCGTGTTCCTGACCTCGGTGTCCGCCTGTGTGGACATGGGCAACTTCATCGAGCCCATTGACGATGTGGACACCGGACCGACTTCGGCGGCTTCGGCGGCGGACACGGACTGTGGGTTGGTGATCTGTCCGGAAGGACCTCGGCCTGGCGGTGGCGGCTCGACGTTCGTTGCGAATAATGTCGGGCTGACTATCGAGCAGTGCCAGGCCGGTACGGACAGCGATGGCGATGGGCTTACCGACGCGTGCGAGTTGACGGTAGCGCGGGCGTTCGCCCCGTGGATGCGGGTTCATCCGTCCGACGACATCACTCGCGATGAGTACTATGCGGTCACCCCCAGCACAGGAAACCGGATCCTCGTGTTCTATGCGTTCGGGTACCACCGCGATCACGGTCGCGTTTGCTCACACGCTATCTGCACTGCTCACAACGGCGACTCGGAGTTCGTGATCGTCGAGGTTGCGGCTCAGAGCGATCCGACGTGGTACATGACGGAGGTCTTCCTGTCGGCTCATCTGGGTGAGGGGTGGGGCGCGGATCACTCGGACCGTTTCGACGCAACCGAGCTGGACTCATACCGCGGGGCTCCCATCGTCTGGGTCGCGAAGAACAAGCACGCGAACTACAAATCGAAGGCGGCATGTGAAGGCGGCGGCCTGGGTTGGGGAGTTGCTGAGCACTGCGGCAGCAATGAGTTGGCTTTCTTTCGGGTATACGCTGACGGCAATCTCGGGCAGAGCGAGAACGACAACCCCGGTGCCGGGCTTCGGATGCTGACGAACTGCGTGGGAAGCCGGAGCCGACCGAACTTGCCGCGGACCGAGTGCTACTGGATTGCGGGCCGTCGCTTCTATGGCTGGCAATCACGTCGAGAGGACAATGGGTCCGGTGCCTACTACGATAAGCTGGCCCAGTTCGGATTCCACCGGACCCGCGCACCAAGGCTCGCGGTCTCGTGGCCGTAGGGGGTTGCCCAGAGAACAGCTTCCCCCCCTGCCGGCAGGCACCCGCCCGTCAAACCCCAGCGACAAAGACCTCCCCTTCTCCCGGGGGGCCCGAACCCCCATTGACTGGTGGGGGGAATCTCCCCGCCCGGGGGGACCGGAAATCACCTGTCAGAATCTCAGGGCTTTTCCTCTGGAAGCGCTGAAATGCGCTGTCGATATTGGAGATGCCAGTTTTGGCTTGCCCCGTTTGGGAAGCCGCCCGGGGGCGGCATGACTAGGACTCATTCGAAAGGAAGACCGATGAAGACGGCACTCACCCGACTCGCAACCGCAGGCGCGGTCGCGCTCATGATCCTGGCCTCGGCCTGCATTGATCCGTTGCCGACCGATCCCGTCGACTCGAAGATTCCGACGCCCGCCGTTGCCTCCGCTTCGTCGGACGAGGTTGACGAGCGGTAGTGCGGGATCTTCGCGAAAGGACGCGGGAGAGCCTCCTGCCCGGGAGCACCTGTGACCGGCCACATGGCTCCGAAGGACCCCCTTGGGCTACTCGGTGGGTCTGCGCTGGCCCTCTCCGGTCCTGCCTACATCAGCGCCGGGGGGAATCTCCCCGCCCGGCAAGACCGAAAATCACCCGTCAGAATCTCAGGGCTTTCCCTCTCGTAGCGCTGAAATCCGTTGCCGATATTGGAGTTGCCAGTTTGGCAGCCCCCCCGGGAAGACGCCCGGGACGGCATGAACAAGATTCCTCCAAAAGGGAGAGAAACGATGAAGACGGCACTCACTCGACTCGCAACCGTGGGCGTGATCGCGATCGCGCTGCTGACCGCGGCCTGCATGGGTTCGTCGCTGACCGACCCCATCGGCTCGCAGGCCCCGACGACGACCGGTGTCTCCGATCCGCCGGACGAGGTCGTCAAGCGGTAGGAACCCGGCGGGAACCTTCCCGCGAGGTGGGGGGACGCGCGGAAGAGCCTGCCACCGGGGGCATGGGCATCGCCTCCGTGGCAGGCTTCTCGCGTTGGTGCGCAGAAGGTGCCCGGCGCGGGAGGGGCCCGGCCCCCCCTCTCCAACTCTCCTGACTCGAAGGGTGGCACGGAATGATCCTTGACAACCGTCGGTCGCACCCGTCTCATGATTGAGATTCGCACCGGACGGGAAGCCTCGCGCCTCACGGCGGCGTTCGCACAGGAACAGAGGGAACCGGATTTGCTCAACCAGCGGGACTACACAGCCGTGTTCGAGGCGTCGCCGGACGCGATGCTGGTGGTGGACGCGGACGGAGTGATCCGGGACCTCAACCGGCAGGCGCTCGCGATGTTCGGCTACGGCCGGGACGAGATCGAGGGCTCGCCGGTGGAACGGCTGATTCCCGAGGCAAGCCGCGCTCGGCACGTTCTCCATCGCCGGCGCTACCACGAGTCGCCCCGTCCCCGTCCGATGGGTCAGGAACTCGAACTGCAGGCCCTGCGAAAGGACGGCACGACGATCCCGGTAGAGATCAGCCTGAGTCCTTCCGCGCTGGGGCCGGGCGAGCCGCATGTGATCTGCGCGGTTCGTGACATGACCGGCTGGAAGCGGTTGCGGCGTCTGTCGGGGATGATGATCACCGGGGCCGAGCAGGAGCGGAGGCATCTGTCGCGCGAACTGCACGACGAGTTCCTCCAGTCGCTCGTCGCACTGAAGATCAGGGCGAAGCTGCTGGCGGACGAGAAGGACGACGCGGAGAGGGAGCGTGCGCGGGAGCGGATGGCCGCGGAGATCGCGGACACGATCCGTGGGGTGAAGCGGATGATCCGGGGACTGCTGCCGCCGGCCCTGGACCACCAGGGGCTTTCCTCCGCGATCGGCTTCGCGCTCAGAGACATCGAGGAGGTCTACGGGTTCACGGTCCACGCCAGGCTCGGGCGGGTGGGCCGTTCCATGGACGAGAACGCCGCGCTCGCGCTCTACCGGATTGTTCAGGAGGCCTTGATGAACGCGGTGCGCCACTCGGGCGTCGGCGAGGCCACGGTCACGCTCGAGTCGACCGCAGAGGCCCTCATCGCGACGGTCCGCGACGAAGGATGCGGGTTCGCGCTGCCGGATCTCGAAACGCTTTCGGGCGAGAGCTGCATCGGCCTCGCGGGCATGCGTGAGCGTGCCGCGCTCACCGGGGGCCACCTCGACATACGGACCTCGCCGGGCGAGGGAACCACGGTTCGTGTCTCCGTGCCGGTCGCGGAACCGGAAGACGAGTAGCGAATGAGTGAGGACCGGCGATGATCAGGGTGCTCCTGGTCGACGACCACGAGGTCGTGCGTGCGGGTCTTCGCGCCCTGCTCGAGGCGACCGGCCACGTGGATGTGGTGGGTGAGGCGTCGTCGGGCGAAGAGGCCGTGACGAAGGCGCGGACGCTGGAGCCCGACATCGTCATCATGGATCTCGCCATGCCTGGAATGGACGGGGTCCAGGCGACCCGGAGCATCGCCGCGCTCGAACTCGATGCCAAGGTGCTGGTGCTGACCATCCACGACGAGGACGAGTTCCTTGTGCCCGCCATGGAGGCCGGGGCCGCAGGCTTTCTGAACAAGTCGGCCGCCGACACCGATCTCATCGGTGCCGTCGAAGCGGTGGCGCGCGGCCACTCCTATTTGCCGCGCCGCGCAGCCGCCCTGATCGCTAGGCAGAGGACGGCGGAAGCCTCGAAGTCCGGCCCGGGTTCCATCGCGTCGCTCTCAAAGCGGGAGCGCACTGCGATCGAACTGTACGCGCGGGGCTATTCGGCGAGGGAGGCCGCCGAGGAACTGTTCGTCAGTCCGAAGACCGTCGAGGGCTACATCGCCCGCGCGAAGTCGAAGCTGGACCTCAAGGGGCGGCGCGACATCGTCCGCTTCGCGATCGCCGCGGGGCTTCTCGCACGCGAAGAAGAACCCGGCCCCGACACTTGAGCGGCAAAATCCCCCGTCACGGTGCAGTCAAGGGAATCTCCCTGCAAGGATGACGGGTAGTTCTCCCCTGCCGCGAGGCCGCTCGGAACGTGCAGTCGCGGGGACGACCCTGCTTCAGGGTGCCGGACCTTTGCCGAAGGATACGACGAAACCTCAACGCCACAAGGAGTAGAAGTCATGGGAAGCAAGAGGATTGTACTGGCAGTTCTGGTCGCGCTTGTCACGGGCGCGACCGCGTGTACCGACGATTCCGTCGAGCCCGAGGACACCCTGACGGAAGAGGAATCGATCGACATGATCACCGGCTTCCGGGGGCTGCTGGCACTGGAGGACCCCGTGGTCGTCTTCCAAACGGAGAACGGCGCCGTGATCGAATGCCCTCTCGGGGGGCGGGCCGAAGCCGAAATCCATGGTGAAGACGAGGAGGAGTTCGCGGGGGACACGGTCCGGCTGAATCTGGAAGTGACGATCAATCCGATGGGTTGTGTGGTCGCCGAGAACGGGGCCGAATTCACCCTCACCGGCGACCCGAACATCCGCGAGCAGATCAGCGCGGAGATTGTCGGTTTCTTCGAGAGCTTCGACATCACCGGCACCACCGTCGGCGGCTTGGCGTGGGAGTACGACGGCCGTTCGGGAAGCTGCAACATCAACCTGGTGCTCACCGCTGAACCCGACCTGTCGAACCCGGATGACCCGAGCTTGATGGGCACCCTGACCGGGATGCTCTGCGGGCACGACGTCACTATCGATTTGGAGGACCTGCTGATCGGCTAAGTGCAGAGGTATTGGGCAGTGGGACTCGATTGCTCGGGCGAGTTGGTGGGCGTGCCAACGAGAAATGAGCCCGCCCCCCCGAACCCCAATACCTGCGGGGGATTCGAGAGGGCCGGGCTCTCGCTCTCCGATTCTTCCGGTGCCGGCCAGCGCCTTCGGTGCGGGCGTCGGTGGCAGCTTTACCCGAGGCGACGGGCACCTCATCGGATTGAAGCAGGGGGGACGACCCTAGATTCCCTGGTTCCTCGGACCTCGACCGTTCCAGCAACCCTGGACCACACTGGAGTGGTATCGCTCCTCGTCCCGGCCGGCCTTCACTATGCGGTGCATCGACTCGCCGTAGATCCAGAAGCACGTCGCGTCGTCGGCGTAGACGAACGCGGTCGGCGAGTGGACCAGCCAGGTGGTCACGCAACGGTCGCTGGTCGCGTCATTGTCGAGGCCTGAATCGTACATCGGCCCACCGGGATAGATTCCCCGGCCGGTCTCGATGTAGACGTAGTTGCGCAGGATCGCCGGCTTGGTGGCGATGGTGAACGCGCTCGCAACCGCCTCGCCGGGGAGGCCCTCGAACAGCGGATCCAGAATCGCAATGCTGAGGTCGGTCCAGAAGAACCGGGAACTGGCGTCGCACGCCCCGCTGCTCTGCATGGCAGCGGCTTTGCCAAGCACGGTGATGCCCTCGTTCACCTTTCTGCGTCTCTCGTCAACCGACATGCCGTGCGCTCTGGCCATCCGCTCGAGCATCAGCGGGCTCGCCAACTCGCTCTCGAGAATGTCGGTGTACCGGGTGATCGCCTCAGGGCCGCTGTACACTACCGTGCCGGCGGGATCCGTCTCGATGGGTTCGACTAGGACTTCGGGGTCGGCGCAGGCCAGGCCCAGGAGCACCAGTGCAGTGAGTACGACTCTCATGATGGTAGCCTCCTAATGCTGGGGTTTGGGGGTATCGGTGACGCCCTGTTCCCCATGGCGTCCCAAGAGCCGGTCACCAGCCCTCCGGCTTCGTATGCCCGGAAAAGCGGCCAGCCCCGGGACTTCGCATGGGTTGCCCCCAAGAGTACGGTGCCACATTGACGTTGCGTCAGAGGGAAAACCCGGTGATTCCCACGGGAGATGCCCGGCGCGGCCATGACGGGCATTTCCCGCCAAGTCGGCGCGGTGCTTCTGCGGGGCGAACCGGGATTCCCTCCCGCCCGTCCGCCGGGGTCCGCCCCCCCCTTTTACCAGCCCCAGAACATCA
This sequence comes from Gemmatimonadota bacterium, assembly GCA_022826005.1. Classification (GTDB taxonomy): domain Bacteria; phylum Gemmatimonadota; class Gemmatimonadetes; order Longimicrobiales; family Gaopeijiaceae; genus Bin94. The sequence continues at coordinate 838 of JAJDVT010000085.1, read as the reverse complement.
CGTTGAGTCCCAGCACGAAACCGGCGAACATGACAACGGAAACGGCCCAAAGCGCGACCACGACGCGAGCGAGCACGCCCCACGCCCGCCGACCCTCGTAGCGACCGGCCGCGTTCCAGATCGCTATCCACACCAGCGCGTGGAAGACCAGCGAGATCAAGACAGTCATGACCACGGGCCATCCGCCGGCAGGATCGGGAACGACGGGGGTGACCACAAGCGCCTGGAAGACACCGACCCCAAGCCCGACCACCCAGAAGGTGACCCGGAGACTGAAATGGCCGCCGAGTAGCCGGAGCAGAAACCCGTCGGGCTTCTCGCTCCCGGGGCTCACGTTATCCAAGTCAGAATCGCGGGGGCGACCGTCGAAAGAGGTTCGTCCGTTCATGGGATGTTGCTCCATTGACGTGGTTTCCATGCCTCAGGGTTTGCGAGATCAAGGCACCGGCCGCATATGGTGGGCAGAGAACCGTAGCGTGAAGGTCGAGCACGCCGGTCTCCTCGTTCCGAATCTCCGTCATGAACAGCCCGCAGCCGCTCCCTTCCTCGATGCCCTCCAACTTCGCCTGGGCGCACTCAACGGAAGCGCGTATCTCTTTGTTTCGGGAATGGAAGATGTTGATCAGCAGGCGCCCCGGCCCCACCAAGTCCGTCGGCAGATCCCGCGAGTCCTCCAGGATGCAGACATCATCTTCCCCGATCCCGTAGTAGTCGGCAGACGCCATGATCGGAATGAAGGTGTACGGCATGTTCTCGTTGGTGAGGATCGAGCGATAGAGCACCGCCCCGCTGGCCGTGGTGAATGTCGCCACCTCCACCGGCCGCGACGGGTCCAGGC
>JAJDVT010000110.1 GCA_022826005.1 Gemmatimonadota bacterium | reverse complement strand
GATCTGGCGCACCAGGTTCGGGTCGCCCAGCGCCTTCCTGCCGAACCTCGTCGGGCTCAGTCCCGTGTCGTCGAGGAACGCGCTAACTCGCGTGCTGAAGTACTCTTCCAGCGTCTCCATGTCCGAACGCTGAAAGCTCTTCCGCAAGCCCGTCAACCTGTAGGAAACGACCTACAGTCCGGGGACGTTTCAGGACGTTCGGCAACGCTTCCAGCCCGTGACAGGCCGCCGCCAGTGGCTCGGAGAAGTCCCCCGTCGCCCGACGGCGGCCATTCCTCCACGGGCTTGGCGGACACAGGCATCATGGATTGGAGCGGTCCGGACGATTTCGGCGGAGGAGACTTGACACTGTGCTCACGGCGCATATGGTATCTGCTTCAATCCTAGTCCCTCCCCCGTAAACGACCGGACGACACAGAGGTATGTGGAAGAAGCGCGTCAACACCTTCGCCAAGCTGGCTTGGATCGGGCTTCTTGCGGGAGGTGTTGTGTTCTACGCCTCCCAACAGCGACGAGGTGTCGACTCGCCACCCCGATTCCGGGGACTTACCCCCGAGGAAGCGGCGAAGGCGCAGGCGGGTGGACAGGTGCTGGGGAACGCCGAGGCCAATGTCGTTGTATTCTCACGATATACGTGCCCGTTCTCGCAAGCGCTCTTCTTCAGGCTGGATAGCCTGACACTGGACGGTGACCGTCAGCTAACCGTCCGCATTCGGCACCTCGTGCATCCGATGGACTCGGTCTCGTACCGAGCGGCGCTCGGGATGGTGTGCGCTGATCTCTACGACCGGGCATGGGAATACCACAGCGCGCTCCTTCGGGATACTTCCCAGAAGCATGTCGGTGATCTCGTTGCCATTGCAGAAGCGACAGGCATCGGCGACCTGCCGAGGTTTCAGGCATGCTTGGCCAGCGACGGGGCCGCTAGATCGGTCGAGGCTGACCTCAAGGATGGCCTTGAGTTGGGAATACCCGGCGTACCCGCGCTGGTCGCGGGCCATCGGTTGGTGGTCGGGAGTGCGTCGGATGCCGAACTCAGAGAGTGGTTGCGGTGAACAAGTACCTCCTGATTGCGGTAACCATGCTGGTGGCTTGCAGCGACGGGGAGTCGGGGTTGCCGCGCACGGAAATGTCTCAGGCCAACTCCCTGTCGAGCCAGATTTCATGGGAGCGCCTTGATACGCTGGCGGTGTTGGGGGCCGGGCCAGAATGGAGTGAGTCACCCCTGTATCGCGTCTCCGACGCGGTGCTCGACAACGAACGGAACACCGTCTTCTTAGTAAACGGTGGGAATAGCGAACTCATCCGATACGACATCGGCAGTGGTCGGATTCGCTCGATTGGTCGACGCGGTAGGGGTCCAGGGGAGTTCGGGCGGCCACTTTGGATGGAACCGCATGGCCCGGACTCCTTGCTGGTATATGACCGAGATCTCACCCAGTTTTCGGTCTTCTCATCATCGGGTGACTTCGGTCGCACCTTCAGGGTCCCGGGGGTTGGCCTAAGGGGTAGGCAACCCGCGGCACTCACGCGGATGGGCGCCGGCCTCTGGGTGGCCCTCTCGTCGGGGCTACCACAGGTGCTGATGATACCCGAGACCCCCGCTGGCACGAAGGCGCGCGACACGCTTACGATCGTCTCTGTAACAGACGAGGGCCATCTCGGGGACACGGTCGCCCGCGTTCCGCACGCGCTTTGGGAACGGCTCCCGGATCCAACATCGTTCAATATCCGTCGTGACGAGGACGCCGGGGGAGCGATGGTATCTGGCGGTGGCGGGCGGCTATTCATAGCTGCCTTCGCGGACTCTCTGGAGGTGTTTGAGTACCTTGTCGCTAGCCATCCAAATGCCCGACATCTGAACCCGGTGGCGGTAGGTGCACCCCGACAGAGCGTGAGTCAAGTGTTCGCGGGCCGTGATGGGACTCTGTGGATCGGGGAGGGCCACTCGGCAAGCGAATCTACAGTTTTCCAGATATTCCGACCCGCCTCAGACGGGTGGGTTCCTGCGGGGACCCTAACGTTGGATGGGAGTGTCCGGATACTGGATGCGGCAGGGGCCAGGATCGTTCTGTTGCACCGGGACTCGCTGGGAATCGAGACAGTCGTGGTTGCCCGCGCGAGCGGGAGTAGGTAGCTTCTTTCGCCGAGTATGGATTCACCTCTACCAGAAAGCGATCTTGAGATGCGTTGGAGAACACTGATTCCGTTGTCGATAACCCTCGCCCTCGCCGTCAGCTTGGCTCTCGGCAACGCCGATGGCTCAGCGGCTCAGCAGCCTCCCCCACCACACCCCTTCTGCGGGATGGTGAAAGGCGACGACTGCGAGAGCATCGGTCAGAGCGAGTGCACAGACGGTAGTTGCTGTCACATGAGGCACTACAACTACCTGTAACGACTCCGGGGCACTACGGGGAAAACAGAAGGTCGGTATCGAAGCTCGCGCGCGGCTCCACCCCCGCGTTGCGGTCGATGCCCGCACTCGCACCTTGGCGGTTGATCTGCGTGTGCTGGATCGAAGAACGTGTCGTGGGAGTTGATCCACGGTGGCGCATTGCCCTCGTTCTCGCTCTGGACCCAGTTTCCCGTGCTCCGCGTTCCATCCCGCAGGGCGTCCTCGCGAATGCCCGCCATTTGGGACGATTTCCTCGTTGTTTCAGTGCGATGGGACGTAAGAGGAGTCAAAGGCAAGAATGGCAGATCGTGCAGTCCTGATTGAGCTTACGTGATTTCTTGCCGTGATTCTCGGTTCTTCCGCTCTGCCAGCCCGGCGCCTCGCCTCCCTCGGTGCGACGCGGGGATTATCCGCGGACTGCTGGCAGCCCGCGGAATAAGTCCCCGCTGCATTCGGGAGGCGATGCATCCGGACCGGACCGCGGTGCTCACGCGCTCGCTCCTCGCGAGGCACTTGAGGACGCGGGGCGATTCCTTCTTCGATCACTTCCTTGTAACGTTCCATGCCGGTGCCCCGCCGCGCTTGGGGCGCATGCCGCAACCCGTACCCGCGAAAGCCAGAAGCCTTGAGCCGTCTCTTCACCTCCGAGTCCGTCACCGAAGGACACCCCGACAAGATCGCCGATCAGATCTCCGATGCCATCGTGGACGCGGTCCTGGAACGCGATCCTGATGGCAGGGTCGCCTGCGAGACGCTCGTGACGACCGGCCTGGCATTGGTTGCCGGGGAAATGAGGGGCGCGAACGATGCCCGCGGGGGAAGGGAATCCGGGAGTCCCCTGGACATCCCCGGCCTGGTCCGCGAGACCATCCGCGAGGCGGGGTACACCCGGGCGGACTACGGAATCGACGGCGACACCTGCGCGGTGCTCACCACCCTCGACCGCCAGTCGCCGGAGATCGCGGCAGCGGTGGACCGGGGGGAGGGGGAGGACTCGAAGCCTCTTGGCGCGGGCGACCAGGGGATGATGTTCGGCTTCGCCTGCGACGACACACCCGAACTGATGCCCGCGCCCATCTCGGTGGCGCACGCCCTGGTGCGCGGACTGTCCCGGGCGCGGAGATCCGGCGAGATCCCATGGCTTCGCCCCGACGGCAAGTCGCAGGTCACCTTCGAGTATGGCGACGACTGGCGGCCCCGGAGGATTCGCACGGTGGTATTGAGCGCACAGCATGATCGGGATATCCCGCGCGAACGACTCTGCCGGGACCTGATGGATGTCGTGGTGCGCCCGGCCCTGCCGCGCCGCTTCCTCCCCGGAGGCACGGAGCAAGTCACGTTTCACATCAATCCGAGCGGCAGCTTCGTCCTGGGGGGACCGCACGGCGACGCCGGCCTTACCGGCAGGAAGATCATCGTCGATACCTACGGCGGGCTGGGACGCCATGGAGGCGGGGCGTTTTCCGGGAAGGACGCCACCAAGGTGGACCGGTCCGGGGCGTATGCGGCCCGCTGGGCGGCCAAGAACCTGGTCGCGGCCGGTGCGGCGGCGCGTTGCGAGGTCCTGCTGGCCTATGCGATCGGTGTCGCCGAGCCCGTGCAGGTCTGGGTGGACTCCTTCGGTACAGCCACGAACGGGATGAACGACCGTGATCTGTCGTTTGCCGTGCGCGAGGTCTTCGACTTCCGCCCGGAGTCAATCATCCGGGATCTCGGGCTTGCCGGACCGGTCTTCCAGCCCACGGCGGCGTTCGGGCACTTCGGAAGGTCTCCGCGCACGGCAGACCGGGGAGGGCGCAGGATTCAGCTCTTCGGATGGGAGCGGACGAACCGGGTGGACGAATTGCGGGCCGCGTTGAAGCTGCAGTCGCACGAGGTTGCCTCCGTAGCGTACTGACGCGCCGGGCGGGGCTCCTCCCCGGCCCGGCGCCGGGCGTCCGGGTTGTGCAACAGTTGTCGGGGGGCCATCATCCCCATAGCCGAACCGCTATGGGCGGCGCCAGGGGTCGCCACGTTCGGCACCGGCCCATGGTGCGGTCCTCGCGATTGCAGTCCATGCCAGAGGGAGGAGGACAGGGTGATCGAGGTCAGCGTGAAGAGTCTTGCCTTCGACCGGAAATCCAACACTCCGGTGGTGATTCTGAAGGACGTGTCGGGGGACCGCATGCTGCCGATCTGGATCGGCCCCGGCGAGGCCAGTGCCATCGCCATGCAAATGGGTGGAATCACCTTTCAGCGGCCGCTCACCCACGACCTTCTGGTGTCGGTTGTGGGCGGCCTGGGGGGAAAGCTCCAACGGGTGCTGATCACCCGCGTCCAGAACAGCACCTATTTCGCGGAACTTGTCATTGTCCGGGACGGCCAGCTCATCTCGGTGGACGCGAGGCCCTCCGACTCGATCGCGATCGCTTTGCGCGCGGAGGCGCGCATCTTCGCTGACGAGGCCCTGCTCGAGCCGGCTTCGGAGATCATCGCGACCGCGTCGCCCGAAGGCCAGGGGGACGACGACGAGGACGAGACCAGGATGAGTGGCGAGGCGCTGGAGGAGCACCTGCGCGGCCTCCGTCCCGAAGATCTCGGGCGGTTCGAGAGCTGAATCCTCTTCGCTGGCCGGATCCGGACGTCAGGGTGAGGCGAGGACACATGCCCGCCAGACCGGCGCCGGGATCGTGTCAGCTGCGGGTCGGCTGCCTGGTCCTCCTGGCGGCCACCGTGGCGGCGGCGCTGCCTGCACGGATCGCCGCCCAGGATCCGCGGAACCGGTTTATGCTCGCGGGCGAGGTGCGGATTGGGGAGGAGCCCGCGGACACCGGCACCGTCCTGCTGCACCGCGTGTCCCCCGTCTTCTCGGGGTCCGTCGACAGCGTCGCGGTCACGGACGGGGGACGCTTCGAGTTCGTGGTGGAACTGGCGGAGCAGTCCGAAGGGCAGGACGTGTATTTCGCCTCGATCCGCTACCAGAATATGCTCTACTTCGGGGCACCCGTGACGGGACCCGCGGACATGGGAGAGACCTACGTCTTGCAAGCCTATCCCAGCGTGGGCGCAACGCCGGCCTTGAGCCTGCCGGTGGGGGTGAGGAACGTGTTCGTGGAGAAGGCCGGGCCCGGACCTGGGTGGCTGGTGACGGACATCTTCGAGGTGGAGAACGACATGGAGGTCACCCTCATCGCGAGTGAGGAAGGTGCCACCTGGTCACATGCTCTTCCCGCCGGCGCGTTCGGCTTCCGCGTCGGCGACAGCGACCTTCCCCCGGAGGGGGCCTCCTTCAGCGGGGGCAGGGTGTCCGTCTCGACCCCGGTCCCGCCGGGGGAACTCGGCTACGCGTTTCACTATCGGATTCCGGAGGACCGCTTCACCCTGCCGATGGAGGGTACCACCCGTTCGATGGAGCTCCTGTTCCGGGAGCCGGCGGGCGACTTGACCGTCACGGGACTGGCGTCGATGGGTCCGCTGGAGCTGGAGGGGGCGACGTTCAGGCGCTTTGCCGGCCGGGAGATGGCGCCTGCGGTCGTCGTCGTGGAACCGACCGCGCCGATCACCCCCTTCCGCTCCATGCCGCTGCTGGCCGTTATGCTGGGTCTGGCATTGACGGCCGCCGGGTCGATCCTTGCGTTCAGGGCCCGCTTGGCAGGGGCGCGGACGTCGAGCGGACGCAGGCGGGAGCTGCTGATCGCGATAGCGCGCCTGGACGAGGCGTGGAACGCGGGCGAGCTCGCCGTGGAGGAGTACGACCGTCAGCGGCACCGGCTCCTGGACGAACTCCAGGGCTGAGGGAGCCGGGGATGGCCGCCGTGACGACCGCAGCGATCCTCCTTCGGGCCCACCCGTTTTCGGAGAGCAGCCGGGTGCTCCGCTTCTACACGCGGGATCTGGGACTGGTGGGTGCCATCGCCAGGGGTGTAAGGCGCGGAGCCTCGCGAGGCCGCGGCGCAGCGGGCGCCTTCTCCGAGGGGGTGGCGGTGCTCGCGGTTCGTGACAACCGCGATCTGCAGACCCTTCAGGAATTCGCGCCCGCCAAGTTGCGCTTCGGGCTGGCGCAGGAGTTCTCGAGGCTCGCGGGCGCCTCTCTGGCCGCCGAACTGGTGCTGCGCCACGCCGGCCAGGAACCCCACGAGGAACTCTACCGCGCCCTCTCGGGCGGCCTGGACCTGCTCGAGCGGGTGCCATCCGATGCGGTAACGGCGGAGCTGCTGGCGCTCGGCTGGGTGATCGTGCAGATCCTCGGCTTCGAGCCCGAACTCGAGGCATGCGTGGCCTGCGCCCGACCGCTGGAAGGCGGCGCGATGGGGTGGTTCGACCTGGAGGCCGGTGGCGTCCGGGGTTCCTGCTGCCGACCGCCTCGGGGAGCCCGGCGGGTGGGTCCTCTGGCCCGGAAGCAATTGGACCGGCTTCTCGCCGGAGAGGCGCCGCCCGGATTGCGCGGCCTACGGCCCCACCTGTCGCTGCTCGACGACTTCACGGCCTTTCACATGCTGGGAGGACGGCGGCTCGACTCGTTCCGCTTCCTGGAACCTGTCGACGCCGGTCAGCAGGATGCCGCTACGGAAGACTAACCTGATCCTCGGGACCGCAGGTCACATCGATCACGGCAAGACCGCGCTTGTGCATGCTCTGACCGGGGTCGACACCGACCGGCTGGCCGAGGAAAAGGCACGCGGGATTACCATCGAGCTGGGCTTCGCGCGCTACGCGCCCGCGGAGGGGTGGGCATTCGGGATTGTCGATGTCCCCGGGCACGAGGGGTTTGTGCGTACGATGGTGGCGGGCGCGACCGGCATGGACGTGGTGTTGCTCGTGGTAGCGGCCGACGAAGGGGTGATGCCTCAGACGCGCGAACACATGGCGATCGTGACGATGCTGGGCGTCGGCGCGATGGTGGTCGCGATCACCAAGACGGACCTGGTGGACGAGGAATGGCTCGAGCTGGTACGCGAGGATGTGCAGGATCTGCTGTCCGGCACGCCCTACCGGGACGCCGAAGTGATCCCCACCTCGGTCCGCGAAGCCGCGAGTCTGGAATCGCTGTCGCGGGCGCTGGTCCGCTCCGGCACGCGGGCGCGCGAGCGGACCGCCGAGGACCTCTTTCGGCTTCCCGTCGACCGCGTGTTCGCTGTCGGGGGAACGGGTACGGTGGTGACCGGCACGCTGTGGTCCGGCCGGCTTGCCAGGGGCGAGGTGGTGCGGATACTGCCCGGGGGAGGCGACGCGCGTGTGCGGGCCGTGCAGGTGCACGGGGAGCAGGTGGACGCTGCATTGGCGGGACAGCGCACCGCTTTGGCGCTGACGGGCGCGGCCGTACGGCGCGGCACGATCGCGCGCGGGGACGTCCTGGTCACCCACCCGGCCTGGCGCCCCTCGATGATGCTCACGGTCCGGTTGAACGCCCTGGCCGGGAGCGGATGGAAGCTGGAGGCGGGCCAGCGCGTCCGCGTCCACCTGGGCACGGTGGAGGTCATGGCCCGCCTCGCCCTCTTCGGCGCCGCGGAGATCCCGCCCGGCGAGCCCGCCTTCGCGCAACTGCGCCTCGAAGCGGCGGTGGTCGCGCGGTCGGGCGACCGGTTCGTCATCCGCTCCTATTCGCCAGTCACCACCATCGCCGGCGGTGTCGTGCTGGAGCCCCTGCCGCGGAAGCGAAAACGGCTGGCCGACAGCGAACGGACCGCGCTGGAGGCGTTGGCCTGCGGCGGCGAGCACGCGGTCCGGGGCGCTGCCCAGGTGGCCGGCTGGGAGGGGCTGGACGTGGCCAGGATCGGAGTGGAAGCCGGGTGGCGGGGTCCTTTTCCTCAGTCGGCGAGCGATCCCGCGGACGGCGGGCCGGTCGCCAGCCCCCCCGTCCTCATCGACTCCTCCCTCTACGATCACGCCGTGGTGGCCGCGGGCGAGGAACTCATACTGGTGGCGTTGCGGCGCTACCACGAGTCCCGCTCGCTGGAGGCCGGCGCCCCGCTGGAAGTCCTCAGGGCCTCGCTGCCACGCCCCGCACGCCGCGGTCTCGCCGACGGCCTTGCGGCGCGCCTCACCGGCGCGGGGCGCATGGTAGTCGAGGGCCGGCTGGCGCGGCTGCCCGGCTTCGAGGCCGTTCCCTCTCCGGCCGAGGCGGATCTGGCGGAACGGATCATGGCCCTCCTGGCGGAGGCGGGACTCCAGGGACCGACCGGTGCCGAACTCGCCGGCAGCCTCTCCGTCGGCCCGGAAGCGCTGGATCCCGTGCTGGGCTTTCTCGCCGCCAGGGGACGAGCGCACCTTGTGGGCGACACCTTCTGGGTGGCCACGGAGGAACTGAACCGGGCCGCGGCAAGGATCGTGGAGGAGCTGGGTGGCCGGGAGGGGTTGGGCCCGGCGGACTTTCGCAAGGTCCTCCCGGTGACCAGGAAGCACCTCATTCCGCTCCTCGGCCACTTCGACGCCGAGGGGGTGACCCACCGGCTGGACGGATCCCGCCGGGTGGAAAAAGGTCTCCCCTGAGCCGGTGAGGCAACAGTTTCGCGCTCGGAGGTGTCCTATCAACAGCACCCGGGGAGCGGATTTCCCTTGACGTCGGCGAGCCGTCATCGGTAGTATGAACCCGTGGGTGCGACTTCAATCCGCGGCCCTGGGAGGGGCGAACGTAACCAACGCTACTGAACCAAAGGCAGGACACCTCTTGAGACGCGTACTGTGCGTCCTTCTTCTATTGGCCTGGGGCGGCGCGGCCAGCCTGTCCGCCCAGGATCCTCCTGTGCGCGAGGGTGAGCGCAACCGGGGGTTCAAGCTCGAACAGAACTACCCCAACCCCTTCAATCCCGAGACCCGCATCCCGTTCGTGCTGGAGGAGATCCTCTTCGAGGACGGAGAGCGCCCCATTGTCTCGATCCGCATCCTCAATATCCTGGTCCAGTTCGTGGCCTCGCCGGTTGCCCTGCGGGTGCCGGGCAGCGAGCAGCTCCCGCTCCTCCAGGTGGAGTACCCTGCTCCCGGCCGCTACGAGGCCTACTGGGACGGGCGCGACAGAAACGGCAATCTGGTCGCGTCGGGTGTCTATCTGGTCCAGCTGATCGTGGATGGCGAGACGGACATCATGAAGATGTACGTGACCAAGTAGCGTACCCGCCGGTCAACAAAGCCTTTGCGTCCAGCAGCCGGAAAAGTTCCTCGGGCGTGTGCATCTCCGCCAGCTTCGCCGGCACCTCGGGATCCCGGGCGAGCTGCGCGATACGGCCCAGCGTCGGCAGGTACTGTCCCGACACCTCGAGCGGCGGTGCCACGATCAGGAAGAAGTGCGAAACGGGCTTCCCGTCGATCGACTCGAAATCCACCCCGCCCGGGTGGCGCCCGTAGGCGAGATGAAGGCGGTTCACGACCAGCGACCGGCAGTGTGGGATCGCGATTCCCCTGCCGATCCCCGTGGATCCCAGGTTTTCCCGCCGGCGCAAGGTGCGGCCCAGCGTAGTGCGAGACCGGTCGTCGAGTGCGAGCAGGCTTACGAGCGAGTCCAGAATCTCGTCCCTGGTCGTGCCGTCCAGATGAAGATCGACCCGTTCCGGGGTCAGAAAGTCCCGAAGAAACATGTTGTCGGGGGCCGCTCCCGGGTGGTGGAAGGGAAGTCCTGGCGATCTCGGCGGGGTGCCGAAGGTACATGTCGCGGGCAGGATTGGCCAGTCCATCGGCTGTTACCTTACGAACATGAACGCGCTTCCCTTCCCGGTTCCCGGAGAACCCGATACGCCGCTATTCCTCGCGCCGCAGGCGGGAGTCTCTGAATCCCCGTTCCGCAGGCTCTGCCGGAGCTTCGGCGCCGACGTGGTGCTCACCGAATTCGTGAGCGCCGAGGGGATCGTGCGCGGCAGCGGGCGCACGGCGAGCTACCTCCGCTTCGACGAGGCGGAGCGTCCGATCGGGGTGCAGATCTTCGGAGCCGATCCTGCGACGATGGGCGAGGCTGCGGCCCTGGTCACCGAGACCTACGCCCCCGATTTCGTGGATATCAACTTCGGGTGTCCGGTCAAGAAGGTGGTGAAGCGCAACGGTGGATCCGGGTGTCTTCGCGACCTGAAGCTGGTCGACGGCATCATCCGGGCCGTGGATCGAGCGACGCCGCTTCCGGTCACCGCAAAGATCCGTTCCGGATTCGACGAGGCTACCCGCGATCCCGTGGCAATCGGGCGGGTGTGCCAGGACGCGGGGGCCCGCCTGGTCACGCTGCACCCCCGGACCCGGGCCGACATGTACTCGGGCCAGGCGCGCTGGGAGGAGATCGCCGCCCTGGTCCGCGCGCTGGAGATCCCTGTGATCGGAAACGGGGACGTCCGGTTCGGGCAGGACGCCCGTGCGATGCGGGAGCGTACGGGTTGCCGGGGGATCATGATCGCGCGCGGCTCCCACGGTGCGCCGTGGCTCTTCCATCAGTCGCGCGCGGCGCTGGACGGAGAGCCGGTGCCCGGCGGGCCCGGCCTGCGCACCCGCTTCGAGATCTGCATCCGGCACGCGGCCAACGCCGTCGCCTTCGAGCCCGATCCGGAGAAGGCGGTGCGCGAGTTCAGGAAGCACCTCGGATGGTACACGAAGGGAATCCCGGACAGCCGCCGCCTGAGGCAGCGCCTGTTCCGGGTTCGCGATCTGCAGGAGGTGCGCGAGGTGCTCGAGGGATACCTGGACGGGCATGCCGGCCAGGATGGGGGAGGAGGGACGCGGGGGCCGGGGGTTTTGCGGACGCCGAGGACACTTTATCGTTACGATGGCGCCGGCGAGCCGACCGTGGCCACGCCGGGCCGCTGATTGAAAGCTTGGGGGCGACACGGCTTCGACGGGTCTGGTGAACGCGGGGCTGCGTGCCGAGGTCCGGGGACCTCGCTAATCCTCCCGGAAAAACCGACAAGTGCCAACGACAACTTGGCCCTGGCCGCCTAGCCACTAGGCAGCCCGCTTCCCGGCCTGCCCGCCCGAGGCGGACCGCGGAGGCGTCGACGATTCGGGCTGGTTCGCCGGTTCGCGCCACCGGACCGGAGAACGAGACACTCACGTGGCTAGCCCCGGCAGGTTGGTTCACCGGACCTGCCGGAAGTGAAGACAATCGGTGAGCTACGCACGTAGAGGTCTTGCCGGATCCATTCGCGGACGCGGGTTCGACTCCCGCCGCCTCCACTTTCCTGCCTTCGAATCCAATCATCCGGCCACCCCGCCGCCGAGCGACCTCGCCCGGCGGGTGGGGCGCCTTCCATGGAGATCCTGCACCGTGAAGCGAAAGCTGGCGATGCTCGGCACCGTGCTGCCGACGATCCTGCTTGCCGATATCCTGACAAAGCGCTGGGCACTCGCGTCGCTGGCGGACGCGTCGTGGCCGGACTTCCTGGGCGGCTACGTACCCCTGACGCTCGCCTTCAATCGCGGTGCCGCCTTCGGCATCTCGATCGGCGACGATCCGCGCTGGGTATTCATCCCGATAGCGCTGCTCGCGCTCGGGCTCATGGTTGTTCTGATGGTGCGAGCACGGGACAACGACTACGCCCGGACGATTTCGCTCTCGCTTGTCATCGCCGGTGCTCTGGGGAACCTCATCGACCGGGTCCGGTGGGACCGGGGTGTCGTTGACTTCATCGGCCCGATCGACCTGGGCTTCATGAACTGGCCGATCTTCAATGTGGCCGACATGGCGATCTCCTGCGGAGCGGTGTTGCTCGCCATCTCCTTCTGGCTGGAAGAGCGAAGCCTCAAGAGAGCTGAAGTGAAGACCGCGGGCGCGGCGGAGATCGGCGCGAGCTCCTGAGGCGGCGGTTCCGGGTGGCCTGAGGCACCGGCCGACCGGAGGCCCCTGGTGTCGCCGTTTGGGCGCCCGGCTGCTACTGCCCGTCCGGCAACTCGAAGACGAGATACTCGATCCGCCGGCGCAGCATCCTGGCGATGCGCAGCCTGCCGTTACCCGCTTCGACCGAGTCGCCGATCCGGCCCACCCGGTTGAGCGCACCGAAGACGTACCCGCCGACGGTGTCGAACTCCTCGCCGAACTCGATGCCCAGCCGGTCCTCCACGTCCTTCAGCGGGGTCCCGCCCCAGATCACCAGCCGCCCGTCCGGCATTTCCCGGAACTCGGCCGGCTCGTCGGTCTCGTGCTCGTCGTGGAATTCGCCGACGATCTCCTCGATCAGGTCCTCGAGCGTCACCAGCCCGGCGGTGCCTCCGTACTCGTCCACCACGATCACCATCTTGTTGCGGTTCGCCCTCATCTCCTGGATCAGCTCGACCACCGCCTTGGAGGCGGGCGCGAACGGCGCGGGACGCACAATCCCGCGGATGTCCTGGTCCCCGTCCCTGGCGGCCCGCCACAGATCCCGCGCGAGGAGGATCCCCACGATCCGGTCGAGGCTGTCCTCGTAGACCGGCAGCCGCAGCTTCCCGCGGTCGAGCATAACGTCCATCGCCTCGGACACCATGGCGCCCATTGGCACGGCGACGATGTCGATCCTCGGCGTCATCACCTCGCTGACGGCGATCTCGTCCAGCTGCATCACATTCGACATCACATGGAACTCGTCCTCGTCGATCGCTCCCGCCCGCCGCCCCAGTTCGGCCATCACCTCGATCTCGGCGCGGCTGACAGCGGCGTGCCCGGACCTCTGCGGCGCGATCCAGCGGCTCAGGTACCCGAGCGGCACGAGGACCGGCTTCGTCAGGACCACCAGGACGCGCAGCAGGTGCGCCGTGGGGCGCGCCAACTGCTTCCAGAAGGTGGCGCCGATCGTCTTGGGGATGATCTCGGAGAGCACGAGAATGGCCAGGATCAGGCCCGTGGTGAAGATCCCGACCGCCAACTCGTTTCCCTCCCAGACGTTGCCGGCGATCACGCCCGCAAGGGCGGCCCCGGCTGTGTGCGCGATGGTGTTGAGGGTCAGGATGGCCGCGATCGGTTCGTCGATCTTGTTCTTCATCGCGTGCAGGATGTCGCCGGCGCGGTCGCCCGCGTTCTGCAGCAGCGCGACGTAGGAGTGGCTTACGGAGAGGAGGACGGCCTCCAGCACCGAACACAGGAACGAGATCGCGAGAGAGACTCCCACGACCACAAACAGCTGGGTCAGCAAATCGGGCGGGTGTCTTGGGTGATTGAGGCGGGGGTTCCGGACGGTGGCCGAGGCCTGGCCCGGTTCCGGTGGGACGGCTTGCCCCTGGCGCCGGGCTGCCTGTAAGCTAGCAGTCCGGGACCGGATTCGCCCGGAAAGCCGGAACCGGTTGGGGCGAGGGGTGGATCCTCAAGGACGCGGGGCGTAAAGAGAACATGACATTCTGTAAGGTAGACTGGACAATTCGGTCTGGCTGGTACTGTTGCCGGGCGCTTCGTGGCAGGGCGCTCCGTCTCGCACTCCCGGCGCTTGCCGCCGCCGGCTTGGGCGTATCAACGCCTGCAAGCGCCCAGCAGCCCCCGTCCGCCGACTACTACATCTACGTCGGCGCCGAGTCGGCGGACCTGCTGCACCGCATCCGCTTCGGGCCGGAGGGCGCCGTGCTCGACCGCACCATCGCCGTCGGCGAGATGGCGACCGAGACGGAGGGGCCGCACGGCCTCAACATCTCGCCGGACGGGCGCTTCCTCTTCATGACCACCGGCCACGGCGTGCCCGACGGCAAGCTCTGGAAGTTCCATGCCGGCCCGGACACGCTGGTCGGCGACCCCATCCTGCTGGGCTACTTTCCCGCCACCCTCGACCTCACTCCCGACGGCCTGTACGCCTTCGTGGCCAACTTCAACCTGCACGGGGAGATGGTTCCGTCGACGGTCTCGGTGGTCTACACCCCAGACATGATCGAGGTAGACCGGGTCGAGACCTGCACCATGCCGCACGGCGCCCGCATGGACGCATCCGGGACCTACCTCTATTCGGCGTGCATGATGGACGACCAGATCGTCGAGATCGACACCCGCACCTTCGAGGTGTCGCGGCGCTTTCCGGTGGAGGGGGGCTCCGATCATTCGTCCCCCGGGTGCTCTCCCACCTGGGTGGTGCCCGCCCGAACGGGCAACTCGCTCTTCGTCGCCTGCAACCGCGGAGACCGCATCCTGGAGATCGACCGCGGCTCCTGGTCTCTGGCCCGAACCCTGGAAACGGGCCCGGGCCCCTACAACCTCGCCCTGACCCCCGACGACCGCGTCCTGATCGCCACGCTCAAGGCGGGCGCGGGAGTCCAGTTCTTCGACACCGCTACGGGCCGTTCGCTGGGCACGGCGCCCTCGTCCACCACGGTCACCCACGGGGTCGTGGTGAGCCCTGACGGCCGCTACGCCTTCGTCTCGGTGGAAGGAGTCGGGGCCGAACCCGGCAAGGTGGACATCTTCGACCTCGAAGTCCTCGAGAAGGTCGCGGAGGTAGCGGTGGGACAGCAGGCCGGAGGGATCGCGTTCTGGAAGATGGAGCCGCGCTGATCCGCAGTCCGAAGGGTGGGGTGAAGCGTCCAGGGCGGACGCATCGCCGGTCGATTGCCGGGGGGATTCTGTCCCCGGGCTGCTAGTTCAGCCGCATCGTCCCGTTGTCGTTGCCCACGGTGAAGGACCAGGCCCGCTCCCGGCCCCGCCGCGTCTTCAGGTGGACGAGATTGCGCTGGTCCTCGAATACGTTGAACAGGAGCCGGTTCCGGACGTGCACGCGCTCGACCGACTCCTCCACACCGTACTCCACCCTGTACCACCACATGACCTCGTCGATGATGTCGGCCTCGTCGATGCCGCTCGCCGTGACCTTCCCCGGCAGCACGGTCTCCCCGGCTGTGAGCACCAGCATCTCGTTGATGTACCGTTCGATGATCGCGTCGACCTCGGGAGTCTCGGCTAGCCTGAACGTGGTGTCCGCGGTGTGCTCCATCACGGCGAGCTGCAGGTCGTCCCAGAAGAAGCGGATGCTCGCATGCAGCACCGGTCCCTCCATGCCGGCGTCCGCGACCGACAGGCGGAACGGGTGCGGCACCTCGGCAGCCGCCAGACAAGCCAGCGCCGCGAGCCCGGCCAGGCGGATGGCGCCCCGCCCGCGCGTGACGTGCTTCGGAAACGGGCCGGTGCCGGGGGAGGTGGCGGCGGTGACTGCGCTGCCGGTGTCCCGGCATCCGGCGCCGGGCAGCGTGACCGGGTCCATCCAGTCTTTTCCAATACGGAGATGAGCCTGAACCGGGGGAGGTGCGAGAAGTGAGGCCGGAGCCCGGAGCAGGTGGCAGTTGATGGAGTTTGATTATCTCCCTGGACGTGGGAGAGAGGCAACCGGCGAGCCGGAGGA
>JAJDVT010000103.1 GCA_022826005.1 Gemmatimonadota bacterium | reverse complement strand
CATCGAGAAGCTGCCGGTGGTGGACGACGACGGCAGGCTGCGCGGGCTCATCACGGTCAAGGACATCTTCAAGCGCCGCCGGCACCCCAACGCCTGCAAGGACGGGCATGGGCGCCTGCGGGTGGCGGCCGCCGTGGGTGCCGCGTCCGGGGACATGGAGCGGGCGCGGCTGCTGGTCGGCGCCGGGGTGGACGCGCTGGTGATCGACACCGCGCATGGGCACGCCCAGGGGGTGCTCGACGCGCTCGGCCGCGTTCGCGAAGCCTTTCCCGACATCGACATCGTCGCCGGCAACGTGGCCACCGCGGAAGGGGCCGATGCCCTCGTGGAGCGCGGGGCGGACGCCGTCAAGGTGGGGGTCGGACCAGGTTCGATCTGCACCACCAGGGTGGTCACCGGGGTCGGCGTGCCCCAGTTGACGGCCATCATGGAAGCGGTGGAAGGCGCCGCCGGGCGGGTGCCCATCATCGCCGACGGCGGAGTTCGCTACTCGGGCGACATGGTCAAGGCACTCGCGGCGGGAGCCCACTGCGTCATGATGGGCTCGATGTTCGCGGGGACGGAGGAGTCGCCGGGCGAGAGCTTCCTGTACGAGGGCAGGCGTTTCAAGATCGTCCGGGGCATGGGTTCGCTGTCGGCGATGGAGGAAGGCTCCGCCGACCGCTACTTCCAGGAATCGGATGCAGGGGCCAGCAAGCTCGTGCCGGAGGGAATCGAGGCGAGGCTGCCGTACAAGGGTCCGGTGGCGGACACGATATTTCAATTGGTCGGAGGGCTGAGGAGCGGGATGGGATACTGTGGCGCTGCCGATCTCGGCGAGCTGAGGGACAAGGCCAGGTTGCTGCGGGTCACCAGCGGCGGTCTGCGCGAGTCCCACCCGCACGACGTGACCATTACGCGCGAAGCTCCCAACTACCACACATGAACTCGCGGGAAGTCCCGACCCGCGGCGACCGTATCGAATTCACGGAACACTGACATGACTCGAAGCACGCATCTTGTCCTCATCGCCGGGGCCGCGTGGGCTTCGTCGGGCTGTTTCCCCGGGCCGAACCGGACGCCGGTGGAGGTGCCCGCGGCTCCCGCGGAGCCCGAATACCGGGCGGAGGTGGAGGCGACGCCCGTCGCGCTGGCTGATGCACAGGCCGTGGCGGACCCATCGCCCGCTCCCGAACCGGCGATCGAGCCGACGCCGGTGCCGGAGGCGGCGGCGCCTCCGGAGCCCGCACCGGAGCCCGTCCCCGTGGACGCCGTTACCGGCTCTCCCGCAGCCGCCCACCACGAACTCGCCGACGACCTTGCCGAGTGGTTCGACTACTGGCTGGAGGACTACGGTCCCAATCTTCGACTCTCGCTCGAACGCATGGGCCGCTATGGGAGCATGGTGGATGCCGCGCTGGAGGAACGGGGCATGCCACGCAGCCTCCGCTATCTGCCGATCGCCGAGAGCTACTACAATCCTCGCGCGTACAGCCGCGTGGGAGCCGCCGGCATGTGGCAGTTCATGCCCGGCACCGCCCGCGAGCGCGGGCTCGCGGTGAGCTCGCTGGTGGACGAGCGGCGGGATCCGGAGGTGGCGACGGAGGCCGCGCTGGACATGCTCGCCGAGTTGCGCGAGCGCTTCGATTCCTGGTTCCTGGCGCTGGCCGCCTACAACGGGGGCCCCAACCGCGTCGCGCGCCTGTTGCGTCGACACCATTCCGGACCGCCCGGCGACAGCGCGTTCATCGGGATCCGCGACCGGTTGCCGCGGGAAACGCGCCACTTCATCCCCAAGTTCCTGGCGGTCGCTGCGATCGCAGACGACCCCGGTGCATACGGCATCACCGACATCGAGTTCGAGTCAGCCCTGGAATACGACGAAGTGACGGTGCCGGACCCGACCTCGCTGGACGTGGTGGCACGCGCGGCGGGTGTCTCCGAAGACGACATCCGGGTTCTGAACCCGCACCTGCCGGCGCGGATCGTCCCGACCCACATCGAGACGGTGCTTCGGGTCCCGGCGGGCACGGTGTCCCGCTTCGAGCGCAACTACGCGGCGATCCCCACCGAGGAGCGCCTTACCATCGTGGAACACACCATCAGCGCGGGCGAGACGCTCGGGCACATCGCCGAGGCCTACGGGGTTCGGCTTTCCGACCTGATGGACACCAACCCGGGGTTGCGCCCGCGCTATCTGCAGATCGGGCAGAAGGTGGTGGTTCCGCGGCTGCGCCGGGTTCTGTCCGGGAGCTGAACTCGGTCGCAGCGCCGGGCTGGCGGCGCCTCAGCCGCTCGCCTGCCAGACGCCGGAGCGCCCTCCTTCCTTGCGCAGCAGGCGCACGCCCTCGATCACCATGCCGCGGTCGGCCGCCTTGGCCATGTCGTAGACCGTGAGCAGCGCCACCGACACCGCAGTGAGCGCCTCCATCTCCACCCCGGTCCGGCCCTCGATGCGGGCGACCGCGCGGGCGTGAACACCCGGAAGGTCGGGGTCGGGCGCCACTTCCACCCGGATGGAGGCGGCGGGAAGGATGTGACACAGGGGGATGAGTTCGCCGGTCCGCTTGCCGGCCATGACGCCGGCCACCTCGGCCACGCGCAGGACGCTTCCCTTGGCGACGGTGCCCTCCTCGATGGCCGTGAGGGTCGCGGGGGCCATTCGGATGCGGCCTTCGGCCACGGCGGTGCGCCGGGTGCCCGCCTTGTCGCTGACGTCGACCATGCGCGGCCGGCCGCGCGCGT
>JAJDVT010000114.1 GCA_022826005.1 Gemmatimonadota bacterium | reverse complement strand
GCAGGCCGACGAAGTACAACTCAGGACGGCTCTGGACAGCCGCCGCCGCGAGGTTGACACCCGATAATCCAAACGGCGGGAACCAAACGGCGGTAACGGGATCGCCGAATTCCGTAAGTCACACGGTCACAGCAGGATGCGCGACCGTTTGCAAATGCCTCGGCAACGCCGTAGAGGGTCTCTACGTGGGTGCGGGTGTCGGTCGCGTAGCGGACCACGTCGTATGGGAGGATGTCCGCGTTGGCGAAGCGCAGCGCGAGGATCCCGTCGGCACGGGCTATCATCGGCCCGTAGATGAACTCGGAATCGCCGAAGCGCTCGTACCAGGCGAAGTTGTCGTAGTTGGAGTGGTAGACGCCGCCGGGGTTGCCGGAGGAGAGGGCGCCGGAGGGCACGCCGGCGTGTGTGTAGAAGCCGACGTGGTCGGAACCGCCGCCCAGATTGCCGAGTCCGGGTTCCTCGGCGCCGTCGGGAGCGCGGGCAAGCCACCAGTCGTAGAGTCGTTCGCCGGTGCCGGGGTAGGTAACGGCCTTTGTCGCCTCGATTATCTGGCCCTTGAGCGACGGGGACGACGAGCTTCCGAAGTTTTCGCCCGACACGGCCGCGTCGGCGTTGATGTAGGCGATCGCGTTGGCCTCCAGCTCCTCGCGGAACTCCTCGACCCACTCGGTCGAGCCGATGATCCCGTACTCCTCCGCGTCCCAGTGGGCGATCATGATCGAGCGGCGCGGGTGGCATTCACCATTCTCGCCGACCAGTTGGCCGAGTGCTTCGGCGAGGGTGAGGAGCATGGCGGTGCCGCCGTTGGGGTCGATCGCGCCGAAGGCCCAGGGGTCGTAGTGGGCGCCCAGGATGAACCACTCGTCGGGGAACTCGGTGCCGCGCAGGGTGCCGACCACGTTGGTGGCGCGCGTGAGCTTCCGGGGTTGATTGACCCGTACCCGCACGGTGAGTTCCGGACCGCCGGTCAGGCGATAGTCCAGCTCCATCCCGGCGGCCCAGCCGGGCGGGGTGTCGGGGCCGGTCATGCGCGTCAGGATCTCGGTGGCGGCCTCGTAGCCGATGGGCAGGACGGGGATGGTGTGGAGGGGGACTTCCGCCGGGTCGAGGCGGTCGACCTGGGTGTCGCCGTCGAGGGGCAGGGCGGGGACGAAGGGGGTGAGCGGGTCGCCGGTCCAGGGCAGCGTGAGGACGGAATCGCGCTGGATGGTCTGCCCGCTCATCATCGGGCCCTCCGGGTAGGCGTCGAGTCCCGAGAACCCGGGGTCGTTGAACATGATGACGCCCGCCGCGCCGCGCTCTTCGGCGAACTTGACCTTGTAGCCACGGAAGTTTCCCCCGTAGCGGGCGATCACGATCCTGCCGGCCAGCGGGATGCCGATCGAGTCGAGCGCCAGATAGTCCTCGCGGCGCCCGTAGTTGGCGTAGACGACTTCGCCGGTAACGTCGCCGGAGCCGGAAAACGCGTTCCAGCCGTTGAGGAGGTCGGGGTGGCCGGAGAAGCGGTCCTCGTCCAGCGCGGGTTCGCGGTTGGAGAGCTGCATGGCGACGGGGGTGACGAGGTGGACTTCGACATCGTCGGTAAGCTCGGGGAGGTAGACGTCGTAGGGATGGTTCGTGACCTCCAGGCCCGCCCGCTCCATGGCGTCCGCGATGTACTCGCCGACGCGCGCCTGGGCCGCCGAGCCCGCCGGGTGGGGGTTTGCGGTGATGGTGCGCAGGTGCTCGCGGAAGGCGTCGCTGCTGGGCAGTTCGAGGAAGCGGGCCTCGCAGGCGAGCTGCGTGGCGGCGCGCTGTGCGGTGAAGCCGGTGAGGGCGGGGTCCTGGGGGGTGCGGTCGCGGGGGGTGCGATCCGCGATGGTGGGTGCGAGGGTGGCGGCGGCGAGGGCAAGCGTGGGGAACAGCGCGGCCGCCGTGCGGGTACGGTTCGGGCGTATGGACATGGTGGAGGGGTGCTGGGTGGTTGACGGATCCGGAGGCCGGGGCAGATTCCGTCATGATAGCAGGAATCGGGGGGATGCGCGCCGGGGTTGCCGGGACCTGGGTGCGGGCCGTGCGGGACCGTTGGGACGAGAAAGTAAATAAGACATGACATTTTGTAAAGTATACATTACAGTGTGGCCGAGTGGGCGAACAGGCCCGACGCGTGTGCGACGGCGCCTGACTGCCGCGTGGGCTCTGTCCGCGGGCTGCCTGATCGCTGCGGGGTGTGACGGGGAGGATGGGCCGGTGACGCCGGAACCCCCGCGCGCAGCCTCGTTGTCCATCTCGCCGGAGTCGGCGGCGCTGTCGTCCCTGGGTGAGACCGCCGCACTCACCGCGACCATCCGGGACCAGCACGGCGCGGCCTTCAGCGGCTCCGTAACCTGGTCGAGCAGCGATCCCGGGGTGGCCTCCGTCACGTCGGGGGGCCTCGTTACCGCGGCGAGGAACGGTACGGCGACGGTGACTGCCGCTCACCGGAGTCTCACCGCGAGGGCCGTGGTGCTGGTCGCGCAGCAGCCCGCGTCCCTGAGGCTCGTTACGGGGGGGGACCAGGAGGGCCTTCCCGGCCGGAGGCTGCCCGAACCCGTCGAAGTGCTCGTCGCGGATGCAGGAGGTTCTCCCGTCGCGGGCGTCACGGTGAACTTCGCTCCGGACGAGGGACATGGATCGGTGTTGCCGGCGTCGGCGGAGAGCGACGGGAACGGAATCACGCGCACGGCCTGGACGCTGGGAGACCAGCGCGGCCCGCAAAGCATCACTGCTTCGGCCGGCGACGAACTGATGGTCGAGGTTCGGGCCACCGCAGTGCTGCGGCTTCCGGTGGTCCCGGTGTGCGACCGCTCGCCCACCGTGCGGGACGCGCTGGTGCGCCTGGCGGGGAGGGCCGGGTGCGACGCCGTTTCCGCGGGTGACCTTGCCGGAGTCGACACCCTGAAACTGGCCGGCGCCGGGATCGAGAGCGTGCGGGCCGGCGATTTCAGCGGCCTCGACAGCCTGCTTCTGCTCGACCTCTCCGGAAACCGGGTCGGGGAGCTGCCTGGTACGGCATTCAGCGGCCTGTCGGCGCTGCGGAGCCTCGACTTGAGCGGAAACCGGCTGGAGTCGTTGCCCATTGAGATCTTCGCCGGGCTGGCTGGGCTTGCGGAACTGCGATTGGCCGGCAATCCCGGGTCGCCCTTCATCCTCCAACTGGAGGTCTTGCGCACGGACACGATCCGCCTGGGCGCCGCCGGCCCCGCGTCGATCGAGCTTGCCGTTGCCGAAGGGGCACCTTTTCCGATTACCCTCGATCTGGTCGTCGAAAACGGCACCGCATCGGCCACCGCGCTCTCGGTCGGCACCGGCGAGACCCGCAGCGGTCCCCTCACGGTGGAAGGCCCCGCGGCGGATTCCGGAGCCACGCGGCTGGCTCCCGGTACGCCCCCCGACGTGCCCGCGGGCTTCGACGGCCTCGAACTTCGCACGTCGGCCCCACTCTCGCTCTTCGACCCTTCCGCCAACACGGCCACCTACAGGGTCGTATTCGACGCCACCTGGAGCGCGACCACGCACCCCACCGACTTCCCGTCCGGCGCCCACTTCTCCCCGCTCATCGGGGCCGTCCACAACGATGGCGCGACCTTCTGGGCGCTCGGCGATACGGCAACCCGCGGAATCGAGATCATGGCCGAGACCGGCGGGACGGGCACGCTCACCGAGGAGTTCAGAGCGGCGATCCCGGACCGTGCCCTCGCGGTGCTCAACGGACGGGGAATCGGCAGCCCGGGCAGCGCGGCCATTCCGGGGGTCGTCGTCCGGGAGGACTTCCCGCTGGTGACGCTGGTCACGATGATCGCACCGAGTCCCGACTGGTTCGTGGGCGTGGCCGGCCTGTCGCTGCTTATGGACGGCGGGCGCTGGGCGGACGAGCTGCAGGTCGTCCTCTATCCCCTCGACGCCGGTACGGACAGCGGCACGGACTACCGATCGGCGAACCGCAATACCTCGCCCCGGCAGCCGGTGCGCAGCCTGAAGGGCGTGAGTCCCTTCTCGGACGCTCCGATCGGGACGTTCACCTTCACCCGGGTTGCCGGCTCCGCCCGACGATGAGGCTGCGCAACATCGCCATCATCGCCCACGTGGACCACGGAAAGACCACGCTGGTCGACCAGATGTTCCGGCAAGCCGGGGTCTTCCGGGCCGGGCAGGTCGTCGGCGAGCGCATCCTCGACTCGAATCCGCTGGAACGCGAGCGCGGGATCACGATCCTGGCCAAGAACACGGCGATCCTGTGGCGGGGCACGAAGATCAACATCGTGGACACCCCCGGCCACGCCGACTTCGGCGGCGAGGTGGAACGCATCCTGCGAATGGTGGATGGGGTGCTCCTGCTGGTCGACGCCGCCGAGGGCCCAATGCCCCAGACGCGGTTCGTGACCGCCAAGGCGCTCGCCCTGGGGCTGACGCCGGTGATCCTGATCAACAAGGTGGACCGCACCGACGCGCGCCCCGAAGAGGTGCACGACGAAGTGCTGGAGCTCCTGATGGATCTCGACGCCAGCGATGCCCAGCTCGACGCCCCCTTTCTGTACTCCGTGGGGCGCGAGGGGTGGGCCGTGGAGCGCGATGCGTGGGCCGCAGCGGAGCCGGGCGGGCGCGGGAAGGACGGGCGCGGGAAGGACGGGCGGAGCGAGGGTCTGACACCGCTCTTCGAGACGCTGATCCGGTGCATCCCCCCTCCGGCCGCCGACCCCTCCGGCCCCTTCCAGATGCTGGTGTCGACCCTCGACCACTCGACGTACGTGGGGCGGATCGCGATCGGGCGGGTGGAGCGCGGTGCGTTGAGGGTGGGCCGGCGGGTGGCGCGGCTGTCGGCAACCGATTCGGACACGGAGGCGCCCGCCGACGCAGACATGTCGGCGGCCGCCCGGCCGAGCACGCGGGTGCCCGCCGATGGGAGCATGCCGGTGCCCGCCCAGCGGAGCATGACGGCGCCCGGCACCGCCGAAGCGGGGTCGCGCGTGGCGGGTCTCTACACCTTCAGCGGCCTCGACCGGGTGGACATCGAGGAGGCGCGGGCCGGGGACATCGTGGGGCTGGCCGGCGTCGAGGACGTCGAGATTGGCGATACCCTGGCGGATCCGCGCCACCCGGATCGCCTCCGCGGGATCACGGTGGAGGAGCCGACGATCTCGGTCGACTTCGTCGTCAACGACTCTCCGTTTGCGGGACGGGCAGGGAAGTTCGTGACCACACGCCAGCTCAGGGAGCGACTTCGGCGCGAGCTTGAGCGGAACGTGGCGCTCCGCGTGGAGGACACGGGGCGGCCCGACACCTTCGCGGTGAGCGGGCGGGGCGAACTGCACCTCACCATCCTGATGGAGACGATGCGCCGGGAGGGTTACGAATTCCAGGTCTCGCGCCCCCGCGTGCTGATGCGCAGCGACGGGGCCGGAGCGCGGCTGGAGCCCTGGGAGGAGGTCGTGGCCGAGGTCCCGGCGGAGCTTGCCGGCACCGTGATCGACAAGCTCGCCCGGCGCCGCGGGGAACTCGTCGTGATGAGGCCGATCGGTGACTCGGGCGTCACGCGACTCGAGTTGAGGGTCCCCGCCCGCGGGCTCTTCGGTTACCGCACCGAGTTCCTCACCGACACCCGGGGGGACGGAATCCTGCATCACCGGTTCGACCGCTGGGACCGGTGGGCCGGCCCGATACGCGGACGGGGACGGGGGGCGATGGTGGCCGACCGGGCCGGCAAGGCGGTGGCGTTCGCGCTCTTCGGACTGCAGGAGCGCGGCGCCATGTTCGTCGCCCCGGGAGTCGAGTGCTACCGCGGGATGATCGTCGGCGAGAACGCCCGCCCCGGCGACATGGACGTGAACGTGAGCCGCGGCAAGAAGCTCACCAACATGCGGGCCGCGGCGGCCGACGAGAACGTCCGCCTGGAGCCGCCGAGGCGGATGACGCTCGAGCAGGCGCTCGACTTCATCGACGACGACGAGCTGATCGAGGTGACCCCGGACGCCATCCGCCTGCGCAAGCGGATCCTGGACCCCGGCATGAGGCGGAAGGCGGCGAAGGCGGGCCGCTTGTGAAACCCTTCACAATCGCGGCGGTCCGGGCGGCGATCCGGGCGGTGATCCGTGCGTTCTCGCCCGGGTGGAGCCGATCGGATACCTTCCCACGATGAGTTCCCCCGCGCACCCTACCCGCCGACCCACCGTGCCCGCCGCCGAGGAGATCCTGGGGGGCTACTTCCCCGTCCTCGACCACGGCTTCGTCGCACTGGTCGACTACATGGGCACCGACGATTCAGTCGAGCGCGCCGCCCGCGTCAGCTACGGCTACGGGACCCGCAGGGTCTCGGCCACCCGCGGCCTGATCCGCTACCTGCGGCGGCACCTCCACACCACCCCGTCGGAGATGGTCGAGTTCAAGTTCCACTGCGCGATGCCGATGTTCGTCGCAAGGCAGTGGATACGACACCGTACGGCCTCTGTGAATGAATACAGTGGACGGTATTCGCTCATGCCGCTCCTCTTCCACAGCCCCGCACAGGACCAGTTCTCACTCCAGAGCGCCACCAGCAACCAGGGCCGCGCCCCGGGGTCGGTCAGCCCCGAGTTATACCGCGAGGCCATGCGCCGCTGGGACGAAGTGCGGGCCCGGGCCGCCGGCGACTACGGATGGCTGGTGGGCGAGAACGTGGCCCGGGAGCTGGCGCGGATCGACCTGCCGCTGTCGACGTACACGCAGTGGTATTGGAAGATCGACCTGCACAACCTGCTGCACTTTCTGACGCTCCGCGTCGACGATCATGCCCAGTGGGAGATCCAGGAATACGGGCGGGTGATGGCGGGGATGGTGAAGCGGGTGGCGCCGCTGAGCTACGAGGCGTGGATCGACTACCAGGTGATGGGCGACAAGCTCTCCGGGGGCGAGGTCGAGGCGCTTGCGCGGCTGGTGAGGGCCGATGGGGATGGGATCGCGGCGCGCAGCGGGGCCGGGCTGACTAACGCGGAGCTGGGCGCGCTGGGGCTCTCCGGGCGGGAGATCCGCGAACTCAAGGCCAAGCTGGACCCGCACGATGTGCCGGACTTCGATCTGGACCTGGCAACGATGCGGGATCCGGAGGATGTGGCGGCCGAAATGCTGGAGGCGGTGCCAGAGGTGGACAGGTAAGGCGGCGGTTCTCAGCAGCCCGTGGCGCCGCTCTGCGTTGCTCCTCGTGCAAATAGCTCCGCTATTCGCCCTTCGTCGCGCCTTGCCAACGCGGCGTCGTCGCCGCTCTCGGTGCTCACGCGGGTTTGTCCACGGACTGCTACCGTTCCACCCGCACCGTCTTCACGTTGACGAACTCGCGCATCCCGAATTCGGAGAGCTCGCGCCCGAATCCGCTCGACTTGACCCCGCCGAAGGGGAGCCGCGGGTCGGACTTCACGAAATCGTTGACGAAGCAGGAACCCGCTTCGAGTTCCGTGCGCGCGATCCGCTCGCCGCGCTCCAGGTCACGGGTGAAGACGGCCGCGCCGAGGCCGTAGGCGGTGTCGTTGGCGATCCGCAGCGCCTCTTCCTCCGACCCGGCGCGGATGACGCACGCGACCGGTCCGAACATCTCCTCGTCCCAGGCGGGCATTCCGGGCCCCACCTCCGTCAGCACTGTGGCCGGGTAGTACCACCCCGGCACGTCAGGGACCTTGCCCCCCAGGAGACACTTCGCCCCGGCCTCGATGCTCCGCGTGACCTGCGCGGCCAGGTTGTCGCGCAGGTCCTCCCGCGCCAGCGGCCCCACGTCGGTCATCTCCGCCATCGGGTCGCCCACCCGCACGGCCGCCATGCGCTCCACCACCGCCTCGGTGAACCCGTCGGCCACCGCCTCGTGCACGATCATGCGCTTGGCCGCGATGCAGCTCTGGCCGCCGTTGATCATGCGGCCGGTGACGCACGCCTCGACGGTGCGGGGCAGGTCCGCGTCCTCTAGCACCACGTAGGGGTCGCTCCCCCCCAGCTCCAGCACGCAGCTCTTGATCTGGGCGCCGGCGAGCGCCGCCACCTGCCGCCCCGCCCGGGTGCTCCCCGTGAGGGTGACGGCCTGGACGCGCGCGTCCCGGATCAGCGCGCCGGTCGTCTCCACGTCGATGAAGAGGTTGGTGAAGATGCCGTCGGGGAAGCCGGCGTCCCGGAACAGCGCCGCCAGCTCCAGCGCGCACATGGGCACGTTGGGGGCGTGCTTGAGGAGGACCCCGTTGCCGGCGATGAGCGCCGGAACGCTGGCCCGCATGACCTGCCAGAAGGGGAAGTTCCAGGGCATGATCGCCAGCACCAGTCCCAGGGGCTGGAAGGTGACATAGCTCCTGTGGGACTCGGTCTCGACGACCTGGTCGGCCAGGAAGCCCGGGCCATGCTCGCCGTAGAACTCGCACCCGGTCGCGCACTTCTCGATTTCGGCCGCCGCTTCGCCGAGCGGCTTCCCCATCTCGATCGCCATGACCTCGGCCAGGCGGCGGATCCGGCCGCGCAGCCGCTCCGCCAGCGCGGTCACGCGGGCGGCGCGCTCCCCGGCCGGGACTCGCCTCCAGGCGATCTGGGCCTCGCGGGCCGTCGCGAGGGCGTCGTCGAGGGCGGTCGGGGAGATGAACGGGTATCGCCTGAGGAGCGTTCCGTCGGTCGGGTTGATGGTCTTGAAGGCCACTGGGCAGTTCGTCGTTTCTGAAGGGTGAACGGGGACCGAACCCGGTCGTACAGGGTACCATGACAGACCCGTCGAGCGCTCTTGCGGCGCTGGCGGAAACCGAAACCGATGTCCAATATAGAACGCCCGCTCAAGCCGTTCCCGGCACAGCGCTCCGAAAGGAGCACCAGCCATGATCGCTCCAACCACACTTCCCGCCATCCGCGCCGCATCCGTTCCCGTGGTCCCGCTCATCTCGCTCGACCAGCTCTGGTTCCAGGTCAGCGGCACGGTCTGCAATCTGCGCTGTCGCCACTGCTTCATCTCCTGCTCGCCCGACAATCACGCCTTCTGGTTCATGTCCCGTGAAATGGTTCACAAGGTGCTGGAGGAGTCGGCCGCCATGAACGTGCAGGAATACTACTTCACCGGCGGCGAACCCTTCATGAACAACGAGATGGAGGAGATCCTCGAGGATACGCTGCGCTTCGGTCCCGCGACCGTGCTGACCAACGCCACCCTCTTCACGCCGCGCCGGGTCGAGGAGCTGAGCGAGCTGTGCGCGAAGAGCCCCCACCGGCTGGAGCTGCGCGTGAGCATCGACGGACCCTCGCCCGAGATCAACGATCCGATCCGCGGCGAAGGCACCTTCGAGCGCGCGATGGCGGGTGTGGGTGCGGCGGTCGCGGTCGGGTTCCGGCCGATCATCACCGCAATGCAGAGCTGGCCGGGCGAACAGATGCCGTGCATGCTGCAGGCGTTCCGGGACGCCCTCGGCGCGGTCGGCTACGACAATCCGCGGCTCAAGATCCTCCCGCCGCTGCTGATCGGCGAGGAGGCCGAACGCAACCGCGGCTACACGCCCTGCGAGCGGGTCACCCACGAGATGCTGCACGGCTACGACCTGGGCCAGCTCCTCTGCACCAGCGCGCGGCTGGTGACGGCGACGGGGGTGTACGCCTGTCCGATCCTGCTCGACTATCCCAGCGCCCGGCTCGCGAACACCCTCACCGAGGCGGTGGGGATCGACGCTCCTCTGGGAGAGGCTGCCTGCTACACCTGCTACACCAACGGCGCGATCTGCTCGAACGCGACGACGGGGGTGGAGCCGGATGCGGGGTGCTGTGGAGGGTAGCGGAGGACTGGGCGGCGCAGCCGGGGGCCCCGAGAGGCCCGGGATCGGGTACATCGACGGACCCCGCCTTCGCCGGGCGTTCCTGGCGGCGTGCGTGCAGGGGCGAAGGGTGAAGGCCGAACTCAACCGGATCAACGTGTTTCCAGTGCCGGACGGCGACACCGGGACCAACCTGGCGCTGACCCTCGACGCCATCGCCGACGAGCTGTCGGGTCTGGCTGAGCGCAGGGCCGACCGCGTGGCCGCCGTTGCGGCCCGCTCGGCGATACTGGGTGCGCGCGGCAACTGCGGCATGATGCTGTCGCAGTTCCTCCTCGGCTTCGCCCACGGGGCGGAGGGCCGGGCGCGGATGACTCCGGACGAATTCGGGGCCGCGTTCAGACACGGGGCCCGGTCGCTGCACGGCTCGGTGGAAAAGCCGGTCGAAGGCACGATCCTCACGGTGGTGCGGGAGTCCGCATCGGAGGCGGCCGCTCGAGCCCGCGCGGAAGGGGCGGCGGACTTCGTCGAGGTGATGGAACGCACCCTCGAGACCGCGCGCGAGTCGCTCGCCCGCACCCCCGATCTGCTCCCGGTGCTGGCGGAGGCCGGGGTGGTAGACGCGGGTGCCATGGGGTTCGTGGAGATGATCGCGGGGGTGGTGGCGTTGATCGAGCGGGGAGAGGGGGCCGAAGGGGATGTTGGCGCCACCGCGGCCTCCGCCGCCGGCAGCGACCTGTCAGACCCGGACTGGTCCCCCATCGCGGCCACCGGCCACCCCTTCGTGCACGGCAGCAGGCGGTACTGCACGGAGATCCTCGTGGAGGGCGATGAGCTGCCCGACGAGAAGACCGTGCGGTCCGCGCTGTCGGAAGGTTCGGAGGAACTGCTCGTGATCCGTGCGGACAACGTCCTGAAGATCCACCTGCACACCGATCACCCCCGCGCGGCGATCGACTACTGCGCGACGCTGGGCACGGTGGCGGCGCACAAGGCGGAGGACATGTTCGCCCAGTACGAAGCGGCCCGGGAGGCGGCCGGGACCGTGCGCCGTCCGGTCGGCGTGCTGGTCGACTCCGGCTCGGACCTTCCCGACGCCGTGGCGCGCGCGCACGGCATCCGCACGGTGCCGCTGCTCCTCCTCGACGGCGAGACATCGCTCAAGGACAGGATCGACATCACCTCCGACGACATCCTGGCGCGTCTGGAGAGCGGTGGACCGCTGCCCACCACCTCGCAGCCCCCTCCGGGCGACTTCATCCAGGCGTACGAACAGGCCGCCAGCGAAGCCGAGGCGGTCGTCGCGGTCTTCCTCGCTGCGAAGCTGTCCGGGATCTACCGGTCGGCGGAGAACTCGGCCGGCATGGTCCCCCACCTCGACATCCACCTCGTGGACTCGCGCGGTGCGTCGATCCTGGTGGGGCTCCTGGCCGTGAAGGCGGCCGAGCTGGCGGAAGGCGGCATGCCGGCGGAGGAGATCGTCGCGGAGATCGACAGGATCCGGGGCCGGTCGGGAATCTTCTTCACGGTCCGCAGCCTCGACCGGCTGATCGCGTCGGGCCGGGTGAGCCAATTCGCCGGGTGGCTGGGAGGGGTTCTGGATCTGAAGCCGGTTCTCGGGCTTGCGCCGGACGGCACGGTCAAGGCGTACGGCAAGGCCCGCGGCGAAGACCGCGCGCGGCGCCTGATGCTGAAGATGATCGAGGACGAGATCCCCGACGGGGCGGGGGATGTCCGCTTCGGGATCGTGCACGTGGGCGCGCCCGAGGTGGTCGAGCCACTGCGGCGTGAACTGCGGGAGCGCTTCGGCGATCCCGAGATCCTCGTCGCGCCGATCACCCCGGTACTGGCCACGCACCTGGGTCTCGGCGCCTGGGGCATCGCCTACATGGCGGACTGACCGCCGGCTCCCGGAGCGCCCGGCGAGCCCGGGGCCGTGCCGGCATGGCTGTCACCCGGGGGCATCCGCGGATCCGGGCCGGGCGGCCTACCCCCCGCCGAGCGCGCGGGCGCCGGCCACCAGCCACTGGTGGGTTGCGAGCTGGGCCGCGGTGGGATCGGGCGGCAGGGCAACGAGGATCGGGCGGTCCCGGGTTCGTTCGGGGAGGTGCAGGACCATGTCGGCGGAGTCTCCCGGGGGCTCGAAGGGGCGGGACAGACCGGTGGCGTCCACCGCCACGGCGCGCCCGGGAGCGGTCAGGCGCGCGAGCAGGAGCCCGTAGTCCCGCCAGGCCTCGATGGGGTCGGCTTCCCCCGCGGCAATGGACGGGACCAGCGTATTCTGGTAATATGCTACCCCCTCCGCGTAGCCCTGGGGGCTGGTGCGCTTGAGTTCCCGGAGGCGGTCGCGGTAGTAGTCCCGCGGATCGCGGGCGCCGCTGGCGGCGAGCGCCTCCGCAAAACGGGCGTCGGCGGCCTGATGTGGATCGCTGGTCATGCGCTGGCGCTCCGGGGCTGGGGGAGGGAACGAACGAAAGGTGCAAACGGCCACGGAGGGAGACAATGTTGAGCGGTTCATTCGACCAGCGTGACGTTACCCCAGCCGAGGATTTCCTGGAACTCTCCTGGGAGATGTTCGGCGAGCTATGCCGTGCACTTGCGCTGAAGGTTGCCAAGTCCTACGACCCGGAGATCATCATCGGGGTCGCCCGGGCGGGGGTGATCCCCGGCGCCGTCGTCGCCTCCATGATGCGCCGCGATTTCTTCTCGCTGAAGATCACCCGGCGCGAGGGGGGGCGGGTGGTGCGGCAGCGGCCCTCGATCCTCTCCGCCGCCCCCCGCCAGGCCCGGGGCAAGCGCGTCCTGATCGTCGACGAGATCACCACCTCCGGGGAGACCCTGCGCCTTGCGCTCGCCGCGGTCCGGGATGTCGGTCCGGCGGAGGTGCGCACCGCCACCTCGTTCGCGCGCCCCCGCGGCTTCCAGCCCGACTACCATTCGCTCGCCACCGACGCCACGCTCATCTACCCGTGGGACCGGAAGGTCTTCGAGGAGGGCGGCTTCGTGGTGAATCCGCGCTACCGCGGCGCGGACGCCTGACGGCCGGGAGCATCCCGCACCCGCCTGAGCCGCGGCGCCGTCCCCGCGCCGGCCACGCTCCCGGGCCCGCTACTCCCCCGCCGCCATCGCGGCCAGGAATTCCGCGTTGGTCGCATGGCGGCCGATGCGCTGCAGCAGGAACTCGGCGGCCTCCGGAGCAGGCATGTCGGCGAGGAAGTTGCGCAGCAGGTAGACGCGGTTGAGCTCTCTTTCCGAAAGCAGGAGTTCCTCGCGCCGGGTACCCGACCGGTTCAGGTCGATCGCCGGGAAGATGCGCAGGTCGGAGACTTCGCGGCTGAGCACCAGCTCCATGTTGCCGGTCCCCTTGAACTCCTCGAAGATCACCTCGTCCATGCGGCTGCCGGTTTCGATCAGCGCGGTCGCGATGATCGTCAGCGACCCGCCCCCCTCCATGCTGCGCGCCGACCCGAAGAAGCGCTTCGGCTTCGAGAGCGCGTTGGCGTCCACGCCGCCCGACAGGATCCGGCCGGAGTGGGGCGCGAGGATGTTGTAGGCCCGCGCCAGCCGCGTGATCGAGTCGAGGAGAATGACCGCGTCGCGCCCGTGCTCCACGTGGCGCTGGGCCCGGGCCAGCACCATCTCGGCGACCTGGCGGTGGCGCGCGGCGGGCTCGTCGAAGGTCGAGGCGACGACGCGGCCGCGCACGTTGTCCTCCATCTCGGTGACCTCTTCGGGGCGCTCGTCGATCAGCAGCACGGTTAGCTGCACATCGGGGTGGTTCGCCGCGATGGCACGCGCGATGTGGCGCAGGATGGTGGTCTTGCCCGCCTTCGGGGGCGAGACGATGAGGCCGCGCTGCCCCATCCCGACCGGGGCGATGAGGTCCATGATGCGCATGGAGGTGTCCCCGCCCCGGACCTCCAGGGTGAGGCGGCGGTCGGGGTACCACGGGCGCATCTTCTCGAAGTGGGGACGGGACGCGGCCGCCGCCGGGGCGAAGCCGTTGATCCGCAGCACGGTCTGCAGTGCCAGGTATCGCTCGCCCCTCCGCGGAGGGCGCACCGGGCCCGCCACTGTGTCCCCCTTGCGGAGCGCGAAGGAGGCGATCTGCCTTGGGCTCACGTACACGTCGTCCGGGCTCGCGAGGTAGCTCCAGCTCTGCGACCGGAGGAATCCGTACCCGTCCGGCAGGATGTCCAGCACCCCTTCCGAGACCGCCGCCTCGTCCCGCGCGGCGAGTCCCTCGTGAATCCTGAAGATCAGTTCCTGCTTGCGGAGCCCGGCGCAGTTCGGGATATCCAGCGCTTCCGCGTAGCCCTGAAGTTCGGCTACCGTTCTATTCTTCAGGTCGGCGATTTCCATCGGGAGGTCACGAAATGGGGCCGGGGGGCGCCTCGGGGGATGGCGGATGCCGGGCGGTGCCGCCCTGCTGTGGTGAAGATCGGCCGGTGCGGGCCGGAGGGGGACCGGAGCCGGGGCGGACTGCCCCGTTCCGGCGAGATCATGCCTGTCCGATAGAATCGCAGGCTCTTCAAGGGAGGTCAAGGTTTAGTCTTGTCCAACGGCAAATGAGCCTGAACGCGGGGCCGGTTTCCAGCGGGAAGTGAGCCTGAAGGCCGGGGCGAAGAGATCATTGGAGGATGATCGTGACACTTCGCACCGAACGGATCCGGACGCTCGACGAGATGC
>JAJDVT010000132.1 GCA_022826005.1 Gemmatimonadota bacterium | reverse complement strand
ACTCGAGGATTCCGAGTTCGCCCCGGGCCCCCGCCCCCCCCGCCCCCCCCTCGCGCGCCCCCGCCTCCAGCGCGGCCCGCGCCTCGGCAATCCGCCCCAGATCCATCAACGCCGCACCCAGCAGCGCGCGAGCCCCCCCCAGCCCCCGCTCCACCCCCTGCCCGGCTGCGCTCACCGCGCCCTCGTAGTCCCCGGTCTCTCGCAACGCCGTCACCCACCCGGCCAGCGCGGCCTCGCTGCCCTCGAGCGCCTGGGCCCGCAGCTCACGCACGGCCTCGCCGTACGCGCCGGACCTGAGCGCGGCGAACCCGGCACCGTCCTGCGGCACCTCCTGGGCCGCTCCCCGCCCGGGACTGCACCAGACGACGGCCCCGGCAGTGGCGACCACAATGAGGGCAGCCACAAGCAGGCGATTCCGCCGGGGAAGGCCGCGGGGCCTCCCGGCGGGTCGAGTCCCGAAATCACGAGAAGATGGTCGAAACCGTATTGAATCCATGTCCGTAAGGTGCGGCCGGTCGCCCATGGCCGCTAGCAGCCCTCCGGGGTGTCTGAGGCACCGTTCGGCATGGATTCCCGAACGAACAACCCCGCGATCAGCCCCAGCTTTTCGGAGACCTCCGGCGGATGTCCGCACGGCTTGCGACCACAGCGCCATCGCCTGGAGGACGGTGGTCTTGCCGCAGTTGTTGGGACCAACCAGCACTGCGGGGTGATCCGGTTCGATCCGGATTCGCTCACCGAACCGCTTGAAGTTCTGGATTTCAAGGTAGTGCAGGTGCCTCACACGCCGCCCCCCGCGGCCCGGATCTCCCGGTTCTTCAGCGCCAACTCCACGAGCAGCGCCTCAAGCTCGTCCTCGTAGCGCTCCTGCGACATCCTTTCCTTGATGCGGCGCAGGTCGGCGATCCTGGCCTCGATGGCGGCCTTCTCCTCATACAGGGCGCGCAACTCGGGGGTCGCCGCCACGTCCCCCGCGGCGCCCCCCAGCGACGTCAGGAAGACGGTGCTCGCGAGCGCTCCATCCCCTTCGAGTTCATCCGGTTCGCGGCTCCCTTCGCCGTCTCCGTTGTCGTCCAGCATGGCGTGCTCGGTGAGGAGCCGCCGGTCGCTCTCGTACTCGCGCGCCACTTCCTGCAGCGCGTACCCGAAGGCCTCGAGCATCGACACCCGCGAGTCCTTGTTGACGTCGGCGCCGTCTTCCGCAAAGGCGTCCACGAAGTGCAGGCCGAAGCGGGTCGTATTGCGCTCGCGCCCGCTCCGGGTGGCGGTGATGATCGTGCGGTTGGGGCCCGACAGCGCCTCGATGAACGGGCCCGACGCGCTGGCGGTATTGACGAAGGTGATGCGGCGGTCGCCGAGCGGCGCCAGGAGGACGGCCAGTTCGGACGCGGTCAGGTCGGGGCCCGGGATGTTGAACCGCGCGGCCTCGTTGCTGAAGGTCCCGTGCCCGGCCAGGAGCACCACCAGCTCGTCGGCGCTCGCCATCGCGCCGGCCAGATCGGCGAAGGCCGTCCGGATGTTGTCGGCCGTGGAGCGGGCACGTATCCGGGTCGGGTCGAGTTCCGGGTCCTCTCCGAGGTAGACGATCCGCTCGGCGGGGACGCCGTACTTCTCGGTGGCCGCGTCGGCGAAGCGGCTGAGCCAGCCGTGAAAGGACTCGGTGTATTCGGGGTCGCCGCCAAGCCCCGAGATCATCAGGATGTGGGTGTTTTGCGCGTGGGAGGCGGCCGGAAGGAGGATGGCGGCCGCGATGGCCCACCCCGCCGCCCGCAGGCGCGACGCAGCCGACCGTAATCGGCTCGCCGCCGTGCCGGCCGCGCGCCGCAGAGCGCCCGCCACCGTCGCCGGGACGGCCGGCATCGCCCTCACACCAATCCCCTCTTCCGCCGGTAGCCCCACTCGGCTCCGAGCAGGCCAGCCAGAAGCAGGAAGAGGACCGGCATGTCCCACAGGTCGTGCTCCACGGTGACGGTGACTCCGCCGCCGGTGACCTGCAGGTCCCCGGGCAGCCGGTCCACGGTTTCCGGCGTGTAGTAGCGGCCTCCGGTCTCGCTGGCGACGCGCTGCATGAGGGTGCGGTGCTGGCGCGGGTCGCGGAATTCCTCGGTGCCGGGGGCGACCCGGATGCTCGTCTCGGCCGTCCCGAGGCTTGCAGTGTCGCGGGCGGCGTCGACCGAGACCTCGTAAAGGCCGTCCATCTCCGGGGTGAAGTCGGCGGTGTACTCGCCGTCCTCGGAGACAGACCACTCCATGGGCAGCTCGCGCACCTCGCCGGTGGGTGTCGTCACGAGGGCGTTGACGGCTGCACCGTTCACCTCGACGAACCCCGCATCGAGGACCGTGGCCTTCAGGGTGACCGGCTCTCCCGCCTCCACCGAGGCCAGGTCGGGGGCTGCCTCGACCGCATCGGGGGTTTCGGAGACGATCGACCGCAGCAGACGCCGCCAGAAGTTCTCGTGGCTCTGGTCATCGAGCGACACGGTGGCTTCCATCTGCCAGAGCCAGGAATCCTGGATGCCCAGGACCATCGCCCGGCCCTTGCCGTAGCGATGGAAGGCCAGGACCACGCGGTCGGAGGTGTCGCCCGGACCCCCGACCACCGATCCCTGCATGAGTTCGGTGGCTCCCGGCTTCAGTTCGGTGATGAGATTGGTGGTGGTGACCACCGGCAGGGAGTCCCACCGGGCCGCGGAGTTCTCCACGTCGCCGTCGATCCGGGTGATGGGGTGGTTCGCGCCGGCCGGGGTGGGCGACACCTTCATGTACACGCGCCGCTCGGTCGGGGTAAGGCCGGTGGGTTCGGGGAGCACGACCGGGAGGACATCCTCGATCGGGGTGCCCTTGTAGCCGCCGTCGGACAAGGCGCGACGGCCCGCCAGCGTGAGCAGCGTCCCGCCCCGCTCGCTCACGAATTCCGCGATCATCTCGAGCTGGTCGTGGGTGAAGAAGCCGGCTTCGACCGACCCCAGTATCAGGGCGCGATAACGGAAGAGTTCCTCGCGCGTGGTCGGGAAGCCCGTCAGCAGCTCCAGCGGGTCGTCGAGGTTGGCGCGGTAGTACTTGTTCGGAGCGGTGCGCTGCAGCAGCACGACCTGCAGGTTCTCGTCGTCCTTGACCGCGCGCCGCATGAAGGCGACCTCCCACCGCGGCTCGCCTTCGAAGTAGAGGATCTTCTCGGTGCGGTCCCGCACCTGGACGACCGCATGCAGCACGTTGTTCTCCAGCACCCGTTCGCCTTCCAGTCCCGGGATGCGGAAGGTGAGCTCCCGCGCGCCCGGGTTCTCGAGCGTGATCGCCACGGGGGCCACGAGCGGCTGCCCGTCGCGCGGCAGCGTCACCACCTCGCTGGCGATGATCCGGCCCATGTCCTCGACCACCACCGGCACCTCGCGCCCCCCGTACCCGCGCGACTCCACCAGCACGTTCACCACCAGCGAGTTACCGGCCAGCGCGGTCGCGGGCACGTCGGCGCGGCTCGCCTGCACATCGCCCTCCATCTCCTCGTCCCCGAGGCCCACCGTGAAGACGGGGACCGCGGCCGCGCGCAGCTGGAGGAGCGCGTCGCCGATCACCTCCTCCGTGTTGTCGCCCCCGTCCGAAACCACCACGATCGCGGACAGCGGCACCCCCTGCAGCTCGTCGCGCGCGGCGGTGAGCGCTGCCCCCAGCCGCGTCCGGCTCCCGTCGAAGGTGAGCCCGCCCAGCCCTTCCATCCGCGACGCCGACGACGAGAAGCGGAAGTAGCGGAGCGCGAAGCCCTCCTCCAGCGCCGGCACAAGGCCTCCCTCCGGATCGAGCAGCCCGACCGCCTTCTCCGCGCGCGAGGTGCCGTCGCGGTCGTCGATCGTCATGCTGCGCGAGTCGTCCACGAGAACGGCGACGAAATTCCGCTGCGGCACGATCGAGGTCAGCACCAGCGCCGGCTGCATCACCGCGAAGAAGAGCAGTGCGAATAGCGCCGTGCGGAGCGTCCCGAGCACCCAGCGGTCGGTCCGGTTGGTGCGCCCGCGGGCCAGGGTGTAGCTCAGCAGCGCGGGCACCACGAGCACGAGCGCGGCCAGGGCGGCGAAGGTGACCGGCCACGGGCTCAGGAAGGTGAAATCCGCCTCCTGAAAGAGGAGCGGCCGGTACTTGAAGAGGAATTCGAAGATGCTGTTCATCGTTTGCCCGCGTCCGTCGGGGTGCCGGAGTCGCCCGGCCGCGCCACTGCCTGCTGGGGGTGAGACATCGTCATGCCCTAGTGAGTCATCGCGTAGACGATCATGTTGACGCCCATCTGGAACGCAAAGGTGGAGTACGGGACCGGGTAGTCGGGTTGCTCCGCCCACTCCCAGGCGTCCCCCAGGTCGGTGTTCCAGTTGATGATGACCATCAGCCGCCCTTCATCGTCCTCGATTCCCTTTACGAACGGCACGTAGCCGTCGCGCTCCCAGGTCTGTCCGCCGTAGTAGCGCCGGTAGGCCGGCACCTGCAGGATCTCGTCGATCTCGTAGAAGGTGTTGAAGACCGCGTGGTCCAGGTCGAGGTCGATGATCGGCCTCTCGGGGAACACGAGCTTCATCTGGAATTCGAACTGGGCCCACTCCTGCGACCCCCAGAAATCGTCAATGACCAGGAAGCCCCCGGCGAGCAGGTAGTCGCGCAGTCCCTCCACCTCCGGCTGCGACATGCTCATGTACCCGACTTCGAGGGCGTACAGGAAGGGGAAGTTGCGGATCCGCGGGTCGGTGAGGGCCACCGCGTTCTCGTCGTCGTAGGCGTCCAGGTTCGTGAGTCGCTTGAGGACGGTGAGGAACTGGATGTCGGCCTTGGGATAGTCGATGGCCCAGGACTGGCCGCGCCCCCAGCCACCGCGGCCGTACGAGGAATATGCCGCGCGGGTGAAGTAGAACTCGTGCCATTCGCGGGGATATTGGGCGAGCGGGGCCATGGGTGGGGGCGCGGTGGGCGAGGGCAGGACGGGACCGTCGGCGGGAGCGACCGGAGCGGGCGGGCCGGCCGGAACCACGCCGTCCCGCGTGTGGAAGTGGAGGATGCCGGGCGGAGACGGCAACAGGCCGGAAGGGGCGGTCATCCGACCGGACGGCATGACCAGCGGGTCACCCGCGGCGAGTCCCTCGCGTACGGGTCGCACGGAGACGCTGGCCGGCTCCGGACCCGGTCCGTCGACGTGGCGCGCGCCGGATTCACCGGGCCCGGTCCCCGCTGGCAGCCGGACCACGACCGCGAGTCCCAGTCCAAGGACCAGCGCCGCCAGCACCGTCTTCGTCGGCGTTGCCGCCGCGAACCCGGTCCACCTGCGCCGCCAACCGGCCAAGAGCTACCTGCCTTTCTTCGTCGTTCTCTTCTTCTTGCCCCTGTACGCGAGCCGGATCGCGAAGAGCCCGGCCAGCGTGACCGCCGCAACCAGCGGCCAGAAGGTGTCGGCTTTGACCTTCCAGTAGTAATGAAGGACACCCAACCCCGCTGCAACGTAAGCCAACCGGTGCAGCCGCTGCCAGCGCTTGCCCAGTCTGCGGATCCATCCCTTCGTGGAAGTTACCGCCAGCGGGATGAGCAGAATGAGTGCGGCGAAACCCACGGTGATGTAGCGGCGCTCCAGCACGTCGTCGAGGATGAGGCTCAGCGCGAAGAAGTAGTCCAGCCCCGCGTACGACAGGAAGTGGACGCAGGCGTGGAAAAAGGCGAAGAGCCCCAGCAGCCGCCGCAACTG
This sequence comes from Gemmatimonadota bacterium, assembly GCA_022826005.1. GTDB lineage: Bacteria > Gemmatimonadota > Gemmatimonadetes > Longimicrobiales > Gaopeijiaceae > Bin94. The sequence continues at coordinate 86,702 of JAJDVT010000132.1, read as the reverse complement.
GATGATGCGGTTCCACCCGGTGAGCCGCCGGACCGGGGTGACCGCCAGCGTCGCCAGCAGGAAGACCAGCGTCCAGCGCCCCTCGATGTGGATGATCTTCTCGACCGGGTTGGCGCCCAGCGTCCCCTGGAAGGCGCCCGCGGCCAGCCAGACCACCGGCCCGAGCCCGACGATCCAGACGGCGATCTTCAGCAGCAGGATCTGCCGCCTGGGATTCGCGATCCAGGATGCGCGAGGCCTCTGGACCGCCACCCGGGACTCCACCGTCAGAAGTACTTTCTGAGGTCCATTCCCTCGTAGAGGTGACCCACCTCGTCGGCGTAGCCGTTCAGGAACAGGGTCTCGATGCGGCGCTTGAAGAGCCGGCTGCTGTCGACCACCCGCTCGGTCGCCTGGCTCCAACGCGGGTGGTCGACGTTCGGATTCACGTTGGAGTAGAACCCGTACTCGCCCGGCGTCTGCGTGGCCCAGGTCGTGGGAGGCTCGTCCTCGGTGAAGGTCATGCGCACGATCGACTTGATGCTCTTGAAGCCGTACTTCCAGGGCACGATGAGCCGCAGCGGGGCACCGTTCTGGTTGGGGAGGGTCTTCCCGTACAGGCCGGTGACCATCAGCGCCAGCGGATGCGTCGCCTCGTCCAGGCGGAGACCTTCGCGATAAGGCCAGCCGATTCGCGGCTTCCAGCGCCGCTCCGGCATCTGGGCCGGGTCCCACAGCGTCTCGAAGGCGACGTACCTGGCGCTCGGGTCGGGCTCGGCGCGGGCGATCGCGTCAGCCAGGGGGAAGCCCCGCCACGGAACTACCATCGACCACGCCTCCACGCACCGGAACCGGTACACGCGGTCCTCCATGACGGATGGCTTGACGAAGTCCTCGAGCTGGTAGTCGCCCGGCTTGGCGCAGAGACCGTCGACCTTGATCGTCCAGGGCCTGGTGACGAGCGTGTGGGCGTTCCTGGCCGGATCGGCCTTGTCCGTGCCGAACTCGTAGAAGTTGTTGTAGGTGGTGATGTCGTCCCAGGAAGTGGGTTCGAGGTCCTGGGAATCCGTTTCGGCCGCCTCCGAGTCCGCAGCGGCCGCGCCGCAACCCAGGAACGCCGCCGCGCCGATCCCGGCCGAGGCGCCCAGAAACTTGCGGCGGTTGATATAGACGTCCTCGGGGGTGATCTCCGAAGACGGAATGTCGCTCTTCTTCGCGATCCTGATGATCATGCGGGGCCTCCTTGCGGCCGTTGGGCGCGCCCTGGACCTCCCAGCGCGCACGTGGATGATCGGTCAGCCGCGTCGTGCCTGTCAAGACGGCACCGGCGCCTTTCCGGGCCGTTGTCGCGGCACTCTCTCATACACGAGACGGAGCGATCGGTTGCTGGTGTTCCGGCCGACCAGGTCGTGCTCTCTCCCATTTCATATGCTGTCTTGTGTTTTCGCGAATCATAATTATACTATTGTATATGAAAGTCATCGAAATCCACCGATCCGGCGGGTCCAGACCGGCCCGTCGGTCCAGCGCGGGGAGGCTCCGCTCATGAAGCATCCTACCGTCATCGACATCGGTCACGCCCTGCGGGCGGTGAGGAAGGCCGAAGGCCTGAGCCAGAGGACGCTCAGCGAGCGCAGCGGCCTGACGCAGGCACAGATCTCCAGGTTCGAGAATGGGAAGGCGGACCCGCGCCTGTCCAGTCTGGTGGAACTCGCGCGCGGCGTCGGCACAGAAGTCATGCTGGTGCCCGCGGGAGCCGTTCCCGCCGCGCTGGAGCTGGGCGCCCGGCCGGAGAGCGGCGATGCCTGATCTGGACATCCTCGAAGTCCGGCTGCAAGGGGACCCGGCCGGCACCCTGACCCGGCTCGGGCGCGACCGCATCGTCTTCGGTTTCGACAACGGCTACCTCGACGACACCGAGCGGCCCACCCTCGGCCTCTCCTTCCGCGACGCGTTCGGCGGAGTGGCGACGGACATCGAGCCCACCCGGGTCCACGCGCCGCCGTTCTTCTCCAACCTCCTCCCGGAGGGGTCGCTGCGGGAGTACCTGGCCCGGTCCGCCGGCATCGATCCGCGGCTGGAGTTCCCGCTCCTCGGTGCCCTCGGCGAGGATCTCCCGGGCGCGGTGTCGATCGCGCCGCCGGCGGGCGGCGGGGGCGTTTCGCGCGCGTCGGCGGGTGGCGGCACCCAGCGGAGCGGCAGGTCCGCCGGCAGGGGGACCCCGGACTCCGTCGTGCGCCCGCTATTCGGAACCAGGGCGCCCACCCCGCGCCCACAGGCGCCGCTGCGCTTCTCGCTGGCCGGCACGCAGCTGAAGGTGTCGGCGGTGATGGCCGGAGGGAGGCTGGAGGTTCCTCCGCACGGGGTCGGCGGCACCTGGATCGTCAAGTTGCCGTCGCCGGGGTTCCCGGGACTGCCGGAGCAGGAGCACGCGATGATGTGGCTGGCGGCGTCGTGCGGGATCGCCGCGGCCGAGACGCGGCTGGTGCCGGTCGGGGAAATCGGGGGACTGCCGCGCGGGATGGGCGAGGCCGGGGAGCTTTCGCTGGCGGTGAGACGCTTCGACCGGCTGGAAGACGGGCTGCGCGTCCACACCGAGGACTTCGCGCAGATCCTCGGAGTGCCGCCGAAGGAGAAATACGGGGGCGCGACCTGCCGGAGGCTGGCGGAGATCATCGGCCGGGAGTGCGGGCATGCCGATGCGGTCGAATTCGTCCGCCGCCTGGTCTTCTGCGCCCTGACCGGAAACGGCGATGCGCACCTCAAGAACTGGTCGGTGCACTACCCCGACGGGCGGGCTCCCAGACTCGCGCCCGCCTACGACCTGGTGTCCACGATCCCGTATGCGCCCGATGGTGGCCGCATGGCGCTGGAATGGGTGAGCGGCACGGCCGGGTTCGCGGATCTCTCGGCAGCGCTGCTGGGGCGGCTGGCCACGGGTGCGCGGCTGCCGCGGCAGGCCGTGCAGGACGCGGCCCGCGAGATGGTGGCCCGGTTCCGGGAGGTGTGGAGCGCCAGAAAGGGCGAGCTGCCCGTCCCGGGCGAGGTGGTGGCCGGTGTGGACGAGGGACTCAGCCGGGTGGGGTGGTAGGGGGGGAGGGGTCCTCGCCTTCGGGAGGGGAGTCCGTAGGTCCGGCTTCATTGACCAGCCCCTCGGCTCTCTCTCTTTCTCGAACCGGATCCTCAGGCAATTCGGGTTCGGAAGGTGCACAGGCCGAAGAGCACGGGCAACCCGCCGACATCCCCCTGCAACCTCACCTCCCTCCCTCTCGTCCTACCCTCCAGGCCCATTCACTCCCGCCCCAGGCCCCGGAGGCTCCCAAATGCGCAGACCCACCCCACCCCTCATCCTCACCGGCGCGATCTCCCTCGCGGCCGCCCTCGCCATCCCATCGCCCACCACCCCCTCCCTCACCGCCCAGGACTTCGACGTCGGTGCGCAGCTCAGCTTCGGCAACGATTCCCAGCTCGGCATCGGCCCGCGCGTTCTGACCCCGCTGAAGTCGGTCCATCCGCGGGTGCAGGCGGTCTATTCATTCGACTATTTCTTTCCGGACTCGCGACATGACGACGGGGACCTCGACTATTGGGAACTCACCGGGAGCGTCGTGCGGGACATTCGTGTTCGCAAGATGAGGTCCTACGTGGGCCTCGGGGCCGTGATAGCCCGCAGCTCGGAATCGAAGAGCGTCGCGCGTACGAGCTCGCGCACCACCCTCGGACTCAACCTTGTCGGCGGACTGAGATTCCCGGAGAGGGAATACACGCCCTTCGTGGAGGCACGTGCAGGCGGGCGGCAGTTCGTGCTGGCCGGAGGCGTTCTCCTTCCGCGGTAGGCCTCATCACGAAATCCGACCCGCACAAATGGAGCGCGGTCCCGCAGGCGGGGGACGGATGCGCGCCGTAGGTTGCAGGGACGCAGTCGCGGGACTTCCCGAAGAGAAGGAGCAGGAAGATGAAATGGAGATCACCCACTCATTGCATCATGGCGGCGACCGCCACGGTCCTCGCGATCGCGTGCGGCGCCGGAGACGATCCGCCGGCCCGGGAAGCCGAGGCCGGCGCAGAGCCGGCGACCGCCACCGAGGAGTCCGCGAGCGCCGCCCAGCAGTCCCCCACCGCGTGGCGCGTGGACCTCGTCGTCGACCATCCCCAGGACACGATGGGCAACGCCTTTTCGCCCGTCGCAAGCGCTCCGGAGGCGCTCGCGGGTGCGGAGGGCGACTTCAGCAGCTACATCCGCTACCTGTGCCTCAACGCCGAGGAGAGGGAACTCGGCAACGTGGCTCCCGTCATGATTCGGTTTCAGACGGCGCCGCGCCTGGTCTTTGAAAACGAGGGGCAGGCGAGCGGGTCGGTCCCCGTGGTGGTGCGTGGCATCTGGGGAAGCGAGGCAGTCGCGCTTCAGGTTTCCGCCATCCGGGGCACCCTCTATTTCGAACAGGAGGATGCGGCCGAGAGGGAAACAGGCGAGAGTTCGCACGCCGAGTTCCTGAGGCGCCTGCTGGAAGGCGGCTCGGGGGAGGGCGACGCCGTGGAGATCGAGTTGGACTGGGAGGAAGTTGGGCCGGTGCGCTACACTTTCTCTCTGGAGGGCGCGGCCGACGCGATCCGCGAAGCGGGGAGGCCCTGCGGGGTGGGTTGAGCCTCGGCTTGCGGGCGGCCGGATCCCTCCTTCACGGACCGCTCGCCAACCCCGATGGAGGTACCATGAGGATATCCTTCCCTACCGTCGCGGCGTGCGCCGCCGCCGGGGCGCTCGTTCTTTCGTCTCCCGGGTGCACGGCGCCCGCACCGGAGGTCAGAGTCAACGCCAACGACGGCCCCTACCACATCCTCGTCACCAACGACGACGGCATCACCTCTCGCGGCATCCAACAGCTGGCGGACGCCCTGCGCGCCGTCGGCGAAGTCACGGTCACGGTGGTGGCTCCCTGCGGGCAGCGGAGCGGCGCCAGCATGTCGGTGACGCTCGGTCAGGGAAAGCGCCTCAGGACCCTCCGCGAGGAGGACCGCCACTTGGGTCATTGCGTCGACGGAACACCCGCCGATGCGGTGATGCTCGCGATGGAAGCCCTCGAGCCTGAAGGCGGCTTCGATCTCGTGGTGAGCGGGATCAACGCGGGCGCGAACGTCGGCGACCTCGGGCACATGTCCGGCACGGTGGGAGCGGCAATGGCGGGTGCGTACTACGGGGTGCCCTCGGTGGCGGCGTCGCTGGGCGGCGATCAGATGGACTTCGCCTACGCGTCGAACTTCATGGCCCGCTTCGTGGAAGAACTGCGGCGGCGCGCGCCGGACCCGGGCGTGGTCCTCTCGGTGAACTTTCCTGCCGCGACCGAAGACGGAATCACAGGCGTGGCCATCGGCCGTATGGGCGGCAGCTACATCCGCTTCGGCTACGAAGAAGTCGACCCCGAAGACGGCGTGCGGGTGTTTCGGCCGCTGTTCGATCCGGCGGAGACCCACCCGCCCGGGAGCGACACCGAGGCATTCATGGCCGGGATGATCACGATCGCCCCGCTCCGCTTCGACTGGACGGACGAGGCGATGCTGAGGGAGCTGGTCGCCTGGGGGCTGGACCACCGGCTGGCGGAGCCGCCGGGCGGCTGAGCGCTTCCTCGTCACGGGAGATCAGGATCTTCTGCAGATTGCCGGTCAGGTCCACGTGACAGTCGTGAGCCCGCGGGGATTCTGGAACGCGCTCAGGTTGCCGGAGCAGCCCTGGCAGGTCGGGGTCGATGGCGGCCGGGCGGCGGGCGTGGGGCGGAGTGGGGCTCGGCCACGCGCGCGGAGGTGCTCGCACGCAGTCGAAGAGTAGTAAACGGGAAAATCGAAAGTTGCGTTTTCGTTTTTCCCGGTCAGCTTGTCACAATGATCCCCCGTTCCCGCCACGATACGCATCTTAGCCGCCTGCTGAACCAGTTTCCCGTCGTGGGACTGGTTGGTGCCCGGCAAGTCGGCAAGACCACGCTGGCCCGCAGTCTGGCCGCCAGCGCGCCGGGGCCGGTCACTTTCTTCGATCTGGAGGATCCGGCCGACCTCGCCAGGCTCGCGGACCCCCGCCTTGCGCTCGAGTCACTTACGGGCCTGGTGGTCATTGACGAGGTGCAACACAGCGAGGGACTCTTTGCGCTGCTCCGCGTGTTGGTGGACCGGCCCGGCAACCACGCGATGCAGGAAGCCGTACGCATTCTGTCGGTCGATTGGGAGGACTGCTACTACTGGGCGACTCACCGGGGAGCCGAGATCGACCTGCTGGTGTTCGAAGGGAGCCGAAGGATCGGTTTGGAGTTCAAGAGGACCAGCGCTCCCCGAATGACACGGTCGATGCACTCGGCGCTGGTGGATCTCAAGCTTGATCGCATCTTCGTTCTCTTTCCGGGCGACACCCGCTTCCCGCTGCACGAGCGGGTGGATGCAGTTGGATTGACGCTGGCCTGTACCGACGGGCTGCTCTAACCCCACGCGTCCCGAAACCCAGCCGCCATCCGCGGCCCCGCCCCCTCGTCCTCGTGCTTGAAGAAGACGAAGACATCGCTCCAGGCGGGGCGGTTCAGCGCTTCGGCCCACTCGCGCAGCGCCTCCTCGTCGTAACCGGGACGCCGCAACCTCGCGTACCCGAACGAAGCCGTTTCCACGACCGGGGCGTCACCCTCGCCGGTGTCGGCGGTGACCAGGGCCGCGCCCCGATCGGCGAGCGCCCCGTAGACCTCGTCCACGAACCAGCTCTCGTGCCGGAACTCGAAGGCGGCGCGGAGGTCGTCCGGCAGGATCGCGAGGAAGTCGCGCAGCCGCTCCACGCCCTTGCGAAGGTACGGCGGCAGCTGAAAGAGGATCGGCCCGAGCCGGTCGCCCAGAGCGCCGACGGCCGTCCGCACCTGGTAGTCCAGTGGATCCCCGGCGTCCTTCAGCCGCTTCATGTGCGTGATGCGCCGGTTGGCCTTCAGGACGAAGGAGAAGTCGTCCGGCACCTGCGACGCCCACTTCTCCAGCATCTCCGCCCGCGGCATGCGGTAGAAGGTGTTGTTGATCTCCACGCTGCTCAGGCGCCGCGAGTAGTACTCCAGCATCTTCGTGGCCGGCAGCTTCTCGGGGTAGAAGCTTCCCTTCCACTCCTTGTAGGAGAAGCCGCTCGTGCCGGTCCAGAGTCTGGGTGCATCGCGTTTCATGGCGTTCCATCCTAGAACGGCACGGCCCGCCGACGCCAGCCGGCGCCAATCAGCTTGTGTCAGCTGGATTGGTTGCACACCACCGTGCGACTCGTGTCCGCGGCCAGCATGACCGCCAGCGAGTCCCGCTCGGCCGGATTGATCGACATCCCGTACTTCTGCTTGACGGCCACGACCTTGGCCGCGAACCAACCCCTGTTGTACGTCGGGCTCCAGTCCGCCGCGTCCCTGTCCGACTTCTGGTTCTGGTTCACCGAGGGGACCGCGATCGTGAGGTTCAGGGAGTCCGCCCCGAACTCCTGGAACCGCTCCCGGTCTAGCCTCGAGTCGTAGGCCTCCGAGAGCGCCACGACATGATCGATGTCGGTGGCTGCGGTGCCGTTGTCCCTGATGTCGTACAGCGTGCATGTGTACGGCGTGTACACCTGACCGCCCGACTTCGGCAGTCCGGCGATGATCTCGTCCTCCCACTGCTGGTACCGGGAGGCGCTTCCGAAGGCGTCGCGATTGTAGCCGCTGCGGCTCCCCTCCGCGCAGACGGGGATGCCCATCCATACCTCGGACCCGGGCGGGCACACCATGGAGGGGCCGACATTGGGGTCCGGCACGTCGGTCCGGGGGGGTTCGGAAACGTCCCCTCCGCATCCGACCAGAATGATTCCCGCCACAATCACCGCGCTCCACCGGTTCATCCAGCTGCTCCTGTTGCTGGTTTACGGTGCGTTTGATTGTACGGTATGGTGTGGCCGGGCGGATCGCCAGCCTGCCGTGGGTTCTTGGTCGGGGGCCATTCCGGCAGTTGCTGATTCGGATGCGCGTATTACATTTCTGATTAGTGTCATCAATCAGACTTGCAATCACTATGAGTTACGTCCGAATCCTCGACATCGACCTTCCCCCGGGGCAATCCGCTTTCTTGTGGGGCGCGCGTCAGACGGGCAAGTCGACCTGGCTGCGCGAACGCTTCCCGGACAGCATCTGTCTCGACCTGCTGGATTTCGACATCCGGCTGCCGCTGAGCGCCCGGCCGACGCGACTCGGCGAGCAGCTCGCATCGATGCCGGAGTCCCGGACCGCGCCCGTGGTCATCGACGAAATTCAGAAGGTGCCGGGGTTGCTCGACGAAGTACACCGGCTCATCGAGTCGCGGGGTTTGTCGTTCATCCTGTGCGGATCGAGCGCGCGCAAGATTCGGCGTGCCGGGGTAAACCTCCTCGGCGGGCGGGCCTGGCGTTTCGAGATGTTCCCGTTGACGTATGCGGAGGTCCCGGGCTTCCACCTCCTCACGGCGCTGAACGACGGACTGCTGCCGGGCATCCATGGCAAGCCACACGCCCGACGCTCGCTCGCCGCCTATCTTCGCGACTTTCTCGCCCAGGAAGTCATCGGGGAGGCTCTTACCCGCAACACCGACGCCTTCATGCGGTTCTTCGAAGCGCTCCGTTTTTCGCACGGCGAACTGCTGAACTACGCGAGCATCGCGCGGGACTGCGGTGTGGCCGCGAAGACGGTGCGCACATACTTCGAGATCCTGCAGGACACGCTGCTCGGGTATCTGATACAGCCGTTTCACAGGAGGACAGGGCGGCAGAGCATCTCGGCGGCGCCGAAGTTCTACCTCTTCGATGTCGGAGTCGCCGGGCAGGTGTGCGGCCGGAGGCTCACCGAAGCCGCCGGGGCGGAATTCGGTCGCGCGTTCGAGCACTTCATTCTGCAGGAGATCGTCGCTGCCCGAGGGTACCGGGAGAAGGACTTTCCCATCCGGTTCTGGCGGACCAAGACGGGTCTGGAGGTGGACTTCGTCCTGAATCGCGGAGAGGTGGCGGTGGAGGTGAAGGGCAGGGTCCGGCGGCGTGACCTGCGGCCGATGAGGGCATTTCAGGAGGAGTTCGCGCCGCGGCGGGCGATCATCGTCACGGCCGAGCGTGACCGGCGCCGGATCGAAGGCATCGACGTGATGCCCTACCCCGACTTTCTCCTGGAGCTGCACGCCGGGGAGATCGTCTGACCGGGCAACGGTCGAGGGCGCCGATTGGCCCGGTTGCCGCCGCGTTCGTAACATTACCCCATGCGAGTTCGATCATGTGCCGGAAGGGGCGGCCAACCCCGCCGCGCCGCGGATGGCGGTTGCCCCCGCGCCGCGATGGCGGGCCTTCCCGTCGCAATCGGCGCCGCCCGACCCGCGGCCTTGCCGGCGCCGACGTGCCTCCTTGTGTCGTTGGCCGGCGCTCTGGCCACCACCGCCTGCGCCGGCTCCCTCGAAATCACACCCTCGGACGCGCCCACGGTCCTCTCCGGCCACCACCTCGACGCGCCCAGCCCCGCCCTCCCCGGCCCCCATGGCGTCCTCACCCTCTACTACGGCTCCGGCACGGACAGGAACCGCGCCGAGTACCGCGACTCGGTGGCGATCGTCACCGAGAGCGTCGACGCCTCCAAGCTGGTGAGCCTCGGCGGCTCGGCCAGGTCCCGGAACCGGTACTGGGGGTTCTCGCCCGACAGCTTCCCGGTCAACGCGCGCGTCTGGTACCCCGACGACCCCGGCCCCCACCCCCTCGTCCTGGTCGTGCACGGCAATCACAACATGCGCGACTTCTCGGACCCCGGGTACGACTGGCTCGGCGAACTGCTCGCGAGCCGGGGGTACATCCTCGCCTCGGTGGACATGAACTTCATCAACGGCGGCATTCGCGGCGAGAACGACGGACGCGGCTGGATGCTGCTGAAGCACCTGCAGGCGTGGCGGCGCTTCGCCGAAGACCCGGAGAATCCCTTCCACGGGCGGGTCGACATGGGCAACATCGCGCTCATCGGGCACTCCCGCGGCGGCGAGGCGGTGGCGCTCGCGGCCGCCTTCAACCGCCTGACCCGCTACCCGGACGACGCATCCTTCGAGTTCGACTTCGGCTTCGACATCAAGGCCGTGATCGCGATCGCGCCGGTGGACGGCCAGTACCTGCCGGCCGACCAGCGCGCGCCGGTCCACGACGTCAACTACCTCGTCTTCCACGGCTCGCACGACGGGGATGTGACCAGCTTTCACGGGTTGCGCCAGTTCAACAGGGTGCATTTCGGCGACACGGGCGCTTGGGCCGCCGTGGCCGCCGCCGGCAACGGGTCCGCCGCCTCCGCTGACGACTCCCCCGACTTCTTCAAGTCCGCCGTCTACGTCTACCGCGCCAACCACGGGCAGTGGAACACCGTATGGGGCGCGCACGACAACGGCCCCCGCAGCCCGCGCATCCTGGAACTCCGCGGCCTGCTCCCGCCCGAGGACCAGCGCGAGTTCGGCCGCGTCTTCGTCTCGTCCTTCCTCGACATCACGCTGAAGGGCGACGACCGCTACCGCCCGATCTTCCGCGACCACCGCGTCGCGGGGGGCTGGCTGCCCGGCACGATGTACATCACGCGCTTCATGGACTCGTCCTTCCGCCCTCTGGCCGACTTCGAGGAGGACATCGACGTGACCACCGGGTCGGCCCCGGGTGTCACCCTGCACGGGACCGACTTCAGCACCTGGCGGGAGGGACGCCTCGGCCTGCGTTCCGCGAACCGCACCAGCACCTCGTCGTCGCAGCTGAACCAGGCGCTCTGGCTGGGGTGGAACAACAGCTACCGGGGCTCCGACGAACCCGCGCCGCCGGCGATGTTCACACTGACGCTGCCGGATGGGCTGGCGGAGTCGTGGTCCGCGAGCGCCCAAACCACCCTCGAACTGCATGTGGGTGGCCTGGACAGGGAGCCGGGGCCGAGAAAGCCCCCGGAAGAGGAGGGTCAAGAAGGGGAAGGGGAGGGGGATGAGGGCGACGAAGGCCGCGCCGCCGAGGAGGCCGAGGAGGAAGGCAGCGAGGAGAGAGACGACGAGGACGAGGAGAAACCGCCCTTGGCGCTCACCATCGCGGCCGTCGACGCGGACGGCGACACGGCCCGCGTCAGCCTGACGGACTACGGGCCTCTGCGCCGCCCCCTCACCATCCGCGTCCTGCGCCGCCAGGACCTGGAGAGACAACGCTTTGCGGACCCTTGGGAGCTAATCCTGCAACACTTCTCCGTTCCGCTCTCGGACTTCGCGGCGGAGAACCCCGCCTTCGACCCCGGAACGCTGCGCGCCGTCTCGCTCGTGTTCGACCGGACCGAGAAGGGGACGGTGGTCGTGGACGATGTGGGGCTCGCACGGCTCCACCCGGGGTTCCTGACGGCGAGGGTGCCGCGCACAGAACAGAGGTGACGTCTTTGACGATTTGCCGTCGTCACCGGTGGTTGACGATTGGAAGCGTCTCGCCAGTGCGCCGGACAACCTTCCGGAGTCGCGGTGGATGCTGACCTTGAACAGCGTGGTGACCGGAGGCGACCGGGGGACTGCCATGGTCGCCGTGTACGACTTTGAGGCTGGCGGTCGTGAGGGCACGATATGCGCGCCCTTCTGGCATTTGGAATTCTCGAGGCGCGACGATCGTTGGCACGTCAGTGTTCCGTTTCCGGAGAACGGTTGGGCATTGACAGGTATCGGCGAAGATGGGCCGTATGCGTCATGGTGGAGGGCGAACGGAGGGTCGTGAGCCCGCCTACCGGATCGAAACCCCGATCCGGTGCGGCCCCACCACCGGATCCCGTTCGCTGAACCCGTAGTCGACCCTGATCCGGTCTCCCTCGAAACCCGCCCCGAACGTCACCGGCAAGCCGTCCCCCTCCACCACCCGCACCCCCCCGAGCCGCACGATGAACACCCGGCGCTGGATCGGCCAGTAGGCGATCTCGACCCCCCCGCCCGGCACGATCTCGCCACCGCGCTCGTACGCGACCTGCGCCGCGGCCCCGATGTCGAGCGGCCCGACCGGCGTGCGGCCGCGCGTTCCCGCACCCAGCACCAGGCGGCGCGGGAGCGGCACAGGGCGTCCCGCCAGCTCCAGGTCGGGGCCCAGGTTCTGCACGGTGAGGGCCGCGGTCACGCGTCCGAAACCCCGTGACACCCCAAGGTCCAGGGCCCCGACCCGGTCGCCGTAGCCGCCCGCCGACTGCCCGACAACCTTGGCGGCCGCGCCCAAGTCGATCCCGAAGACGGATTCCCTCGTGTAGCCCACCACTCCGACGAACTCGGTCGACGTTCGCCGGAGGCGGGCCGCCGCCGCCAACCGGTCCCTCTCCGCCGGCGTGAGGTCGCGCTCCCGCCCGATATCGAAGTCCGGCGAGGATCCATGGTGCAGGATCGCCATGCCGACGGAAACCGAGCCGCCCATCCACTCCTCGCCAACGCTCAGTGCGGCATAAAGCGCTTCGTCAGGATGGTGGTACCGGTCGTCCCGGTCCCGGTCCCGGGAATCATGCTCCCTGCCGTCATCTTCGTCGCGGCCGTAGACGCTCCCGGCCGAGAGGTCGAACCCCTGGCTCTGGATGAGCGCGGGATGGTGGAAGACGGCGTGTCCGCTCCCGGGCCAGAAGGCACTCCCGAGTGCGTGGGCCCGCGTGCTTGCCCGGAGCTTGAGGATGGACGGGCCGGTCGGGCTGCCCGGCCTCTCCCGCGTCTGCCCTTCCACGGGGACGGCCAGCGACAGGAGCAACGCCGCAAGGAGCAGAGACAGGAAGCCTGCGCAGCGGTGTGCACGCATTTGAATTGTCATGAGAACATTACACAATGTCATGTGTTCTTTACCATAGGAGGTTGCCTGCGGTCGAATTCGTACCGGAGGGTGCGTAGCATTGTGCCCGGCGATAGCGCGGCGGTCAAGCAGCCCCGTGCTACCTGCCTCACCGCCGGCCCGCATCGGCACCGCAACTTCGGCCGCACCGCGAGCACCGCACCACGACCCGGTTGCGAACGTAGGCGACATCGTCCCGGGGGCGCGCCTGAATCACCGCGCACGCACCGCCGCAGCGTGGGCAGGGCGGGTTGGTGGCGCCGCCGGCGACGGCCTCGAGCAGCTCGCGTCGTTCTGTTCGTGTGTAGGGTCGCATGGGCGGCAGGTCGGCCGGAGGCTGGTCGTCAACGATGCGCACCGCGGGGGTGTCTATTTTAACTGTGGCCACGCCGGCCGGGCAGGTTCGGAACGGGCATGAAACCAGGGTTGGAGCGACCCATAGATGACGATACTGATTGCGACAGTCACGGCGGTGGGGACATTCGGGGTTCAGCAGGACTCGCTGAGGACGGGCGGGACAGGGACCGGCGGGGAAGGGTCCCCCGCAGCCGCGGAGTACATCGGCAGTTCGGGCCAGTTGGATGTGGCCAGCCCCAGCGTGCCCGAAGCCGACATCGTGATCGATGGCGAGCTCGAAGAGACCGCATGGGAGTCCGCCGCGCTGCTCACGGGCTTCACACAGTTCGATCCGGTCGAGGGGGTGACCGCTACCCAGCAGACGGAAGCCCGCATCCTGGTTACCCCGGACGCGATCTACTTCGGCGTCATGGCCTACGACAACACCCCGGGAGGAATCCGCGGGACGCTGGGCGACCGCGACTCGTTCGCCTTCTCCGACGACTACGTCCGCTTCATCCTGGATACCTTCGACGACCAGCGGCGGGCCTACGTCATCATGGTCAATCCCCTGGGCGTACAGCAGGACGGCCTGTGGAACGTGGGCGGTGGGGGCGGGCGCCGGGGCAGGATGGGCCCTCCAATCGACTGGAACCCGGACTTCGTCTGGGAGTCAAGCGGGAAGGTGCACGACTGGGGGTACTCGATCGAGGTCAGGCTTCCGCTCAAGAGCGTCAAGTTCAGCGGGGCCGAGGTGCAGGACTGGGGACTTCAGGTCGAGCGCCGGATCGCGCGCAACGGGTACAACGAGTCCTGGGCGCCGGTGTCGGCCAACGTGGCCAACCGGCTGGAACTGTCGGGCAGGCTTACCGGCCTGACCGGCCTGGATCCCGGACGCCTCCTGGAGTTCAATCCGGTCCAGACCTACAGCCAGGCGTCCGTGTACAGCGATGAGGCCGGCGGGCTGGAGCGGGGCAAGCTCGTGCGCGATTTCGGGGCCAACCTGACCTACGGGATCACCACGAACCTGACCCTGGACGGCACCTACAACCCGGACTTTTCGCAGGTCGAGGCGGACGCCGGCCAGATCGTCGTCAATGAACGCTTCGCGATCTTCCTCCCGGAGAAGCGCCCCTTCTTCCTGGAGGGAACCGAGATCTTCCGGCTTCCCCAGCAGCTCGTCTACACCCGCTCGATCGTCAATCCGGTGGCGGGCGCCAAGATCCAGGGCAAGGTCGGCCCGGTGAACGCCGGCTACCTGGGCGCGGTCGACGACGTGGCCGACCCCGACGGCGGGCCCGATAGTGCCCGCCCGCTCGTGAACATCTTCCGCCTGCGGCGCGACATCGGGAATTCGAACATCGGGATGGTGTACACCGACCGCACTTACCATGGGGATCGCTACAACCGCGTGACGGGCGTCGACGGCCGGTTCCAGCTCGACCAGCGCTACACGCTGACGATGCTCGCGGCCCGCAGCACGACCGCCCGGGGCGAACCCGGCGCCACCGGCGGTTCTCTCATGTCCGCGCAGTTGGAGCGCTCGGGGCGCAGCCTGCAGTTCAACGCCAGTGTCCAGGACGTGAGCGACGACTTCGTGGCGGGCAGCGGCTTCCTGCGCCGAACCGGGTTTTCCCAGGTCCAGGGCCGGATCAGCTACAACTTCCGCGGGCGGCCCGGCGACCTCCTGGAGCGCTGGGGCCCGAGCCTGGAGGCGGAGGGAACCTGGGACCACGAGGACTTCTGGGAGCGCCGGTGGGCGGAGGAACGGCGCGTGCGGCTGGGCGGCAGCCTGTCCTTTCGGGGCAACATCACGATATTCGGCAACTACTCGCGCGCCTGGTTCGATTTCCCGTCCGAGGACTACCAGGGCCTCTTCGTCGGGGCACCGGGTGGCGGCCGGGAGCCCTTCTACCCCGACCAGATGACCTTCAAGGGTCTCAACGCGGGGACCGCCTTCATGTGGATAAACCCGCTGGACTGGGCCCGCTTCAATATCCGGGGCACCTGGTCCGAGACACCTCTCTTCGACTTCATTACGGACACGCCGGTGGACATTGCCGACTCGTGGTCCGGCGACGTGGGGCTAACCCTCTTTCCCACCACGCAGCTCAGCGCCGAGCTCGGGGCGCGGTTCTCCCGTCTTTACCGCCAGCGCGACGGTTCGCTCTACTCCGAGGCAACAATTCCGAGGGGCAGGATCCAGTATCAATTCAGCCGGGCACTCTTCATTCGTACGATCGTGGAGTACGCCAGCCAGGACCGGGGCACGCTGCTGACGCCGACGGGGGGCGACCGGGTCTCGTACTGTTCCGGCGACTCCTGCTTCGGCCTGGGCGGATCCGGGGCCAACGACATCTCCGTGGAGGCGCTCCTCAGCTACGAGCCCACCCCGGGGACGGTCTTCTTCCTGGGCTACACCCGGCTCATGGACGACCCCGAGGCCTTCCGCTTTCGCAACGTACGGCCCGAGTCGGAGGGGGTGTTCATGAAACTTTCCTACCGCTTCCGGGGGTAGGGACGGAAACCGACATAACGGCTACTTCGATGTGGCCTTGGCTTTTACAGGAGACGAGTTGGAATGCAATACGTAAAGACACTCGGCGCGGTCGCGGTGCTGGGCACGGTGGGCGCGCTGTTGCTCAAGGTCCTGATGATGGCGATGGCCCCGGTCTTCGCGATGTTGACCGGCGTGCTGGTGAAGGCTCTCATGATCGGCCTGGTCGCCGGGTTGGCTTTCTTCCTCTACCGGATGTTCCGGAGGCGCCAGGACGAAATGGCGGCCTAGAAGGACCGGCACTCCCCTTGCCGCCCGGCCGCCGGTCCCTGGCCCGGTCGTAGTCCACCCGGAGCGCCCGCCCGCCCAGCGTGGTACCGTTGAGGGCCTTGATCACCTTGCCGGCGTCGCTCTCGCGCACCTCCACCAGCGAGTGGCGTTCGCGGACGTCGATCCTTCCCACACGGCTCCCCTTGATGCCTGATTCGCCGGTGATCGCACCCAGCAGTTCGCCCGGCCCGATCTCGTCGGTCCGGCCGGCTGAAATGAAGAGTCGCGACCAGGGTTCGGGGACGGAGGTGCGGCTGGTGCGCCCGGCGGCGTGTCCCCCGGTTCGTGCGTCGGTCTTGCGGCCCGCCGCATCGCGGTCCAGGAGCAGCAGGGCCGCGGCGGCCACCTCCGCCGCCGAGAAGCGGTCCAGGAGCGACTCGACCATCAGGTAGTACGGCGTCGCCTCCGGCGTCCGGATCGCTTCGTGCAATCTGTCCGCCAGCTCGTCCAGCCTCGTGGACACGCGCGGGGGGCGGCCGGGACGGACGCGCTTGAGAACGAGCCCCGCCGCGGCGGCCACCTCACGCAGATGGCCGATTTCCCGCACGGCCGCGAGCGCCCAGGCGGGTCCCCCGGCGCCGTGCCTGAGGCGGGCGGCGGGCGCTCCTCCCGGAACCGTGCACGACACGGTGGCCACCCCGCCCGCATCCTCCATGGCGTCGAGGGCGGCGCGCGCCTCGGCGTCCTCGCCGGGAGAGAGCCACACCGGGGCGGCCGGGTCGCCCGGCGGGCCGGACGCGTACCCGTGCACGGCGAGAAAGTCCCCCAGGTCGGCCGCCTGGTCCGCCGAGGCCGTGTACAGCAGCACGTGGCGCACCGCACCCGCGTCTTCGAGGAGGGTGGCGGCGAGCGCCAATACCGCCTGGGTCCGGTCCTCCTCCACGACGGTGAATTGGAAATCGCGAAGCGGCTTCGTTCCGCCCGGCTCCGCCGCACGGCTGGCCCCCGCGGGATAGCCGGCCTGCGCCACGCGACCCGCCCGCGCCGCGCCCCCGCCCGGCTCCGCTGTCCCCCCGCCCGGGGGTATCGTGACCGCGCGCCGGGTAAAGCGCCGTGCCACCGAGCGCAGGGCGCCTCCGAAAGGAAGCCCGCAGAAGATGCGTTGGCACTCCTCCGGCAGCCCACCCAGCAGCGTCTCGAGCTGGTCGGGGGGTACGCTGCTGACGACCCCGTCGCCGTCGTGCAGGACCACGGCGCGCACGCCGCTCACCTTCACCGTGCCGTCGTAAAGGGCGCTGATCCGCTCGGCCGGGACGAAGAGGAAGTCGGCGCGCTCGGGGAGGTTCCAGTGCGGTGCCAACGCCGCCGCGCGGAGCCCCGGGCCCTCGCAGAGCGGGGCGATGGACCGGCCGAGGTCGGTGGCCTGCCGCGAACCCGTGCAGAGGACCAGGCAGACGGGCGCGCCCGCGCCACCCTCGAGACGGTCCAGCAGGGGCGCCCCGTAGGCCACGAGGGTGCCGCTTCCGGGTCCCGCCCGTCCGAGCAGGTCGTTGCCCCGCGCGATGACGGGGATCGCGGCCGCCTGGAACGGGGTGGGCGTCTCGATGCCCTCGGCGGCGAGCGACGCTATGGTCTCCGGGCCGAGGGGGAGGTCCTCGAAGGTGGTCATGGCGTGGGCCCGGCGCCCGGCCGCGTCAGCGGGGGTCGCCCGATCCCGGGCCGCCGGCGTCGCCGTGCTCGTAGGGCAGGGTGTTGAGGAAGCGCTGGATCTCGTAGTCCATGCGCGATGTCCGCAGCCGGTCGGTCTGGGCCGTGACGTCGGTGTAGGGGCCGTGCCGGTGCGCCTGCAGCGTGACGGTCCCCTCCTTCCCGGTGTAGGTCGCCCCGTGAGACGACTCCCTGGAGCAACTCAGCCCGATGAATTCGGGAAGGAACTCCGTCGCCCTGGCCAGGATCTCCCGTGGACCCA
This sequence comes from Gemmatimonadota bacterium, assembly GCA_022826005.1. Taxonomy (GTDB): domain Bacteria; phylum Gemmatimonadota; class Gemmatimonadetes; order Longimicrobiales; family Gaopeijiaceae; genus Bin94. Next base: position 68,843 of record JAJDVT010000132.1, on the reverse strand, counting down.
GCACTGTCTTTCGCTGATACCCTGCCATCTGCCGTCGCCTACTCCTCTCGGTTGCTTTCCCGGGTTCCGTGGATTTGACGGTTTGCCGAGTTCTCTTCGCTCGTGGCTGCGACCACCTCCATTGCCCGCTCAATCTCGCGCAGAAGTTCCGGTCCTTCCAGCCGTCGGCCGGGCTGAACCAGCACCGGCACGTCCCGGACTCCGTCCTCCAGCGCGCTTTCGCGGTGGCCGAGCACGGTCGCGGCGTAGCGGTCCACATCCAGCACGGCCTTGGCTTCGGACCGATCAAGTCCCGCCCCCCGGGCGATCTCCAACAGCAAATCTATCCGCCCGATATCGATGTGGTCGACGAAGTGGGCCCGGAACAGTGCACGGCGCACGGCGTGGAGGCAATCCCGTTCGCGCGCGAACTCGGACAGCTCGTGGGCCTTGCGGGTCCAGGGGATGATGGGGGGTGGGCTCGGGCCGCCGTCCTCCGGCCGCTCGGCCTGACTCGCTGCAATGGTGTGCCGTGCGCGCCACTCGGCCGCGCCGGGATCGATCATCGGCTGTGGGGGGGGACGCAGTTCAAGCCCGCGCCATTCGATCGCGGCCGCGACTCCGGCCCGGTCAACCATGCGGCTCACCAGGTGTGAGACGGGGTCGACGAAGTCAAAGTACAGGATGGTGTGATCCGGGATCCGCGGATTACTGGATGTAAAGAGCGGTTTACGAAATGTCATGTTCTCTTTACAGTCCTGGTTGGTCGACCTCGCGGGCCCCCTTAACCAGGGTGACCCAAACCCCGCGGACGGGCAGCGTACCGGTATGCGACAACCGCCCGCCCACGATTGCCGCCCGGGGTTGCGAACATAACGATTAGCGGACTTATTGTCGGCTTCGTCCAGCGATCCGCCGACTCGTCCCACCGTCCACCGCGAAATCCCGGTGGGGGGACTTCCCGCCTGGCTGGCGGATGCGACCAATAGAAGCGACCAGGGCCTCCCATGACCTTCTCTCAGAACATCGCACGCCTTACCCCGTCCGCCACCGTGGCCGTGAGCACCCTGGCAAGAAAGCTGGCCGCGGAGGGGCGGGACATCATCAACCTCGGTGCCGGCGAGCCGGACTTCGACACCCCGGGGTGGATCTCGGAGGCTGCAATCGAGGGCATTCGGGCGGGGCGCACCCGCTACACGCCGTCCGCCGGCCTGCCGGAGCTGCGGGCCGCCATCGCGAGCTGCATCACCGCGGGAACGGACCATCCGGCCGAAGCCGCAAGGGTCGTGGTCTCCGCGGGTGCCAAGCAGTCGCTCTTCAACGCGTGTTTCTGCCTCTTCGGGCCGGGGGACGAGGTGCTGATCGGCTCGCCGTACTGGACCTCCTACCCGGAGATGGTCACGCTGTCGCGGGCGGAGCCGGTGCCGGTGGCCGGAAGCGAGGACCGTGACTTTCTCCTCACGCCGGGCGATCTGGAGCGTGCCGCCTCCGGGAGGACCCGGGGGCTCATCTTCTCCACCCCATCCAATCCGACCGGGGCCGTCTACTCGAAGGCGCAGTTGGGGGAGATAGCCGCATGGGCCAGGGACCGCGGCGTCACGATGATCTCGGACGAGATCTACCAGGAGATCTACTTCGGCGACGAGGGGGCGAAGGCGCCCGGCGCGCTCGACCTCGACCCCGGATCGGTGGGCGACCTGGTCGTGACCAACGGCATGTCCAAGGCGTACGCGATGACCGGTTGGCGCGTCGGCTACTCGTACTCGCGTCCCGAACTGGCCGCGAAGATGTCCGCGTTCCAGAGCCATGTCTCGCTGAACGCGGCGACGCCATCCCAGGTGGCTACCCTGGAGGGCCTCACCCGGGGGGACGATGCGGCGCGCGACAAGGCCCGCATGCTGGAGGCTTTCCGGCGCCGCCGGGAGCTGGTCACGCGCCTCTTTGACGAGCTGCTCCCCGGCTGCTCGTACTGTCGCCCGGACGGCGCCTTCTACCTGTACTTCCGCGTGGACAGGGTCTTCGACGGCGAGCTCACCTGCGCCAACGACGTCTGCGCGAAAATCCTGGAGGAGACCGGCGTGGCCATCGTGCCGGGCGAGGCGTTCGGCGACCCGCGCTTCGCCCGCATGAGCACGGCGTCGTCGGACGAGGAGATCGAGGAGGGGGTACGGCGGATGGCCCGGGTGCTCGGTGGGTGAAGAAGGTAGATACCCGGTGGGCACGCGGGCGCCAGGACAAGGGATGTGTCGCCCCGGGGCGAGTCCGGTGACTGACGGGGCGCCCGGCCGCGTCCCGTCCGGCGCGCCGGACCCGTCCGAGTACGACCACGACGCTCTCGACCTGTACGTACGGCGCCTCTTCGCCCAGGAGGACGACGCGCTGCGGCGGACCAGGGAGCGCGCCGACGAGGCCGGGATGCCCCGGATTCAGCTTCCGCCGGCCACCGCGAGGGCGCTGCAGCTCCTCGTGCGGGCGGCCGGCGTGCGCCGCGCGGTCGAAGTGGGCACGCTTGCGGGCTATTCGGCGATCTGGATCGCCCGGGCGCTGCCCGTGGACGGCAAGCTTGTCACGCTGGAGATCGACGCGGAGCACGCGGCGGTAGCGCGGCGTTCGCTGGAGGACGCCGGGATGTCGGACCGGGCCGAGTTGCGGGTGGGCGACGCGGCGGAACTTCTCGACGCACTCGGACCGGACGGCTCCTTCGACCTGGTGTTTGTGGACGCCGACAAGGAGCGCTACACGCAGTACCTCGAGGAAGCGGCGCGGCTGCTCAGCCCCGGCGGGCTGTTCGTCGCCGACAACGCCTTCTGGAAGGGGTGGGTGCTGGATCCCGGGATCGACGAACTGGCCGCGGTCCTCGACGGCTTCAACCGGATTGTGGCGGCGGATCCGCGCTTCGACGCGACGATCCTCCCGGTGGGGGACGGGCTGCTGGTAGCGGTGCGGCGGTAGCGAGGAAGATGCCGCCTCAAGGGAGGTTGGCAGCGGACTCCGCCGCCCGCAGTGCCGAGGCGACGTAGCCGCCGCCGAAGAGCCGCGCGTGCACGAGCAGCGGGTAGAGCTGGTAGAGCGGGAGGCGCGCCTCGTGGCCGGGGTTGAGCGGCCAAGCGTCCGTGTAGGCGTCGTAGAAGAGCGGCGGGAAGCCGCCGAAGAGGCGGCACATGGCGAGGTCGACCTCGCGGTGCCCGATGTAGACGGCCGGATCGATGAGGACGGGGCGGCCGCCCCGCGCGAAGAGGACATTGCCGGACCAGAGGTCGCCGTGCAGGAGCGACGGGCCGTCGGCGAGCGAGGCCGGGCCGAGGAGGCGGCCCGCGCGGCCGGCGGCCGGCTCGATTTGCCCAAGTTGCCGTGGGGAGATCGCGCCACGGGTGAGGAGTTCCCGGGCGAGGGGGCGGATGCGGCGCCGCGCCCAGAAGTCGGCCCAATCGTCCGCCCACCCGTTCGGCTGCGGGAGCGAGCCGATGACGTTGTCGGAGTGCCAGCCCCAACGTCCGGCATCGTCGGCCGCTTCGCGGTGCAGTGCCGCCAGTTCGCGCCCGAGGCGCACCCACGAAGCGTCGCTCGCCCTTCCCGGAGCGATCCACTCAAGCAGCAGCCATGGCACCGGGGCGTCGTCCCCGCTGCAGGCCACGACGGCCGGCGTCCGCACAGTCTCCGTCGCCGCCAGCGCCTCCAGCCCCTCCGCCTCGACCTGGAAGAAGCGGTGCTCTGCGTCGGCGTTCCACTTCAGGAAGAACGGCCCGGACGGCGTCTCCAAGCGCGCTCCGTTGTTGATGCAGCCACCGCCCACGCGCCGCATCCGGATATCGTCGGAGTCCGCCAGGCGGAGGGCGCGGCGCACGCCCGCAAGAACAGGGTCGGGAATCACCCCGGGCCGTCGGCCAGCTCGTCCAGCAGACCCTCGCAGCAGCGCTCGACGATCCCGTAGACCCGCTCGAATCCCTCCGCGCCCCCGTAGTAGGGATCCGGGACGTCCGGGTCGCCCGATTCGGGGTCGTAGTCGCGCATCATCACGATCCGGGCCGCGCCGGGGCGGTGGCCGCGCAGCCGCTCCAGCGAGCGCCGGTTGCTGCGGTCCATGGCGACGATGAGGTCGAAGCGCTGGAAGTCGTGCCGCGTCGCTTGCCGGGCGATGCTGGTCAGGTGAACCCCATGGCGCGCCGCGACGGCGGTGGTGCGGGGATCGGGGGGTTCGCCGGAGTGGTAGGCCGCCGTCCCGGCGGAGTCGGCTTCGAAGCGGGAACCGAGACCGCGGGCTTCCGCTACGGCCAGGAACACACCTTCGGCGAGCGGCGAACGACAGATGTTCCCGAGACAGACGAAAAGTACGGAGACGGGGTCGGAAGGCATTGAACAAAGATGGCAGGTCCGGTGTCCTTCGTCATCAGAAGGGTTACATTCGACACCGGGCCCCGTGGGCCAGCCATCGAAAAGACGCCGGACATCATTTGACGGAAACGACAGACTTCACCGCCTTCGGGCTGTCCGACCTCCGGCTGGCCGCCGTTGAGGCGCTCGGATGGACGGAGCCGACGCCCATTCAGCAACGGGCGATTCCCCTGGTCAAGGCGGGACGGGACGTGGTGGGGATCGCCCGTACCGGTACCGGAAAGACGGGGGCCTTCATGCTCCCGGCCCTGGAATCGCTCAAGGCCGGGGGCGGGCTTCAGGTCCTCGTGCTCTGCCCGACGCGGGAACTCGCCCAGCAGGTGTGCGACGACACGCGCGACCTGGCGAAGGGCTCGACGTTCCGGGCTGCGGTCATCTACGGCGGCGTAGCGTACGGTCCGCAGCTGGACGCGCTGAAGCGGGGGGACGAGGTCGTCGTCGCGACCCCCGGGCGTCTGATCGACCTGCAGGACCGCGGCAAGGCCCGCCTCAAGGGCGTCCGCCTGCTCATCCTCGACGAGGCCGACCGGATGCTGGACATGGGCTTCCGTCCCCAGATCGAGGCGGTGGTGAGGGGCTTGGGGAAGCGTCCCCAGACACTCCTCTTCTCGGCGACGATGCCCAATGCGGTTCACGCCCTGGCGCTGCGCATGACCCGCGACCCGGCGTGGGTCGAGGCGTCGCCCTCGGGCACCACCGCGCACGGAATCGTCGAGACCGCCTACTCGGTGCGCCCCGACCGCAAGCCCGACCTCCTCGTCCACCTCCTGGACCAGCCCGGCTGGGACCAGGTGCTCGTCTTCACGCGCACCAAGGTGGGCGCGGACGTGCTCAAGTCGCGGCTGGACCGCGCGCGCATCAGCTGCGACGTGATCCACGGGGACCGGCACATGCGCCACCGCTCCCGCGCGATGGAGCGCTTCACCGAGGGCAAGGTCCGGGTGCTGGTCGCCACCGACATCGCCCAGCGCGGCCTCGACATCGAGGGGATCTCGCACGTGGTCAACTACGACGTTCCGCTCGATCCGGGCGACTATGTCCACCGTGTGGGGCGCACCGCCCGGGCCGGCGCCACCGGCGAGGCGGTCACCTTCGTCACCTCCGCCGACCTGGGCGCCTTCCGCACCCTGGAGTACGAGCTGGACCGCAGGCTGGAGAAGATCCACCACCCCGACTTCGACTTCGCGGGGAGCGTGGCGATGGACCGTCAGGACACCTCGCGTAAGCGTTCGCGGACGGGACGGCGCGGGATGGGCAGCAAGGCCGGGGAGCGCCTCGACCCGGAGGAACTGGCCGCCCTGCTCGATCACGCCACGGAGGAACCGGCGAAATGATTGTCAGGCGATACGGGAAGTGGTACCACAGCGTTCAGCCCAACTTCAATCCGACCGCGATGACCGAAATCGGCTTCCAGCGCGACCGCGCCTTCTCGATCGCCGCCGCCGAGCTGGACGAAGGTTATCGGGAGCTGGAAGCCGGCGACCTGGTCGCGGAAGCAAACGCCGAAGTGCAGCGCGACGCGGAGCGAACCCTGCTGGCCGATCTCGAGAGCGGCCTCCGCGACTGGGCCTCCCGGCTCAAGTCCGGACAGCTCCTGGTCGTCAAGAACGGCCGCAGCGACTGGCCGAAGACGCGCGAGCGGCGCGAGGCGGTCATTGTCGACGGCGAGAATCGATTTCATTTCCACTGGTGGGTGGATCCGCCGCTGAGGGTGGGAATCTACGGGAAGGGTGGACCGGAGTGATCCGCAGGACAGGCTTGAGCGGACCGGCGAGGGTGCGCGGACACCGGGCGGACGGCAACGCGGTCACGAGGATCATGCGTGAGGCGCTTGCCCACGGCCTCCTGGGCGCAGTCGTGGCTGCCACCGCCGCCGCCGCGCTGGCCGGCTGGACTGCCGAACCGCTCCGGGCCCAGCAATCCCGCCCCAACGTCTTTTTCGACTGCAACGGGCCGCGTTGCGACCGCCAGTACTACCGCACCGAGATCGCCTGGGTGAACTGGGTCAACGACAGGAATGTCGCCGATGTCCACGTCATCATGACGAGCCAGGGAACGGGGGCGGGCGGCAGGGAATACCTGATGGACTTCATGGGGACCGACGACGAGTCCCCTTACACGGACCAGCAGACCTACCAGTCGCTCCCGACCGACACCGACCGGGAGGTTCTGGACGGCGTCGCTAACACGCTGGCCCTGGGGTTGGCGGTGTTCGCGAATCAGTCCGGCTACCGGGGACTAGCGTCGGTCGTCCCGCTTGCGACCGGGCAGCCCGAGCAGCAGGTCGAGGGCATCGTGTCGGCGGACGAGGTGGACGACCCGTGGAACCTCTGGGTGTTCCGCCTCAACGGCGGCGCCGGCATCGACGGGGAGTCGTCTCGTTCCAACACCGAAATCGAGGGCCGATTCTCGGCCTGGCGCACCGCGCCCATCTGGAAGTTCAGCATCTCCGGGGGGATGGCCCACAACCGCCTGCGGATCGATCTTTCCGAAGGGGAGTTCCGGGATAACCGCACCCGCTGGAACGTGGACACCCGGCTGGTCTACTCCTTGGCCGAGCACTGGTCGGTAGGCCTCATGGGATCCGCGGGACGCTTTCTCACCTACAACCTGAACAGGCGCTTCGCGGCGACCCCGACCCTCGAGTTCAGCGTCTTCCCGTACGAAGAGGCGACTCGCCGCTCCTTCACCTTCCGGTACAGCATGGCGAGGATCTACAACGAGTACACGGAGCGCACCATCTACGACGTCACGCGGGAGTCGCGCTGGGTGGAGTCGATGGAGCTGCGGCTCGACCAGAGGCAGACCTGGGGCAGCCTCGGCGCAGGCGCGAGCGGTTCGCTCTACCTGCACGACACCGACCTGCGCCGGTTCTCCATCTGGGGCGGCGCCTCGATCCGGATCGTGCGCGGCTTCACGGTCAACATCTCGGGCAACGCGTCCTGGGTGAACGACCAGATCTTCCTCTCCGCGCGCGGCGCCACCGACGAGGAGGCGCTGCTCCGGCTCCAGCGCCGCCCGACCGACTTCGACTACGGCACCGAGATCGGCTTCAGCTACCAGTTCGGCTCGATCTACAACAACGTCGTGAACAACCGGATCCGGCCGCGGTTCTAGGCCGGACAAGACCCCCACGGCATTCGAGCGGCGCCAGCATCGGACTCCGGAAGCCCACGGAAACGGGCGCCGGCCCAATGCGTGCCTCGGGCCCAGCCAGCGCGATTGCGATTCCGCTGTCGTACGCGTTGGGATTCCACGATTGAAACGGTTGCAATTCCGGTATTCGTCTTGCGATCTCACGTTTGATACGAATACCGTCTTACTGTTTACCGTTCAAACGCACTTTCGTCTTGCGCCAAGGGGGACACCCAATGACCATCGTCAGATTTCCGCCCGGTATCAGGTCGTGATCCCGCGGGATGTGCGGGAGCGGCTGGAGCTGAAGCCGGGCCAGAAGATGCAGGCGCTGCCCTTCAATGGACGCGTGGAGCTGATCCCGCTGGGGCGGGTGGTTGATCTGGATGCGGACCTGGCCGTTGCCGCGGCGGAGTTGAGCGCGTCGAAAGGGTTGCCGATGGCCGATTCGATCATTCTGGCGACCGCCCGTGCGGAAAAGGCGACGCTTTGGTCGCAGGACGGGGACTTCGAAGGGCTGGAGGGGGTGGAGTGCGAACGCATCCATGCGCCGGGAGACGCACCATGAGCGGAAACGAGAGGCGGGCGATGAAGAGGCTGCACGGCTACGGAGCCACGATCCTGTATTCCATTGCGGCGGCGTTCGGCGCCCCTGCGGCCGGAGGCGCCCAGCAAATCCTCGAGATCGACACCGCGGTCGGGCGGGTCATCCTGGACGACGAATGGCGCGCCATACGCACCATCGGAGACATGCCTCTGGATCGGACGCGGGGCCTCCTGTACGCCAACGACGACGAGGAGCCCGAAGGCGTGATGGTCTTTTCCCTCGAAACGGGCGAGTGGATCCGGACGACCCCGACTCCGACGGGAGGCGGCCCCCGAGAACTCGAGCGCGGGATGTCCGGCATGACGCTTGGCCGTGACGGGAGGCTCTATGTGTCCGGCTACGTACGGGTCCTCGAGTTCGACCCGGTCGGGCAGTACGTCAGCAATTGGCGTCCGCGGGCGGAGATGATTGTGGACGTGTGCGAGTTCGACGGGCAGCCAACCATACCGGCCTACGGCGGCGTGATCCGGCGTGGGTCCGACGGCACGGATGAAAGCGTTGGCCCCGGCGTCGTGGACGGCAATGCGATTTTCGGCTCGACACCACAGGACGGTCTCTGGGCAACGGGCATCGACAGATCGAGAGGGGGTAGCCAGTCATCATTCGTCTCCCCTCCCCGGATCGCCTGCACGGACGACGCGTCGTACGTCGTAACGAGCTATTCGGAGGGCCCCGATTCGGTGACTGTGTACCACCGCAACGGCGAAATGGCGAAGCTGGCGGTTCCGACCGAATTCGCAGACCGGGGAGACGATTGCAGGGCGATGGTTGACGTGGGGCACACGGCAGCCGTGGAAGCTTCCTGCACAGACTGGAGCCGGTCACTGACGCCCACCCTGGACGGCCAGGGCAACCTCGTGCTGCTCGGCCGCGACCAGGAGGTGCCGGGCGCCATCGTCGATCCCGAAACCGGCTGCTATGCGGTGGTGCGCAAGCCTGAGCCATCCCGGCTCTATGACGCCCTGCACGTCTACCAGGACAGCGCCCTCGTCTTCAACTACTCTGTCTACGAAACCACGTTGCCTGCGGGCTTTGAACTGCCTGCCGGGGCGGAAGCGCCCATCGCCGTTTCCACCGCCGCCGACCGGATATCCCTCCACCCGCTGCGCCGGATCAGCGGGGAGCCGTGCGCGGGGATGTTGCCGTCGGTGGACGATGTCGGGTAGGGTGGACGCCGCCGCCGGGAGACCAAGCCAATCCTGACGACCTCGACGTGCCCTATGTGGACCGGCCTCCGGACGGGGCGCGCTGAACCTCCTGAGCAGGTGCGATGAACTCGTCCGCCGTCTCACACTCGACGACGCCGGTGGGGACTGCGGCAATACGATCCGCGTCGGAGAGCTGTTCCGGCAGTGGGGCGGGCCCCTGGGCAACGCCGGGACCAGACCGGCACGCGGCCAGACCCCGCACCAACGCCCGTGGGCGCGTTCCAGCGCTGCTTGCCGTTGTAGATGACGACGGGGATGACGGGCGGGTACGTGCCGCCGGGCCCGAGTTCATCGTCGCCGAGGCCGTCGAGGATCCTCATGGTGTAGTTGAGCATGCGGCGCGCCATCCGCCGCGTCGTGCTTCGCTCGGCCGGGTTACAGCCCCACCAGCCGCATCCGCCACATCCGGTACTGCGGGTACCCATCTTCGCTGTAGGACGCCAGCCAGCCCGGGGTGAAGAAGAACCACCAGCCCAGCTCTTCCAAGTCGAGCACCTGTGACACCAGGACGCGGCCCGATTCGAGGTCCACCACCTCCATGACACGTTCGGTCGAGCCGGGCCCGTAGCGGTATCGCCCTTCCTCGGGATGAGCGCCGGGTCCCGTGCTCTGCACTCGGTCCCGCCAGTCCGGCGCCGACCGGCTGACGTTGAGCCAGAGCCGCTCCGCCTCGTCCATGTGCATTGCGGTGATGGTCGTCGCCGGTGGTCGGTCGGGTGAAGGCGGTTCCCGATTGCCCCCGGAGTCCCTGATCCAGTCCGCCTCGCGCACGAACGTCTGCAGCAGCTCGCCCGTCGCCGGATCCCGGCGGTCGATCCGGTACCGTCTGCGGTGCGCGACCAGCAGGAATCCGTCCCGCGCGACCTGCAGGTGTCGGTCCGCGTCCTCGACCGGGTCGAAGCGGTCCTTCATGGGGATGCCGTCGAGCGACAGCCGCGGCTCGCCGTTCGCTTCGATAATGTGGACCGCGAATCCCTCGTTCGCGTCGGCCGGTTGTTCGGCGTCGGCCGCTGCGAGGAAGTAGTTGAGCGCAACAGCGCCGTCGGGCAGGATGGCCATGTCGACGCCGTTGCAGTCCAGGCATCGCACCGGCAGGGTCCGGATTGCCTCGAGGCCGTCGTCCAGCACGGTGATCTGCCTTCGCTTCCAGTCGAAGACGTGGAGCAGGTTGGCGTGCTCCCTGACCCAGAACACGAATCTGTATTCCCCCGGCCCTTCACCCTCACGTCCGACCCGCCGGAACTGCGAACCGTCCGCCGAGAAGATGGTGAACTCGGTGATCACGTCCTGGAAGGCCATCGTGAAGCGGCCGTCGGTGAGGCGCTGGATGTCCCATGCGATCCCGATCACGGACTCGCCGTCCGCGCCGAGGAGCGCGTCGGGGGTGGTCTCGATGGAGCACGCGGCGCAGAGATCTTCCGTGAGGACGGTGACTTCCTGGGCGAGGGTGGTGGTGGGGAGGAGGGAGGCGAGGGCGAGGGCGAGGGTGAGCGCGCCGAGCACGGACGCGGTGACCATGGAGAGGGGCGGTTGCGATGGCGTCATTGCCGTTCCTCCGGGGCGCGACTTCCAGGCGGGTCTGCCGCCGCCTTGTGGCCGGTCTCAACCCGAAGACACATGATGGGGACTGATGGTTGTCTAATCCCCGGCCGGGGCAACCATCGCTTGCGACGGAGTGTCCCTCAAAGGAGGATCACATCGGTGACCCGCACCGCCATTCGAGGAGACGCTCTGTGAAACCGGCATCGATGGTCCCATTAGTCATCCCGATCGTGTTGTCGCACGTGGCCATCGGCTGCGAAGCCCCGCCGGACGCCCCGCCCGTGCCGCAATTCCAGATTGAGGACAGTGCCGGCGTCGTCATCGTCGAAAACCCGCGCCCGGAAGCCGGTTCACGCCTCGGTTGGCGGGTTGGCGCCGAGCCCACCCTCTCGATCGGGACTGTCGAGGGCAGCGAGGACTTTCAGCTCCACCGCGTGGACGACGCGCTCTTGCTGCCCGACGGTCGTATCGTGGTGGCCAACGCGGGCTCGTATCAGCTGCTGGTCTTTGACCCGACTGGGGACTTCCTGGAGGCGTGGGGACAGCGGGGACAGGGCCCGGGGGACTTCGGCGGTGTCGGCGGTGCCTGGGGAAGCGACGGACTGGTCACCAACCTGTTCTGGATCGAGCGCTGGCCGGGTGATTCGCTGGCCGTCTGCCACAGCACCGGACAGACCATCAACAACGTCTTTTCCGTTTGGGATATCCGGGGAAGGCACGGCCGTACAATCAACCTGCACCGGGGCGGGGACCTCCGGAAGTGCCGCGATGTACTCTCCGATGGGACGATCGTAGCCAGCCGCCGCTTCGACGACCGGCCGTCTCCGCTGCCGGAGAAGGGCATCAACCGCAGCAGCCTGGACTTCTTTGTGTTGGCGGGAGACGGTTCTCCCCTCGGTGAACTCGGTCGACATCCCGGTGCCGAGATATTCTGGTATTTCGAGAGCCATTTCGGGGACGGCACCGGGATGGGGCTGTATGAACCGCCGTTCCAGAGGACTCTGAGGTGGGCAGCGTGGGGCGAGTTCGCGGTGGTGGCGCCCACGGACCGCTACGAGCTTCGGGCCTACCGCCGGGACGGATCGCTGGCACGCATCGTGCGGCGCGAGAACGACGTGCCCGACCCCACGGTGGCCGATCTGGACGACTACCGCGCAGCCAATCCGCCCGAGGGCGACTGGGCCGCCAATCCCGACCTGTTGAAGCGCAACAATGCCACCTACGACGCCTTTCCCCTGCCGGAGTCGTTCCCGGCGTTCAGTGCGTTGGAAGTGGATGCTCTCGGCTACCTCTGGGTCCGCGAATACAACCTTCCGGCGACGAGGCCCGCTCCCCTCTGGACCGTATTCGACCCGGAGGGCCGTGTTCAGGGCTTCGTCGAGACGCCTGAAGGACTTGTCATCTACGAGATCGGCGAGGACTACATCGTAGGAAAGGTAGAGGACGAGCTGGGGGTGGAGTACGTGCAGCTGTGGGGATTGGAGCGGCCGGTTGGGTAGCTGGCGCCGGTCTCCGTTCTTCGACAGCCGTCGGACCCTGGCCGGACGGGGCCCGGTGCTTCCCTGCCTTGAACCTCGCGACCATTGTCGCAACCACTATCCTCGTCACAGCCGTGGGCGCCCTATCGGCCACCCCCCTCGCAGGACAGGCCATCAGCCGCCTGTCTGGTTCCCCGACCGGGAGGTCGAAGGCGTGGTGAACGATCCCGCCGGGGAACCCCCCCATCCACTATCTCGGAGTGGACACGGGTTCACGAACGACGGCCTGATCGTTTCGCAGCGAGTGAACGCGCTGGGTGTGTTGATCCTGGATGTCTGGCGTCCGGAATGGTAACTGTGGGTCGATGCCGCCTTCCTGCGGCTGCAGCCGCGCCGCTCGTCGCCGTGGTTTTCGCGTTCCCGATGATCTCGAACGGGACGTTCAACCAAGCCTCGGAGGTATGCGAGTTCGCGGGCGGACTTGCGCTGACCGAGGAGTGGCGGTACGCGCCGCCCGAAACCAGCCCCCATGATCGTCTGATCGGGTTATTGTCGTCGATTACCCGGCACCCGGAGTCGGGAATGTATGTGGTGGATCTGCGGGGCCGTTCGGTGCTGCATCTGAGTCCTGACGGAGATTTCATCCGGCGGATCGGCAGATCGGGTGAGGGACCCGGCGAGTTCCGGTCACCTACGATCGTGCGGGCGACCGAGCAAGGCTTCGCTGTCTTCGATCGACTTGCGGGCATCAGCTTTTTCGACACGACCGGCAGCTTCCAGCGTATCGTTCGATTGCAACCGTTTCCTTCTCAGGCGCGGGATTTCCGCATTCTCGAGAACGGCGATCTCGTGGTAGCCGGGGCTGTTTCGTCCTCGGATCACGCCGTGCACATGTACAGCCCGGATGGCGAATACCTTGGAGGGATGGGACAGGTGCGGATGGATCTTGAGGAACCCATACTTCGAGCGCGCTACAACAACGGGTACATCGCCGAAACCGGTGCCGGACGGCTTGCCTACGCCCGCCCGGTACCCTTCGCATTCCTGCTCTTCGAGGATTCGGAAGTCACCGTGACGGTTACACACACCGATATCCTCCGCGACTACGTTCGTGAGGTTGCTACGCCGCTGGAGGGCGGTGGGTGGAAGTTCGAATGGCGCCATCCAAGCCTGTCCTCTTTCACGCGGCTTCCGGACGGCTGCTTCCTGGCGGCGGTTGGGCGACTGCCCGAAACCGTGAAGGGTGGACTCCCGGAGGCCGAGGATTTCTATACGGAGTTCGTGTTCCTGAGTGATCAAGGGAGTGTTCTGCACCGGCAGACGCTTTCGTTCTACTTCCGGCCAGCGGAGGCCTGGAGGGAGGGAGGGGGCCGCATGCATCTTCTCGGGACCGGCCGAGACAAGGCGACGGGGCTCGATTATCCGATCCAGTATCTGGCGTCACCCGCGACACCCGGTGGCCCGGCCCCTTTACCGACTGGCGGATCGGGCCGGAGCCGACGCTCTCGATCGGCGAGGTTGACGGCGAGGACCCCTACCTGCTCTACCTGGCCAGGGATGCCACGCGGCTGAACGACGGGCGGATCGTGGTGGCCAATCGGGGCACGCAGGAGTTGAGGGTATTCGACGCCCGCGGGACCTGCCTCGAGACCTGGGGGGGGAGAGGGCGAAGGACCTGGTGAGTTCACCGAACTATGGAGTGTGGAGCGATGGCCTGGCGACTCGATCGCCGCCTGGACCGCGCGGCGTCTCGGCATCTCCGTTTTCGCCTCGGACGGGAGCTACGGGCGCACCTTCAACATGGAGAGCTACGGCGGTCCGCTGTGGATCTACTTCGAGCCGCGCTCGGTCACCAGGGACGGTTCGGTTCTCACCTGTGGGTTGAGGAGTACGAGTTCCCCGGGGAAGAGCGACCGGGCTCGCTCTGGACGGTCTTTGGTCCGGAGGGGCATGTGCTCGGGTTCGTCGAGACACCTGAGGCGCCGCTGGTCCTTGAGGTCGGCGAGGACTACATCCTGACGTGGTTCCGGGACGAACTCGACGTGGATCCCCGCTCTGAACTTCCTGAAGGCCATCAGCGGCGAGGATTTCGGCACGGATGTCGACGCCTGGAGGGCGTGGATCGGTCGGTAGGCCGGTGGGACGTCGAGTCCGCGCGGGAGGGCTTGCAGAGACGCCACGGTAACTCGACAGGCACAAACAGGTGGGGAGTGCAACCAATCCGCCTGAGGGAGTGTCACAGACGGCAGTTGGCTGCAGCGGCAATGGTGAGGCCGTACCACCCTTCCACGGAGACGGCTTGATGAAGACACCCGCAATCCTCCCGTCCATCGTCCTGATCGCGCTGTTGCTCACGCCCATCCGCTGCGTAGCCCTGACGGGCGTTCCGCCCGCACCGCAAGTCCAGGTGGAGGACAGCGCCGGCATTTTCATCGTCGAGAATGCGAGCCCGCCGGAGGGGTCACGGCTCGGGTGGCGGATCGGATCGGAGCCGGCGGTGTCGATCGGTGAAGTGGACGGCGAGGAACCCTACCTGCTTCATGTTGCCTGGGATGCCACAAGACTGAGCGACGGCCGAATCGTGGTGACGAATACCAGCACGCAGGAGCTGAGGGTGTTCGACGCCCGCGGGACCTACATCGCGACCTGGGGAGGTGCGGGCGAGGGACCCGGCGAGTTCACCGAACTCTGGCAGGTGGAGCGATGGCCCGGCGACTCGATCGTCGCGTGGACCGCACCCCGGCAGGGCATCTCCGTCTTCGCCCCGGACGGAAGTTTCGGGCGCACCTTCAACATGGAACGCGATGGAGATCCCCTGTGGCCCTTCTTCAGTCCGCAGTCGGTCACCGGGAACGGTTCCGTGCTCGCGGTTCTGGCGTTACCGAACGCGGACACCCTTGTTGCGGAATTGAGGGACGGGGAGGGCAGGACCACCGCCCACTTCGGTACGCACGCCAACATGGAGGTGCACCGCGTCGTCGTGGACGGGCGGGCAAGTTCGGGCCGGACGATCTTCGGGCGCAGGCCGGTCCATGCGGCCTGGGGCGACCGGATCGTAATCGGCTCGACCGACCGGTACGAGCTGAAGGCTTTTCGGCCGGACGGCTCACTGGAACGACTGGTCAGGCGCGCCCATGTTCCCCGCACGCCAACGCCCGCCAACGTGACGGCATACATCGACGAGAACGTGCGTCAGCCGTCACCCGGCATGTCCGCCGCGGAAAGACAGAGTCTCCGACGATCGCGGCGCGTGTACGAGTCCATGCCGGTCGCCGAGCACTTTCCGGCGTTCAATTCCATCATCACCGATGCGGTGGATCACCTGTGGGTCGAGGAATACGAACTCCCGGGGGAAGAGCGGCCAGGCTCGGTCTGGACAGTCTTCGATTCCGAAGGGCAGGCGTTGGGGTTTGTCGAGACGCCCGATGTGCTTCAGATCGTGGAGATCGGCGAGGACTACATTCTGACCTGGAAGCGGGACGAGCTCGACGTGGAGTACGTGCAGTTGTGGCGGCTGGATCGGGGGGGTGGGTAGGAACAGGGCCACTCACGGCCCACCGGCCTTTTCCAATCCGTACAACCGCACATGTTCGACGCCCAGTTCGTCGTGCCAGACGCCGAGGATGTAGTCGTCCCCGATCTCGAACGTCCGCCCGAAACCGAAGCGGAGCCGCCTCTCGGTCCCGAGCCCGGGCGGGACGGCGACGCTCCCCAGCCAGGAGCCGTCCCGAGCGTACACCTGGAACGGCGGCATTTCGGTACCGAACACCGAGTACGGCTCCACCCAGAGGTTCCCGACAGCGTCCAGGTACAGCGACTCCAGCACGGGGAGGGTTGAGGCCATGGGCGTTTCCCGCGCGGAACGTACGATTGCAGCGGTTCCCTCCGGGTGGCGGGTCACGGAGATGGCCCACTCGACCCACGCATCCACATGGTCGCTCGTGACCTGGCCGGCCGGTTCGTCCCGCCTGAGTATCCATTGGATGGACCCACGGTCGAGGTCCATGAGACGCACCGAGAACTCCTCGGTGTCGACGAGCGCCAGACGACCGTCCGAGACTGCGTATTCTGGCCCCTTGCCGAACACGTAGGTGGCGTTCCGGGCCAGCCCGCCCCGCCGTACAATGGACGACTCGGAGCCCGGCACGTCGATCCAGGTCCGCATCCTCCCGTCATCCAGGGAGAGCATCGCGATCCGTAGTCCCGGCCATCTCCCCACCCCCTGTCTCGACGGCTCTTCGCGACGGTCTTCGAAGGTCATGACCAGATCCCGTTCGGAGACGCCTGCGAAACCCCGGGGAACCAGACCGGGCTCCGGCATCTCCAGGCGTATCGTGCGTACCACCTTTCCGTCCGGGCCGAACACATTCAGCCTGAGCCGGTCGGAGTCGGCGGTGACCAGCGAATCACCGGGGAGCGAGCGGAGGAACCCGAGGTACTTGTGCTCGCCGGGACCCTGCCCCTGTCCTCCCGCACGCCATACCAGGGCTCCCGACCGGTCGTAGCGGCGCAACTCGCCGGTGGTCGATTCCGCGATGACGATGTCGCCGCTGCTCAGACGAACGACCCCCACCACTCCGGCCAGCAGGTTTTCGGGTGGCCCGGTTTCGGCACCGATCTCGACCAGAGGCTCGTCGCTGATCGTCCAGCCTTCGCCGGGCCCCCAGAGTGGGGCCCGCGCCGTGATGATCGGGATCCCCGCGGAATCGGCCTGCGCCGACAGCGGTGAGACCGATGCCGCATGGATTGCCGCCAGCGCAATGGTCACGCAGGCGAATGGCCCGATGCCGGGACGGTCCATGGAATGACCCCTATCTTGCGATTACGCCCCTGGGACGTGCGGCGCCCTGACTTGACATCTTCGACGTCCCCGCCGACCGGAATGGTTGTCAAGGCCAGGGGGCGCCCGAACCTGCCGCCGAGTCCCTCCAGGGGCGCCCGATCTTGCGGCCATCCGGCCGCTCGCATAGGGTCCACTTCCCGCCAGAACCCTTTCGACCCCGAGAGTGCCCGCCATGCTGAGATTCGCCGAAGAGACCATGCTTCTGCTCCTCGAAAACGAGGGAGAGAAGTTCCTGAGTGTGCCCGACCTGTCGCTGCGCTACGCGCTCGCCGGCGGGGTGCTGATGGATCTCGCGATGGAGGACCGGATAGACACCGATCTGGAAACGCTGGTCCTGGTGGACGCGACGCCGCTCGGGGACGACATCCTCGACCCCGTGCTGGCCGACATTGCCAACGCGCGGGAGACGCGCGACGCACGCTATTGGGTGGAACGGGCCGCCGAACGCGCGTACGAGACGCGGGCAGCTGCCATTGAGCGGCTGATCGCGCGCGGAATCCTGGAGCGCCGCGAGGACCGGTTCCTGTGGGTGTTGAGGGCGCGACGCTACCCGGTGGTGGACGGCACGGCCGAGGTCGAGGTGAAGCTGCGCATCCTGGAGGTCCTCTTCGAAGAGGTGGTCCCCGCCCCCCGTGATGTCGTGATCATCTGTCTGGCCGACGCCTGCGGCCTCTTCACGGAACTGCTTCCCGACCGGAAGTACCGGCAGGCGCTTGGGCGCATCGAACTGGTCCGCAGGATGGACCTGATCGGCCGAGAGGTCATGGCCGCCATCTCGGACATCTGGCGGATCGGCCGCACGCTGCCCAGCGAACAGCGGCCGCGGCAAGCGCCGGGCGGCTGACCGTCGTTCAGGCCCCCGCTACGTGACCGGCCCGCCCCTCCGATGCTTGTCGAACCACTCGCGCAGGTAGATCTGCGTCCGCAGGAAGTTCGACGGCGTCGAACTCGTGCCGTGCCACTCGTTCTTGAAGCGGATCATCGCGGTTGGAACCTTCAGCACGCGCAGCGCCTGGTAGTACTCCTCGGTCTGCGGCATCGGGGTGCGCAGGTCGCCTTCGCCGGTCATCAGCATGGTCGGGGTGGTGACGTTGCCGACGTACATGAGGGGGGAGCGGCGCAGGTGCTCCGAGGGGTCGTCCCAGGGGAAGTGCTCGAAGTTGCGGTACCAGCTGGCGCCGTCGGTCGTGCCCACGAAGGAGAGCCAGTTCGTCACCGGGCAGTTGGCCGACGCAGCCGCGAACCGGTCCGTGTGTCCCACCACCCACGAGGTCAGCACGCCGCCCCCGGAGCATCCGTACACGAACATGTTCCGGTCGTCGATGTAGCCGCGCTCGATCACCAGGTCGACGCCGGCCATGAGGTCGTCGAAGTCCTTCCCCGGGTAGGCGTTCTTGATCGCGTTGCCGAAGGCGCTTCCATAACCGGATGACCCGCGCGGGTTGGTGTACAGCACGACGTAGCCGTTCGCGGCGTGGTTCTGCCACGCGAAGTTGAAGCCGACGTTGTACATGCCGTGCGGTCCGCCGTGGATCGCCAGGATCAGGGGGTACTTCTGCGACGGATCGAAGCCGGGGGGCTTGATGATCCACCCCTGGATGTCGTAGTCCTCGACCGACTTGTACCAGACCTCCTCGACCTCGCCGAGCGCGACGCCGTGCAGCACGTCGGCATTCACCTCGGTGAGCTGGGTGATGCGCCCGGGGTCGCTCAGCCGGAAGGCGATGAGGTCGCCGGGGCGGTGGTAGTCGGTCCGCGTTCCCACGGCCATGCCCGACCCGATGGTCGAGACGCTCAGCATGTGGTTGCCCTCGGTGACCGGCCGCACACCCCCGCCCACCGACGCGAAGTACAGGTTGCTGGTCCCTTCGCTGCGAACCGTCATGTAGAAGCCGCTGCCGTCCTCGGCCCAGATCATCCCGGAGCCCCGGCGGTCGAAGCCGTCGCTGATCATGCGCACGTTCGAGCCGTCCCGGTGCATCACGTAGAGCCTGGGCGTGATGTAGGTGTCGGTGGTGAGGTCGTTGCCGGTGAAGGCGATCAGCCGGCCGTCCGGGGACGGGAGCGGAGAGCCGTCGGGGCCGGAGCGGTCGGTCAGCCGGGTGATCGCGCCGCTGGCGACTTCGACCGAGTAGATGTCCGACTGGCGCCACTCGTGCTCGGCGTCCTCGACGCGCAGCGACGTGAAGAGGATTTCGGCGCCGTCCGGAGTCCAGGCAACGCCGTTGTGATTCCAGTCGCCGTCGGTGAGCTGGCGCGCGGTGCCTCCATCGGCCGGCACCACGAAGAGGTGGGTGTAGCCGCCGTCGATGTAGCCGCGGCGATCCCGCCGGTAGACCAGCCGGTCCACCACCTTCGGCCCCTCCGTCCAATTCGCCCCGTCCGGCCGCCCCGGCAGGCTGATCGGCCACGGGTTGTCGGAGTCGACCGACATGGTGAACGCAACCTGCGTGCCGTCGGGCGACCACTCGACGTTGCCGGGGCTGTTCTCCAGGTGGGTGATCTGGCTGGCCGCGCCCTCGTCGTCCATCCAGCGCACGAAGATCTCCGTGCCCTCGGACTCGGTGCCCGCCGTGTAGAGAATCCGGTCCCCGCTCGGCGACCACTTCGGCGACGACCCGTCCTCCACGAGCACCCGCATGCGGCTGCCGTCCGCGTTCATGATGTAGATCGACGAACTGCGGCGGTCGTTGATCTTGTCCACCCAGCCCTTCGTGAAGATGATCTCGCTGCCGTCCGGGGAGATCTGCGGGTTCGACACCGATTCCCAGTCCAGGTAGGTGGCCAGCTTGAGGGTGCCGTCGGGCTCGTCCTGGGCGGCGAGGGCCGCAGGGAGGAGCAGCAGGGGCAGGAGAAGGGCGAGAGTCGCGCGTGGTCGGGCCATCGGTGCCTCCGTCTTGTAGCGGTGCGGCCCGCTGCGGCGGTCCCGGTTCGGCGGGTCGCCCTCGTGCGGCAGGCCGGTTCGAACTGTCCGGCCTGTTGCGGCGGGCCGGCTTGAGCGGCAAGGTAGGGTGCCGGGGACGGTTCGGAAAGTCGCGGAACGTTATCGCACTGCGACACGTAATCAGGGTAAGCGTCCCAAGTGTGCACACAGTCTCATGCATTGGGACACGAAGCGAACCCGGTGGAGGGAAAGGACTCCGATGAGACGAACGAACGCACAGCTTCCGGCAACGCTTTGCATCCTGCTACTCGCCTGCGGCGATGGTCCGGCCGGCGACAGCAGCACCGACATCCCGCTTACCCCCACGACCGAAGACGTCTATTCGGTCGGCGAGTACTCCGGCGAGGATTGGGAGAACTTCACGAGAGTCGACAAGATCGCCTTCGACGCGTCCGGGAACCTCCACGTCTACGACCCCGAGGCCATGCGGATCGTGGTCGTGGACCAGGAGGGGAACTTCCTCCACGAGATCGGCGGAGAGGGCGAGGGGCCCGGTGAACTGAGCTTCCCGTTCGGATTCGAGATTCTCCGGGACGGCAGGATCGTCATCTACGACTTCCCGCGGACCTGGCAGCTGTACGACCCGCAGGGCGCGTTTCTCGAAGAGATCACCTTCGACATGTTCGCGGGGGCTCCGGGAAGCCTGCTCATGGCGCGGCCCGATGGCCGAATCGTCACCAGAGGTGGCATGCTCATGGCACGGCCGGATCAGGAGAGCGAGGAAGAAGAGGATCCGCACCTGCGTGACATCGAACTCTTTACCCTCGGTGACGCGGGCAAGGAGGTGCTCTACCGGGCCTGGAACCTGGAGCCCACGGAGGTGGACGAAGAGCTGACGACCGAGAATGAACGCGGGCAGACGGAGATGAGCTTCACGATGACCCGGATGCGCGCCTTCGAACCCGGGCTGCACCTGGGGATGCTCTCCGACGGGCGCCTCGCGGTCGTCGACTCGATGGGGTACCGGGTCAAGCTGATCGGTCTGGACGGGAGTGTTGCGGGTGCCGTCGAACGGCCCATTGCGCCGGAACCGGTGACCGAGGCGATCATGGCGGCCGAGCGGGAGCGGCGCAGGGAGGGTCTCCAGGGTCTCGCTGAGGTTCGCATGGAGGGCTTCGGCGTCGTGGAAGGACTCGGTGAACAGTTGCAGGCCAGCCAGTTGGCTCAGGTCGACGACATGGTCTTTACCGAAGTGATCCCCGTGATCGCCGACATGGCGGTGGATGCGGCGGACCTGATCTGGGTCGAAAGGACGGGGCCGGGGGGCGACGGGCCGGGCCCGATCGATATCCTGACCGCCGATGGAGAGTATATCGGAACGCTGCCGGCGGACGGCCCGAGGATCCCGGACGCTTTCGGTCCGGGCGGGCTGATGGCCTACATCGAGACAGGCGAGTTCGATGTGCCGATCGTGCGGGTGATCCGGGTGGTGACGCTGGGCCTCGGGTGATTTGACGGCCTGTGGGCGTGAGCCCGCCGGCGGTCCTGGATGAATCCGCTCGGCTGCCGCAGGGGCCGCGGCCAGCCGGGCTACCGGAACAGCGCCGGATGCCCGCCCGTGTGCAAAAAGATGACGTGTGCGCCGGGCGGGACCTTCCGCTCCCGGACCCAGGCGATCATGGCGGCGGCAGCCTTCCCCGTGTAGACGGGGTCGAGGATCACGCCGGTGCGGGCACCGAAGAGCGCGATGGCCTCCTCCGCGGCGCGGGTCGGCGCACCGTAGCCCGGGCCGACGAATGCGTCGGTGACGAGGGTGGCGGCCGCGATGTTCCGGATGCGCCGCGTGAGTTCGTCCGCGCCGGGATGGGAGCCGTGCGGGGGGTGGGGGAGGAGGGCAGCCGCGGCCAGTGCGATTTCGGTGGCTGCCCCGTGGACCATCCTGGCCGGATCATCGGGACTGACCCCGATCAGTTGTGCCCCCCAGTCCATGAGGGCGCAGCCGGCGATGAGCCCCGCCAGGGTGCCCCCGGAGGACGACGAGGTGAAGATCCAGACGGGTGCGCCGCGGCTCTGGGCGGGACCGGGGGACAGCCCGCGCGCCGCCGCCGACTTCGTCGGACCGGATGCCCGATCGCCATTGCCGATCTGCTCCCGCAACTCCGCGGCCGCGCGCACATAGCCGAGGGCACCCCGGGGGGTGGAGGCCCCTACCGGAACGACCAGGGCCCTGCCGCCCGCTGCGGCGATCCGGTCTGCCTCCTTAGCCATCGCCGCGCCGCGCGCCGCCCGGTCGGCCACGGTCGCGATCCGGGCGCCGAGGAGCCGGTGCAGCAGCGCGTTGCCGCGTCCCGCGTCCCCGGGCTCGCCGTTGATGACAAGCGTGCAGCCAAGGCCCAGACGCGCCGCCGCGGCCGCCGTCACCCGGCAGTGGTTGGAGTGCGGCCCTCCTGCGGTGACCAGGTCCGTCACGCCGTCCAGCCGGGCGGGATCCAGCTCGTACTCGAGCTTCCGCACCTTGTTGCCGCCCAGCCCCAGTCCCGTCCAGGCGTCGGCCTTGATCGAGATGTGGACATCGGCACGCAGGGCGGCGGCGAGCGAGGGTGCGGGGAGCAAGGGGGTGGGGAGGATTGCGAGTGGCGTGCGCCCAACCAGGGCCAGGCGGCTCAGAACGGATTCCGGTTGCAATGGAACTTCCGGGGAGAGGGTTACGTTATACTTACGAGTGCCGATAGAATGGAGGGCTGGAGGGCCGGGGCCAAGGCCACCGGACAGGTGGAGACCGCGCCGCCGGATGCTGCCGGCAGTTGCGTAGAGGCTAATGCGGAGGGCGATGGTTTCGGTGTCCACAACATCCAGCCAACCGGGGGCGGCCCGGGCGCTGCGGTCGTGGCGTTGCGGTGCGCGCGCCCTCTTCCTTTTCCTGCTCCTGTCACTGATTCTGCCCACGGTGGCAGCAGCCCAGACCGGCCTGGTCGGGGGCAGGGTCCGGAGCGAGGACGGCCGGCCGATCGAGGGTGCGCTCGCGCGTCTCTACCCGGTCGCGGATTCGACCCGGGAGGAATTCACACTGACCGACGCGCTCGGATTCTTCGCCTTCCGCAACGTGGCACCCGGCGCCCACGTGCTCACGGTCAGTTTCATCGGCTTTGACGACTACCGTGAGGAGTTGTCCGTGGCCGGAGGGGCGACCCAGCGAGTCGAAATCACCCTGACCATCGCACCTCTCGAGGTGGAGGGACTGACCGTCGCCGCCGACCGCAGCCGAGCCAGGACCCGCTTCGAGGAGGAGGCGGGGATCACTGTGCAGGAGATCGACTCCGAAGACCTGAAGTCGATCCCGGTGATCGCCGAGTCGGATCCGTTGCGGGCGATCGAAGTGCTGCCGGGGGTGACGAGCGTGTCCGACTTCTCCGCGTCCTTCAATGTCCGGGGCGGCTCGGCGGACCAGAACCTGATTCTCCTCGACGAGGTGCCGATCTTCAGTCCGTTTCACCTGGGGAACATCTTCTCCGTATTCAACGCGGACATGGTGGACCGGGTCGAGCTGCAGTCCGGGGGCTTTCCGGCCGAATACGGTGGCCGGGTCTCGTCGGTGCTGACCGTGGCGAGCGATCCCGGCGACGGGGATTTCGGGGTCGACGCGGGCGTCAGCCTTCTGGCGACCCGGGTGGCGGTCAAGGGGCGGCTGCCCGGCGGGGCGGCGGAGAAGATGGGGTTCACCGCGACGCGGGCGCGGGTGTCGGCGCGGCGTTCATACCTGGACCTGCTCATCAAGCCGGTGGCCGACTTCCCGTACCACCTGACGGACCTCCAGGGCGTCGTCGAGGCGTGGACGGAGGGCGGCAGCCGGCTCCGGTTCGTCGGGTACACCGGCCGCGACATCGTAGACCTGTCGGGAATCGCCGACACGCCCATCCCGATCCGGTGGTGGTGGGGAAACGACGCGATCGGGGGATCGTGGACGCAGTCCATGCGCGGGGGCGCCTCGATGGCGGTCCGCACGTCGTTCTCCCGCTTCGGGTCGGACCTCGAGTTCCCGGAGGTCGACACCGAGTTCCAGACCGGGATTGAGCAGGCGACCATCGGTGCCGACTTCGAGCACTATCCTCGCTGGGCGAGCCGCTGGAAGTCGGGAGTGGCCGTGAACCGGGTGGCGTACGACAACGGCCTGCTGGGGGGTGGCTCGACCTTCCTCGACCAGAAGGGGAGCGGTGTCGAGGTTGCGGCCTACAGTCAGATACACTGGGACCCCAATCCCAACTGGCTTGTCGAGGGTGGGGTGCGTGCCGACTACTGGCGTCCGAACGCGGGCGAAACGGAGGCGACGTTGTCGCCGCGCTTCGCCATCAGGCGCTTCCTGCGGAACAGGAGCTCGGCGCTGCGCCTGGCCGCGGGCCGCTACAGCCAGTTCATCCACTCCACCCGGGACGAAGAGTTCCCCTTCGGACTCGACACCTGGGTGTTGGCGGGCGCCGAGGCCCCTCGCATCGTGTCCGACCAGGTGCAGGTCGGGGCCGAGAGCTTCTTCGGCGAAGAAGACAGCTGGTTCGCCTCGGTGGAGGCCTACTACCGCACCTTCGACGGAGTGGCCTCGCTGAACGCGGCCGAGGATCCGAACGACGACACCGACGCGTTGGTGGCGGGTAACGGGGACGCATACGGGGTGGACTTCTATGTGAAGCGTGACCGGGGCACGACGACCGGCTGGATCTCGGTTTCCTTCCTGAAGACGGACCGGTCTTTCCCCGATACCCGCGTCGGGATCCAGCCGCAGCCATGGATCACTTATCCGCCCGTGTTCGACCGCCGTTTCGAGATCGATCTGGCCCTGCGCCGGCCGCTCGACTGGTGGGGGCTGGAGGCGGGAGTCAGGGCCAACTTCGGGACCGGGTTGCCCTACACGAAACCGCTCGGGACCTACCAGATCCATCGCACGCAGTTCGTCAGGGGGCTGCTGGACACCGATGATGGAGAAGCAGTGGTGCTCGGGCCCCGCAACGGCGCCCGGTTTCCTGCCCGGCACCGGGTGGACCTGTCGCTTCGCAAGACCATTACGAAGAGCTGGGGCACGATGACGCCGTACCTGAGCGTAATCAACGTCTACAACAAGAAGAACGTGCTCTTCTACTTCTTCGACTACCAGTCCTCGCCGCCCGTGCGGCAGGGCGTGTCCATGATCCCCTTCCTGCCCACGGTGGGCTTCGAGGTATCGTTCTGATGGCGCGCAGGTTTGACGGGTGTTCAGTGGTGGCAGTGATGGCAGCCGCCGGCCTGCCTGGGGGATGTGCGCTCACCGAGGTGACGGTCGCCGAGTCGGAAGACGTTGTCATCGTGGAGTCGCAGTTGACCGTGAACCTCGAAGATGACGGGATGACCGAACTCTTTGTGTACGCGTACCTGCACCGCACACTGAGCGCCAGCCGCGCCAGCGAGGTGGAGGGGGCCACCATCCGCGTCATGGGGGCGTCGGGCGGGGTTGCGCATCTTGCGCCGGCGGACAGCGGCGGTTCCTGCCTCACCTACGACAGCAACGAACCGAACGAGGCCGTCGGCTCGTGCTACGTGGCCGGCATTTCTCCGTCCCCCTTCGCTCCCCGGGAGATCGTCGAGCTTGAAGTGGTGCTTGCGGACGGGCGAACCCTCACCGGAGCCAGCCGGATCCCCGACGCGTTCAGCTTCGTGGGGCTGACGCAGGAGAATGGGCAGTGCCGCCTGGAGCCCGACACCAACTACCGGTTCAGATGGACCGAGGCTGCGGGAACCTGGTCGTACCTGTCCGATGCCTGGATCCAGGGCTTGCCGGAGGCGCTTGCGGGACAGGACGTGTCCGCCCCCGATTCCCTGTATCTGGCGGGGTTCGCGATCGGCGAGAAGGATACCGATGTGCTCTTCCCGGGGGAATACGGGCTCTTCGATTTCGGGGACGAGGCCGACGCCGATCTGCTCCGCATTCTCGACGACGGACTCCCCGGTGGCACGCGGGCACAGGTCGCGTTCGCCGCAACCGACCGGAACTGGGTGAACTGGGCCCGGGGCGGCAACTTCAACCCCTCGGGGATCATTCGCATACCCTCGGTCTTCGGGGACGGGACGGGCTTCTTCGGCACCGCAACGCAGCGGGCGCTGAACGTCATTGCCCAGTCCGACGACGGTGGGATTACCCCGCTGTGCGGGCCAGCTGTGTAGTACTGTAAAGCAGACATGACATTATGTCGTGTATGCTTTACACTTCCGTAACGGCCACGCGACGTGCCACCGCCGGTCGAATCGACAGCGGCTCCGAGGTGCCATCCACCATCAGGGTGACCGGGCCGCCATCCGCGCCACTGCGCTGCACCACCGCGCGGGCTCCCGGGACGACGCTCACCGACTTGAAGTAGCGGAGCCGGTCCGGGTCCTCGTCCGAGACGGCGCGTACGGTGACCCGGGTTCCCGCCGCCACCTCGTCGAGGCGCGGCCAGGCAGTGGCGGCGATCTTCCCGTGGCGCGTGGGGATCGGCGCGCCATGGGGATCGGTGGTGGGGTTGCCCATCGCCTCCGCCATGCGGTCGATCAGGCGGTCCGATGCGGCGTGCTCCAGGCGCTCGGCCTCGGCGTGCACGTCCTCCCAGTCGTACCCCAGGCGGCGGACCAGGAACGACTCGATGATCCGGTGGCGGCGCAGGATCTTCAGCGCTTCGCGGCTCCCCTCGGCGGTGAGGCGAACGCCCCGGTAGGGCTGGTGCTCGAGCAGTCCGTCTTCGGCGAGGCGGCGGATCATTCCACTCACGGAACCGGGCTGCACGTCGAGGGCGCGCGCGAGTTCGTTGGTCCCGGCGGCCTCGCCGCGCTCGTTCAGCGAGTAGACCGCCTTGAGATAGTCCTCAGCAGACCGCGACAGTCCGGTGTCTTTCATGATGGGAACATAATGGAACGCCACCCCGGAATCCGCGATGCTCCGATCCGTTTGCCGGGTTGGGCGGAGCGCCCCGGAGAAGCGGGGGGCCTGCAGCGGGAAACGTTGCGCTGGACGGGGATTAGGCTCAAGGAGGCAAGTTGAAAGACTCGGTAGCCGTCGACGCCAAGCGGATTCTCTTGCGCTATGGCACACCAATATCGGTTCTGGACAACATTTCGGACGAAGAACGCATCGGCCTGGCGCGAAAGATCGCCAGGACTACCCTTCCTGAACGCGAGGAGCGGCTGCGCGAACTGCTGACGGAAGCGGGCCACATGCAAGTGGCGTCCTGAGAGCACGTAGCCAGGGCCCCCGGGGCATTCCAGCAGTGATGCATCCGCGTCGGGTCGCTTCGCCCATTCGGCAATTCAAGGCGGCGCCTCGCGGTCGCACCCACTCGCCGCTCCCGGCGACTCACGCGGGTTCATCCACGGACTCCCGGGACACCCGAAACGACCTCAGTCGTGAGAGTGCGGCCCCGATTTCATGTTTGCGGGGCAGGGCAAGGTCGCCCGGCCTGCCGGGGTCGAGGACATCGAGGCCATTGCGGGCCAGTTCGGCTTCGAGTTCGGCCAGCACGTCCCCCATGGCCATGCGACCGTCCATGTGTGTGCGTGCGTGCGCCACGGCCAGCGCGATCGCGCGGGTCTGCGCCCGGGACACGATCTGCGCCACGCCGGCCAGCTCGATGCGTTCCTCGCCGAAAGCCACGTCGGTGCGGCTGTGCACCCTGACATGGCGCTTACGCCGGCCGCGCCCCGGACGCACCGAACCCGGATCCGGGAAGCGGCGGCGCGATGACCATCGTGGAGGCGCCCCGGCCGCCAGGCGCCCGGTGGGGTGGGCGGCCGCGACGGCACGCGCCTCGTCGGTGAGATCGTGGGCGCGGTAGCGGATCATGGCCAGCACCCGGTCCGCCACATCGAGGTAGTCTCCCGACCCGCCGATCACCAGCAGCGTGCTCACGCCCGCGTCCTCGCTCAGGCTGCGCACCCGATCGATGAAGGGGGTGTATCGGCTCGTCGTCGCCGCGCACCAGCGCCTGCATCCGCCGGTCCCGGATCATGAAGTTGGTTGCGGCGGTATCCTCGTCAATGAGCAGCAGCCGGGTTCCCGCCTCGAGCGCCTCGATGATCGCCGCGGCCTGACTGGTCGAGCCGGACGCGTTCGGCGTGGAGAAGCGGGTCGTGTCCTGTCCGCCCGGGAGCGCGCCGATGAAGGGCGAGATGTCCACGCCCGCGACCGAGCGGCCGTCCTCCGCCTGGACCTTCGCCGCGGCGTAATCGCTGACGACGAACTCGCGCCCGTCGCCGGGGCGGTGGTTGTAGACTCCCTGTGCCACCGCGTCGAGGACGGTGGACTTGCCGTGATAGCCGCCGCCGACCAGGAGGGTGACCCCCCGCGGGATTCCCATGCCGGTCACCGGCGGACCGTTCAGCCGCTCCAGGGTGACCTGCAGGCCGGGCGGCGAGGCGAAGAGCGTCGCGGCCTTGTGGTCCATGGGGCGGTCGTCGATGCCGCTGCGGCGGGGCAGCACGGCGCCGTCGGCGATGAAGGCGACCAGGCCGCGGCCCGTTAGTTGCGAGCGGAGGTGGTCGGCGTCCTCGTTGACTTCGGCGTGACGGCGGACCTGCGCCGGGTCGTGTGCCGAGTGCGCGAGCGTTTCGAAGACCAGGGAGGGGAGTGTCTCCAGGAGCAGTGTGGCCGCCACGCGCCCCAGAACTCGGCGGCCCGCGGCCGGGAGGCCGACCGTGAAGCGGGCCTCGATGGTGCCGTCGGGGCCGACGATCACCGCCGTGTTGGTGAGGACGGCCTGCCCTGGATCCGTCATGGCGATCTCCCCGCTCTTGCCGCTTCCCGCCCCGCTTGGGCGTGCACGCCGCGCATGTGCCGCGAAGGTGCGGGCGAGGAGACAGGAGAGGCCGACTCGCCGGGAAGCGGTGGCGACGGCAGCCGCGGGGAAGCCCGCGCGAGCGGGCTCCAGGACGGCTGCGACCCGGGTGGGAGCCGCGAAGGGGTCGCCCTGGACGTGCCGAACGATCAACTTGAAATGTGCCAGCTGCCAGGTGCCCTTGAGGTCCCGGTATGCGGAGTAGCCCCGCCCGTCGATCCGGTGCAGCGTGCGGCGGAGGTCGTCTGCGGTCCTGCTCATCGGCTCACGTTCTGAGAAAGGTGGTGAAGTTGTCGGAGACATTGCCAGGGAAAAGATACGGCCGGATCGCCGCACTGGCGGTGGTCGCGGCGGCAACCTCGGCCGCTTGTTCGAGCGTTGAATTCACCGGGCCGACGGCACAGGGACTGGAGTGCGGATTGCTCGACCCGTCGTTTCTGGCCGACGGCGGCGTAGGACGCGACGGCATCCCCGCGCTGACCGATCCCCCTTTCGTCACACTCGAGGAAGAGGATGAGGTGCTCTACGTCGACGACTTCGACCGCGTTATCGGGGTCGAGATCGGCGGCGAGTGGCTGGCCATCCCCCACAAGGTGATGTATCGCCACGAGATCGTGAATCTGAACCGCGGCGGCGAGCAGATCGCGGTCACCTACTGTCCCCTGACCGGCTCCGCACTGGCCTTCGACCGGAAGCCGCTAGGGGGCGTCGAATTCGGGGTTTCGGGACTTCTCTACCAGGCGAACCTCATCATGTACGACCGGTCCACGGACAACTCGCTGTGGCCACAGATGGCAGGGATTGCGCGGTGCGGGCCGCGCGAGGGCGAGAGGCTTGACCGGCGTCCGGTGGTCGAGATGACGTGGGGCGGATTCAAGGTGCTCTTCCCACGTTCGATGGTCGTGGGGATCAACAGGGAGCGCGCCGAGACGTACAGCTTCAACCCGTACGGAAGCAGCTACGAATTCCCGGACAACCCGGACTATCTCGGATTCCCCATCCCGCGCATTGACGAACGCCGGCCCCCCAAGGAGCGGGTGCTGGGCTTTCCGGGTGACGAAGACTATCCGCCGCTGGCCTTTCCCTTCGGGTGGATGGAGATGCGCGGCGACCGCTGGGTCGCCGAATTCGATCACGGGGGCGGGTCCGCCATCGTCATGTGGGACGGCGACCATCGGGCAGCGGTCGCCGCCCGACCCGTGGCGAGTGGAAGGCGGCTGACCTTCGAAGTCAGGGACGGGGCGATCATGGACGCGGAGACCGGCTCCGTATGGTCGGTGGCCGGCCAAGCCGTAGCCGGCCCGCTCAGGGGCGAGCGTCTCGAACTGGTCGCGGACTCCTACGTCGCGTTCTGGCAGGCCTGGGTGGCGTATAATCCGGGCACGGAGATACCGGTTGGGTAGGGTCTGGCGCCCGGAAAGCGATAGCCGTGCGAACAGGTGGCCCGTGGGGGTCGTCACACGGCCGGGGGCGGCATTCGCAATCCTGGCAGCGTTGGCAGTTCTCGACACCGCCCCCGCGCGCGCGCAGTGGGTCGAACCGCCCGGAAAGGGATGGATGACGCTGGCGGTGTATCACCAGGACACGCGCGACCACTACGACACCAGCGGCGACCGCCGAAGTTTCTTTGCCGACGGCCACGCCATCAGCACGGCCGCGTTCCTGACCGGGGCGGCGGGAGTGGTGCCCGGGGTGGACGCGTGGGTCCAGCTTGCCTTCCAGCGGCTTCGGTACGACGACGGAGCGATGGACCGGGTCGCGACAGGCCCCGGCGACGCCAGGTTCTGGCTCCGTGTAGCACCGCTCACATGGGCGGGCTCGTCATTTCCCTTTGCAATCCGGGGAGGCGTGAAGTTGCCTGTCGGCGACTTCAATGTGGTCAGCGACTTCATCCCGCTCGGCGACGGCCAGCGCGACTGGGAGATCATCGCGGAAGCGGGCCACTCGTTCTGGCCACGCTCCGCTTACCTGTCCGGGTGGGTGGGCTACCGCTGGCGGGAGGAGAATCGCGAGTCGCTCAAGGATCACGGAGAGGAGCTTTTCTATCTGGTGCAGGCAGGTGCGCAGGCGGGGCGGTGGGGCTGCAGGATCACCCTGGACGGATGGGACGGAGCGGCGGGAATCACGGAAGGCGTGTGGGTGCCGAGCTTCCAGCGCGATCTGGTCCAGCTGCAGCCATCGCTGTTGCGCCAGATCGGGCCGGGGGAGGCGGAGCTGGGAGTGCGCTTTTCGCTCCATGGCCGCAACATTCCGGCGGGAACCACAATCGTTTCGAGGTACTTCGTGAGATGGGGGAGATGATGGGATGCAGTGGAACAGGCCCGCCCGGTGGCGCCGGGCGCGCCGGGGGGATGGTGGCGGGCACAGGACGAACGCCTTTCCTGATGCTGGCCGCGTGCGGAGTCGCGTGGGGATGCGGGACGGGGCAGGATGACGGCCCGGGCAGGGAGGCGGTGGTGCCGCCGCAGGTGGCATCTTCGCCGAACGGGGTGGTAGTGGCGGCGCAACCGCTGGCGGCCGAAGCCGGAGCACGGATGCTGGATCTGGGCGGGAATGCGGCGGATGCGGCGGTGGCGGCGGCCTTTGCCGTATCGGTGGTTGAGCCGTCAATGAACAGTATTGGAGGCCGTACGCAGATCCTGGTACGCCTGCCGGACGGGACCTTCGCGGGGATCGATGCGACCACCCAGGCACCCGCGACCTACGATCCGGAGACCGCGCCGCAGGCGTCGTACGGATACCCCACGGTGGGGGTCCCGGGAGCGGTCGCGGGTCTGGCCCGGTTGCTGCGTGAGCACGGCACGATGTCTTGGCAGGAGGTGATGGCTCCGGCGATCACGCTGGCCGAAACCGGATTCGCACTGCTCCCCGGAGAGGCGGCGCGGCATGCCGCGGGAGCCGCGCAGCTCGCCGAGTTCGAGGGTTCTCGGGCCCATTTCCTGACGAACGGTGCCAGCTCCCACCCGGCCGCAACGATCTTCGTACAACCGGATCTGGCCGCGACGCTGCGCGCGATCGCCACTGGTGGAGAAGATGTCTTCTACCGGGGCGAAATCGCCGGGCGGATCGCCGCCGACATGGAGGCACACGGCGGCGCGGTTACCGCCGAGGCACTGGCGGCCTACGAGGCGCTCGATGCCCGCATCGTAAGGGGCAGCTACCGCGGCTACGACCTTATCGGCACCGGCATCCCGGCCTCCGGCGCGGTCAGCATCGGAATCCTGCACATCCTGGAGCACTTCGACATGGCCTCGCTGGAGGACGAGAGCTGGGTGACCCTGATCGGGACTGCCATCGCCCGCGCCTTCGAGGAGCGTACCGTCGCGCGCAGGAACGGCCTCGGCGACCTCTCCTTCATGACCGACAAGGAATGGGCCGCCGACATGGCGGCCGGCATCGACGTGCCCGGAGCGACGCTTCGGACGGCCGGATCCACCCTGGGACTGCCGGCGGCGCTGTCGTCGTTGCGGCCGGAGACGCCGCAACCTTCGGACCCTCTACAACTGGCCGTCGACCCTTCCGCGGGCAACGCAACAGCCGATTGGGACACCTCCGGATGGGGTCCGGCACTCAGCCACACCACCCACCTGTCGGCCGCCGACAGTACCGGGATGTACGTTGCGCTTACCCAGACCATCGGTCCCAATCTGGGATCCAGGGTCATGACCCCCGGCCTGGGATTCCTGTACGCGGCCACCCTGGGCGGCTACCTCGGCCATATGGAGCCGGGGGAGCGCGCGAGGTCGAGCATCTCTCCGCTCATGGTGCTACAGGACGGCGAACCGGTGCTGGTACTCGGTGCCGCCGGAGGCGCGAGGATCATCTCCGCGGTTGTCCAGGCAGTCGTTCGGGTCGTCGATCAGGGGATGGGCCTGCCGGAAGCCCTGGCAGCTGCCCGCGTGCACCCCATCGACGGCGGGATCGAAATGGAGACCTCGCCCGGGATCGGTTGGGCCGCACAGGACATTGCCGAGGTAGTGTCATGGGGGATGAACGTGCGGGAAGTGGAGCGAGAAGGCGCCTTCGGCCGCATCCACGGCATCTGGGTCAACCCGGCCACCGGCGAGATGGTGGGCGTAGCCGATCCCGACTGGGAGGGAGCGGCCATCGCCCCGGGGGCTCGCGGGAACTAGCGGTCCGTGGAATAGCCCTGTGGCGCCGCCGGGACCGGGGCATCGCCTGCCGAATGAAACGGGGACCTATTCCACGGACGGCCGGGATCGCACCGGTAGTTGTTCCCCTGGCCGAAGTGCCCGCAGGAAGTCGGCGACGGGAAGACACCTCGTGCCGTCGTCGATGGTACACTCGTCGCCGCGATAAAGAATCGCCGTTTCCGCGTGCGGGTAGTCCTGGCGAAAAGCCCGCAGGGCACGGAGGTCGCGGCTACCCACCCTGTGGGAGTTTGTAACCTTGAGCGCCACCGTGCCGGCGCTGCCGCGGACCACGGTGTCGATTTCCGTCCCCGCCCGTGTTCGCCAGTAGTACAAATGCGCGTTCCCCGGCGAGTAGGCCGCCCAGGCCCGAACCTGCTGCACTACGAGACCGGCCAGTGCCTGTAGCTCGACATCGGCGGGGCTGGCCGCTTCCGGCCGGGATGCCAGCGTCCGAAAGAAACCGGTGTCGAATAGAAACAGCTTGTCACGGGAGACAGTAGCCCTCTTCGGTTCTCCGCCGGCCTCGGTGCTGTCCGCTTGAGGGGGCCCTTGGTAGACGGGCATGCGGAAGGCGAGCAGCATATCCTCCAGAATGCCGATGTACGCGGTAACGACCTTGCGTTCGGTCCCACAGGCCCTGGCCATCCGCGCGATGTTGAGCCGCAGGGTGTGAGATGCGCTCATCGCTTTCAGGAAACGGCTGAAACGCCCGAGGTGGCGGGTGAGCCCGAGGGCGGTGACTTCCCCCACGCAGTGCTGGCGATACGCGTCCAGTGCGCCGGCGGGGTCGCTTGCCGTGACGGAGCCCGGGAGTGTGCCGAACCGCAGTGCATGATCGAGATCGAAATCCCGCAGCTCGCCAGCCAGCAGGGGGTGTAGCGTGCGTTGAGCGAGCATGTTGCCGAGTGAGGCGCCTCCTCCTCTCCGGAACAGGCGTATGCTCGAGGTGGTCAGGATGAAACGCCGGGTGTGATGCTCCTTGAGAATCCGTTCCAGGAGCGGCAGCAGCCGTGGAGAATGTTGAATCTCATCGATGACCACGCTACGTGCCCTGGGGGCATCCGCAATGAGCCTGGAGAGCCTCTCCGGGTGGGACATCAGTTGGCGGTAGAGCGAGGGAGACTCCATATCCAGGTGGATGGAATCCGGCAATTGGTCACGGAGCCAGGTGGACTTGCCCGTACCGCGAGCGCCCAGGAGCAATATGCTCTCCTGCGGCATATGGATAAACCGAAGAATACGTGTCATTTGTCGTTATGCCGGCAAGAGCCGGAAACATATAATAGAGATAGTTGTCAAAATCTGTCAACTGCTGTGGCAGGGGGGGCCTGTTGCCGGTGGCACGCAATTGTCGCAAAGATGACTCCCTGCCATCGTGCGGTTCATTATCGGAAACCGCAGGTACTCCCCTATGACGACCCGCTGATTGATTGTTGATGACACGATGATGAGGCACCCTTCGATCCACTCCGAAAAAAGGAGCACTACCCGTGAACCGCAGCCTGCGAGCCCTCACACTCATCGCCGTACTGGCCGCCTGCGAGGCACCCGTCTACGACACGATCCTCCGGGGTGGACAGGTGCTGGACGGAACCGGCTCGCCCGCGCGAGAAGCCGATGTCGCCATCCGCGTAGGTCGCGTCGCAGCGATCGGTGACCTGAGCCGTGCGGAGGCGGAAGACACCATCGACGCCCGGGGGCTGTACGTAAGCCCCGGATTCATCGACACGCACTCGCACGCCGGCCCGGGCCTCGCAACGGCGGGGCTGAGCCACGGAGAGCCACTCCTCGCGCAGGGGCTGACCACGGTCGTGGTGAACCCGGACGGGGGCGGGCCGGTCGACCTCGGCGAGCAGCGCACCGCCCTGGAGGAGGACGGGCTCGGGGTGAACGTGGCCCAGCTGGTTCCCCACGGCTCCATCCGCGAACGCATAGTCGGAAGAGAGGACCGGGCGCCGAGCGGCGAGGAACTCGACCGGATGCGCGAACTGGTGCGCGCCGGGATGGAGGCCGGAGCGTGGGGCCTGTCTTCGGGCACGTTCTACACTCCGGGCAGTTACTCGGAGAACTCGGAGCTGGTCGAGCTGGGCCGGGTGGTTGCGGGGTTCGGCGGCTTCTACACCAGCCACATCCGGGACGAATCCAACTACACGATCGGCGTGGTGGCTGCGGTCGACGAGGTAATCGAGGTGGGGCGCGAGGCCGGGATCACCGCCGTGGTGACCCACATCAAGGCGCTGGGCCCCCCGGTCTGGGGCGCTTCCGCGGAGATCGTGGCGCGAATTGCGGATGCCCGTGCGGAGGGATTGTCCATCTATGCGGATCAGTACCCGTACCTGGCGTCGGCCACGGGGCTGTCGGCGGCGCTCATCCCCCGCTGGGCGGAGGCGGGGGGAGGCGACGCCTTCAGGGCACGGGTCGATGACCCCGGGATCCGGGCGCGGATCCGCGAGGCCATGGTTGAGAATCTGGCGCGGCGCGGCGGTGCCGACCGGATCCAGTTCCGCCGTTTCGTGGCCGATCCCTCGATCGAGGGGAGGCTGCTGTCGGAGCTGGCGGCGGAGCGTGGGGCCGATCCGGTGGACCTCTCGCTCGAACTCATCCTCCAGGGCGGACCGTCAATCGTCTCCTTCAACATGAGCGAAGAGGACCTGCTGATGCTCATGACCCGGGAGTGGACGATGACCTCGTCTGACGGCGACCTGCCGCTGTTCGGAGTGGGGGTTCCCCATCCGCGCTCGTACGGTGCGTTTGCGCGGAAGATTGCCAAGTACGTCTTCGAGGACGAAGTGATGACGCTCGAGGCGGCTATCCGGTCGATGACGGGGCTCCCG
This sequence comes from Gemmatimonadota bacterium, assembly GCA_022826005.1. Classification (GTDB taxonomy): domain Bacteria; phylum Gemmatimonadota; class Gemmatimonadetes; order Longimicrobiales; family Gaopeijiaceae; genus Bin94. Next base: position 32,959 of record JAJDVT010000132.1, on the reverse strand, counting down.
GCGGAAGTGATGGGAATGACCGACCGGGGAACGATCGCGAAGGGCAAGGTCGCGGATCTGGTCGTGTTTTCCGGTGACTTCCGCGACAACGCCACCTTCACCGAGCCGCACCAGCTCTCGTCGGGCGTGGTTCACCTCTTCGTGAACGGCGAAGCGGCGATCCTGGACGGTGAGTTTACCGGCACGCGGGCCGGCCGGGTCCTGGCCAGGGGGGACAGGTAGCTCCCCGGGCGAATGGCGGCGCCCGTCAGCGAACCACCCCGTAACGCCGGAGAACGTCGACGGTGGCCTCGATGGGGAGGGCTTCACGGCTTCCCCAGCGGCTGCTCACCGTGACTGCCTTGAACATGGAGTTGTAGACCGCCTCCTCGGTAGCCTCCACCGTGGCCTGGAATATCGCCGACATCCGGTCGTTGGAAAGGTCCGTCACGGAGCGCACGCCGTCGCCCGGCTGCCTGCGCACGGCCTCCGCGGTGGCGAAGGTGATCACATAGTCGCCGGATCCGTTGCTGGCGAAGGAACCCGTCCGGGAAAGCCCCATTATGGCGCGCCGCCCCACGCGTTCCAGATTGCGCTCCGAGAGCGGGGCATCGGTCGCGACGACGATCATGATCGATCCCTGCGACTCCCCGGGCCGCTCCTCGACGGGCAGCGCGCTGGAGCCTCCCCCCCGGTCCGGATCCCGGGCAGCTCCCGCCGGCTCCCGTCCCCCGACCTGGTTGCGGAAGGAATAACGGCCCAGCTCCCGCCCCACCGGCGCCCCCGCGATCTGCAGGATGCCGCCAAAGTTGGACTGGACCAGCACCCCGACGGCGTAGCCCCCGAGCGACTCGGGCAGCACGCGCGAACTGGTGCCGATCCCGCCCTTCCATCCGAAGGCGGAGGTGCCGGTGCCCGCGCCCACCGAACCCTCCTCGACCGGCCCCGATGCCGCGCCTTCGAGCGCTTCCCGCACCTGCGCCGCCGTGACGGGGCGGCTGCGGATGTCGTTCAGTCCACCGTCGTTCGTCTCGCCCACCACCGGGTTGATGGACCGCACACCGTCCATTCCTTCCATGCCGAGTGCCCATTCCACCATGGCGTCCGCCGCCTTCCACACACAGAGCGTGCAGGTGAGGAGGATGGGGGTCTCGAGTTCCCCGAGCTCGCGCACCTGGGTTACGCCGAGGAGCTTGCCGAAGCCGTTGCCCACATGAATCGCGGCCGGGACGCGGTCACGGTAGAGGTTGCCGCCGTGAGGCCGGATGGCGGTAACGCCGGTGCGGACGTCGTCGCCGGCCATGACGGTCGCGTGGCCCACGAGGACGCCCGCCACGTCGGTGATCGCGTTGTGCGCCCCGGGGGTGAAGACGCCGACCTCGATGCCGAGGTCGCGGGCGCGGGGGCGGGGGGCGTCCTGGGCCTGAACTGCGGCAGGGAGCAGGAGTGCGGCGAGGGATATCAGGACGGGCATGGCGACCTCCGGGGGGTTGGGGGACGATCGATCACAGAGCCCCGGCGACCATCAGGGCCAGCAGCAGGGGATGGTAGAAGAGGGAGCCGACAAAGACGCGACGACAACGCTGGCGGGTGGGATCGCGGAGGAAGGCCAGCGTGACCGCAACCAGGCCCAGGCCCAGGACGGACGCGCCGGCAAGGTAGACCGTTCCGGCCATGCCGAGCAGCGTTGGCGCTGCGCTCAGGACGAGGAGCGCCACGGCATGGCCGACCATCAGCCTCGAGATGAGGGAGGCGGAGCCCGGCGGGATGAGCTGGAAGCCGGCGCGCTCATAGTCTTCACGCAGGTTCCACCCCAGCGCCAGGACGTGAACGAGCTGCCACAGGAAGAGGATCCCGAAGAGGGTCATGCCGCGCGCGTCGATGGCGGCGTGGGCGGTCCAGCCGATGAGCGCAGGGAGCGCACCGGGAACCGCACCGACGGGGGTCGCCAGCGGTGAGCGGAGCTTCAGGGGCGTGTACACCGCGTCATAGAGCAGGGCGGAGAGGGCGGTGATGAGCGCGGGCAGCCAGCCGACATGGTACCAGAGATGCCCGATGCCGGCTGCCAGGAGCAGCGAGCCGAACAGCGCGGCACGGCCGGGCTGGATGCGGCCCGAGGGGACGGGGCGCGGCCGTGTCCGGATCATCAGGCTATCGGGGTGGCGTTCCAGGTACTGGTTCAGCGCGAGAGCGCCGGCCGTGCCGAGCATCACGCCCAGCGCGAGGTGGAAGGCGCGCAGGGGGACCGCATCCGGGATCGCGGCCACGAGGTAGCCCGCGAGCGTGGTAACCGCGACAAAGAAGGTGATTCCGGGCTTGGTGAGCTCCAGGTAGGCTCGGAGCCCCCGGGGACGGCCGGCCCGAATCCGGTCCTCGAGCGTCACAGCAGTCCCTGAACCAGCCCGCCGTCGACCTGGAGCGTGTGGCCGGTGATGTACGATGCCGATTCGGAGGCGAGAAACGCGACGGCGTTGGCGAACTCGGAGGGGCGCCCGATCCGTCCAGCCGGGATGTTGGCCGTCATCCCTTCCAGAATCTCTTCGCGCGAAACGCCGCGCGCCTCGGCCTGCCCGGCCACCAGCGACTCGACCCGCGCGGTGTGGATGTACCCCGGCGCCACCACGTTGCAGAGGATGCCGTCGGCGGCCAGATCCCGGGAGATGGTCTTGATGAACCCCACCACTCCGGGGCGCGCGGTATTGGACAGGAGGAGTCCATTGATGGGCTGCTTCACCGACACGGACGTAATGGCAACGATCCGGCCCCAACGGTTCTTCCGCATCACCGGGAGTGCGGCCAGGGTCAACTGAACCGTGGACATCAGGTTCACCTCCAGGGCGTCCCGGTAGGCCGCCGGTCCGAAATCGTCCACCCCGCCCGGCGGCGGTCCACCCGCGTTGGCCACGAGGATGTCCAGGCGACCGAACTCGCCGACCGCGTGCTCGACCAGCGCCTGGCACTGCTCCTGACTGGAGACATCGCCGGCGGCGGGGACGATCCTGCGGCCCGTTCTGCGAGCGATCTCGTCGGCCGTGGCGGCCAGAACGCGGGCGGATCTGGAGTTGACAACCACGTCGGCGCCTTCGCTTGCGAGCCGTTCTGCCACGGCCTTGCCGAGTCCCCTGGATGCGCCGGCGACCAGTGCCACCCTATCTTTTAGTCCGAGGTCCACCGAGATTCCCCTTTGCGTGAGTCCGTTGTTGCGGACATGCAGGCGTGTGGCGCCACTGGCGCGTGACGCGTGAGCGGGTCGGCAGGCCGGGAACGCGCCGGTCAGGGCACGAACGCGCTCCGGACCCACAAGGCGGGAAATCTTGCTCGCGCCCCCGGAAACGGGCAAGGCCGGGGGCGTGACCGGGCGGCAGCCCCGGGTGGCGCCGCGCGGCTGCGAAACACCATCGCCCCTTGCGGGGTACTAGATTAAATGACTGGACCGGAAACGACCGAAGCCGAGGGTTCCCGCGCAATGCATGATCTCGACGTAACGACGCGGCGGCGCAGGGAGAAGTGGGTCTGGCGAAGCGCCCTTGGGGGCTCCGTCCTTGTCCACCTGCTCGTGCTTCTTTTTGGCGGACGGTCCACACTGTTGTTCCCGGGGATCCCGGCCGGGCCCGATGCGGGCGACGATCGCGCGGCTGCCGGCGGGTTGCAGGCGGTGAATATGGTGATCCCGCCCCCCCGCCCGATCGAACGCCCGTTCATCCCCATCCCCGTCGAGATCGATATCGAGCTGGTGGAGTTCGACATGGACCAGGCGTTCGATGAGTCGGCGTTCATCGGCGAACTTCCGGGACCCGGCGAGGTGGGCACCGAAACCGGCGACGGAGCCGGGAACGGGGGAACGGACGGCGAAGGGAGCGGGCACAATCCGATGCCGGTCCCGAGGATGATCATTCCCGTTGTCGAAACACCCAGGGGCCTGCGGGACTTCGATCTGACGGTGTGGGTCTTCGTCAACGAATTGGGGGAGGTGGTTTCCGACTCCACCTGGCTGCAACCGCCGTCCCCGGACCGCAGGTACAACGAGCGGCTGGTCAGCGAGGCGGCGGACTGGAGCTTCCGCCCCGCCTTGAAGAACGGAGTTCCGGTGGCGGCCTGGTTTTCCTGGGTCGTCAACAATTGACCCGCACTCCATGCAACGAGCGGCCAAGCGAATCCTCTGGGTGGACGACGAGATCGACCTCCTCCGTCCGCACCTCCTCTTCCTCCAGCAGCGGGGCTACCATGTCGACGCCATCACCAACGGCGACGATGCCCTTACACTGCTTCGCGGCTACGCCTACGACCTGATCCTCCTCGACGAGCAGATGCCCGGCCGCCGCGGCCTGGAGGTCCTCCAGCTCATCCGCCGCGACGACCCCCATGCCCGGGTCGTGATGGTCACCAAGTCGGAGGAGGACCACACAATGAGAGAGGCGATCGGGCGCCAGGTGGAAGACTACCTGGTGAAGCCGACCAGCCCGCGCCAGGTCCTGTCGGTGGTCACACGCATCCTCGAAGGGTCGTCGATCCGGCAACAGCGCGCGGCACAGGACTTCGCAGCCCGCTGGCCGGCTCTGACGCGAATGCGCGAGCAAGCTGCGGACCAGGCGGATTTCGCGCGCGTCTACCAGGAGCTCGTGGAATGGCACCTCCGCCTCGAAGGGGCCGGGGAGACCGGCCTCCTCGACACCGTGGATTCCCTTCAGGAAGACCTCCGCCACGATTTCGGCCGCTGGGTGACGGCCCAGTACCCCGCCTGGGTGCGCGGGGAAGGGAATCCCCCCGAATTGTCGGTGGACATCGTGGAACGCCGCCTGCTCCCGCTGCTGGGGAAGGAGCCCGCATTCTTCGTCGTCCTCGATTGCATGCGCCTCGACCAATGGCGGTCGATCGCCCCCTTGCTCGGCGCCCACTTCGATGTCGACGAGGGCTACTACTATTCGATTCTCCCAACCGCGACCCCCTACGCACGCAACGCCCTGTTCTCCGGCCTCTTTCCCGAGGAGATCGCCCGACGGCATCCCCAGTGGTGGGATAACGCAGGCGACGAGGGGTCGATGAACGCCTTCGAGGACGAACTCATGCGCGAGCAGCTGCGTCGCCTCACTGGTCGCGACGTCCCCGTCCACTACGAGAAGGTCTTCACCGACCGCAAGTCCGAGGCGGTGCGGGCCCGCGTCCGCTCCGCCGTGCGGCAGCGGGGTGCGGTCATTGCGATGGTCTTCAACTTCGTGGACCTGATGACGCACGGGCGCTCCGAATCCCCGATCCTGATGGAGGTGGCCAAGGACGCGGCCGCGCTGCGGCAGCTCACCCGTTCGTGGTTCGAGCGCTCCACGGCGTTCTCGGTGCTCAAGGAAGCCGCCGCCCGGGGCCACCGGGTCGTCCTCACGACCGACCACGGCTCCATCCACTGCCAGCGACCGGCCACCGTCTTCGCCCGGCGCGGCGCGAGTCCGAATCTGCGCTACAAGTTCGGCAACAACCTGCGCGCCGAGGATCCGGGCTCGGCGCTGACCACCACGCGGGCCGCGGATCTGCGTCTTCCCCCCGGCCCGCTGGGAACGACGCACCTGGTGGCTCTGGACGACTACTTCTTCGTCTACCCGACGAAGCTGCGCGAATACCAGCGACGGTACCGGAACTCGTTCCTGCATGGGGGGATCTCGCCCGAAGAGATGATCGTGCCCGTCGCGGTGCTGAGACCCCGCCCCCGGTGACTCCGCGCCCCTGGCGCAGGATCCTGTCCTACCTGGGTCCACACCGGTGGATGCTCCTCCTCACCGTGGTTGCCACGGCCCTGGTCGCCGCGCTCGACGCGTTCTCGGTGGTCCTGCTCATTCCGTTCCTGCAGACGGTCTTCGCCGATGACAGCGGCGCCGGGCAGGAACCCGGCCTGGTCGACCGGGCCCTGGAAGCCACCGTGGGTCGCTTCGTCGATCTGGCGGGCGAGCCGCAGGCGGTGGTGGCCGGTGTCATCGTCTTCATCGTGGTGGTGGTCGCCTGCAAGAGTGCCGCCGACTTCGCCCGCAGCTACCTGGCGGCACGCGTCGAACAAGGGGTTGCCCGGGATCTGCGCAGGCGGGTGTACGGGCACCTGCTGGAGCTGGACCTCGGCTTCTTCGGGCGGATGCGCACGGGCCAGATAGTGTCGCGTCTGACCCACGACGTGGAACAGCTGCGCGCGCTGGTTACCTCGGAATTCATCAAGTCGCTGAAGTCGGTCCTGGAGTTCGCCGCCGCGGTCTGCTGGATGGCCCTGATATCGGTTCAGCTGACCGTGGCGGCCTTCGTAGTGATCCCGCTCACGATGGTGATCTGGGGGCCTCTGGTGCGCCGGCTGCGGCGCGGCGACCGGCAAGTTCTCGACACGGCGGGGGAGGTCGGGGCGCACATCCAGGAGACCGTGGCGGGCATCCGCCTGGTGAAGTCGGCTGCCAGCGAGTCGCACGAGCGCCAGCGCTTCCTGACGCTGACCGGCAGGTACTTCGACACCTTCCTGCGCACGGTGCGGCTGCGCGCCCTGGCGGCGCCGATCACCGAACTCTTCGTGGCGCTCGGCACCGGAATCCTCCTCTGGTACGGCGCGCGCATGGTCGTGGGGGGAACGCTGCCCGCCGAGGCCTTCATCGGCTTCATCATCCTCAGCGCGAGGCTCTATGCGCCGGTCAAGTACCTGAGCAAGCTGCCCGCGCTGATCCAGCCCGGGCTCGTCGGGGCGGAACGGGTGTTCGAATTCCTCGACGCGCCCGCCGAGAGCGACGTCCGCGATGGCACCGAGGCCTTTGCCGGCGTGCGCGCCGGGATCCGGTACCGGGACGTGCGCCTGGAGTACCGGAAGGGCGAACCGGTCCTGAAGGACATCAGTTTCCATGTGCCCGGGGGTTCGGTTGCGGCCCTGGTGGGCCCCAGCGGCGCCGGGAAGACCAGCATCGTGGACCTGCTGGGGCGGTTCTACGAGCCGGCGGCCGGGTCGGTAGAAGTCGACGGGACCGACATTCGGGACTTTCGCCTGGCCAGCCTGCGGGCCGGGCTGGGCGTGGTGTCGCAGGACACGGTCCTCTTCCACGACACCGTGCGCGCCAACATCGCCTACGGAATGGGGGACGTGCCGGCGGAGCGGATCGAGGAGGCGGCTCGCGCCGCCTTCGCGCACGACTTCGTGCAGGAGCTGCCGGACGGGTACGACACCGTCGTGGGGGAGCGCGGCGCCACCCTCTCCGGCGGCCAGCGGCAGAGGATCGCGATCGCGCGCGCCATCCTGCGCGATCCCCCGGTTCTGGTGCTGGACGAGGCGACCAGCGCGCTGGACACCGAGTCGGAGCGGCTGGTGCAACAGGCGATGGGGCGGTTGCTCGCCGGGCGGACCGTATTCGTGATCGCGCACCGCCTCTCCACGATCCAGCGCGCGGATCTGATCCTGGTGGTGGACCGCGGGCGCGTCGTGCAGCAGGGCAGCCACGAGTCGCTGATGGCGGAAGGAGGCCTGTACCGCCGGCTGCGGGAGCTGCAGTTCCGGTGACCAGGGGCTCCCTGCGCTACCGGACGGAGTATCTGCTCCTGCGAATCGTCGCCGGCGTGTGCGGGATCCTGCCGGAGGTGCTTGCCGACCGGGCGGGTGCCGCGCTGGGGTGGGTGGTGGCTCGCGTGGGCCGCCCCCGGTGGCGGGTGGTGGCGGACCACCTGCGCCGTGCCTTTCCCGAGGCGGACGAGCGTTGGCGCCGGGATGTCGGACGCCGCTGCTACGCGCACCTGGGCGCCGAAGCGGTGGCCGTGTTCCGGCTTGCCGGGATGGGGCGCAGGGGGGTGCGGGAGCGGACCCGCGTGACCGGGCTGGGGGTGGTGGAGGGGGCGGTGCGGGAGGGGAGGGGGGTCATCCTCCTGAGCGCGCACATCGGCAACTGGGAGATCGGCGGCGCCGCTCTGGTGGCGCGCGGGTTCCCCATCGACGTGGTGGTGGCGCGCCAGCGCAACGAGCTCTTCGACCGCTACCTGACGCGGTCGCGAGAGCGGCTCGGTTTCGGGATCATCCCGCGCAGCGAGGGGCGGCGCGGGGTGCTGGCAGCGCTCAGGGAGGGCCGCTTGGCGGGGATCCTGGGGGATCAGGACGCGCGGCGCGCCGGCGTCTTCGTGGACTTCTTCGGGCATCCGGCCTCGACCGCGCGCGGACCGGCGGTTCTGGCGCTCAGGTCGGGCGCGCTGGTGGTCACCCTCTTTGCGGTGCGCCTGCCGGGCTGGAGGCCACGCTACCACGTCTGCCTGGAGGCGCTGGAGGAGGGGGCAGGGACGGATGGGGGCCGCGCGGCCAGGGTCGCCGCGATGACCCAGGGCTTCACCACGCGCATCGAGGAATACGTGCGCCGCTATCCCGAACAGTACTTCTGGCTGCACAAGCGGTGGAAGACGCCCCCCCCGCCGACGGTCCCGCGAGGGGACGCGGTCGCCCCGGCCCCACCGTCAGCCTGAAACGCCCCGCGCGCATCTGCCCCGCTTCCCCGCGGGCCGGCCACAGACAACCGCAGCCGCCAGCCATGCATCCCACCTGGCAGGAAGACGAACGGGAGCGTCGAGCGTCCGGCGCCAACCGCACCTGTGTTGTGCCGCTGGTCACTGGCCCGCACCGGGAGGGCGCGCAAGGCGCGGATTCCGTTACTTTGGAGGTTGCCCGCACGGCCTGCCGGTCCCAGGGCCGGGGTCGGGGCGCCCGCTCTGCAAAACGTGAACCGGGATCCACGGATGGTCTACATCTGCATTCCCTGCCGGGACGAAGACCGCACCATCGGCGTGCTGCTCTGGAAAATCCGCGAGGTGATGGCGGAGCTGGAGCGCGACTACGAAGTGATCGTCCTCGACGACGCCTCCCGCGATGGAACGTCGGCCCTGCTGGAGAAGTACAGGCGCGTGCTGCCGCTCACGATACTTTCGACCCGCGAGCCGGTGGGCTACGGTTCGGCGGTTGAGCGATTGCTGCGTGCCGCAGCGGGGCGGACGCGCTACCCGAAGAGAGACGCCATCGTGACCATGCAGGGCGATTTCACCGACCACCCCGATCACCTGGGTCCGCTGCTGAGGGCCTACGAGGGCGGAGTCGACATCGTGGTGGGTGCCGGGGCCGATGATGCCACGGTCCCGCCTCCCCCCCGCATTGTCCGGTTCGCGCGCTGGTTGGGGCGGATCGCGCTGGGGCGCCGGGAGGCGGGGGCCCGGGACGGCAATGCGCTGCTGGGTTTCCGGGCCTACCGGGCCGTTGTCGTCAAGAAGGCGCTGAGGGCCGCCCGCGACCGGCCGCTCGTGACCACCGACGGCTGGGCGGCCAACGCCGAACTCATGAAGGTGCTGACGCCGTTCGCCCGCCGCACCGCCCACGTGCAGGCAGAGCCCCGCTACGACATCCGCTGGCGGCGCAGCCGGGTGCGGGTGCCGGCCACCGTTCGTGAAATTCTGAGGGTGAAGAAGGTTTCCCCGCTGGAGCCGGGAGGTCACCGTGCAGCCTGATGCTCGCGGCCTGGCAGCCTGTGGACACGACACCCGCGCACTGCGGGTAGCCTTTGGGCTCTTCCCCCGCGCAATGCGAGCGGCCCGTGGACAAGGCTCCCGCGGTATTCGAGCGGCCCGTGGACAAGGCTCCCGCGGCATTCGAACGGTGATGGTGGCCGTGCTGGGCATCCTCGCGGCCGCGCCGTTGCCGGGCGTCGCCGCGCAGCAGGGCACCCTGGTGCGTGAACGGCTGACGCCCCTCGGCTCTCAGGTCGGCACCGTGCCCTTCCACCCTGGCGAGGAGCTGAAGTACTCGTTGCGCGCCCGCGGGTTCGGCGGCGGCGAGGCCGTGATGCGAGTGGGGCAGTTCGACACGGTCAACGGCTCGAGGACCCTCCCCCTTGAATTCCTGATCGAAGCTCGGGCGTGGGGCGGCGTCTTCAAGCTGAACGACAAGATCTACAGCTGGATGGATCCGGCGCGGGGTATCTCCCTGCGATTCGTCAAGGACCAGAAGCATGGGGAGCGCTACCGCGAATACGAGTTCTTCCCGGAGGACCTGCGCGCCCACCGCCTTGACCACGATACGACCTGGACGCTTCCGTCTGCCTTGCCCCTCGACGATCTGTCCTTCGTGTACTTTGCGCGTACGCTGCCCCTGGAAGTCGGGGACAGCCACACCTTCCATCGCTACTTCAAGGAGTCGGGTAACCCGATCACCATCACCGTCCTCCGCAAGGACACCATCGAGACCCCGGCGGGGGCCTTCAACACGATTGTGGTGCAGCCCGTTCTTCCGGAGAGCAGTCTCTTCCCGCGCAGCGCGAAGGCCGAAATCCACTTCTCCGACGACGACCGCCGCCTCGTGGTCTACATGAGGGTGACCCGGTACCTCGTGCCCCTCACGATGGAGCTTACCGAGTTCACACCGGGTGTTTCGACCGCGCGCGGGGAAGAGGAGGCCGTACAGCCATCCCGCGAAGCGGAGCCCCCCACCGGCCCGGTGACCGGGCGAGGCACACCCCCGGTCCACCGGCGTTGAAGGCCAGCCACCGCGGCGTCCGCATCGGCAGCGCCTGGATCCTTGCGGCCGCATTCTTCTGGCTGGCCGTACCCAGTCCCTTGTCGCTGCGCCTGGGAGCCATCCTCGTGGCCGTTGGACTGCTGATCCGCGGTTGGGCGGCCGGTGTCCTCAAGAAGGATCGCGAACTGGCGGTTTCGGGACCGTATGCCTTCACCCGCAACCCGCTCTACCTGGGGTCCTTCCTGATCGGTGCCGGGGCGGTGGTCGCCGGTGGGCGCCCTTGGCTGGGGCTGGTCTTCCTCGCCTACTTCCTGTGGGTCTACGGAAGCACGATGGCCCGCGAAACGGGTGAGCTGGAGGAGCGCTTCGGAGACGGCTACCGCCACTACCGCGAATCCGTTCCGGTTCTCTTGCCGCGCGTGACTCCCTACCGGCCCGTCGCGGGGCAACCGGCCGGGGGGACGGGCTTCTCTCCGAGACGCTACCTGCGCAACCGGGAGTACGAGGCGCTTTTCGGGGCCGCCGCGGGCCTGGGGCTGCTCGCGCTCAAGTCGGCTGGCTGGCTGCTTCGATGAGATAGAGGACGGGGCCGCGCAGAGCCCGGCCCTTGGCGGTGATTCCGAACTCGTAGCGTCCCGGGACGGGGAACACCACGTCTTCGAGCGGGAGGATCAGCCGCGTTCTGGGCGGGGGACGGTCCGCCGGACGGGGGCTTACCTCCGATTGCCCCTCCACCGTGAGGACCGGCTGCCGGCCGGGGCCGGTCAAATCGACGCGGAAGGTGTAGCGTCCGTTGTCGCTCCGGTCCCACTCCAGCGACAGGACCAGCGTCATCCTCTCCTGGCGCGCGGGGAAGCCGGGAGCATAGAGATCGTGGAAGATGCCGTGGACATCCAGCTTGCCGTCCGGGGTGGCGGCTGCGTGGTCGCAGAGCGACGAAGCGAGTATTCTCACGGGCGGATCCGGAGTGCTGGAGGCGGAATATTCATGAGCTTTCTTGCCATGACGGATTCGGGGCGTAGTTTATTTGGCTTCGTCAGCCCGGCGTTTCGGCCGGCAGGGAGGGTTCCCGGCGAAGTGCAACGAAGCGCACAATACTTGAGGAGGAGTAGTGGCGAAACAAGAACCTATCGAGCGGGCGAGAGACGAGCTGTTCAGCCATATCCACCGCTGCGGGGTACTCGAAGCGGAAGCGGCTGATCAGGATGTCTGGATGACCGAGACCGTCGAGTACCTGGCGGAGCGGTATCCGGACCTCGATGTGTCGGATCTCGCGAAGCTGAAGAAGGTGGGGATGCAGTTCTGCAAACCCGTGATCTCGCGGCTCAGGAGATCCCGGCCCGCCGCCGGGAGTGGGGCAGGCGACGGCACGTCGACGGACGGGGCCGTAATCCGAGACACGGGCGAAGCCCTCCTCGGCGAGCCGAGGGAAGCGTAGCAGCAAGCCGTAGGCGTCCTTGCGCGCCCGCAGTCGGAGGGGAATTCCGTCTGCGGCAGCGCGAGAGATAGGCATCTCGGCACAGATCCAACCCGCCGGACGGCCCCGGAGATGGGCCTGTCCCGGTCGACAGCACCTGAAGGACAGTACGGGCAAGGAGAGCCAGCCATGACAAGCCGTCGCGATTTTCTGAAGACTTCAGCCGGGGTCGGCGTCGGTGCGGCCGTCGGCATGGGTTCGGCCAGGCCGCTTCCGGGAGCGCCGGCCATCCGCCGAAGCGTGGTCACGCCGGTGGCCGTGGGAAGCAGCAACGCGCTCGAAGCCTCCGCCACCGCGATCGAGGTGGTCAATGGCGGTGGGGACACGCTCGACGGGGTCGTCCGCGGCGTGAACATCGTTGAGCGCGATCCGGGCGATTCCTCGGTCGGGTACGGGGGGCTGCCCAACCTGGACGGGGTGGTCCAGCTCGATTCCTCGGTGATGCACGGACCGAGCCGGGGCGCGGGTGCGGTCGCCTGCCTCGAGGGCATCAAGACGCCGTCAAGCGTGGCGATGGACGTGATGCGCTACACCGACCACGTGCTCCTCGTCGGCAAGGGAGCGCAGCGCTTCGCGGTGTCGATGGGCCACCGGATCGAGGATCTGCTTACCGAGCGTTCGCGGCGCAGGTGGATCGAGTGGCGCGCCAGGATGAGCGACAGGGACGACTACCTGGTGCCGGACACCACCGGGCCGGGCGGCGAGCCGTTCGAGGACGAGGACACGTACGGTCTCGGCATCCTCGATTCGCACGACGGCGTGCGCCCGCAGGGGACGATCAACTGCAACGTCATCAACCGGGACGGCGACATCTCCGGCGTGACCACCACGTCGGGGCTGGCGTGGAAGGTGCCGGGCCGGGTCGGCGACTCCCCCATCGTGGGCGCTGGACTGTACGTGGACAACGACGTGGGCGCGTGCGGATCCACCGGGCGGGGCGAAGCCGTGATCAAGACATGCGGCTCCCACACCGTCGTCGAGATGATGCGCGCGGGGATGTCCCCCACCGACGCCTGTCTGGAGGCACTCCGGCGCATCGTGACCTTCACAACCGAACCCAGGCTCCGCAACGACCGCGGCCTGCCCGGCTTCAACGTCAACTACTACGCCGTGAACAAGAACGGCGAGTACGGCGGGGCAGCGATCTGGTCCGGAGCGAGGTTCGCGGTGTGTGTCGACGGCGAGGCGCGCCACGAGACATCGGCCTACCTGTACGAGAGATAACAGCCCGCGGACGGACTCTGCGCGGATCCGTGCGGATCCGTCCGCGGCCGGAATAGCGATTCGTCGCACGGGGGCGGCGAAGAAAAGGATATCAAGTTGAGCGGTTCCACGAAGCAGCAGGCCGGCGCCAGGCCTGCGCGCGAGGGTTTCGGCGTCGAAGAGCTGGATCAGGCCAAGAAAATGGAACGCCTCCACTGCAGCGGGCGGCAAGTCCCGTCCCCAATGGGGGGATTCCTGATGGAACTCGGTGCGCGCCAGGAGGCTGACGGGACCAGCACGATTCTCTTCGAGTGCAAGACATCGGCACTCCGGTTCGAGCTCCCGCTCCGGATCAGCACGTGGAGGGAACGGCGCAAGGTGAGGCTCCAGGCCGAAGAAGGACTGGATCCGCTCTGCCCCCGGGGCGAACTGGGGCCTCCGCTCGCCCGGCGCGGCAAGGACTTCTTCTGTCCGCGTTGCAACATCATGTTCGGGAGGGTCCCGTAGCCCGACGGGCGGGGACTCCGGCCTTGCCCGGCAAGGGGACGCCCGGACGGCAGGCCCGCCTCGCGGTCATCGGCGGCGACGGGATCGGCCCCGAAGTCATTGCGGTGGCGGCGGATGTCCTCGCGGCGGCCTCCCACCGGCACGGCCTCGACCTCGCCCTGGACTGGTGGGACCTGAGCGCGGACCGCTATCTCCGCGATGGCGTCACCATCACCGGGGACGAGCGCGACCGCCTGGTTCGCGATTACGACGGCGCGCTGCTCGGCGCCCTGGGCGACCCCCGCGTCCCCGACAACGCGCACACGCGCGACATCCTGCTCGGCCTCCGCTTCTACGCCGACCTCTACGTCAATTTCCGCCCCTGCAAGCTCCTCATCCCGGCGCTGTCGCCGCTGCGCGACCCCGATCCCGCCACCGACATCGTCTTCTTCCGCGAGAACACGGAGGGGCTCTACACCGGACTCGGCGGCCGCTTCAAGGCCGGCACCTCCGAGGAGGTCGCCACGCAGGAGAGCCTCAACACCTACCCGGGCGTGGAGCGCATCGTGCGGGCGGCCTTCGAGCACGCGGCGGCCACGGGCCGGGGCCGGGTGACCATGGTGGACAAGGCGAACGCTCTCGTGCACGAGGGCGCGCTCTGGCGGCGCGTGTTCGCGGAGGTGGGCGCCGGCTTCCCGGACATCACCCAGGACGCCATGTACGTGGACGCGATGGCGATGGACCTCGTCCGCCGGCCGGAGCGCTACGAAGTGGTGGTCACCTCGAACCTCTTCGGCGACATCCTCAGCGATCTGGGGGCCCAGGTCACCGGAGGACTGGGGCTCGCGCCTTCGGGGAACATCAACCCCGGCTCCTGGGCGCTCTTCGAGCCGGTGCACGGATCGGCGCCCGACATCGCGGGCCGGGGGATCGCGAATCCGCTGGCGGCGGTGGGGTGCGTCGCGCTGGCGCTGGAGTATCTGGAGATGCACGAGGCCGCCGCCGACGTGGACGAGTGCATCGCGGCTTCGCTCAGGGATGGCGTCACCACCCCGGACCTGGGCGGGAGCGCGAAGACCACGGAGGTGGGGGATTGGATGGCCGCACGGCTCCGGGATTGAGGGGCCCCGGGCTGTTACAGTCCGTGGACAAAGCCCCGCGAGCACCGAGAGCGGCGAGGCGCCGGGCTGGCAAGGAGCGACGAGGGGCCGGTAGCAACGCTATTGGGCTGAGGAGCAACGTAGAGCGCAGCCCAGGAGGCGTCATATGTATACTGAACATGACATAATGTAAAGTTCTCCTTACGTTGCCGATGGGTGAGGCGAAGCGTCCAGGCCGGATGCATTGCCGGTCGAATGCCGGGGGGATTTTGTCCGCGGGCTGTTAGCTTTGACGGCGCGTCCGGGGCCGGCATCGGGAACCCGCGGGACCCGGCGCGGGTCTTCATGAACAACGACTACGACGGGGAGGATTCATGGGAACACAGGGCTTCGACAGGGAGGTGGTCTTTCTTTCCGGCAAGCGAACGCCGTTCGGCACCTTCGGCGGTTCGCTGAAGGACTTCACCGCGACCGACCTCGGGGTGCTTTCGGCCGAGGCGGCGCTTGCAGCGGCGGGCGTCGAGCCGGCCGACGTGGGCCACGTCTTCTACGGCAACGCGCTGCAGACGTCCGCCGACGCGATCTACCTGGCGCGCCATGTGGGACTGCGGGCGGGCGTCCCGCAGGAGGCCGGCGCCCTGACCGTCAACCGGCTGTGCGGCTCGGGCTTCCAGGCGATAGTCTCGGGGGCGCAGGAGATTCTTCTCGGGGGCACGGAGGTGGCGCTCTGCGGGGGGACCGAGTCGATGAGCCAGGCGCCCCACGTGGTGCGCGGGGCCCGCTGGGGGGACCTCCGCCTCGGCCCGGCCGGCAACGGGTTCGAGGATTCGCTGTGGGAGGCGCTGCTTGATTCGCACTGCGGCCTGACGATGGCCCAGACGGCGGAGGGGCTGGCGGAGGAGTACGCCGTGACCCGCGAGGAGGCGGACCAGGTGGCGGTGAACAGCCAGTCGAGGGCAAAGGCCGCATGGGATGCCGGGCGTTACGACGCGGAAGTCGCGCCGGTGAGGGTGCGGACCCGCAAGGGCGAGGTCCGGTTCGCCGTGGACGAGCACATGCGGCCCGGCACCACGCTTGAAGGACTTGCCCGCCTGCGGCCGTATTTCAAGAAGGACGGTCTCGTAACCGCCGGGAACGCCAGCGGGATCGGGGACGGGGCGGCGTCGGTGGTGATCGCGGACCGGGCGTGGGCGGACGCCAGCGGCGCCGCGCCGATCGGGCGCCTGGTGTCGTGGGGCTTCGCCGGGGTGGACCCGGGCATCATGGGGATCGGACCCGCGCCGGCGGCCCGCAAGGCGCTGGCGGCGGGGGGGCTGACCCTGGAGGAGATGGAGCTGGTCGAAATCAACGAGGCGTTCGCCGCGCAGTACAAGTCCGTCGAGAAGGAGCTCGGGCTCGATCCCGCGCGCACCAACGTCAACGGCGGCGCGATCGCGATCACGCACCCGCTCGCCGCCTCCGGGGCCAGGATCACGCTGCACCTGCTGCATGAGCTGCGGCGCCGCGGGGCGCGGTACGGGCTCGGCGCGGCGTGCATCGGCGGGGGGCAGGGTGGTGCGGTGGTCGTCGAGGCGTATTGAGGGTGGTGCGGGCGCGGTGAGCGGCGGCCGGGGGCACCGATGAGCGGTAGGCGGGCGATATCGCGCCGGGACTTCGACCAGGTGATGCGCCGGGCGTCGGAGCTGGCCGGGGAGGAACCCGGTGGTGTGGAGGGGGAATTCACCGATGCCGAGGTGCTGCGCATCGGGCGGGAGGCCGGGCTCCCGGAGCACCATGTGCGCAGGGCGCTGACGGAGCTGCGCACGGGGGGTGGCCGCGCACCCCGGGGCAGGAGCGGGATACACGATCTGATCGAGGCGGGCGAGGTGCGGGGGACGCGGGCGGTGGGGCGGCCGCGCGCCGCCGTCCGCCGGGAGCTCGACGAGTTCCTGGCCGGGGGCCAGCTGCTGCAGCGGGTGCGCCGCCGGGACGACCTTCTCCAGTACCGTCCCGCGATCGACTGGGCGTCGCGGGTGGCGCGGGCGGCGAGCTCCACCTCCCGGCAGCACTACGTCGCGGCCGCGCGCCTGGTGGAAGTGCGCCTCGATGAGCTCGCCGACGGAACCACACAGGTCGACATTCTGGTCGACCCGGGGATCAGCGGCGACTACCGCGGCAGAGCAGTGCTGGGGGGTGGGATCGTGGGACTGGCAGTGGGATACGGAGCGGCCGCCGCCATCGCCACGGTGTTTTCCCTTACAGCCGCTGCGGTGGGTGGCCTCGTGGCGGGAAGCGCGGCAGCCCTCGGGATTGCTGTACTGGCCGGCCGGGGGTTCCAGCGGCGGCTCCGGGAGATACACCTGGAGGTGGAGGGGATACTCGACGGAATCGAGAGTCCCGGGGGATTGGAGCCGCCGCCGCCGGCGTGGCGAAGGTGGGTCCGCCGCCACTTCCACGGCGTCGCCCGGGAGATGATGAAGAGGGACCGCTGACCCGGGTGGGGCCCGGCGGAACCTGCGGCGCCCGACAGGGTGACCGCTCCACAACAAACAGTTTCAACCGGAGGAGATCCGAATTGGAGATCACAAGAGTGGGCGTGGCCGGGTGCGGCCTCATGGGTAGCGGGATCGCGGAGGTCGCGGCCAGGGCCGGGTGCGATGTTGTCGTGCGGGAGATCGATTCCGAGGCGCTCGCGGCAGGGCGGGGGAGAGTGGAGAAGTCGCTGGAGCGGGCCGTCTCCCGGGGGAAGCTCGACCCGGCGGCCCGCGACGAAACCCTGTCGCGCATGACGTTCACCACCTCTTTGGATGACCTTGCCGACCGGGACCTCGTCATCGAGGCGATCGTCGAGTCGCTCGATGCCAAGAACGAACTGTTCGGCTACCTGGACGCCGTCTGCCCGGAGGAGACGATCTTCGCGTCGAACACCAGTTCTCTCACCGTCACCGACATGGCGGCGGCCACCTCGCGCCCGGATCGCTTTGTGGGTCTGCACTTCTTCAACCCGGTCCCCGTGATGAAGCTTGTCGAGGTGGTGCGCACCATCGTGACCAGCCGGGAGACCTTCGACGCGGCCCGCGCATTCGCCCGGCGCGTCGGCAAGGTTCCGGTCGCGGCGCGCGACAACTCCGGGTTCGTCGTGAACCTGCTCCTGGTCCCCTACATGCTCGACGCGATCCGCCAGTTCGAGCGGGGCGTCGCCACCGTGGAGGACATCGACACGGCGATGACCCTGGGCTGCGGATACCCGATGGGGCCGTTCACCCTGTGTGACTTCGTCGGTCTCGACACCCTCTGCCAGGTCGCCGAAATCATGTACGGAGAGTACCGGGAGGAACGCTACGCCCCTCCTCCCCTCCTCCGGCGGCTGGTCACCATGGGAAGGTACGGACGCAAGACGGGCGCGGGATTCTACGACTGGACGCCGGAGGGACCGGTCGCGCTGAAGGTGTGAGGCCAGCCCCGGAAGCGGGGCTTGAACCTGACGTCGGGACGGACCGGCTACGAGGGCCCGCTTCCGCGGATCACACCGGGCACTACCGCCGGCCCCGTCGCTGCCGCCTGCGCTCCCGGCGGATCGCCGCCTCCCTCTTCCTCTTCCTCTGGGCGCTCGGCTTCTCGTAGAAGCGGCGCTTGCGCAGTTCCGAATACAGGCCCGAACGCTGCACCTTGCGCTTGAACCTGCGAAGAGCCCTTTCCAGGCTTTCGTTCTCTTTGACGAAGACTTCCAACCAGATCACCCCGCTTGAGATCCCGCGTGTACGGTGGGTCGGGAACGCTCCGGGACCCGCCCCCTTGCTGCGCCGGCAGGCGGATCCGGTCCCGGGAGGATCCCGAAATGGACGCTAATGATAGACCCGGACGCGGCACGGGGCAAGCGCTGCAGCCAGGATCCACCCCCCGCTGTCCGGTCCGGCTGCCGTGCACGCGCGCTGCGCCGCGCGGAGTGTGCGACCCCCCCCGCTTGCGGTCCGGGGAAACAAATGCTTATCATTTGGACCCCCCGGCAGCCGGGGTGGAGTTCCCCGCCCCGGGAGCGGCGGCGATTCTACCCGCTGGTTGCCGGCTGACGGTGGCTACGACTCCGCCCGCAACGGAGCTGAACATGCAGCACGTGACCGCCACGGAAAGTCGCCCGGCTGCCCTCGCCGACGTGCCTGGCATCTGCGACCTGCCGCTGACCCGGGCGGTGGTCCAGTACCGCGATGTCCACGAGGTTCACCACCCCGGCGGCCACATACGCGACATCGGGCTTGCGGTAGTCGTTGCCGGGCGGTTTGCCTCGTCGGCGCGGGCCGTGGATCTGGGCTCAGCGGAGGTCAAGTACCTGAACCTCACTACCGAGCTGGTGGTCCTCGACTGGGTCTACGATCCCACACTCGCTCATCTCCGGGCACTCAGCGACGCCCGCGAGAAGCACCCGGCGCGCGGTGCACAACTGCGCCGCTACTGCTTCGATCTGGCCCTGCGGGTCCTCAACCGGAGAGGCTTCACGCCGCTCACGCGCCCCATTCTTCTCAGAATCGGCTTCCGCGATCTCTGCAAGGACCTGGATCTGCACGAAAGCACGGTGGTGCGGATTGTCACGGCCCCCGGCGTGATCACCCGGGTCCACCTCGACTACGAGGCGAATTCCCTGGTCTTCAGAACCCCGGATAGCACGGGTGCCAGCGGACTGGGGCGGACACTCCGGGAAGCCTTCGGGGGCCTTGGGATGGAAACCTCCCGGGAGCGAGGGGGAAGACCGTACGAAGTCCAGCGGGTCCGGTTCGGTATTCCGGTCACCTTCGACGAGGTGCTCGCGAGCCTCCGTACGGTGCGCCGCGGCCTTGGCCGCCTCGTTGCGCGCTTCGAGCCGGAACGGTTTGGAACGGTCAGTGGTCTGACGTCGACCTTCGGCGAACGGGCCACACTGGACAAGTTGGATTTCGGAGACACCGGGTTCGGGGTCGCGACCCCGGGATTCGACGATACGGCGTTGTCGGTGCACTGACGAGGAGCGGCGGAGCAGATGGGCGAACAGGCATGGACACAGAGCTGGAAGGCACCACGGGATCACCCGGCGGAAACGACCGAGGTGCTGTACCTGAAGTACCACGGCTATCGCCGCCGCCAAGCCGCCCGCCTCCTGCACGTCATGCCGCGCGAGGCCGTGCGCGAACTGTATGGCGAGGCGCGCGAGTGGGCGCGGGCGCGCGGACTGCACGATGCCCAGGATCCAATGGCTACCCTGGTGCGTTTTGCCGAACAACTGCTGCCGCTGCCACCCTTCGAGGTCTGGCTGGCAGACCGGGAGGAGTATCCGCTCTGCCATATCGAGGACTCCAACGAAGGTCCGCACGCGGCGAGCGTGGGGCAGCCGGGACGACTGGAAGACCGTCACTTCAACTACGCGGGCCGGTCCTGGATCGTATCGCTGCACGTTTTTCGTGACGGCGCCGTCTGGCGCGGGTTCCTCCGTTTCCGGCGGCGGGGTGCCGCCAAGCGCCACCACACGGCCAACATCTTCCTCGAGGAGACCGCCAGGGAGGTGCAGCGGAGGTTCAGGGAGTTCGACCGCGCCACGTTGGGGGCGTTTCTGAGGTCCGTTCTGCCCTGAAATCGCCCCGGTGGCGGCCTTCGGAGGGTCGATCCGGAATCCCCTGATTTTTGGGAAAAATGTGTTTTGCCCTGTCTGGTTCGCGGGCTGATCGCCGTCCTTCCAACTGCTTATCAGCTTGCCACTTAGCTCAGTATCGGAAAGGTAGCGGAAGGACTTTGATTTCGTCGGGAAACAAGTGGATTACCCGATCGTTCATATTTTCTAAGTCTTTGTCTTATAAGGATTTAGTCAGATAGGGTCTTGTCGGGGGACTTTCTTGCATGCCGGGCCGCCGGAACGTAGTGTTAGGGTCCGTTCGTGATCAGCGCCGATGGTCCACCCTCCGGCCGGGCAGACCGTCGGCGATCCGCGTCCGGGATAATTTTTTGGAGAAAAATCGCTTTCCGAATCATACGAGCCAGGGATGAAACCAGGGATGTGGAACACGCGATCCGTGCAACTGAATGTTCGTCTCCCCAATGACATTGCGACGGAAGCAGAGGAGGTGCAGCGGTCCGACCCGGATTTCCTGAGCCGGGTCATTCAGTACGGGCTTACCCGGCGATCCATCTATCGTCGACTCAGGGAGGCCGAGGCCCGCGAAGGGCGGGTCATGGAGGCCTCCGGGGATTCCGCGTCCAGCTTCGCGTAGGGTCAGGCATCCTTCGACTTGTTGCCCGGCGGCTGGTCGTCACTCGCTCAACAGTTGCCGACACTCGGCAAGATCAAATGTTTCGGTGACGCGTTCCGGCCCCTTGACCACCCATTGCAGGAGTGGCGACATTCCGTTTGCCGCCGTAATGAACTTCAGCCGTTAGCGTATATGGTACGCGGATCCGGCGGGGGCCGGGTGGGAGGCTGTCTTCGTGGCGGGAGGGTGACATCGTGGAGCGAGACGAAGATCCTGTACTCCGGGCCAAGTACCGAGACTACTGCTCGGCGAAGGTGGCCGATGCCGTGCTGTCGTTGCCACCCACCGAAGTCTACAGGCTTGCCGAGGCCGAGGCCCGCGCGGTGAACCGGCTGGCACCCGCTTCCTACAATGACGCCATCCGCTTCGCTACCCGGAAGATCCGGGAGCGGCTGAACCTGCCGGAATTCCAGGACTGGGCCCGGGCCTACCGGGAGAATCCGTCCCGCTACGATCCGGAACTCCTGGGGTTGTGGGAGTCGGAGGAAGACGCGAAAGACGACCGGTCGGAAGACTGACGCCGGCTGCAGGCACCGGCCGGGCCGGTCGGCTACTTGTACCGGTAGGTGACCCGGCCGCGGGTCAGGTCGTACGGGGACATCTCCACCTTGACGCGATCGCCGGCAAGCACCCGGATGTAGAACTTCCGCATCTTGCCGGAGAGATACGCCAGGATTTCGTGGCCGTTCTCGAGCTTGACCCGGAAGTTCGCGTTGGGAAGTACCTCGGTAACGGTACCTTCCATCTCGATCGCGTCGTTGGCCAAGGTGCCTTCCTCGCTGGTGGGTGTCGGGACGGCTCGCTAGAAGGGCAGGTCGTCGTCGGGTTCGGTGATTGGCGGTTGCGGGCGGGTCGAACGCTGGCTCCCGTAGCTTCCCGGGCCCTGGGCCGCCCCATCCGACGTGCCTCGCCCGGGGCCGCCGGATCCCAGCATGATCATTTCGTTGACGATGATGTCGGTCCAGTATCTCGTGGCACCCTGTTCATCCTGGGTCTGGGAGTACTCGAGCCTTCCCTCGACGAAGAGGCGGTCGCCCTTCTTGACCCACTGTTCCACGACATCGCCGAGCCTTCCGAAGAAGGTGAGTCTGTGCCACTGGGTGCGGTCCTGCTGCTGGCCGGACCGGTCCGTGAACTGGCGGCTGGTAGCCAGCGACACTTTGGCGACGCGACTGCCGGATGCGGTGGTGCGCACGTCGGGGTCGCCTCCGACGTTGCCGATCAGCGTCACCTTGTTCAGAGAACGCGACATGGTTCCTCTTGCCTGTGTCCTTGATGCGCGCCGCCGGCCACTGCGGGACCGCCGACCCCTGCGGAAGGTAAGGCAGGTCGCCGGAGATTGCTACGCCCGGGGCGGAATCGGTCCCATTTGGTGGTGACAAGCGCCCGGGAACGCGGCTAGCTTCCATTGTTTCCCTTCCGGACCTCCCCCCCCAACGCCCTCCCATGAACGACGACCCCTGCGTCAGGACCGAAATCCGGGACTCCATCGCCACGGTCACGATTGACCGGCAGGCGAAGCTCAACGCTCTGAATCCGCAGGTCATCGCGGAGATCGACACCGCGTTTGCCGGTCTGCGCGGAGATCCGGGAGTGCGGGCGGTCATTCTAACCGGAGCGGGCGACAAGGCATTCGTGGCCGGCGCCGACATCGGCGTGCTCGCGACGATGGACCCGCGCACCGGGGTCGCCGTCAGCCGCGAGGGGCAGGATGTCCTGCGCAGGATCGAGCGGTTCCCGAAGCCCGTCGTGGCGGCCGTGGGAGGGTACGCGCTCGGCGGCGGCTGCGAACTGGCGATCGCATGCCATCTGCGGGTCGCGAGCGAGCGGGCGCGCTTCGGCCTGCCGGAGGTGGGGCTCGGGATCATTCCCGGTTACGGGGGGACAGTGAGGCTCGCCCGGCTGGTCGGTCTGGGACGCGCGGTGGAGATGGTGCTCACCGGCGACATGATCACCGCCGATCGCGCCTTCGAGATCGGTCTCGCCAACCTCGTGGTCCCGCACGGGGAACTGATGGAGCGGACGCGGAAGCTGGCGGGACGGATCGCCCGCAACGCGCCGGTCGCACTCGAGATGGCGTTAAAGTCGATGTACGAGGCGGTCGAAAGCACCATGGAGCACGCGCAGGAACTGGAATCCAGCCTCTTCGGTCTGCTCGCCTCCACCGGCGACATGCAGGAGGGGATGGCGGCGTTTCTGGAAAAGCGCAAGGCGGCCTTCAAGGGCGAATAGGGGCGACGAACCAGGGCCTCGCGGGAAGTGTGCCCACGCAGCCTGATCCACGTGGTTTCCTGTTACATTCAAGGATGTACGGATTACCCCGTTTCCACTCCCGTTCGTGGTCTTGAGGAAACTGGAGCTGCGCCACTTCCGCAACCTCGGAATCCAGGAGTTGCACTTTCCCCCGGAGGGGGTGGCGGTCGTCGGCGACAACGCGCAGGGGAAGACGAACCTTCTCGAAGCGATCTACTACCTGGAGAGCTTCCGTTCCTTCCGGGGTGCGGGTGATGTCGAGCTGGCGGCCTTTTCGGAAGACGTGTTCCACATCCGGGGATCCGTGGACGGCAGCGAGCCGGCGACGGTGGCGGCGGGCTTCGACAGGAAGACGAGGAGCAAGAAGGTGACGGTGGATGGAAATGACGCAGTCCGGATTTCGGCCGCCCTCGGCAGGCTGGGGGCTGTCGTCTTCTCGCCGTCGGACGCGGGTCTGGTGAGCGGCGGGCCCGGCGTGCGTCGCCGTTTCCTCGATATCGTCCTGTCTCTGAACCGGCGTGGGTACCTCGAAGCGCTGCAGGAGTACCGCAGGACCCTGGCACAGCGCAATGCGGCACTGCGTGCGGGTTCGGGCGGGCCGGTCCCCAGGGAGTGGACAAGCCCGTGGGAGGATGGACTGGTCGAATCGGGCGCCCGGCTGACTCACATGCGTGGCGAGTGGGTATCGGCGTGGGCCGAGCACTTCACACGGTACTACGAGACCATCTCGGGTGGTGACTCCGCTACAGTCCGCTACCGGCCGAATCTGGCCCCCGGCGGGCCGCGGGATGGCGCGGATGAGCCGGTGTCAGCCGGGAGCGCGCTACGCGAACACTTCCGGGACCGCCTGGACGAGTGCTGGGAGAGGGATTCGCGGGTTGGCGGCACCGGCGCGGGACCGCACCGGGACGAGCTCCTCGTCGTGGTTTCCACCGGTGGCGGTGCCCTCCCGGCGCGGGCCTACGGATCCGGTGGGCAGCGGCGCACGGCCGCACTCGCGCTGCGTCTCACCGAGGCAGCCACCATCCGTCAGCAGCGTGGTGCGGAGCCGATCCTCCTCGTTGACGATGCCTTCGCCGAGCTCGATGCCGGCCGCGCCGGCCGCCTGGCCAGGCTGCTTGCGGAGGAGGGGACCGGCCAGGTGATCCTGACCGTGCCCAGGGAGGCGGATGTGCGGCTGCCGGGCCGCAGCCTGCCGTGCTGGCACATCCGCAAGGGAGTGATCGCGGCGTGACGGGGGCAAGGGAGGCGCGCCGTGCGGTCGGAAAGCCCGAGCGCGTTGGGGATGTTCTGGCCGGATACCTGGACCGCACCGGGTTGGGAGAGGCGCTCGGGCGCCTGGGGGCACTCGACGAATGGACCGGCGCAGTCGGGCCCAGGGTCAGCCGGGTCACCAGGCCCGTCGAGGTCCGGGGGGACACGCTGGTGGTCGAGGTGATCTCGAGCGCGTGGCTTGCTGAGCTGGCGATGATGCGCCCCCTGATACTTGAGCGGGTCAACAGGGCCAGAGCCGGGCCGGCCATCGGGGATGTCCGGTTCCGACTGGCGGAGCAATGATCTCAGAGGTATGAGCATGGCCATGAAAAGCAGGGCGGGCGACTACACGTCGAGACGGATACAGGTCCTCAAGGGGCTGGAGGCGGTCCGCAAGAGGCCGGGGATGTACATCGGGTCGACCTCGTCCCGGGGGCTGCACCACCTCGTCTACGAGGTCGTGGACAACAGCATCGACGAGGCGATGGCCGGACATTGCACCTCGATCAGCGTGGTGCTTCGGCCCGGCGATCTGATCAGCGTGGAGGACGACGGCCGGGGAATCCCCGTGGACATGCACCCGACCGAGGGAGTCCCGGGGGTCGAACTGGCGATGACCACGCTGCACGCGGGCGGCAAGTTCGACAAGAGCTCCTACAAGGTCTCCGGCGGCCTGCACGGGGTCGGCGTAAGCGTGGTGAACGCGCTGTCGGAGTGGCTCGAAGTCGAGGTCAAGCGGGGCGGCAGGCGCTATCACCAGCGCTACCAGCGCGGGATCAAGACCACGGAACTCGCGGATCTGGGGACCGCGCGGGGTCAGGGCACGCTTGTCACCTTCAAGCCGGACCCGGAGGTGTTCACCGAGCTGGAGTTCAGCTTCGACAGGCTGTCCGCCCGGTTGCGGGAGCTGGCGTTCCTCAACAAGGGGCTCGAGATCGAGCTGCGCGACGAGCGCACCGACGACGAGGTCGAGCAGGTCTACCGGTACGACGGGGGGCTGGCCGAATTCGTGACCTGGCTGCGGGGTTCCCGCTCGCCCGTGCACGACAACGTGATCCATTTCGAGACCGACAGGCCCGAGGCGCAGATCGAGCTGGCCATGCAGTACGACGACGGCTTCTCGGAGAACGTCCACACCTTCGTGAACAACATCAACACGCACGAGGGCGGCACCCACCTCACCGGGTTCAAGGCGGCGCTGACGCGTACGATCAACGATTACGCACGCCGGAACAGGATCTTCAAGAAGGACGAAAGCCTCTCGGGCGACGATGTGCGCGAGGGACTGACCTGCGTGCTGAGCGTGAAGGTCATGGAGCCGCAGTTCGAGGGCCAGACGAAGACCAAGCTGGGCAACTCCGAGGTGCGGGGCGCGGTCGAGACGGCCGTGAACGAACACCTGTCGGCTTTCCTGGAGGAGAACCCCAGGTCGGCGAGGGCGCTGATCGAGAAGTCTCTGCAGGCGGCGCGGGCCAGGGTGGCCGCCCGCAAGGCCCGCGATCTGGCCCGGAAGAAGAGCGGACTGGAGGGCGGGGTGCTGCCGGGCAAGCTGGCCGACTGTTCGATCGCCGACCCGGCGCTCTCCGAGATCTACCTGGTCGAGGGTGACAGCGCGGGGGGCTCGGCGAAGCAGGGCCGGGACCGCTCCTTCCAGGCGATCCTGCCGCTGAAGGGCAAGATCCTCAACGTCGAGAAGGCGCGGATCGACAAGATCCTCTCCAACGACGAAATCCGGGCCATGGTCACCGCGATCGGGGCCGGGATCCGCGAGGACTTCAACATCGAGAAGGCCCGCTACCACAAGATCATCATCATGACCGACGCCGACGTGGACGGCGCCCACATCCGCACGCTCCTCCTCACCTTCTTCTTCCGCCAGATGCGGGAACTGATCGATCGCGGGTACGTCTACATCGCGCAGCCGCCGCTCTACAGGGTTCACAAGGGGAAGACGGAGCGCTACGTGTTCAGCGACGCGGAGCGGGACCAGGAAGTCAGCCGCCTTTCAAACGGCAAGGACGGCAAGGGGATTTCGGTCCAGCGCTACAAGGGTCTGGGCGAGATGAATCCGGACCAGCTGTGGAAGACGACCATGGATCCGGACGCGCGCACGATCCTCCGGGTGACGGTGGAGAGCGCCGCCGAGGCGGACCGCATCTTCTCCAGGCTGATGGGCGACGAGGTGGAGCCGCGAAGACGCTTCATCGAGGAAAACGCGAGGTACGTGCGCAATCTGGATGTGTAGCAGGTACCGTTGCGATCGCAACGCCGTGAAATCCCGGCCGCACCGCGTGGCCGCATACCGGCGAATCCCCGCGTTCCGCGGGACTGGGAGAGGAGTCATCCGCACTCCCGAATTGGCGGCGTCGCCCGAAGGGGGCGGATCGACCGCTGCAAACGCAACCAAATCAGGAGGCAGGATAATCATGCACTACCAACGACTACTGAGGGCCTTTGCGGCCGTTGCAACGCTTGTGGCGGTGGCGGGCGGGGTCCCGGAGCCGATCCAGGGTCAAGCCGGCGTAATCCAGGGCCAGGTTCTGGACGCCGTGTCCGGGCGTCCCCTGTCCAACGCGCAGGTCCTGGTCGAGGGGACCGGAATCGGACAGCTCACCAATGCGGCCGGCAACTTTCTGCTCCTCAATGTGCCTGCCGGCGAACATGTCGTGCGGGCGACCCTCATCGGGTACATCGAGGCCGAACAGGACGTGACCCTGGCGGCCGGACAGACGGCCAGCATCGAATTCGAGATGTCGCCGACGGCGATCGAACTCGACATGATCGTCGTTACCGGCGTGGGGGCGGAAACCGCACGCCGCGCGCTAGGCACGTCGGTCGAGGTTCTCACCACCGAAGACATCGCGCTGGCGCCGGTCCAGTCGGTCGACCAGCTCCTCCAGGGGCGCGTGGCCGGCGCGACAGTCAACGCCACCTCGGCGCAGCCGGGCACCGGGTCGCTGATCAACTTCCGGGGCATTTCCTCGGTGTTCGGCGCCCAGACCCCGGTCATCTACGTCGATGGGGTGCGGATCGACAACGACCAGTCGACCGCGGCGGGCACCGGGGGCGAACAGTCCTCCGCG
This sequence comes from Gemmatimonadota bacterium, assembly GCA_022826005.1. Taxonomy (GTDB): domain Bacteria; phylum Gemmatimonadota; class Gemmatimonadetes; order Longimicrobiales; family Gaopeijiaceae; genus Bin94. Next base: position 5,390 of record JAJDVT010000132.1, on the reverse strand, counting down.
CTCGCAGACATTCTGACCAGCGACATCGAACGAATCGAGATCACCAAGGGCGGCGCGGCTTCGACACTGTACGGGTCCGACGCGGCCACCGGCGTGATCCAGATCTTCACCAGGAAGGGCACACCCGGCGCGCCGCGCATCACGGCCCGCATCGAGCAGGGGATCGAGGTGCCGGAGCTCAAGTACATCTTCGACACCGGCGTCATCTTCCCCGACCGCGTCGAGTCCGGCGAGGTCACCGCCACCTTCCTCGAGGATCAGTACTTCAAGAACGGCCAGACGCAGAACTACTACCTGGGCGTCAGCGGAGGCACCGCCGATGTGACCTACAGCGTCAGCGGCCGCCTCGAGGACCGCACCGGGACCCAGCCCAAGGACGCCAGCACCAACTACAACCTGCGCGGCGGTCTGCAGGCGTCGCTCAGCGAGGATTTCACCCTCGAGTTCTCGGGCAGCTACGTCCGCCACAACTTCCAGAGGCTCTACAACGGTTCCTCCATCGAGGATCCGATCACCACCTTCGAGGTCGGTGACGCCCTCTTCTTCTCGGGAGCCGCCACCCTCCAGGAGGCGTACGACATCTTCCTGATGCCGGATATCGACGAATGGGTCAACCGGTTCATCTTCTCCGCCGGCGCCCGCTGGAACATCCGCGACGACCTGACCGCCAAGCTCACGGTGGGCAGCGACAACCGGACGAACCAGCAGCGGATCTACCACCCGATCGGCTTCACGCCGGGCGAACCCACCGGCCAGCTCAATCGCCGGGACCGCTCCTTCACCTCCGTGTCGCTCGACGCGGGCGCGACCTATGCCTGGGAGAGTTCCGACCGCAGCATCGGGTCCTCCCTCACCGTCGGCGTGCAGGGGTTCCGCGAAGACGAGAGCATCATCAACGGCAACGGACTGGGCTTCGCCCTGCCGGGCTCCTTCGACTTCGACGCCGCGGCGGAGATCACCGCCTTCGAGGGCAACGTCGAGGTGTTCAACGGCGGCCTCTACGTGGACGAACAGCTGAGCTTCTGGAACAAGCTCTACCTCGGCGGCGGATTCCGCATCGATGCCGGCTCCAGCTTCGGGGACAACATCGACACCGAGCTCTATCCCAAGGCCACCGGGTCGTACATCCTTTCCGACGACGTCAGCCTGCCGTTCGTGGACCAGCTCAAGCTTCGCACCGCCTACGGGCAGACAGGCCGGTTCCCGGGCGCCTTCCTCAAGGACCGGACCTTTTCGGCCATCTCGTTCCGCGGGGAGTCGGCCCCGAGGTTCGCCAACCCCGGCAACGCGGAGCTTCGCCCGGAGAAGACCTCCACGATCGAGGCCGGAATCGACGCCGCGCTGTGGAACAACCGGATCGGGATCGACCTGACCGTCTACGACGCGCGCACCACCGACGCGCTCTTCCAGGTGCCGCGCCAGCCGGTCACCGGCCAGGGCACCCAGCAGGAGAACGTGGGCGAGATCCTGAACCGCGGGATCGAGCTGGGCGCCAACCTCGACGTTCTGAATACCAGGCAGCTGGCCTGGAGCCTGGGCGGAACCTTCCGCTACACGCACAACGAGGTCACCGACATGGGCGGCGTGGCGGACTTCGGCGCGGATGGATCCCAGAAGCGCGTTACCGGCTGCTGGCGAATGGTCGACGGCGAATGCCGCGGCGGCCCGGTGGGCGCGTGGTGGGTGACCATGCCCGTGGACACCAACGGCGACGGCCTGCCGGACGGCTCGGAGCGCGGTTTCACCGGGGGATTCCCGGTGCCGGACAAGAGCGGGAGTTTCAACACCACGATCGGGATCGGCAACAACCTGACGATCAGCGCGCTGGCGGACTGGGCCGCCGGTCACCAGGTGTTCGACTGGGGCTCGGTCTGGGCCACCTTCAACGGCATCTACCGGCGTGAGCGCGTTCGCTGCGGGATGGAAGAGGGCGCGGCCGAAGGTTGCGAGTACGCCTTCCCGATCCGGTATGACGGGAGCGGTGCCGCACAGGGCAAGTACAGCCAGAATGCGGCCCGCAGCGCCTTCCTCTACGACGGCGACTTCTTCAAGCTCAGAGAGGTCGCGGTGCGGTATGTGCTGCCCGAGGGGGTTGCCGGCAGCATCCGCGCCGGCCGTGCCTCGCTGTTTGCGAGCGGACGCAACCTGTGGATCTGGTCCGGGAACGAGATCGTCGACGGCGAGCTCAACGGGCTTTCCGGCGGCGGACTGCAGCTGGGAGGCGAGACCAGTGCGACCCTTTCCCCGAACCGGCAGTTCAAACTCGGTGTCGAGGTGGTCTTCTAATGGCCGGCATACAACGGAGAACAGATAGAATGATGAACAGGAACATATCGATCCCCGGGCGGCGACGGCTGGCCGCGGCCGGGATGCTTCTCGGCGTCCTGGCGGCCGGTGGTTGCGACGCCGTCGACCCCACCGGAGTCAACAATCCGACGACCACCGACGAGGACCTGGCGCAGGCGACCAACCCGACCGAGGCGCTGCTGCCCGGGCTCAGGGCGCAGTTTGCCCGCCTGATCAACGCCTACGTCGTCGCCGAAGTCGTCACCGACAACTATTCGATTCACGGCACGGGGCTCATCCAGACGCTGGACGCCCCCGACGAGATCACCCCGGACATCATGAACTCGACCGGGACGAGCGCCACCGGGGTGTACTGGAACGTCCAGGAACTGCGTGCTCTGGCGGACTTCGTGATCGACGAGATCGCGCCGAACGATGCCGGGGCACCGGCGGAACTGGTGGCCGAGGCCCGCTACTACCGGGGCATGGCGTACCTGACCATGGGCGAGGTCTTCTCCTTCGTGCCGCTCGAGGAGGACGGCGCCCCGCAGCCTTCCGACGTTGCGCTGGACCGGGCCGTGACCGACTTGCAGGCGGCGACGGGCTTCGGACCGCAGGCAAACGCGGCGCTGGCACGCGCTTACCGTCTCCAGGGTGACAGGGGAGGGGCGGCGGCGGCGGCGAGTGCGGTGCTTTCGGCCGACGCGAGCTTCCTCTTTGCACCCTCCTACGACGCGGGTTCGATCAGCAACACGTCGGTGTTCTTCCTGGTGCTGCGCGCACTTCAGGAGATGCAGCCGCTGCCCCGGCTGGACTTCCTGGACCCCAAATACACGACGCGCGACGCAGCCATCCCCATCGCGAAGGCGGAGGAGATGCACCTGATCCTGGCGGAGGTCGCGCTGGCGTCGGGCGACCTTGCGGGGGCGAAGAGCCAACTGGCAAACGCAATAGAGCTCGCCGGAACGCGCGGCACCGTTTCCTTCGACGACATCGACGAACGCCGCAACGCGGACCTGAGCCTGCGTCCGCGCGACTCCGAGATCCTGGTGCGCGCCGATGCGAACAGCCCCTACCGGGCCGGCCTGGTACTCGACCGCCCGGGAGACGGGCTCACGATTCCCGCCATTTCCGGGACTTCGCTCGACGCCGATAGCGTCACGGCCCTGACGGAAACGTCCGACCTGTGGCACTCGCTGTGGCTCGCGCGGCAGGAGATCCTCTTCCTGGAGGGAAGGAGACTCGCCGACCTGGGGATCAAGCTCCCGATGATGCTGCGTGAGATCGACCAGAACCCCAACATCAGCGAAGGCGGCCCGGGCACCGTGCCGGTCGTCCCGGGATTCGTTCCCGTGGCGCCGCGCTACGCGATGGATATCTACTCGCCGGTGGAGCTGTACGACGGCGACGGTCCCGACGCGCCCCTGCTTCAGACGATGGTGACGATCGGGGTGGACATGAACCGGGTGCTCGCGCAGAACAACGCCTCGCCCTTCAACTAGCAATCGGCGGGATGGACCGGCAGTCCGTGGCGGAGCTGTTTCGCTGCGGGCTGCCGGTCGCAACAGTGAGGAGGACCTCGCAGTCCGTGGATAATCCCCGCGTAGCACCGAGGGAGGCGAGGCGCCGGGCCGACATGTGGTTGAAGTTTCGCATCTTGTTGCGGTGAACGTGTTTGCATGTTCGACAGCCCGGATTCCCGCTGATTGACTCCCGCCGTTCTCGATTTCAGCCGCGAGCCCGGCGGCGGTCTTCCAGGGCCTTCCGAAGCTGTCCTTCGTCGGCCCTCTGATAGCACCGGAGCACCGTCTTGGCCGTCTTCCAGCCGCCGAGTTGGCAGAGCACCTTCAACGGCTGGTCCATCAGGTCGGAGGCGAACTTGCGGCGTAGCGAGTGCCAGCCCCTGCCGGGCTTCGGCTCCAGCCCCGCCAGCTTCTCGGCCCTGTCCCACCATCCCTGCGCCAACGCGGCTCCCATACAGGCTGACGGACTCCGGGGAGCGGGCAGGATCGGGGCATCCCCGGTCGAGGGATTCCAACTTCGCGCCTCCTTCAAGGCGTCCAAGGCCTCGGGAGTGACGGGCGTGACGTGCTCGAAGCCCGACTTGTCGTGCTCGGCGCGCCAGACGATGGTTCCGCCCTCGAAGTCGACATCCGACCAGCGAAGCTGGCGGATTGCCCCGATTCGGTGGCCCGTCTCATGCGCGAGTACGAGCGCGACGCGGAACCGCCAGTCCACCCGGCGCGACACCTTCAGGAGCGCCCGGTACTCCTCCTCGGCGAGCACCACCCGGGTCGGGTTCTTCTCCGTGGGCGTCCTGAGCCCCCTGAGCGGATTCCGGTCGAGCAACAACCGCCCCCGCTCGTCGCGGGACTTCGCGGCCCAGTTCAGGACCGCGATCAGGAACTTCAGGTCGTATTCGACGGTCCGGTCCGCGACGGGCCTCCCGCTCGGACCGATCCTGCCAGCCCGCCGCTCCCGGATGAAGCGGTCCCAGTCCCTTTGGGAGAGGGTGGCCGGGTCGCGGTTCCGTCCGAAGAAGCGGAGGAACATCCGCATCGATGTCCGGTCGTGCTGCCGGGTATGAGCGCCCTTCGCGGGCGTCACCTCCTTGCCGTAGATGTCAAAGAGCCTTTCCAGCGTAAGCGGCTCGGGCTTGGCTTCGGCCTTGCCGCTCGGCGCGTCGATGAACCCGGCGGCGAACTGATCCGCCTGTCTCTTCGCGCGCGCCCAGTCGCGGTGTTTCAGCGACCGGCTCAGCCTTCGGCCGTTCTCGCGCCACTCAATCTGAAAGAGGCCGGTCTTGGGATCGGGAAAGATCCTCACCCGGTTCCGGCCCCACTCGCCGGCGCCATAGCTCCGGCGACTTCGTTTCGTGCGTGCCATCATTCGATTCCTTTCGGTGATGGACCGCACGATCTGCGCGAGGGAAAGGTCGCGTGGCCGGGGGTTTTCCGCTAGGGTTAGTCTTGTCCAACGGCAAATGAGCCTGAACGCGGGGCCGGTTTCCAGCGGGAAGTGAGCCTGAAGGCCGGGGCGAAGAGATCATTGGAGGATGATCGTGACACTTCGCACCGAACGGATCCGGACGCTCGACGAGATGC
>JAJDVT010000065.1 GCA_022826005.1 Gemmatimonadota bacterium | reverse complement strand
ATGGCCTAGGGAGGAAGGAAACGGTAGGCACCGATACCCGGATACCGGGACTCCGGCCCGAGTTCCTCCTCGATGCGTATGAGCTGGTTGTACTTTGCAGTGCGGTCCGACCTGGACAGGGAGCCCGTCTTGATTTGACCGGTACAGGTGGCCACGGCCAGGTCCGCAATCGTGACATCCTCGGTCTCGCCGGACCGGTGCGAGATGATCGTCCCGAAGCCGGCTTCCTTCGCCGCCCGCACGGCGTCCAGCGCCTCGCTGAGGGTGCCGATCTGGTTGACCTTCACGAGGATCGAGTTCGCGGCCCCGGTGCGGATCCCGCGCTCGAGGCGCCGCAGGCTGGTGGCGAACAGGTCATCACCCACGATCCGGCAACGGGCACCCACCCGCCCGGTCAGCGCAGTCCATCCCTCCCAGTCGTCCTCATCCAGGGGATCCTCGACGCTCGCCAGCGAGAAGCGGCCGATCATCGCCTCCCAGAAATCGTTCATGCCCGCCGTGGTCAGCGACTCCCCGGCCGACTTGCGGAAGGTGTAGACGCCACCCGCGAAGAGTTCGGACGCGGCGGCGTCCACCGCCAGTACCAGATCCTCGCCCGGGCGGTATCCCGCCTCCTCGATCGCCCGCACCACCACCTCGGCCGCCTCCGCGTCGGACGACAGGTCCGGGGCGAATCCGCCCTCGTCCCCCACCGCCGTGCTCTTCCCCTCCCGTGTGAGCACGCCCTTGAGCGCGTGGAACACCTCGACGCCCATGCGAAGTCCCCCGGAGAAGGTCGCCGCGCCGACCGGCAGCACCATGAATTCCTGGATGTCGACGTTGTTGGAGGCGTGCGCGCCCCCGTTTACGATGTTCATCATCGGGACGGGAAGGGTGACGGCGCCCTCGCCGCCGAGGTACCGGTAGAGGGGGAGCCCGACTTCGGACGCCGCCGCCCTGGCCGCGGCCAGCGACACGGCAAGCAACGCGTTGGCCCCCAGGCGTCCCTTGCCGGGGGTTCCGTCCAGCTCGGTCATGGTGCGGTCCAGGTCGCGCTGCTCGCGCGCCTCGAACCCCCGGACCGCGCCGAGGATCTCGGTGCGGATGTTCCTCACCGCGCCCCGCACACCCCGGCCGAGGTATCGGTCCGGGTCGCCGTCGCGCACCTCGACCGCCTCGTGGCGGCCGGTCGAGGCGCCGCTGGGCACCGCAGCGCGCCCCCTGTGCCCCGTCTCGAGGACGACCTCGGCCTCGACGGTCGGGTTGCCGCGCGAGTCCAGGATCTCGCGACCGCGGACGTCTACGATGGCGGACACGATGCCTCCGGCTTTCCGTTCAGGAGCCGCGCCACCGCGGCGTGCGCCTCGCGGGAGAGGCGGTTGCGGTCCGCCAGGGTGAATCCCTCCGTGCTGATCGGCTCGCCCACCCGGATGGTCGCCGTGCCCGGCGCGATGATCCAGTCGCCCTTTTCCATGATCGCGCGGGTTCCCGTAACCGCCACCGGAACCACGGGCACCTGCGACTTGATGGCCATCACGAAGGCGCCCTTCTTGAAGCGAGCAAGCTCTCCGGTGGGCGATCGCGTGCCCTCCGGGAACATGATGATGGTCCTCCCCGCCCGGAACTGTTCGTTGACCCGCTGGAGCGACTCGATCGCCGCCTTGTGGTCCGACCGGTCGATCGCGATGTGTCCGACCTTCTCCCACGCCTGCCCCAGGAAGGGAACCTTCGACAGCTCCTTCTTCCCCACGAAGCTGAACCTCACCGGCAGTGCGGCCGCGAGGGCGAAGACGTCGAACCAGCTCTGGTGGTTGGAGACGAGGACCTGCCCGCGGTCGCGGCCGAGGTGCTTGGCGTCTTCGATCACCGACTTCACCCCGGCGCCCCGGAGGACCATGGAACTCCAGTCGGCGGTGGAGCGGTCCGCATAGCGCCGGAAGCGGCTGGGCCAGACGTAACGGTACAGGATCACCGATCCACCCACGTAGGCGGTGGACAGCCCGGCGACCAGGTAGGTCCAGATCGAGCGCAGGGCACGGAGACGGCGAGGTGTGCTCATCGTCAATCCCGGCTCGTGGACGAAGGGCCCCGGAAGTGATCGTAGCCGCCCCGGCCAGGCGGCCTCCGGCGGCGTTCCCTGTCTTCGATGGCAACATCCGCCCCCTCTGCGACCGTTCCGATTCGCGTCAGCTGCACCGACAACTCCCGTCCGAGGGCCTGGATGCGCGCCTTCCCCTTCGGGCGAGCCGTAAACATCAGTTCATAATCTTCGCCCCCTTGCAGCGCCTGATTCAAGTCCGCGCCGGCCGCCGCGTCGACCGGCACGCGGTCGCGCCGGATGTGAACGCCCACCCTCGAGGCCGTGGCGATCCGCCTGGCGTCCAGAACCAGACCGTCGGAGATGTCGATCATCGCGCTGGCCAGCCCCTGCGCGGCCAGCGACCGCCCCAGCCCGGTGCGGTCGGGCGGCGCGGCGAACCGGGCGCGCGCTGCGGCGCCGGGTTCCCCGCCCTGCGACCACGCAGCCACCGCCGCCGCCGCCCCGCCCACCACCCCCGACACCCAGAGATCGTCGCCCGGCCCGGCCCCGCTGCGCCTGACTCCCCCGTCGCGCACGCGCCCCACCGCCACCACGTCCAGCACCACCGCGTCCGCAGCGCGGCTCACGTCCCCCCCGGCGATCGCGGCGCCAACCCGGTCGCCGGCAGCCCGGACCCCGCGCTGCAAGGCCTCGCCCAGCGCGGGATCGCGCACCGGGAGCGCCATCGACACGAGGAGCGTCTCCGGCCGGGCGCCCATCGCCGCCATGTCGCTCAGCGCCGCCGCGCCGGCCCGGAACCCCGCCTCGGTGGGCGTCACCCAGTCGAAGCGGAAGTGAACGCCCTCGACCATCAGGTCGGTCGAGACGGCCAGTCCGCCGCGCAGCACCGCCGCGTCGTCCCCCGGGCCGAGGACCACCGCGCGGCTCCCCTTCCAGCCGATGCCGGCCAGCCGCTCGACCAGCGCGGTCTCATCCACCGGGCGAACGCGGCCGGGGCAAATCTCATCCACCGGACGACCGCGGCCGGGGCGGGCCTCGTCCGCGGAATCGGCGTCGGCGGGGGGCCTGTCGTCCACCGGGGCCGCCGCTACCGGGGGCTCGCCTGGTCGAAGGTGACGAAAGGAAACGGCAGATTCGTATTAAGGGGATAGGGGTGTGCGGTCTCCCCGGCGAGCCCGGGCAGGACGGCCCCCATCCCCTCCACCACGTCCGAGGGGGTCAGCGAGGCGCCCAGCCCGCTCTCCGCCACCGCCCGCCCGGTGACGTACAGCGCCAGCCCGCACGCCGCCACCGGATCCGCCCCCTGCGCCAGGAAGGAGCCGGCCGCCCCCGTGAGCACGTCTCCCATTCCGGCCACGGCCAGCGCGGAGGTGTGCTCGGTGGCGCTCACCAGGAGCCCTCCGTCCGGGGCCGCCACCAGGGACGGGGCACCCTTCAGCAGCGTGACCACCCCGTGGGCGGCGGCGAAGCTCCTCGCCGTGCCGACGCGGTCGGCCTGAATCTCCGCCACGGTGCGGCCGGTCAGCCGCGACATCTCCCCCGGGTGGGGCGTGACCGCCGCGCGGGTGCCTCCCAGCGCGGGGATGCCGCCGTGGACGCCCCGGGCCAGGAGGGTGAGGGCGTCGGCGTCGACCACGACGGGGCGCTCGCCGCACGCCGCGAGGACCGCTGCGAGCTGCCGCGCGGCCTCCTCCCCGGTTCCGAGCCCGGGCCCCACCGCGACCGCGTCGCTCGCGCGGACGGCTGCCCGCAGCGCCCCCGGGTCGGCCGCGTCCACGAAGACGGCCTCGGGAACCTCGGCGATCGCATCCCCCGCCAGCCGCGACGAGCACACCCGCACCAGCCCGGCCCCCGCACGGAATGCGGCCCTTGCCGCCAGCACGGCCGCGCCGGGCATCTCCGACCCCGCCACAACGGCCAGGGTGCCAACCGCATTCTTGTGCGTGACAGGAGGCCGGCGGGGCAGCCGCTCCGCAGCCCAGCCGCGGGTCGCCAGCTCGGCCCACTCTTCGCCATGCCGCGGGCCGTTCGGCGGGAATCCGATCTCCACGGCTACGATCCGGCCGCAGCGGGCTCGGCCCGGGTATAGCAGCGTCCCCAGCTTCGGCCAGCCGAACGCAATGGTCAGCGAGGCGCGAATCGAGGCTCCCGGCACCTCCCCGCTGTCCCCGTCGACGCCCGAGGGGGCGTCCAGCGCGACCACCGCATCACCACCCGCCCGGTTCGCGGCCTCGATCGCGGCGGCGTATCCGGCGCGCGGTGCACCCCGGATCCCGGTGCCGAGCAGTCCATCCACAACAACGGCGGCGCTCCCGAGCAGCCGCGCCAGCGCCTCCCCGCCCCCGGCGGGATCGAATTCGAAGGTCGGCAGATCCCATCCGTGGAGCACCGGGTCCGCATGCGGCCGCTTGCCCGCGGTGACCGCGGTAACGGGGCGCCCCCACGCGGCGAGAGCCCGCAGACACACCAGCGCATCGCCCCCGTTGTTGCCCGAGCCCACAAGGGCCACGACCGGTCCCCGGGTAAAGAGGCGTTGAATGATGAGCGCAGCCTGGCGCCCTGCGTTTTCCATCAGTGCGGGCTCGGGAACTCCGCGTTCGCGAATCGCGAACCGGTCAAAACCGGCGGCCTGCCCGGCGGTGGGGGCCCGCAAACGGCCCGGGGACATCCCTACTTGTAGCTCTGCCCGATCGACCGGCCGAAGGTGATCTCGCCGTTGTCTATGCGGATGTTGAAACCGCAGTCCGGGTTCGAGCACACCCACGCCTTGTACCGGATCGGCGCTCCGTCCCTGCCGTAGTCCGACATCGGCAGCAGAAGTCCCTGGTCACACTTCTTGCACGCCGCAAAGCCATTCTCCGACAACCTGTTCATCAGCCCCTCATCGTTGCTTGGCCGAGGGACCCTGGGGCCCCGCGTCATTCCGGTCGCTACCGACCACCGTGGTCTCCCGTGCGAAACCCCGCACGCTCGATGCCTTGTCCGCAGAAACTACAACGGCAGGCGAGGAACTGCCAGCAGCCGTCACCCTGGCCGGCGGTCTGTCCCCGGACTCCTACGCTTCCGCCACACTCCAGGGATAGTCGTGATCGAATACCTCCTCGAAGTCGAAGAGATCCTCGAAATCCTCCCGCCGATCTTCCTCCTGCTTGACAAGAACACCGGTCTCGACGAGCGCGAAAACGATCTCGCCCACGTCGTCGGTCGAATGAATGCCCCAGTATTCCAGCACGGTGCGAGCCAGGGGCCCGAAGCGCGCAATCGCCAGCTTGCGCGTGCCCTCTACCAGTTCCTGCCCCGAGATGTGCCGCCGCTCCTCCTGCATCGAGATCACATGGTGGAGCGCATCGAGGAGAAAGCCGTAGGCGCAGCGGTGGAAGCGGGGATACCGCTCCTGCAGCCGGGTCAGCACGTCAACGGGTTCGCATGCGTTCATGCACGAAAGTTACACCTGCGCACCGAAGCCGCCAAACGCGGCGCCGGAAGCCCTCAGGCGTAGAGCGGGTAGGCGGCACACAGTTCACCGACCTTCCGGCGAATCCCGTAGATCCGGGCGGAGTCGCCCGGGCGGTCCAGGATGTCGGCGATCCAGCCGCCGATCCGGGTCATCTCTTCCGTGCCCATGCCCCGCGTGGTCAGCGCCGGGGTGCCGATCCGCAGCCCCGACGTGACGAAGGGCGACCTGGTCTCGCCGGGGACCGTGTTCTTGTTCACGGTGATGCCCGCGCGCTCCAGTGCCTGCTCCGCGTTCTTGCCGGTGAAGTCCCGGTCCCGGAGATCCACGAGGATCAGGTGCGTATCGGTGCCGCCCGACACCAGGGGGACGCCGCGCTGGGTCAGGGTGCGGCCCAGCACCCGCGCATTCGCGATGACCCGGGCGCCGTAGTCCCGGAAGGCCGGCGTCAGGGCCTCGCCCAGAGCCACGGCCTTGGACGCGATCACATGCATCAGGGGACCGCCCTGGATGAACGGAAAGACCATCTTGTCGATGCTCCCGGCGTGTTCCGCACGGCACAGGACGAGCCCCCCGCGCGGGCCGCGCAGCGTCTTGTGCGTTGTCGTGGTGACGACATCCGCGTGCGGGACCGGACTGGGGTGGTGGCCACCCGCGACCAGCCCCGCGATGTGGGCGAGGTCGACGACGTGCACGGCGCCCACCTCGGCTGCTATCCCGGCGAACGCCGCGAAGTCGAGGGTGCGCGGATACGCCGACGCGCCGCTAATGATCAGCTTCGGGCGGCAGCGCCGGGCCACGTCGCGCACCTGGTCGTAGTCGATTCGCCCGTCCTCCTCGCGCACCCCGTAGGCGTTCACGTTGAAGAGGCGCCCGCTGAAGTTGACCGGGGAGCCGTGGGTGAGGTGGCCGCCGTGGCTGAGGTTCATCCCCAGGATGGTGTCGCCCGGTTCCAGGAAAGCGAAGTAGGCGGCCATGTTGGCCTGGGCCCCGGAGTGGGGCTGGACGTTGGCGTGATCCGCGCCGAAGAGACGCGTCGCGCGGTTGCGGGCCAGCTCCTCGACCTCGTCGGCGAACTCGCATCCGCCGTAGTAGCGCCGCCCTGGCAGTCCCTCCGCGTACTTGTGGGTGAAGACGGTCCCCAGCGCTTCCCTGACCGCAGGCGACACGAAGTTCTCGCTCGCGATCATCTCCAGCTGCCCCAGCTGCCGGGTGGTCTCGTTGCGAACCGCGCGGGCGACCTGCGCATCGGCCCTTTCAAGGTGTTCCAACGGCTGCCTCCCGGGGCTTCAGGGACCGGCCGATCACCAGCCTCAGGATCTCGCTGGTCCCCTCGTAGATCTCGGTACCCTTGGCGTCGCGCATCAGCTTCTCGACCGGATATTCGCGCATGAAACCGTAACCTCCGAAGATGCGGACCGCCTCCTCCGCGGCCCAGGTGGCGGTCTCGCTCGCAACGAGCTTGGCCATGGCGGAACGCGCGGTCACCGGGAGTTGGCCGCTGCCGGTGACGTCGCCGGACACCGGTGCACTCACCCCGTCGCGGGCGTTCCGCACCCGGGCCCCCTCGAGCGCCTCCCATGCCCGGGCCCCCTCCATCACCAGCGCCCTCGCCGCGGCAACGCGCGCGGCCATCGTCGCGAGCTTGCTCCGCACCCCGCCGAACGAAGCGATGGCACGCCCGAACTGCCGCCGGTCGTGCGCGTAGCGGACGGCGTGCTCCAGCGCCGCCCGGGCGATCCCGACCGCCTGCGCCCCGATCCCGAGCCGCCCCAGATCGAGCGCCTCCAGGGCTTGGCGCAGACCGTGGCCGGGGTCGCCGATCAGCCGGTCGCCGCCCGCCTCCACCGCATCCAGCTCCACGCTGACCGTTTCGGAGGCGCGCAGGCCCATCGTCTTCTCGCGCCTGCCGGCATGGTATCCGGGGGAAGCGGTATCCACCAGAAACGCGCCCGTGGCCGGCTTGCCCCGGTCGTCTTCCCCGGTGCGGGCGAAGACGAGCATCAGGTCGGCGGAGGCTCCGTTGGTGACCCAGCGCTTGGCCCCGTGGAGGGTCCACCCGCCTGCGTCCCCGGCGGCGGTGGTGGTCATCGCGGCCGGATCGCTGCCCGCCTGCGCCTCCGACAGGGCGAAGCCCGCGATCTTCGCTCCCGAAGCGAGGTCGGGGAGCCAGCGGGACTTCTGCGCTTCGCTCCCGTGAGCGAGAAGGATGGCGGGGACGGGTCCGTTCTGGATGGCCACCGTGAGCGCCAGGGCTGCGTCGCCCCGGGCCAGCTCCTCCAGCGCGACCAGGTAGGTGGGAACGTCGAGCTCCAGGCCGCCGTAGCGTTCCGGCACGAGCATGCCGAGGAACCCCAGTTCGCCCAGCCGGGCAAGCACTCCGCGGTCGAAGGAGCCTGCCCGGTCCCACGCCGCGGCATGCGGCACGATCTCACTGTCGGTGAAGTCGCGCGCCAGCTCGCGGATCGCCTCCTGCTCGGCGGTCAGCATGGATCAGGCGGGCGGCGCGTAGCGGTGGAAGCCCCGGCCCGACTTGCGCCCCAGCCACCCGGCGGCCACGTACTGACGCAGCAGCGGGCAGGGGCGGTAGCGGTCGTCGCCCAGCTCGCGGTGCAGCACCTCGAGGATGTTCAGGCAGGTGTCGAGGCCGATCAGGTCCGCGAGCGCCAGGGGGCCCATGGGGTGGTTCATCCCGAGCTTCATCACCGTGTCGATGCCCTCGGCTTCGGCGACGCCCTCCATCAGGGCGAAGACGGCCTCGTTGATCATCGGCATCAGGATGCGGTTGGAGACGAAGCCGGGGAAGTCGCGCGCCTCGACCGGCGTCTTGCCGAGCGCGCGGGCAAGGTCCATGACCGCCGCCGTGGTGGCGTCGCCGGTGCGCAGGCCGCGGATGACCTCGACCAGCTTCATAACGGGGACCGGGTTCATGAAGTGCATCCCGATCACCTTCTCGGGACGGCGGGTGGCCGCGGCGATCGAGGTGATCGAAATCGAGGAGGTGTTCGAGGCGAGGATGGTCCCCGGCGGGGTGACGCGATCCAGCTCCGCGAAGATCTCGCGCTTCAGCGCCTCGACCTCCGGAACCGCCTCGATGGCCAGGTCTGTGCGTGCAGCGGCGTCCAGCGACCGCCCCCCCGCGATCCGCGCCAGCGCGCGGCCCCGCTCCCCCTCCGTGATCCTCCCCCTGGCGATCTGCCGGCCGAGGTTGCGCTCGATGGTGGCGACTCCGCGGTCCAGGGCGCCGGCGTGGGCGTCCACGAGCGACACGGCGAGCCCGCCCAGCGCGCACACATGGGCGATCCCGTTTCCCATCGTGCCCGCACCGATCACCGCGACGCGTTCGATCTTCACCGGGCCGCTCCGGGGGTTGGCTCGGCGGGGGATGGCTGGGCAGGGGACGGCCCGCCGGGGGATGGCTCGGCGGGGAGCGCGGAGCGGGAGGGATCCTCCGGACCAGGTTCAGGCGGGACGCGCCGGGCGCGCCGGACCACGTAGACGATGGCCAGCAAGATCACAACGGTGGACGCCAGGCCGCCTTCCACGCCGAAGGCACCGCCGGTGACCAGGCCTCGGCCGGGCTGCGTCACCTCGATGAGCGGGGCGTCGACGAGCGACAGGCCGCTAACCGGGAGATCGGCCAGGAAGCCGGTCGCGAGATTCCAGCCGAGGTGCACGCCGGTGGCGGCCCAGAGGCTGCCCGTGACGATGCGGACGATCCCGAGCAGAAGCCCGGCCAGCGCGATGTTGAAGAGTGCCAGACCGCCCACCTCGGGATTCGCGCCGTGGAGCACCGAGAAGACCAGCGTGGTCAGCACCAGCGCCACCGTGTTCCCCCAACGGTCGGCGAGGACCGTCAGCGGGTATCCGCGGCAGAGGATCTCCTCCGCGGCGGCGGGAAAGAACAGGACCAGTGTGGTCCAGGCGCCCGTGGCCAGATACTCCACGACCGTGCCCCCGTCGGGTCCGTACCTGAGGCCGCCCAGCATGGACAGCGCCACTACCGGAACCACGATGAAGACGCCGAAGGCCAATCCGCGCCCGAGGTGGCCGGCCACGCCATGGCGGTGCAGGCCCACCTCCACCAGCGGGAGGCGGCCGTCCAGCCTGAGGAGCACCAGGGTCGCCGCGAGCGCCGCGAGGCACATCGCACTGCCCTGGACCAGCAGGTTTTCCGTCTCGCCGGCGGTGAAGATCACCGCGACCAGGACGGCGGAGAACAGGAGTGCGAAGCCGCCCAGGCGCAGCAGGGCGCCGAGGACCCTGTGGAGAGCGGTGGGGGTCGCTCGTGGGGGCGAGGGACTGGAAGGCGTGCCGCTCAAGCCTTCGCTTCCCGCTTGCGGCCCATCCGGGAATGGTACAGCCGGATCACGATGACTCCGATCGCCACCTTGGCGGCGGCGCCGGGGAGGAACGGCTGCACAGCCGCGGCGAAGAGCGCGGCCGGCCCCATGTCCGTGACCACCGACAGCCAGGCGGCGCCGAGCGTGAAGATGATCACCGTCCCCGCGAGGAACGCGAAGGTGGCCCGCAGCACCTTCCGCTCGCGTCCGGCGATCCATCCGGTCAGCGCGGCGGCCATGGGGAACGCCATGAGGTAGCCTCCGGTGGGCCCGAAGATCCAGGGGAGGCCCGCCCCGCCCAGCGCGAATACGGGCGCGCCCGCCACCCCCAGGGCCAGATACAGCAACTGGGACGCCGCTCCAGCCACCGGCCCGAGGAGCGCCCCGGCAAGCATCACGAAGAGCGTCTGCAGGGTCATGGGGACCGGGGTGACGCCGAGCGGCACCGCGACGTGGGCGCCCAGCGCGGTGAGCAGGGCGAAGAGCGCAACGGCCAGCGGCAGCGCGATGGGCCGGCCGATCGGGATCGCCGGAACGGCAAGCCGGTGTTTCGCTTCGGATCGCATCATATCGGGTTGCATCATTTCGTCGGCCTCGTCAATTCTTTCGCACGGCCAGGGCGACGGCGTTCCCCCCGCCCAGGCACAGGGTTGCCATTCCCGTTCCTGCACCGCGGTCGTCCATGGCGGCCAGCAGCGTCACCAGGATGCGTGCCCCGGAGGCGCCGATCGGGTGTCCGAGCGCCACCGCCCCGCCGTTGACGTTCACGCGCCCGGGGTCCATCCCCAGCGCCCGCATGTCCGCGATCGCCTGAACCGCGAACGCCTCGTTCATCTCCACCAGGTCGTAGTCCCCCACGGCGGTCCCCTCCCGCTCCATCAGCCTGCGCACCGCAACGACCGGGGCGAAGAAGAGGTTGCGGGGCTCGGTCCCCCCGGCGGCGTAGCCGGTGATCACGGCCTGGAAGGGCAGGCCGTGCGCCTCCGCGTACTCGCGGCTGGCCACCAGCAGCGCCGAGGCACCGTCGTTCAGACCCGGTGCGTTGCCGGCGGTCACGACCAGTTCGTCAAGTCCCTCGGGGGCGTCGCGCCTGAAGGCGGGCCGCAAGCGCCCGAGCGCCTCCAGGGAGGTGCCGCGCCGCGGGCTCTCGTCGGTGTCGACCACGACCGCGGCGCCCCGGCGCGCCGGGACCGTGACCGGGACGATCTCCGAGGCGAAGCGGCCACCGTCGATCGCGGCCACCGCCCTGCGGTGCGACTGCAGCGCGAAGGCGTCGGCGTCGGACCTGCTCACGCCCGCCTTTGCGGCCGTGTACTCGGCGTGGCCGCCCATGTGGCACATCCCGAAGGAGCACCACAGCCCGTCATGCACCAGTCCGTCCTGCAGGGTGCGGTCCCCGAACTTCACCCCGCCGCGAAGCCCGCGCAGGTAGTACGGGACGTTCGACATGGACTCGAAGCCTCCGGCCACGACCAGGCGGGCGTCTCCGGCCCGGACGGCCTGGGCGGCGAGCATCACGGCCTTCAGCCCGGACCCGCACACCTTGTTCACCGTGACGGCGGGGACACTCGCGGGCACCCCTCCATTCACGGCGGCCTGTCGCGCGGGCGCCTGCCCGGCCCCGGCGCTCACCACGTTCCCCATGATGACTTCATCGATCTCGACGGCGTCGATGCCGGAGCGCGCGACCGCCTCGCGGACCGCCACGGCACCCAGTTCCGGGCCGGAGAGCGGGCTCAGGCCGCCGAGAAAGCGGCCGATCGGGGTCCGCACCCCTTCGAGGATCACAGGTGTCGTGGCAGCATCCGCCAAGGTTGGCTCCAGGTGCGTTGGGCGTGGTCCGGCAGGCCGGGGAACAACATTATAAACGCGGGCGAAAGCGCGGTGGTAGCCCGGAATCGACGAAAAGGTCGCGCTGGCCCCTGTCCCGCCTCCGCGGCCGGTAGCGCTTCAGCGAGTGCAGATCGCCGATCCCGAGGCTCTCGGCCCGGTCGAGCAGGCGCAGGAGGATCCGGGCCGTCGCCAGCGCGTCCCCATGGGCGCGGTGGCGCTGATCGATGGGGATATCGAAGTGGTCCGCCAGCGAACCGAGGTTGCGGTAGCGCAGTTCGGGCGCGAGCCGCCTCGCGAGGCTGACGGTGCAGAGGCGCTTCACCTCGGGGACGTCGCCCAGCGCGTCGCGCAGCTGCGCGCGTACCCAGCCCCAGTCGAACCCGGCGTTGTGCGCGACGAAAACCCGGCCCGCCAGGCGCCGGAAGACTTCCTCGGCGACCTCGTCGAAGGCGGGCGCGGCCGCCAGCATCGCGTCGGTGATCCCGGTGAGGCGCTCGGCGGTGGACCAGACGGGACGCCCGGGGTGCACCAGGGTGTGGAAGGAATCCGTCACGGCGCCCCGGCGCACCTCCACCACCGCGACCTCGGTGATGCGGTGCCCTGCTTCGTAGCTGCCGCCGGTCGTCTCCACATCCACGACGGCGTAGCACAGCCGGGACAGGGGCGTGCCGGGCGGACGCACCGCCCCGCCGCGCAGACTCCACCTGCCGTCGCCGTCGACGCGGAAGCGCTTGTCGCGGCCGAGCAGCGCGAAGACGGCGGCGGCGGCCGCGCCGGGGTGGCCGTCGAGGCCGAGGACTTCCCGGGCGAGGTGGGTGGTGGGTGCGGGGCCCTCCCGCAGCATGGCCCACGCCTGCTGGAGGAGCGATGGGCCGGGTGCGCCCGGAGGAGACGTCAGCGGCATCGGCGCACCCGGGTCAGCGCGTGCGAGAGGCTCTCGAGCTCGACCGTCATGCTCACGTTCCTCAGCGCTACGTCGTCCGGGAGGCGCAGCTGCGCCGGCGCGTAGTTGAGCACGGCCCGGATTCCCGCCGCGACCACCCGGTCGACGAGCGCCTGCGCCACCGGGGCGGGCACAGCGACGATCACGAGGTCGGTGCGGTCCTCCGTGAGCGCGCACTCGAGTTCGTGCTCGCCCCGGATCATGACGCCGCCCAGCCGGGTCCCCACCTTGCCGGGATCGTTGTCGATCACCGTGGTGATGTGGAAGCCCCGCGCACGAAAGGGCTCGTACCGGAAGAGCGCCGTTCCGATGCGCCCGGCCCCCAGCAGCGCGACCCGCCAGACCGAGTCGAGGCCCAGCACATCCCGGAGCACGCCCGTCAGCTCCCGGACGGAGTACCCCAGGCCGCGCTTGCCGAAGGACCCCAGGAAGGAAAGATCCTTCCGGACCTGAGCCGCCGTGGTTCCGCCTCGCTCGGCCAGCACACCGCTGGCCACACTATTGATCCCGGAGCGCTCGAAGTCCTCCAGGTACCGCAGGTAGAGGGAGAAGCGACGGACGGTGGCGTCGGGGATCTTCGCGTCGGCAACCCTGCTTGTGAAATCGTTCACAAGTGGAAGCTAGAAGCGTCGCGGCAGGGGCGTCAACAAGGAGTCTTGTCCAACGGCAAATGAGCCTGAACGCGGGGCCGGTTTCCAGCGGGAAGTGAGCCTGAAGGCCGGGGCGAAGAGATCATTGGAGGATGATCGTGACACTTCGCACCGAACGGATCCGGACGCTCGACGAGATGC
>JAJDVT010000108.1 GCA_022826005.1 Gemmatimonadota bacterium | reverse complement strand
GCATCTGGTCGAGGGTCCGGATCCGTTCGGTGCGAAGTGTCACGATCATCCTCCAATGATCTCTTCGCCCCGGACTTCAGCCTCATCTCCCGTTGGAAACCCGCGTCCCGTTCAACCTCACTTGTCGTTGGACAAGACTCGCACTGGAGCGCGGGGCGGGCGGCGGTTAGCTTGCGGTGGAAGCGGCCAGCCCACTTCCCTTGAGCGCCCGTAGCTCAGCTGGATAGAGCATCGGCCTTCTAAGCCGAGGGTCCCAGGTTCGAGTCCTGGCGGGCGTGTTGCAGTTGCCGGCCACCCGCGCCGCGGGCCATCCGCGCCGGCCACCCGCGTCCGCCCCCCGGTGACCGTCCTCAGCTCTCCGGGACGGCCTCCATCAGGAGTTCCAGCGCCCGCCGCAGCGCCTGTCCGCCCTCTCCGGCGCCACTGTAGTGCCCCAGGCGCGCCACCACCATGTCGTGCGACGGGATCACGAGGGTGGTCTGTCCCCCGGCTCCGGCCATGTAGAAGGCCGTCGACGGGATCGGATACTGTTCCGCCTGGTTCACCCAGAAAAAGCTCCCGCCGTACTGATGCCGTCCGTCGGCCTCCCAGGCAGGGGCCAGCGTTGAGGCGTAGTCCACATACCCTTCTGGCAGCAGGCGCTCGCCATCCGGCGCGACACCGTCGTTCAGATAGAGGTTGCCGAGACGCGCCCAATCCCTGCCGCTGCCGAATTCGTAACCCTGCAGGAGGAAGTTCCCGTACGGGTCCGTCTCCGGGATCAGGTTGCGGATCCCGAGCTTGTCGAAGAGGTGCCGCTGCGGGAACTGGTGGTAATTCTCACCGAGCCCGCCTTCCACGCCGAGACGCACGAGGTAGTTGGTGATGACCGGATCCGAGTTGCGGTACCTGCCCACGGTGTTGGGTTCCCACTGCTGATCCTTGCTCGCCGCCCACTCGAAGGAGTTGACCGTTCCCGTGTAGACGTAGATGTGATCCGCGTACCCGCGCTCCGGGTCGAAGTCGGGATCCTGCGGCGCGCGGAAGCGCAGCCCCGACGACATGCGCATGATGTCGCCGATCCGGATCGACTGGCGCGGGTCGCCCTCGCCCTGCCACTCCGGCACCGGCGCGGGCTGCCACAGCTCGTAGACCCCCTTGTGGATGAGGACGCCCATCAGGGTTCCCGTCAGGCTCTTCCCCATGGACCAGCTCTCGAGCGGCGTGGTGTGGTCGATGCCCTCGCGGTAGCGCTCGCCGATGAGGCGTCCGCGGTGCGTGACCACGAAGGCCGCGGTCAGTCCGTCGGGGGGGTCGAACGCCGCGTCCACCGCTGCGGCCACCTTCTCCATGTCCACGTCCGCGGGGAAGGGTTCGTCGGGCAGCACGTCGCCCAGCGGCCACGGTGTGGTCTCCGCATCTGGGAGCGCCGAGGCGACCTCCACGGCTTCGTAGTAGGGCTCCGATTCCCCGACGGGCAGCGCGAGGCAGCCCTGGCCGCCGTGGACCTTTGCGGACCTGACGGTTCCATCGGGGAGGGTCAGGTGGATTCGCCGGTTCTCGTAGTCGACGACGGTGTCGGTCACCGCGCCGCGCATCTCCCGGGGCGAACTGAAGAAACCCGTGTTTTCCGCGGCGAAGGCGGGGTCGAGCCCGGAAAGGAAGACGTTGGAGCAGAGGATCTTGGCGAACCCTGCGGTCGCGTGGTGCAGGGGATTCCCCGGGGGAATGGCCCAATCGCCCGGTATCTCCAGAGACTGTCCGCGGGCGACCAGCGGCGAGGTCGCGTCCTCGGAATCGGCGTCGGCGGCAGGGGTGTCGCCTGCCGAGCAGGCTGCAAGAAGCAGGCAGGCGGGGACGAGCAGCAGGCGCGTATCGGCGAAGGGGTGGTTCATGCGGAGCGCTCCGGAGACTTTGGAGAGGAAGTTCGGACTCCGAACAGGATACAGGCCGGTGGGGCGCGTGGCAAAGTCCCGGGCCCGTGTCCGGCCGCTGGCCTCGCCCCACGCCAGAAAGCCGCCCCTGTTTGCAGTCTCCCGCGTTTGGACTATTTTTTCTGTCGCGGTGAGCATCCCGCCGAGCCCGAATCGGCGGTGCGCAGCCTCCGGCAGGGGGCAGATGGTGGGCGTAGCTCAGTCGGTTAGAGCGCCGGATTGTGGTTCCGGAGGTCGCCGGTTCGAATCCGGTCGCCCACCCTGGCAGCGAAGCCCGTTGACACCGACCGGCAACTTGCGTACGATAGTGGTCTACCAGTCATCGCCGAGTCGATGTCGGGCCGCGTTGCGGGAAGCAAATCCGGAAACGGGGTCAGGCGTTTCGATACGGTTTCAGGGGGTCGAGGCGCCCGTCCGGAGTCTCGATCCCCGACGGTTTTTGACAATCGAGGTCATGAGAAGCGGGCGGGCCCTTCACCGGTGAGCACCTGTGTCTCGCCGGTTTTCGTGCCGTCCGGGCGTCTTGCCCGGCGGACGAAGGGGTTCAATAACGCAGATTCCGAACAACGGATCCGCAGGATCCAATGTTCAGACGAGCTATCAAGCAATCTATCATGGAGAGTTTGATCCTGGCTCAGGACGAACGCTGGCGGCGTGCTTTATACATGCAAGTCGAACGAGGACCGGATGCTTGCATCCGGAGCCGAGTGGCGAACGGGTGAGTAACACGTGACCAATCTGCCTTTGGGAGGGGGACAACCTGGGGAAACCCGGGCTAATACCACATGACATACAGCCATCGCATGGTGGCGGCATCAAAGAGGGCCTCTACATGTAAGCTTTCGCCCAGGGAGGAGGTCGCGGCGTATCAGCTTGTTGGTGGGGTAACGGCCTACCAAGGCGACGATCCATAGCTGGCCTGAGAGGGTGGTCAGCCACACTGGGACTGAGACACGGCCCAGACTCCTGCGGGAGGCAGCAGCAAGGAATTTTGCGCAATGGGCGAAAGCCTGACGCAGCAACGCCGCGTGGGGGAAGAAGGCCTTCGGGTTGTAAACCCCTTTTGCGAGGGACGAAGATCTGACGGTACCTCGCGAATAAGCCACGGCTAACTACGTGCCAGCAGCCGCGGTAATACGTAGGTGGCGAGCGTTGTCCGGATTTACTGGGCGTAAAGCGCGCGCAGGCGGGCTGGTCAGTCCGGGGTGAAAACTCACGGCTCAACTGTGAGAGGTCCCCGGATACTGCCAGTCTTGAGGCACCTAGAGGAGAGTGGAATTCCCGGTGTAGTGGTGGAATGCGTAGATATCGGGAGGAACACCAGTGGCGAAAGCGACTCTCTGGGGGTGGCCTGACGCTGAGGCGCGAAAGCGTGGGGAGCGAACCGGATTAGATACCCGGGTAGTCCACGCCGTAAACGATGAGCACTAGCTGTCGGGGGTATCGACCCCCTCGGTAGCGCAGCTAACGCGATAAGTGCTCCGCCTGGGGACTACGGC
>JAJDVT010000062.1 GCA_022826005.1 Gemmatimonadota bacterium | reverse complement strand
ATCCTCCGGCTCGCCGGTTGCCTCTCTCCCACGTCCAAGGAGATAATCAAACTCCATCAACTGCCACCTGCTCCGGGCTCCGGCCTCACCTTCTCGCACCTCCCCCGGTTCAGGCTCATCTCCGTATTGGAAAAGACTGTCATACGTGATTCCGGGCCGGGTGGGCTGTCCGCGCGGTGGGAGGAAGCATGGCACCGTTCGCTGCTTGTCACCGCCCCAGCGCGGCCTCCAGACCCTCGATGAAGGTCGGCTCCCCCTCCGGGATGTGTCCGATCCAGCTGAACGCGACGGCGCCGTGCCGGTCGATCAGCACCGATGTGGGCAGGCCGCGGGCAAGGAAGATGTCGCGCGACGTAGCCTCCGGATCGAGCGCGATGTCGTACGTGACGCCGAACTCCTCGACGAAGTGGGCGACTGCCGCCGAGTCGGCCGGCAGGTCGACGGAGACGCCGAGGATGCGCAGGCCGTCCTCACGGTAGCGTTCGTAGACGGACTGGAGGTAGGGCGTCTCCGTCCTGCAGGGATGGCACCAGGTGGCCCACAGGTTCACGAGCAGGGTCTCGCCGAGGTAGTCCGTAAGCGAGACGGGCGATCCGTCTTCCAGGGAGGTGGCGGTGAACGTCGGGGCCGGGTCGCCGCGCCGCAGGGTGGGCCCCTCGGAGGGGATGCAGGACGACAGCGCGGCGGCGGTCGCCGTGATGAGGGGGAGGAGGGGCCGGGGGGTCAAGTCAGGGCCGCGTTTCCCCGGGCGCCCCAGGGGTGATGAACTCGGTGGTCATCGCCCCGACGCCGTGGACCTGGATGACCGCCTCCTCTTCGGCCCACATGTAGGCCGGGACCCCTGCAGCGATCACGATGTAGCTGCCGGGTCCGTAAGCGGTCGCGTCCTCCTTGTCCATTGTCTCGCCCAATTGGACGAAAAAGCGGCCGGACAGGACGGTCAGGTGCTCGCTGACGGGGTGGGTGTGAGGGCGGATTTCGAACCCGGGCTGGACCTCCAGGCGGAACACGAAGGGTTCGCCCTCCGTGGTCATGTCGCCGTAAAGCGCGACGTAGCGGGCTCCGTTGTTCGGCTCCCCCCACGGGATGGCGTCGCCGCGGTGGAAGACGTTGCCGCGGGTGTCCTGGGCGTGGGCGGGCGGGGCAGCGCAGAGGACGGACAGGGCGAGAATCGTGGTGGCGTTGGCGATCGTGGTCTTCATCGTTGTGTGGGGTCCGAGGAAACGGTGGTCGACCCGCCGGGGGATGGGCCGGTCGGCGACGCTCGTGCGTTGACACGAATAATGGTCTTCACGCGGCCGAGGCCATGGCAAGGGGGAAGTTGCTAGCACGACCTGCACCCTTGCCTGCCCCGCCCGATGGCAACGATGCTTACCCCGTCACTTTCCAGCCGGAGTCCTGATGTTGAAGAAGCCATTGGCGCGGGGGACGTTCGAGGCTGCGCGGCCCGCGGTGGAGTCCACGTGGCATGCCTCGGGGGCCGCATGGCAGGTCTCGGAGTCCAAGCGACGTACCTCCGGGTCCGCGTGTTTGCCCCGGCGGGCCCCGGGACCCGCTTGCGTGGCGCTCACCCTGGCCGCCACGGCCCTCCTTCTTGTCCCAGCTCCCGGGACAGGTCAATGGCGGAATCGGTACCCGCAGGTCCGCGGGTACGGTCATCATGTCTACCTGGAAGGGTACGAACTCCCCCTCCTCACCAACGGGCCCATCGACCCTGCCCCGTCCCCCGACGGCCGCCAGATCGCCTTCGCGGCACGGGGCTGGATCTGGCTTCTGGACCTCAATACGGGCACCGCGCGGCGCTCTACCACCGGACGCGGCATGGATTCCCGCCCGGCCTGGCACCCCTCCGGCGACCGGCTGGCCTTCGTCCGCGACAACGACCACGACACCCGCATCGTCATCGCCGACGCCGCCTCCGGCGACGAGATCCGCACGATCGACACGCCCGCGCTCGACCTCGATCCCGCCTTCTCCCCCGACGGCGGCACCCTCTACTACACCTCCGGGCAGGCCGGAACGCTGGACGTGTGGGCGCTCGATCTCGCCACCGGCGAATCGGTGCCCGTCACGACCGAAACCGGCATCGAACTCAAGCCGCAACCGCTTGCGGACGGCACCCTCGTGCTGCTCGCCAAGCGGGGAGGCGACCGCGTGGAGCTGTGGTCCCGGGGCGGTGAAGCGCGCGGCGGGGAAGCATCCCGCGCTGGAGAGCGCGTTGGGGAAGCGCCCCAGGCTGCAGCGCGTGCCGACGAAACATTCCCTCCCGAGGCGGTCCTGAGCGACGCCCGCGTCCTCGTCTCCGGGAACATCGCCTCAATGGCCAGGCCGGCCGTCTCGCCCGGGGGTGCGAGCATCGCGGTGAACTGGCCCACCGAGGCCGGGTGGCACCTGCGTGTGCACGACATCGCGCAGCCCGGCGCATCCGTCTTGCTGACCGGCGGTGGACTGCCGCTTACCCCCGCGTGGAGTCCCGACGGGGAATGGATCTACTACTCCGAGGCGGACGACCGCGAGGTCATGCAACTCAAACGCATCCGCGCGGCGGGCGGACCGGTGCATGATGTGGAGATCCGGGCGTGGCAATGGGGCGATGGGACGGCACGCTTGCGGATCCGCACCCGTCTGGCGCCAAGCGGTGCGACATCCGCGCCGGCCGACGCCGGGTCACTCGCGCCCGCGCGCCTCAACGTCCTCGGCCCGAGCGGGCACCCTGCCGTTCCGGACGAGGGCGCTGTTCACTTCGACGGAGCCGGCGGGCGCGTCTTCTTCTACAGCCCGGGGCTGATCGAGGTCACGGTTCCCGCCGGGGAAGTCACCGTATCGGCCGTGCAGGGACTCGCGACTCCGGAAGAGACCGCGACCGTCACGGCCACGGCCGGTTCCACCACGGAAGTGATTCTGGAGCTGACGCCGGTCTGGGACGCCCGGGCCGCCGGATGGGCTTCCGGAGACCACCACTTCCACCTGAACTACGGCGGGCCGTACCACCTGGACCCCGAAGACATGGTGCCGAAGATGGAGGGCGAGGCGCTGGACTTCGCGACTCCCCTCCTCGCCAACCTTCACAACCGCTACGAGGACCAGGACCTTTGGGGCTGGCAGAAGGCGGACGCTGCGCCCTTCATCCGTTTCGGACAGGAGATCCGGTCGCACTTCCTCGGTCACATCGGGCTCCTGGAGACCCCCGAGTTGCATTGGCCGTGGGTGTGGGGACCGGGCTACGAGGTATACGGGACGGACGACCGCACCAACTCGGAAGTGCTCGACTACGCGCACGACCTTGGTGGAATGGGATACTACGTCCACCCGGTATCGGTGCCCGACCCGTTCGCCGCGGGCGCAGGGGGCGTTCCGGTCGAACTCGTGGCCGATGCGGTCATGGGCGATGTCGACGCCCTCGAGGTCATGTGTCTCTGGAGCAGCTTCGAGGGGACTGCGGCGCTGTGGCACCGCTTCCTCAACCTCGGGGTGACGATCGCGCCGTCCGCCGGGACCGATGTGATGCTCAACCTCTACCGCACGATGGCGGTCGGGACTACGCGCGTGTACATACACACCGGCGACCGCCGCAACTGGCCCGCCTACCTGGACGGACTGCGCGCCGGACGGTCCTTCGTTACCAACGGACCGTTCCTGGACTTCAGGATCGGTGGGGCACAGGGCAATGGTGAGGCGGGACGCAGCGGCGACGGCACGGGACGCCGCGGCCCGGAACCCGTTGTCTACGGCATCCGGCCCGGCGGCGTGGTCCCCCCCGGCCCCATCACCTGGACCCTCCATCTCGCCACCGCCACCGAGGTCGACACCATCGACATCATCGTGAACGGCCGCGTGGTCGCGTCCCATCCAGCCATTGCCGCGCCCGGCCACCGCACCCTCACCGGCACGGTCGACCTCCCCCAGGGCGGCTGGATCGCCGCCCGTGCCCGCGGCGGCCGCACGCGGTGGCCCTCGATGGACACCTCACCCTACGCCCACACCGCGCCCATATGGATCGGCGCGCGCGGCAGCACCGACCCCACCGCACGGCGTCAATCCGCCGCGGAACTCCGCGACATCCTCACGGCTTCGGTCGCCCGGCTGCGCATCGGGTACGCCGGCCGCGAAATCCCCCGTTTGGAAGCGCACTTCGCGGCGGCGATGGCCCGGCTCGACTCCATCGCCCCGCCGGAACCGAACAATCCACTCCCCCACTGATCCCATGCCCATGCCCGAACGCCGCCACGGCAAGAAACAGGTCGCGCCGGTCCGGAACGAGTTCGTCCGCCTCGGGTTCGCCCGGCCACAGCGTAACGGTCGCATTACAGAATGTCATGTCCTCGTTACATTCTGCTTCCTCACCCTCGCCGCCTGCGGCGGCTCGGACCCCCCAACCGTTCCACCCCCCGAGCCACCCCCCACCCTCCCCGACCCGATCGCGATCCCCGCGCAGGGCTCCGCTTCCACCATTGATCTGGCGACCTGGAACCTCCTCAACTTCGGCGCTCCCAACCAGGAGCCTTCGGACGATCTCCTGCAGATCGCCCGCGTACGCGACGTGATCCTCGGCACCGACGCCGACGTGTGGGGCGTGCAGGAGGTGATCAACCGCACCGCCTTCGAGAACCTCATCGAGAACCTGCCGGGATACGACGGCCTGCTCGCCAACGACCCGATCGTGGTCGGCGGCAGCGACTCCTATCACATCAACGAGATCAAGGTGGGGGTGATCTACAAGACGGCGATCCTCCAGCCTGTCTCCGCGCGCATCATTCGCTCCGACCTCGACCACGCCTTCGCCGGACGCCCGCCGCTGGAAGTCTCGACCCGGCTTACCTTCGAAGGGGCCACGCATGACGCGGTCGTCGTCGTGCTGCACGCCAAGGCCAGGGCGGACACCGCCTCCTGGGAGCGCCGCGCCGCAGGCGCCCACGGCCTCAAGGAGTACCTCGACTCCACTTGGCCCGACGCGCTGGTTCTTGTGCCCGGCGACTGGAACGATGACGTGGACCAGTCCATCACACTCGGGCGGGACACCCCCTACCGCGTATTCGTGAACGCCACCGCCGACTGGGGCTTCCCAACGGCCGAACTCAGTGCCGCGGGCCAGACCTCGATCATTGGTTTTGACGACATCATCGACCACATCCTTGCGTCCAATGAGGTGATGGCGTGGTACCGGGCGGGATCGACGCTGGTGTACCGGGTCGACCGCCTGATCCCGAACTACCGGGAGACGACGAGCAACCACCTTCCGGTGCTGGTGCGTTTTCAGCCGAGCGGCAACTGAGGAGAGGTCACGCCGCGCCATTGACTCGCCCGCCGGGAACCATCACCAGGAGCAGGACCGCCGCGGCCGAAGCCATCGCCGCGCCGAAGACGAAGGGTGCCGCCGGACCGAATCCCTCCCAGGCGAAGAGGCCCTCCCAGAGCACGCCCGCGAGCACCGACGCCGGCAGCGTGGCCAAGCCGATCGCCGCGGCGTACCCCCCGTAGGCCGTCCCGCGCCGGGTGGCCGGCACCAGGTCCGCGACCATCGCCCTGGCCGCACCGGCCGCGAGCCCGTGATAGCAGCCGTACAGCAGGTACAGCGCCGCCACGTGCGTGACCGATTCCGCCATTGCGAAGCCCAGGTAGACGAGCGCGTAGAGGGCCCAGGCCGCCGCCACCACCCGCTTGCGGGGGATCCGGTCGGCAAGCGCTCCGGCGGGCGTCGACACGAGCGTGTACACCACGTTGAAGGCGAGAAGCAGCCACAGGATCCCGGCCACCGACAGGCCGCGCTCCTGCGCCCGGAGCACAAGGAAGGCGTCCGCGGAGTTGCCGAGTTCGAAGACCACGCTGCACACGACGAATGCCGCGAAGCCCCGGCCGAGGCCGCGCAGGCCAGGACGGGGGCGACCTGCATTCCCGCTCTTCGAGTCCTCCTCCCCACCCTTCCGTCTACCGATATCCCGCGCGCCTATCGCCAGGACCCCCACCCCCAGGAACGCGGGGACGAGGCTCCACAACACCAGACTGCGAAACGTCTCCGCTTCCAGCAGCGCCCCACCACCCTGCACCTGTTGCACCACCCAGATCGACACCCCGATCCCGATCACGGCCCCCGCCGTATCCGCCGCCCGGTGCAGCCCGAAGGCGAGTCCCCGCCGCCCGGGCGGGGTCGAATCGGCAAGCAGCGCGTCGCGGGGCGCCGTGCGGACCCCCTTCCCCACCCGGTCCCCCCACCGGATTGCGGCCACCGTCCCCCACGCCGAAGCAAGCAGATAGAACGGCTTGGACACCGCCGAGATCGCGTACCCGGCAACCGCCGGCCACTTCCGCGTCCCCAGGCGGTCCGAAAGCCACCCCGAATACAGCTTGAGGATGCTGGCGGTCGCGTCGGCCAGTCCTTCCACGACCCCTACAGCCCAGACCCGCACCCCAAGCACATTCGACAGGAAAAGCGGCAGGACGTTGAGGAGCATCTCGCTCGACACGTCCGTCAGGAAACTGGTGCCGCTCGCGGCCCAGACGTTGCGGTGGAGGCGGGGCTTGCCGGAGGACTTCTTCATTCGAACGAATCCGCGCCAGGCGGGAACGAGGTGTGGTGCGTCGATCGGTCAATAATAACCGCGGGCGCGCGCTGGGCTCATCCATCTTGTACGACCCCCCCGGCCATCACACATTGCCACCATGGCACATCGCGCTTCGCCCCCCACCCCCGACCGCCGCCGCTTCCTGCGCTGGCTCGCTGCCAGCCCGCTGCTGGCCACCATCCCGGGGTGCGCCCCGCCCCGCCCCGGCACCGCCCCATCCGGCTCCGGCCCCCTGCCAACCGGCCAGAGCACCCCCCCGGCCCCCGCCAACCCCCTCGGCCCGTTCAGCCATGGCGGGGCCCCACCGCTGCCCTCCGAGGCCGCCGCCGCCCTCGACGTCTTCGACATGGAGCGCGTCGCCGCCACCACCGTCCCGCCCGCCCACTTCGGCTACATCCAGACCGGCGTCGACGGCGAGGAGACCCAGCTCGGCAACCGGGCCGCGCTGGAGCGCATCCACATCCGCGCCCGCCGTCTGGTCGACGTCAGCCGCCTCGACACCCGTGTCACGCTCTTCGGGCGCGAGTGGCCCACGCCGATCATCATCGCGCCGTGCGGGAGCCAGAAGGGCTTCCACCCCGAGGGCGAACTCGCGACCGCCCGGGCCGCGCAGGCCGCTGGCCACCTGCAGGTTCTCTCGACCGTCACATCGACCGCGGTCGAAGAGGTCAACGACGCCCGCGGCGAGCCCGTGTGGTACCAGCTTTACGCGACCTCCAACTGGTCGGTCACCGAGGCCGTGGTGGAGCGTGTCCGCGCGGCAGGATGCCCCGTCATCGTCCTCACGGTGGACCTTCCCGGGGGCAGCAACCGCCTCACCCTGGAGCGATGGTCGCGCACCGATGACCGCACCTGCGTGTCCTGCCACCGCCCGGGAGGCCGCGCGCCCACGGTCAAGCCCATGTTCCAGGGAACAGAATACCGCCCCGCCGACTTCCGCACCCCCGGCATGACGTGGGACTTCATCGGGCAGCTGCGCGAAATCACCGACCAGAGGATCGTCGTGAAGGGGCTGATGACGCACGAGGACGCGCGGCTCGCCCTGGAGCACGGCATCGACGCGATCTGGGTTTCGAACCACGGCGGCCGCTCCGAGGGCAGCGGGCAGGCAACCATCGACGCGCTGCCGGAGATCGCAAACGCCGTAAACCGGCGTGTCCCGGTGATCGTCGACGGCGGCTTCCGCCGCGGCAGCGATATCTTCAAGGGGATCGCCCGGGGCGCCGACGCGGTCGCGGTGGGCCGCCCCTACCTTTGGGGCCTGGGCGCATTTGGCCAGCCCGGCGTCGAGCGGGTCCTGGAGATCCTCCGGCGCGAGCTGGCGATCACGATGCGGCTCGCCGGCACCCCGTCGCTGGCAAGCATCGGCGCGTCGTCGATCGGGACGGGATAGGCACCACTGGATTTGTCCAGTCCCGGCGCGGACAAGGCGCCGGGGGCCCGGCCGTCGTCACATTCACCATGAATCAGCCAACAGGAGACACCATGTCAAAGGGAATCAAGCAGGCGAGCGCATCTCGACCGCTCACCATCGTTGCAGCACTCGTCATCGCCACCACGCTCGCGGCCGCGGCAGCCTGCGGGGACGCCGACTCCGGCATGATCACAACCGAGACCGGCTTGCAGATCGAGACGCTCCGCGAGGGTGATGGTCCCAGTCCCACGGCGAACGACCGCGTGCGCGTCCACTACCGCGGGATGCTGACCGACAGCACCCAGTTCGACTCGTCCTACGACAACGGCCAGCCTTCCGAATTCAATGTGGACGGAGTGATCGAGGGATTCGGCGAGGCCTTGCAGCTGATGTCGGTGGGGAGTCAGATCCGGGTCACCATCCCGCCGGAGCTGGGCTACGGCGAGGCGGGCCGCGGCGAGCTGATCGGTCCCAACGCGACGCTGGTCTTCGAGATCGAACTCCTGGACATCGTCGAGCGGTGATCACGGTCATTGCGATCGTCGTGGCGCTCGCACTGGTCGGGGGATTCGCGTACATGCTGGCGCGCGACGGCCCGTCGTAGTGACCGCCGGCTTCAGCCGGCGGCTGTTGCGCGCCTCCTGCAACGCATGCGGCGCTACTTCACCGAGGCAGCATCCCGGGGCACGGCTCCCGCTGGCCCGGCGCAGCGGGTGGGAGGGACACCCTACTTGTCGAGCCGGAGTACATTATCGTGGTGGCTTGTCCGCGACAGCATGTCCAAGGCCCTGACCTCGACACCGGCAGAGCGGGTGGACATGCACGCACGGCATCCGACCCGCTGTAGCTTTTCAACAATGCGGGGATTCCGGGGCCACGCCGCACTCTACTGCCACTGCCGCACAACTTCACCTAACTTCAACCTGCAGACGGCGGATCACGACGGTCTGGACATCCATCTCGTCGGCTTCCACGAACGCTGCAAGCCCATCCGGTCCGAATGCGACTGGCATTGCCGTTGCTCCGGCGGGAAACGTGCCCACGTACCGCCCATCCGCAGTGACGACATCGATCGGCGCCGGGCCGCGGTCGAGTCTCAATAGGCTTATTCCGAACGACAGAGCGCTCGTGTTCTCGTTCTCCTCCCACGGGAACCCGTCGGCGGGAGTGCGGAGCACCACAGCGTCCCGTCCCATGTCGCTTTCAGGTCGTCGACTGGAGGGATGTGCGGGTAGTATTCGGTGCGCTCGAGCATATCACGCCCAAGGTCTGCCAGCGCCTCGTCCGTCTCCTCCTTGATCCGGTCTTCCCGCCATTGGCGGTACGCTCGCCGCAGGCGTAGTGTAACCGGTCGTTCCGGGAGCCTCCGACGCAGAACGCGTTCCAGTACGCCATCCGACCCTGCAATCTTGATCGCGTAGGCCGAGGAGTCCGAGTACGCGATTCCCCCGTCCGGCAGGCCGGTGAACAACAGCTTTGGCAGAAAGGCGATGGGCGCATTGCCGGAACTGCCCGCCTCGGTATCGCCGAAACCCAGTTCAATCACCCTGGGTGTTCCCGCTCCGGGTGGCACCCAACCGCTCACAACCGGCGTGTAGCTGACCTCATCTCCATCGAGAAGCAGCCGCTGCACCTCGCGCGGACCTTCTCTCTCGGTAATCGCGACCACCATTGTGGTCGTGTCGAATGCCGTCTCCGTCACCTTGGCAACGCGCGAGAAGAGGTTGCCGGTACGGTCTGGCACCAGTTCTCGCAGTTCGTCCGCGCCAGCAAGGGCATCGGCGCCCAGCTGATTGCCCGATGCACCGCGCAGCATACGGACCATTCGCTGAAGTTCTCCGTCTGGGCCGAACACATGGTACGCCCCCTGCCCCTTGTCCGGGATGGCGACGCGGCCATCTGCCAGCGAGAATAACTGAAGCACGATGCCCCGGAACTCGCCGGGCCCCTCGCCACGGCGACCGAACTCGGCGACGACATCGCCAGCCAGATCGACCACGAGAACGCGCAAACCACTCTGGACGGCGAAGTCACCGATCAGCACATTCCCGTTGGGCGCGAATCCGATGCTGGTGATGTCTGAGAGCGCTACGCCGTCATTGACACCGATACGCAGCACATCCTCGAAGTCCGCCGACAACTTTCGGTCTCCGACCGGCAGGTCTATCTGGTGCTGGCCGAGGGCGGGGCTAACCGTCGCGGCCCAAGCCAGGCACGTTATCGGTGCCAACGGCCAGAGTGATAGCCCTATTCGTCGCCCTTGCGAGCGGAACCGCGCCCGCGCGCGAAGAGGGTCAACATGACGCCCCCCGACAGCCCGACCCCCGCCGCAGCCAAGGCCATCAGCAGGGCCAGCACAACCAACGTCAGCCAGTCCGGCATTTGCTCTCACTCTCCTCCTCATGTGGAAACTGCAAGCACTACACCCGTGTGCTCGTCAAAGAATAGACGGTGGACAAGCACCTCGTCAACGTGATCACCCCCGTCATGACTGGCACCTGCCCGGCCCGTCCGGGCCCCATGCCTTGCCGCCACCGCCGACATCCCTCTGTCGTTCCCCTGAGTCCAGCTCTCCACCTGACCCCTGTCGGCCATCCCGTTCCCTCCATGGTCATCCGCGGGCTGAATTGCCCACCTGATGACATAGACAGTTCCCGGAGCCGAACCGTGCAAAAGTCGTCCATGCCGATGCCCGAGGGTCGTGTGGGTTCTGCGCCCCGGGAGCCCGGCCCGGCGCGCGGATGCGGCGACCGTGGGCCGGCCCTACCTTTGGGGTCCGGGCGCCTTCGGCCAGCCCGCGTCGGACGGGTCCACAGCCAACAGGAGACACCGATGCCAAAGGGAATCAAGTGACACCGCGCAGAGCCGCCCGCCACGGAGCCCGCCTGTTCCTCCTCCTTGCCGCCACCGCCTGCGCCAGCGGCGGCGAACAGGCCGTCGCAGACCTCACCCCCGACGCGGACGGCTTCATCACCACCCGCAGCGGGCTCAGGTACAAGGTCCTCCAGGAGGGCGTCGGCCCGAAGCCGACATCACGCGACCGGGTGCTCGTCCACTACAGCACCAGGCTCGAAGACGGCACCGTGATCGACTCGTCCTACGAGCGCGGACAGCCGGACGTGCTCGCCCTGCGGGAACTCATCCGCGGCTTCCGCGAAGCCCTCGAGCTGATGTCGCCCGGCAGCCACTTCGAGGTCATCGTCCCCGGCCGGCTCGGCTACGGCTGGTCCGGTGTCGGCGACGGCCTGGTCGGCCCCAACGAGACGCTGTACTTCCAGATCCAGCTCTTCCGGATCGAGGAGCGGTGAGGGCGCGCCTTCCGGCCGGCGCCGACACGGTGCGGGAGCTGATGCGGCGCCTGGGCCGGGAGGCAACGGGTCCGGGGCGGATCCTTCTCGTCGGCGGCAGCTCCGCGGTACTGGTGGGGTGGCGGGAGGCGACGGTGGACATCGACCTCAAGCTGGATCCGGAGCCGGAGGGCGTCTTCGAAGCCATTGCCCGGGCCAAGGAGGCACTGAACATCAACGTCGAACTGGCAGCCCCGGACGACTTCATCCCTCCATTGCCCGGCTGGCGTGAGCGCAGCCCGTTCATCGACCGCTACGGCTCCGTGGACTACTATCACTACGACTTCTACGCCCAGGCTCTGGCGAAGCTGGAGCGGGGGCACGAACTGGACTGGTCGGACGCGCGGGAGATGGGCAGGCTCAGGCTGATTCGTGCGAGTCGGCTGGTCGAGCTCTACGAGTCGATCGAAGCGGCCATGGTGCGCTATCCGGCCATTGATCCGCCCAGTTTCAGGAGGAAGGTTCTCTTGCTGGCCAGTGAGATCTGCGAATGACGCTTTCAGCGAAGGCCGGCCCCAACCGGTCGGCGGGCCATTCCGCGCCGGAGACGACCGAGATCCCCCCCGGCCTTCCCGGTGCGGAACTGGTCACCTCCGGCATCGAGGCGCTGAAACGTGGCGACCTGACCGTAGAAGCGCTGCTGGTGTGCGTCGGCGCGACCCGCATGCGGCTGGCCGGCCTTGAGATCCCCCCGTCCCCCCCGCTCGCCCAACCCCCCGAAATCGAGCTCTACCTCGCCATCGGCGCCGAACATCCGGACGACACCCATTCCCGCTACAACGCGCTCATCCGCCGCCTGGTCAGCTTCGAGCGGGCGCTGGAGCGGCTGGGCCTTGAGGACCGCTACCCCCCGAACTGCCCCCGCAGCCACAGCACCACGAACGCCCCGTAGAACACCGACATCGCCACCAGCGCGAGCCTGCGCCACATCGGCGGGCGCACCGCCTCGGGAAGGAATCGCGTGTTGATGTAGAGCAGGTGCAGCGACGAGACCACGAATACGATCCCGGCCATGTTCGCGCCCAGCTGGAGCAGGAATATCGGCTGGGCCAGCTTCAGCGCGATGACCCCCCAGACGGCCAGCAAACCCAGCACGGTGTAGTAAAGGAAGCGCACATCGCCGCCGCGCAGCCGCCGCACCCACCCTGAGCCCGTCCAGAGGATGTCGGTGATCGCGCGCGTCATCGCCTCGATGATGTCGAGCTGGGTCTTGAAGAGCACCCACACGCCGATGAGCGCGATCGCGCCGCCGAAGATGGCGCCCGCCTGGCTGGCCATCGCGTTCGCGAGCGCGGCCGCGACGGAGAGGCCGCGGATGTCGGTGCCGCCCTCGATGAAGGTGACGTACAGGACCGCCGGGAGGATCATCCCCAGCATCGCGCCCACGAAGTAGACGCCCCACTGGTCGGCGCGGACGACCCTCCACCAGCCGCGCCACCTGCCCATGGCCGCCGAATCGGTGTCGAAGGTGTAGCCGGTCGGCGCCAGGTCCGTGCGTTCCCCACCCACTGCCGCGGGAATGTGTCCGGCCCGTTTCCCCATGCCATAGCCCTTGTCGCGAGCCCAGTTGGAGAGGGTCAGGTTGATGACGCCGCCGGCGCCCGAATACGCCGCGAACGCGCCGATGAGGAACCAGTCCACGCCCTCGGGGATGAAGCGGAAGGATCCGGCGGCAGTATCGTAGCCCACGAGCCCCGCACCCGCGGCGACCCAGGTGTCCGCCGACACGAACGCCAGCGCCAGGACCAGGAAGCCGCCCAGGATCGCCGCCACCAGCACCCAGTTGAGCAGCTCCAGCGTCCGTGCGATGCGTTTGCCGAAGAGGAGAAGCCCCACGCAGGCCGCAAAGGTGCCGACCCCGATCCAGTACACCAGCTGCGCCTGCTCCGGGCCCGCCAGTTCGCGGAAGATCAGAAAGTAGATCGCCCCCGCGGCGGCACCGGCCCACCCCGGCCAGCCCACCTGCAGGAAGTAGAGGATGGCATAGAAGAATGCCCACAGCGGCGCCCACGGCTTCGTGCGCATGAAGCCCGTCACCACCGGCTCGCCCGTCGCCAGCGTCCACCGCATCAGCTCCGTGTTGAAGACCGTCTGCAGGAACGCCGCGACCAGGGTCACCCACAGCAGCACCAGCCCGTACTGCACGAACGCCGCCGGCCCCAGCAGGAACTCGCCGCTCCCGATCGAGGCTCCCAGCACGATGACGCCGGGTCCCACCACCCCGATCCACGCGAGCCCCTTCGGCCGCGGAGGGGACGGCAGCTCGGCCTTCTCGAAGGGGCTCAGTCCGGAGCGGGCTTCGGGGGAGACGCCAGCCTCGGGGAAAGAAGTGGACTCGCGGGCAGGATGTGCCTCGGGGGAAGGGTCGCTCATGACTTGGCGTTCCGGGTTGGAGGACGCAACCTTGCGAATCGAAGGAGCCGTCTGAGAAGTGGGGCGGTGGAGTCAGGTGCGTCAAGGAATGGAGGACAACGTGACAGCTACGGGCCCGGGTGCCCCGGTGCCGGAACTCCGGTCGGCGGCGGTGGCGCTGGCCGCGACACTGGCGTTCGCGAGCGGGCCGGCCCAGGGCCAGACCGCGCCGTTTGCCTGCATGGCGTCGGCCGACGAGTCGGACTGGCTGGCCGAGTCGTACCGGGATACGCACACGTACGGACTGGGCGACGAGGAGGAGTGGATTCAGTCCTATGGGGGGCTTGCCGCCGCAGGAGAAAGCCTGTTCTTCTACGATCCCCTGCGACCTCGCGTCGCCCACCTCTCCGGAGAACTCGAGGAGCGGCATACCTTCGGGCGCGGGGGAGAAGGTCCCGGTGAGTTCCACGTTTCCTTTCCCGTACCCTGGCTGGACAACGTCTCGGAGGGATTCGTGGCCTTCGACGGGCGTCGCGTGGTCGTCTACGACCGTTTGAGGCTGGCGTCCTTCGACGCCGGCGGGGAGTTCCTATGGTCGGCCCGGGTGCCGAACTTTACCTATCTCGAAGGCGTGCGGTTTGTCAGTCCGGTCGACGAAGAGGTGATGATCTTTGGGATGGACTCGGTCGACGTGGTCAGTCGACACCTGCAGCTGTGGAGCACGCACCGCGCGGACCCCAGCCGTCGGCAACTCGTTTGGGAGCGACCCGTTCCGCGGCACGCCAGCGACGATCCGTTCCCCATGCTCACCACGAGGGAGGCACAGTCCCAATGGGCACGCCACCAGGACTGCATCGTAGTCTCGGATGGCGGAGGGGATTTCCTGTGGATCGTCGATCTGCCGACGATGCAGACGGATTCGGTCGCGCTGCCGGAGTGGGAGGTGCCGGCGTTCGGAGAGCTCTCGATCGACCGCCGAACGCTGAACGTGGGCGCCCGCAGGGTGCAATCGGAACGCTTGGCACCGGCGCTGCTCTGGCTGTGGAACGGACTCATCGTGGACCCGGGCGGCCACGCCTGGGTGCGGGCCTGGACGGAGTCCCGCGAGGAATTCGAAGTCTTCGTCGTCTCGCTGGCCACCGGTGAATCGCGGCGCCTGATGAATCCTCCGGGCTTCCCCACCGCATTCGGTCCCCCGGGCGTCTTCTACACGGCGCGGGAACATCCCGACACGGACGAGCAGCACCTCGTCAGGCTCGAGCGCCAGCGGAGATAACGGCATCTTCGAAATCTGAGGGGGTCAAGACAGTGCGAATGGGATGATCCAGAATAGCATCTTGAATTAGCCTACATTACTGCTTATCCCTGCCCTCATGATTCGGAAGTCCAGCGATTCGAGCACCATCCAGCGACCATGGAAGAGGCCATGTTCAGCGGCGGCTACCCTCGGATCTTCGACCATGAACTCGATCCGTCGCGCTGGCTCCGTTCATACGTCGCCACCTACGTCGAGCGGAATGTGCGAACCGTCGCGAACGTCGGCGACCTGACGTTGTTTCAGCGTTTCGTGGAGCTTTGCGCCGGTCGCATCTCGCAACCCACGGCCAAGGCCTGGCCGAGCATCCCGGAGACGACATTCATCACGTTTCGTCTGCCGGCCTTTCACGCCAGGGTGCGGAAGCGGCTGGTGAAGATGCCGAAGCTGTACTTCCACGATTCCGGACTGGCCTGCTGGCTGCTGGGGATTCGCGAACCCGGCGCGGAGCGCGGGCAGGCTGGTGCCGTGGCAGCGGGTGCGGGAAGTGGCTTTTGCCGGAAGTGAGGGGTGATTGTGAACCGATTTGACCGTGCGTCCGCGATGGACCGCCCGAACATGGACCTGCCAACCATTGCGGCCACCCTCGCCATGCGCCCGTCGATCAAATCGAAGCGCACTTGGGCATGACCCTCGGTTGGGGGAGTTGACAGTGTTCCATCGGGCTTTGACGGGCCTGGCCATCTGCGTAACGTTGATGGCCGGAGCAGGGTGTGGTTGGGGTCCGTTCGATGTATCGCCTGAGCCGGTCATCGTGACCGTGACAGACTACGAGTTTCGGGTCGGCGAGGACTACATCCACGGGCAGGTTGCGATCTCGATCGAGAATCAGACCCGAGAGTCGCTTTGGTACCACGATTGCGGGGGTGGTCTTGATCGACTTGGATCGGAGTGCCAGTGGCAGGGGGTCTGGAGCCCCATCTGCAACCTCGTGGTGGAGGAGGTGTCGATCGGTCCCGGCGAGGTGCTCGATACGTCCCTGTCCATCCACGGGTATCCCTTGCGGAAGACACGGCAACAACGCTGGGCCACTCCGATCGACACCTATAGACTTCGTGTTTTCGTCCGCAACTCTCATGAGGTCCTGTCCACGGATGGATGGCATGGAGTTGCGTCCCAGCCGTTCTCAGTCGCGACTTGAGCATCCATAAGGTGCGCATAGGCGCCCCCAAAAGGACCTGACGCCCTCCGCGACGGGCTCTGAGGCCGTTTCGGGGGCGGCTCGGAGGCGTTTCGGGTAATTTACGGCGCAACCCGGTGGAATCCGATGGAGCGCGCGGCATGGGGACGCCCCCTCCGCAACGCCCTACTGGGCCGGGGTTAGACCAGTGACGTTTTCCAGCGGTCCGCTGTGGGTTTCTACTGCCAAGACTTCGCGGGCTCTCACCCTGGAGCGTCCGAGAACGCCCACCGGGAGTGGATCCGTTGGTGAGACCGAGAACGGCGTGGCGTCCGTTCCCGGCCCGTTCCCGGAGGAAGGTCGGGCTATCCAGCCGGCGACCTCGCACGCGATACTTCGTAGTCCGGCATGATGCGGACCGGCAGCCGTTCCCGCCGTGCGTGGGCCGCCTTCGTTCTTCTCCAGCGCCGGCCGCCGAGGGTCGGTCATCGCCGCTTACGGAACCGGCTGCTCGGGCAGCAGGACGAACCGGGCATACTGGTCCATGCGCAGGTATCGGATCGCGGCCTGCTGCACCTGCTCCGCGGTCCAGGCCTCGATCCACTCGTAGCTCGGGATCGTGTTCAGGTCCCGCCCGGCTCGCTCGAAGGCGGCCAGTTGCGACAGCCAGTAGCCGTTCTCCAGCAGGTTCGTCTCCTTCGTCCGCCGCTGCGTCTCGCGGACCTTGTCCACGGTCTCAGGGTCCGGGCCTTCCGCCTGCAGGCGTTCGATCTCCTCGAACACAGCGGCGGACAACTCCCCGGCGCGCTCCGGGTCCGATCCGAAGGAAATGACGAAGCTGTACTCCTCGTCGGGCCGATAGCTCAGGGACCCGCCGACGCCCACCCCGTAGGTGCCGCCGAGGTCCTCCCGCAGCACTTTCCGCAGTTCGATGTCGAGGACATCCGCCATGGCCGAGATCGCATTCGCTTCCTCGATGGAATACTCGGCGTCGCCCGCAAAGATGATCTGGGTCCGGCTCTGCGGCTCCATCCCCTTGTAGACGGTCGTCTCGATGGCCCCCGTAGGCGGATCGATCCCGAGGTCCCGCCAGTTCTCGACGCGGCCGAGATCGGGAAGTGCGCCGAGATACTGTTCCACGAAGGGCCGAATCGTCGCGAGATCGAAGGCTCCCGCAAAGTAGAAGGTAAAGTCGCTCGCGTCGGCGAAGCGTTCACGATACAGGTCGAAGCCGGCATCGAGGTCGGCTTCCTCGAGCGTGCTTGCCAACTGCGACAGCCGCACGACCCTCGGATGTCCCTGCGTCATCGTAGCCGACATCGTATCGGCGAAGACGGAAACGGGATTCGCGCCCTCGTTCGCGAGGAACGCCACGCGTTGGGCCTTCAGGGCCTCGAACGTCGTCTCATCCCGGCGCGGCGCAACGAAGTACAGGTATATCAGCTGGAACGCCGTCTCCACGTCCTGTGGAGACGCAGATCCGCCCATGCCCTCCGAGAGCGGGTCCACCGACGGTGAGACGCGGACCGCTTTGCCGGCCAGCTTCTTCGCGAGTGCGTTAGAATCGAACTCGCCGACGCCGGACTGGCCTACGACGTCGAGCGCGAACGTAACCTTCCGGAACAGGTCGTCGGACACAAGGGAGGTCCCGCCGGGGCTGGTCGCGGAGAAGAGGATCTCGTCGTCCTTGAAGTCCGTGGGCTTGAGGACGACCCGGACGCCGTTCTCGAGCGTCCATATCGTGACGCCCACCTCATCGAGGGCCTCCTCCGCGACGACGGGGGAGCCTTCGGGCAAGACGGGGAGGAGCGGGGCGTCGACGTCGGCATCCTCGTAGGCCTCGATCGTTCTTTCGCCGACCGCCGCGAAAACGCCCAGGAGGTCGTCTTCGGTGGGTGTCTCCAGCCCCTCCTTCTCGGGCGTGCTGACGCGGACGACGCGCCCCTGCTCGGCCAGCCACCCCTGGGCGACACCGTGCGTCTCCTCGAGCGTGATCCCGGGCAGGAAGGCATCCACCAACTCCATCTGCTTCTCCGGGCTCGGGTATACGCTCCCCTCCAGCGCCACCTCAACGTAATAGTCGGCGAGCGCTCCCGACTCCCGGTTTTCCCGCTCGGCCAGAAGGCGTTCGTAGCCCCGTCTCGTATTCGTCTTCTGGCGCTCCAGTTCGGTTGCCGTGAACCCGTGCTGCACGACCCGCTCTGCCTCGGTGAGCAGTGCTTCCAGCCCGCGCTCGATCTCGTCCTCCGCGACGAAGGCGAAGAGCATGTACGCGTCCACGCCCCGCGCGAACCGCCCGTCGGTCGAGGCGCCGATGAGGAACGGCGGGTCGGCCTGAAGCCGGAGTTCATTGAGACGTGCGTTGATCATGCGCGTGTACAGCTGCCGTACGAGGTTGCGGCGAAAATCGGCGATGGTGCCGCTGGCGGCAGGGGGCTGCTTGTAGACTACGGAGACCTGGCTGCCCTGCGCCTCGGGGTCGGTCGCGATCGTGACGAGCGGGGGATGATCGATCGGGACGTCCGCAATGATGCGAGGACGCGGCTCCGCGGGCACCGTAAGCCCCCCGAACTGCTCGCGGATCGTCGCTTCGATCTCGGCCCCGTCGAAATCCCCGACGGCGACGATCGCCATCAGGTCCGGCCGGTACCAGTCCTCGTAGAAGCTGCGCAGTCGCTCCGCGGGCGCCGTCTCGAGGATCTCCGGCTCTCCGATCGGCAGACGCTCCGCGTAAAGAGACCCCTGAAACAGGACCGGGAACTGCTCATCCTGCATTCGTGCCTGGGCCCCCCGCCGCACTCGCCACTCCTCGATCACGACGCCGCGTTCCTTATCCACCTCTTCTGGATCGAAGAGCACGCCCTGCGCCCAATCCTTCAGGATCCTGAACGCGGTGGCCAGCATCTCCGGGTCATCCATTGGCACCTGAAGCATGTACACGGTCTCGTCGAAGCTCGTGTAGGCGTTGATGTCCGGGCCGAATTGCATCCCGATCGACTCGAGGTAGTCGACGAGCGCCTGCTTCTCGAAGTTCTCCGTCCCGTTGAAGGCCATGTGCTCGACGAAGTGCGCTAGGCCAAGTTGATCCTCGTCCTCGAGGATCGAGCCCGCGTTGATCACGAGGCGCAACTCCGCGCGGTTCTCCGGCTCGCTGTTCTCGTGAATGAAGTAGCGCAGACCATTATCGAGCGTGCCCGTGATGACGGCCGGGTCCGGAGGAATCGGGTCGGTCGGCTGGAACGCCTGGCCCGACACATCGGTGGCGACGAGAAGCAGGGCGGCGGCGGGCGCGAGGAACGCGCGGCCGCTCAAGTGACGAGTCCTCATCGGTAACTCACGGTAGCAGGGACAAACCGCTATGGGAGAGGCGGGAAGATACCGGGCTCCCCGAAGACCGGCAAGGAAAAAACCGATAACCGGCGGAATCTAGCCATGTCGCGGTCGTATCGTGCCACGGTCGCTGAATGCCCGGAAGCGCGTTGGGGAATTCACCCGGCCCACGGCCGATGCGGCCGAAGGAGACGATCAATTCCCCCCTTTCCCGGTCCAGGACATGAAGATTCGGATCGCCGAGCCAGTCGGACACCAGAAGGTGCTCACCCCACGGCTGCAGGAAGCCGGGTTGCCCGATCGCGGGAGGTTGGGACAGGAGCTCCGCCTCGAGCGTATCAACCGGTGGGGTGGATTGTGCTGGGTGCACGTCGGACGCGGCTACCAGCGAGGCAGCCGCCGTGGGCAACGGGCCTTCGCGGCGGAAGACCCGCGCGCATCCCGGGCCCAGTTCCGGGAGGGCACGGTGGTCGACGAGGTGCAGCGTGTCCCCCGGATACTACGCCAGAACCGCGATGCACCGCCCCGGCCCATGCACGCCCGTCACAACCGTCTGTCCGATGTCCGCCGACTTGCTCGGGGCGGAGTGAAGGCCGATTGCGGACGGAAGCTCATCCCGCAGTTCCCACAGCGCTTCCTCCAGCCTTGCGAAGACCCGCCCTTCGGGCACCCAGACGATGTGAACGGGCGGCAGCAGCTGAACCGCCCGCGTTCCCGTCGACGGCAGGATCAGGCTCCCCGTCTCCGCGACCGCCGCCCAGGCCACCGAGATACCTGCGCCCGCGTGGGCAGCGGCCACCACCGGCAACTGCGGCCTCAGCTCGGCGGGTACGTCAGCGCCGACCGCGACGCCGGTCACCTTATTGTCCAGCCCTCGCAGAAATCCGGTCAGCCATTCCCCCGCCGACAGGGTCCCTTCCCCCTCCACGACTTCGCCGCCCTGGCTTGTGAAGACTTTCACAAACCAAGCCACGGGATCCGCGGCCACCCGCGTGCCCAGGTTCCCCGGATGCGCGGTCCGCTCCCGCCCGGCGGCCGCGCGCGCGACCCGCTCCAGGATTCGCTCGCGGGACCCTGCGCGCGCCGCGCTCACCAGCGGCCCCGGGGGGAGTTCGGCACCGTCATCGGCGTGCCCGGTCTTCGCTCGAATATGCCCATCATTCGATCCCCTCCCGCCACAGCTCACGGAAGGTGCGCCGGCTCGGCCTCGGCAGCGCCCGGTCCCGCGCCCACTCGCCCAGCATCGGGAGTGCGCGCGCCGCACCGGTCCCGCCTAGCCGTGCCCCGATCCTTCCCGCCAGCCTGTAAAGCCCCGGCCGGGTGGCCACGCTCGCCAGACCCGCCAGCGCCGCCCGCTCCTTCCAGGGGGTCAGCCCCTGCTCCTGCGCCTCGCGGCGCCACTCCAGGAGCAGCTCGGGGATCGGGATCCGCACCGGGCAGGCGTCGAAGCACGCCCCGCACAGCGACGACGCG
This sequence comes from Gemmatimonadota bacterium, assembly GCA_022826005.1. GTDB lineage: Bacteria > Gemmatimonadota > Gemmatimonadetes > Longimicrobiales > Gaopeijiaceae > Bin94. Next base: position 75,977 of record JAJDVT010000062.1, on the reverse strand, counting down.
AAGGGCAGCGGCATTGCCTCGTGCAGCCCCAGCAGTCCCGGGTCCAGCACCGAACCGATCGGGCCCGAGTAGACGTAGCCGTATGCGTGGCCGCCGGTTTGCCGGTACACGGGGCAGGCGTTCAGGCAGGCGCCGCAGCGCAGGCAGCGGAGCGCTTCCCAGGCATGCGGGTGAGCGAGCACGTCCGTACGCCCGTTGTCGACCAGGATGACGTGCACTTCCTCGGGGCCGTCGTCCCCGGGCTGGCTGGCCGGCCCCTGGATCAGCGAAACGAAGCAGCCGATCGGCTGGCCGGTGGCCGCGCGCGCCGTGAGTTGAAGGAAGCCGGCGAGGTCCGTCATGCGGGGGAGCAGCTTCTCGATGCCGACCAGGGCGACGTGCACCCGGGGGAGCGAGGTCGTCAGACGGATGTTCCCCTCGTTCTCGATGAGGGCGACCGTGCCGGTCTCGGCGACGAGGAAGTTGCCGCCCGTGATGCCCATTTCGGCGTGGATGAAGGCGTCCCGGAGGACGCGGCGCGCGGCCTGCGCCAGCGTGTCGGGGTCCCCGTCCGGCGCGGAGCCCAGGCGGTCGGCGAAGAGGTCCCTCACCTGCTGTAGTGACTTGTGGATGGCGGGGCCCAGGATGTGGCTGGGCGGCTCGTCGAGGAGTTGCAGGATGTATTCGCCGAGGTCGGTCTCCAGGACTTCGATCCCCGCCGCCTCCAGCGCCGGGTTGAGGTCGATCTCCTCGGTGAGCATGCTCTTGCCCTTGACCGCCGTCGCGACCAGGCCGTCATCCGCGATGGTGGTCACGATGTCGCGCGCCTCGGCCGCGTCGGCCGCCCAGTGGACGTGGGCTCCGTTGGCCTCGAGCCGCTCCTCCGCCTGCGTGAGGTAGTCGTCCAAGTGCGTGAGGGTGTGGTTCTTCACCGCCTCGGCCCAGTGGCGCCAATGGTCCGAGTCGATGTCGGCGTAGGCATTGCGGCGCTTCCTGTCGAAGGCGAGGGTGGCGCCGGTGACGGATTCTCGGACGCCGGGCTCACTACGGATGGACTCGGTGGCGCGGGCCGTGTACTCGCCGATGCGGGCGCGCATGTCAGCGGTCCCGGGCGGCCGAGGCGCCCGCCGAATGGTCGGTTGGGGTGGCCGCCGACCGGTCGGTCGCGTTGGCCAGGTTGCGATCGGTCATGCCATTGTCCTGGGACACGCCCCGCCAGAGCGCGGTAGCGAGGTGCACGAACTCGATCCCCAGACGGCGCGCGCGGCTGCGGCCATCGAGGTGAAGGACGCAGCCCCCGTCCCCCGAGACCACCCAGTCGACGGGCGGCAGTGTGTCCAGTTTCCGGTCCGCCATTGCTGCCGAGACCGCGGACATCTTCACGGAGAAGAGGCCCCCGAAGCCGCAACACTCATCATCGGCCTCCCAGGGGACGACTTCCGCGCCCACCCCTTCCAGCAGGACCGCCGGCTCCGATTCGAGGCGCAGTTCGCGCAGCGCATGGCACCCCTGGTGGATGGCGACGCGGCGTCCGGCGAGGCCGTCGCCCAGTGCGGTGACGCCGAGGCGCCGCACGACGAATTCGCCAAGCTCCCAGGTTCGCTCCGAGAGGGCGGTCGCCTCTTCCATCAGACGGGGATAGAACTTCTTGACCATCGTGGCGCACGAGCCGCTGGGGACGATGACCGCGTCGGCCGCGTCGAAGACATCGATCGTGTGGCGGGCCATGCGCAGGGCTTCGGCGTTGCGCCCCGCGTTGTAGGCGGGCTGGCCGCAGCAGGTCTGAGCTTCGGGGAAGGTGACGGTGCAGCCGAGGTGGCGGAGAAGGCGGACCGCGTCGGCGGCCGCGTCTGCGAAGTAGTGGTCGGCGAGGCAGGTGACGAAGAGGGCGACGTTCATGACTGGAAGGTGGAGACTCAGCTCGGGTTGGATGAGACCCGGTGTAGGCGGGTCATGTGCAACGCGCCGAAGTCACGCCGCGACAAACCGCTCCACAGCGATTTCCCCAACCCGGCTGCGGGCCTGCCAGAGATCGTAGGCCATCTGCATTCCCAGCCATGTCTCGGGCGCCGAGCCGAAGGCCTTTGACAGGCGTATCGCCATCTCGACCGATATCCCCGTGCGACCGTTGACCAGTTCCGAAAGGGCCTGTCGGGTGACGCCCAATCCCTCTGCGGCACGGGTCACGGTCAAGCCTAGTGGTTCCAGGCACTGCCGCTTTACGATACCCCCCGGATGCGGTGGGTTCTGCATCGCCATGATCGGTCTTCTCCTCAGTGGTAGTCCACGTAGTCTACATCGACTGCCGCGCCCTCCTCAAACCGGAAGGTCACGCGCCAGTTGCCAGCACCACCGCACCCGCAGCGAGGAGGGCGAGGCCCACGGGCCGGGTGAGGCGGGCGCCGAAGGGCAGCGTGGTCTCCGCGACCATCACCGCCATGAGGATGCCCATCCAGAGTAGATCGATCATTCCCACCGCGAGGGCCAGCGCCATGAGGGCCCAGCAGCAGCCGACGCAATACAGTCCGTGTTCGACTCCGAGCCGGGCGGAGGCGGCCGAGCCGGGACGCCACCGGGTGAGCAGGAATCCTGCCGGGGAACGGCAGTGGGACAGGCACGCCTCCTTCAGCCTGGTGAACTGGAATGTGCCCGCGAGTCCGAGCGCCGCCGCCGAGAGGACCGGCGCGTCCATCGCGAAGGGGATGGGAAGGGACAGCGCGGACAGGGTCACATGAATGGTCGCCGCCGCGGCGCTGAATCCGGCCCAGGCGAGCATGTAGCCGCCCGCGAAGGGGAGGGTGGCGACCATCGGCGCACCGCTCTTGCGCGAGCGGTCTGGCGGGCGTCCTCGATGACGGGGTCCGGAAGGCAGCGGGCCAGCGCCGGGTATCCCGCTCCCGGCGATCCTCCACAGCGCCCGCAGCCACGGATACGCCACCGGCGCCATCATGACGGCCGTCATGGCCAGCCACATGGCGAAAACGGGCCAAAAGCTCATCGCGACGGCTGTTCGCCCGAGGAGCAACGCAGAGCGGTGCTTCGTCCGCGGGCTGCCAGGCCGCTACGAGGGCCGCAGGGAGCCTGGGACGCGATGGCCGGTGCCCCGCGCATCCCTACCCGGCCGACCAGCGGAACCGGGACCAGAGCCCGTGGGTGCCTTCGTTCGCGATCACGATCTCGCCGTCGTCGTACCGGGTCGAGCCCCGGGCGATCACCTGGGTGGTGTCGTGGATCTGGTTGTAGATGTTCTCGAAGGTGACCGGCTCCGCGCGGTTCCGCCCGCGGATCGCCTCGACGGCCCCTTCGAGCACGCCCTTAACCGTCACCGACTTCCGCTCCGGCGCCTCCTCGATCCGGATTCGGGCGATCCGCGTCGGCCTCCCGTCCCCCACGAACCTCGCGAGGATCTCCCATGGCCCGCCCCGCATCCCCGTGAGGATCTCCTCCACGGCCCGCCGCTGCGCCACGCCCGCGCGGTCCGACACGATGATCACCTGCTTCCATCCCCCGTCCACCATCACCTGCGGCGTCTCGTACACCACGACCACGTCGACCCCGGCCAGGTCCACGTCTCCCACCCGCCCCCCGTCGAAGCGGATCGCCCAGAAGCCGTGACAGACCTCGTGGGTGCACTTCTGGCTGAAGTGGATGTGCCCCGGGCAGACCGCGGTGCAGTTGCAGTTCTCGAAGAGGAGGCCCTCGGCCCACCAGTCGCTCAAGTCGTCCTCCGTCCGCGGGCGATCGGCCCCGGCCGCGCGCGCAGGCCCGGGCGGATGCGATGGCGCGCCCGTCAGTGGGTCATGAAGTAAAGGATCACGTTGATCCCGATTGCGTAGGCGTTGGGCGAAAAGCGGTAGAAGAACGCCTCCTCCTCGCCCTCCCGCTCCCACCCGTCGGCGATGTCCGTGTTGTGGGTCATGATGACCATCAGCCGGCCCGAGTCGTCCTCGATCCCGTACATCCTGTACGTCGAACTCTCGAATCCGCGCTCCGACGTGCCCACGCGGCCGCTCTGTCTCCAATACTGGATCGACGGGATCTGCGGGATGCTGTCCACCGTGTAGAGGGTGTGGAAGATGGGATGGTCCATCGGGAGTTCCTCGATGGCGTAGCCGGGCAGCACCCTTTCCATCTCGATCGACCAGTTGCGCCAGGCGTAGTCACCCCAGAAGTCGTCCGCCCACAGGAAGCCGCCCTTGAGCAGGTAGTCGCGCAGGCGCACGGCCTCGATCTCACTGAACCCGGCCGTTCCCACATCGGACGCGAAGATGAAGGGGCAGGCGTAGAGGGCGTCGTCGGTGGCGGTGACGACGGCGTGAAACGGTTCGTCGGGCCCGACGCGCGCGACATCACCCGTGGTGAGCTCCGAGTAGCGGAGGGGCAGATTGTGATCGGCGTCCGGGTAGTCGGTGTTCCAGCCGGTCCCCAGCCATTCGCTCCTGACCGACGTGTACTGCAGCCGGCAGAAGGTGAATTCGCCGGGGATGGGTGCTGCGTCCGGCTTGCGGGGGGTGACCCACCGCCTGCCGTAGCCGCGCCACTGGCCGGTCAGCGGTTCCGCCAGTGTGGCGGTGGCGACGAGCGCGACGGCGAGGCCCAGGAGGACGCGCTTCACCGGAGGCCTTCCTTCCCGATCTCTTCGGCCGCCATCAGCGACAGCGCGCAGAAGGTGAGCGTTCCGTTCGCGCATCCGCTCGACACGATGGTCGGCGCGCCGACCACGAAGAGGTTCTCGTGATCGTGGGTGCGGCCCCGGCGGTCGACCACGCTCGTCACTGGGTCGTCGCCCATGCGGCAGCCGCCGCCGGGGTGCTCGAAAAGGCGGGAAGTGCGGGTGCTCCGTACGGCTCCCCCGCCCGCGCGCGCCAGCTCCTCGAAACGGCCCCGGATCGTGCCCAGGGTGTGGGGCTCGAGATCGATCGTCGCATCGGCGGCCCGGTAGTCGATTCGGGGCATCGGGTCGCCCAGGGCGTTGGTGTTCGCGCGGTCAAGGGTCAGGCGGCTCTCGCGGTCGGGGATCACGTCGTAATATGCGCGGATGCGCGCGGTGGCGCCCGATGCGGTACGCGCTCGCCAGTCGGCCATGATCTCGTCGCCCCAGAGCAGCCGCCCGTCGTCGTTGGTGAGCCGGGGGGCGCGGCCGACATTCGATTCCCACAGGCGCAGGTCGTGGCGCAGGTAGCGGTCCAGCGGCCCGGGGCTGGCGAAGCGGTGCGACAGCAGGCTGTTGTTCGCGAAGACGCCCGGGTATAGGCGCATGGGCAGGTCGATGTAGCCGCTCATGTACCAGTGACCCGTCATGTAGCGGCCAACGTTGCCCGTGCGGTTGGCGAGGCCGTCGGGGAAGCGGCTGTTCGCCGACAGCAGGAGCAGATGGGAACTCCAGGCGTGGCCGGCGGCGATGACGAAGGTGCCGGCCCGGAACTCGACGGGGTCGTCGGGCGAGTCGCGGTCTGCGGCTTCGGCGAGGGCGATGCGGTCGGAGCCGGGGTCCAGTGTCAGGCGCCGAACCAGGGTGCGGTCGAAGAGGTCGATGCGGCCCGCCGCCAGGAGCTGGTCGAAGGCGAAGTCGGGGGTGTACTTGGCGCCGGTGGGGCAGACCGCACAGGTGTCGCAGCGCTGGCAGACGTTGCGCCCCCGGTAGGGTTCGGTGTTGCGGGCCCAGGGCTGGGTCCAAAAGGGGATGCCGGCCTCGTCGGTCCACTCGCGCATGCGCGCCAGGTTGTACGACAGGGGGAGCGGCGGCATGGGATAGGGCCTCGAGCGCGGGTCGCAGTCGGGCGGGCCCTGCTCGCCGGCCGCGCCGATCCGCTCCTCCGCCTCCTGGTAGTACGGCTCGATGTCGTCCCACGAGATCGGCCAGTCAAAGCCGACGCCGTAGAGGGACCGGATGCGGAAGTCTTCCGGCGAGTAGCGCGGAATCGCCCCACCCCAGTGCATCGCCGAGCCGCCGACGACCATCTGGCGGTACATCGCGCCCGTGCCGGTCTGGTCGCGGATGTGGTCGTTCGGGTAGGGGTTCTCGCCGTACGCGAGCATCCGAGCCCGGGTGCGGGTGCGCTCTGCGAGGGATGCGGTCCGCCCCCCGGCCTCGATCACGGTGATGGAGGCGCTCGTCCGCTCGGCGAGGCGTTCCGCGACCATTGCGGCCGTGATCCCCGCCCCGATGATGCAGACATCGCTCTCGACGACGCGCTTCATCGCCCGGCCCCGCGGTGCAGTGCGCCAGCCATGCGGCGGCCGCCTCGCACGCCGCACATCACGGCCCGCCTCCCCCGGCCAGCGCCGCCGGTTCGCCCAACGCCCCCTCCAGCCCGCGGCACTGCTGCTTCGCGATCACCCGCCCGTAGCACAGATCGGTCGCCACCGGCGAAGTGTAGAAGTGCGCCATGAGCGCCAGGGCGACGTGGGCCGCACTCGCGGGCGACCCCAGTCCCGGGCCGGCCTGCCCGAGCGGACGCGCAAGCATCCCCCGGCGCGCGGGAACATCGAGGTCGCCGAACCCCTTCCCGTAGCGGCTCTCGCACTCCTTCTCGAGCCCCTCAAGCTGCGCCACCCATCCCGGCCTCGGATCCGGCCCGGAATACCGGACCTCCGGCACGAGGTACGGATGGCTCAGCTCGGCGACCGGCTCCAGCCCCTCCGACCAGCGCTCGAATGCGGCGACCGCGCGCTCCCGGCCCTCGGCAGCGAGCTCGCCGGGGAGAACGGCCTCGGCCACCGCGCGCAGGGTTCCGCCGGGGAGGGGGACGGGCACCGTCGACGCGGACCCGCCGGGCGGGGCGCCATCGGGACGATCGCCACCGGAGCCGTCGCCTTCACGTCCGCCCGCGTCGGGTGCGCACCCCGCCACCGAAGCCGCGGCCACCGTCGCGACCGACTGCTTCAGAAACGTCCTGCGTGTTTCGGATCTGGAGATGGTTCGCCCTTCGCCCGGTTGAGTGCGGTCACGACTTCATGCGCAATAATTGTTCGCGGCTCCGACCCCGTCAAATCCGCACTCCGTCAATAATGACAACCGGACATTACATGTTGTCGTATTTACTTTACAACTCGGTGTCATCGGGCACCGCAGAAGTGTCGACGGCGGAATCCAGCGCTCAGTCCAGGCTCCGTATCACCAGTTCCACACATTCCTCGGGCGAGAGCTTCTCGGTGTCGAGGTGCAGATCCGGGCGTTCGGGGCGCTCGTAGGGGCTGTCGATTCCCGTGAAGTTCCTGATCTCGCCCCTCATCGCCTTGGCGTAGAGGCCCTTGGGGTCGCGCCTCGCGCAGGTCTCCAGCGACGCGTCCACGAAGATCTCCCCGAAGTCGCCGGGGGCGAAAAGGCTCCGGGCGAAGTCGCGCTCGGCCTGGAACGGGCTGATGAAGGACACGATCACGATCAGGCCCGCGTCGACCATGAGGCGCGCCACCTCGGCCACCCTGCGGATGTTCTCCACGCGGTCCGCCTCGGTGAAGCCCAGATCCCGGTTGAGCCCGTGGCGCACGTTGTCGCCGTCCAGCAGGTAGGTGTGGCGCCCTTCGGTGACGAGACGCCTCTCAAGCAGGTTGGCGACGGTGGTCTTTCCCGACGCCGAAAGGCCGGTCAGCCACAGGCACTGCGCGCGCTGCCCCTTGAGGTCGGCCCGCACTTCGCCGCTGATGTCGAAGTCCTGCCACTTGAGGTTGGAGGCGCGCATGAGCGCGAAGGTGATCGTGCCGGCGCCCACGGTCGCGTTGGTGGCGCGGTCGATCAGGATGAGCCCTCCCAGCTCGCGGCTCTCGTCGAACGGAGCGAAGGGGACGGGACGGCTCGTCGAGAGGTTGACCACGCCGAGGTCGTTGAGTCCGAGCTGCGCGGCGGCCAGCTTCCTGCCGTCGGAGACGTCGACGCGGTGCCTGATCCGGGTCACGGTGCAGCCGACTTCGCGCGTATGGAGCTTGAGCACGAAGGGGCGCCCGACGGTGAGCGGTTCGTCGCCCATCCACACGATGCGCGCCTGGAACTGGTCCGCGACCTCGAGCGGATCCTCGGCGGCGGCGATCACGTCGCCGCGGGAGACATCGACATCGGGCGCCAGGGTGAGGGTGACGGAATCGCCCCGGGCGGCCCGCTTGCGCGTTCCCTGCCAAACCACGATGGACTCCACCGCCGTTTCGACACCGGAAGGCAGGACGCGAACGCGGTCGCCGGGCGAAACGGTCCCAGTGGCCACCCTCCCGCAGTACCCGCGAAAGTCGGGGTCGGGGCGGTTGACGTACTGAACCGGCATGCGGAAGGCCCGGCCGGTGGCGGGCGATTCGACTTCGGCCGTCTCCAGGTGGGCGAGCAGCGTCGGGCCGGTGTACCAGGGCATCGCATCGGACGGCCGGGTCAGGTTGTCCCCGGTGAGGGCGGAGACCGGGACGGACTGCACCTCGGTGAGTCCCAGATCGGCAGCCACCCGCCGGTAATCGGAAACGATCCCTTCAAAGGTGGCGTGGTCCCAGCCGACCAGGTCCATCTTGTTGACTGCGAGCACAAAGTAACTGACGCCGAACGTCGCCGCGATGCGGGTGTGGCGCCCCGTTTGCGGGAGAATGCCCTTCCGCGCGTCCACGATCACGACCGCCAGGTCCGCCGTGGAGGCTCCGGTCGCCATGTTCCGCGTGTACTGTTCATGGCCGGGCACATCGGCGACGATGAAACGGCGGCGGGGCGTCTCGAAGGCACGGTAGGCGACATCGATCGTGATGCCCTGCTCGCGCTCGTCCTGCAGGCCGTCGACCAGGAGGGCGAGGTCGGCGGCGTCGCCCTGGGTGCCGTAGCGGCGGGAGTCCGCCTCGACCCGTTGCAGCTGGTCGGCGAAAACCTGTCGGCAGTCGTACAGGATCCGGCCGATGAGGGTGCTCTTGCCGTCGTCGACGCTCCCGCACAGGACGAATCGAAGCGGCGGTAACTTCAAGAGTGGCCCTCCCTCTTGTGATCCTTCAATCCGACGGCGTTCGATACCATCATCTCTAACCGTACGTCTCGCTGGCCGAGGCCGAGGCATCGCCTTCAGTATGGCAAGCTGTCAGGTCCGCACCTCGCAGCCAAGGGCCGCAGCAGCCCTTTACGGAGTCCGTAACAGGGCGTACATTCGGATCCACATGATACGAAGCTTCAGAGACCGGAGGACGCGACGGTTCTTCGAAGGTCGGCGTGTCGCCGCGTTTCACGGGTTTTCCGATCAGGCGGTGCGCCGGCTGACCCTGCTGGACAGCGCGGAGACGCTCGGCGACCTGGCCGCGCTGCCGAGCAACCGGCTTGAAGCACTGCGAGGCGACCGCGCCGGTCAGCACAGCATCCGGATCAACGTGCAGTGGCGCGTCTGCTTCCGTTGGACCGACGACGGGCCGTGCGATGTCGAGATCGTGGACTATCACTGAGGGGAGCGTGAGATGAACGCGAAGAACGGGATGAGGCCGGTGCACCCGGGCGAAATCCTCCGCGAGGAACTCGACGAGCTCGGGCTGTCGGCCAACGCGCTGTCGAAGGCGCTCGGAGTGCCGGTCAACCGGGTCACGATGATTCTCAACGGGCAAAGGGGGGTTAGCGCCGATACGGCGTTACGGCTGGCCAGGTATTTCGGGACGACGCCACAGCTCTGGTTGAATCTGCAGAAGACCTGGGAGCTTCGCCGAGCGGAAATCGAGGCGGGCCGCGAGATCGCCGAGCGAGTCACCCCCCGGCAGGTGGTGGTATAGAAAAGGGCGCGACACTGATCTTCAGAAGTAGCCCTCCCTCTTCTTTCGCTCCATGGAAGCCTCGCCGTCGTGGTCGATGAGGCGCCCAGCGCGCTCCGAATGGTCGGCCGCCAGGGTCTCGGCGATGATCGCTTCCAGCGTGTCCGCTTCGCTTTCAATGGCGGCGGTCAGCGGGTAGCACCCCAGCGTCCGGAAGCGCACGCGGCGCATTTGCGGGGCCTCGCCCGGGTGCAGGGGCATGCGATCGTCGTCGACCATGATCCACTGCCCGTCGCGCTCGACCACGGGACGCTCGGCGGCGTAGTAGAGCGGCACGATGGGGATCTCCTCGGCCGCGATGTAGCGCCAGATGTCGGCTTCCGTCCAGTGGGACAGTGGGGCCACCCGGAGCGATTCGCCCGGGCCCAGGCGGGTATTGTAGAGGTTCCAAAGCTCCGGCCTCTGCGCCCTGGGGTCCCAATGGTGCTGCGCGTTGCGATGCGAAAAGACCCGTTCCTTGGCCCGTGACTTCTCCTCGTCGCGGCGCGCGCCCACGAAGACGATGTCGTAGCGCCCGACGTCCAGCGCCTGCCGGAGCGCCACGGTCTTCATCACCTCCGTGTAGCGGTCGGACCCGTGGGTGAACGAGGTGACCCCCGCTGCCACTCCCTCCCGGTTGGTGTGCACGACGAGTTCCACCCCGCCCTGCGCTGCCGCCCGGTCCCGAAAGGCGATCATCTCGCGGAACTTCCAGGTCGTGTCGACGTGCAGGAGGGGCATCGGCGGGGGCGCGGGCCAGAACGCCTTGAGTGCGAGGTGCAGCAGCACCGACGAATCCTTCCCGATCGAGTAGAGCATCACGGGACGAACGGCGGCGGCGATGCCCTCGCGGATGATCTCGATGGCCTCGGATTCGAGGGCGGCGAGCCAGGGATTGCGGCTGGAAGTCAGCGGAGTGAACCCGGGTTGATGGTCTCTTGCGGTCGGGAGCGGAGCCACGAGGACGTAAACTGTAAAGAAGATACGACAATTGGTAAAGCGTTCATTACATTACGGCCGGGTGAGCGAAGCGGCCCGGCGTGGACGCATCGACGCTCGAATGCCGCGGGGGTTGGGTCCGCGGGCTGCCAGCACACTTCCGGCAAGCTGCCGGAACCGGAGAAAAGCCATGAACCGACTCAGTCGCAGGACCTTCCTCAAGACGACGGCGGCGGCTGGACTTGCCACGATTCCAGCTGCCGGTTGCGTCGAATCCGGCTCGACCGCGGAGGGATCGGCCGCGGGGAATGCGCCGTCCGCTGGCGGGGCGGACGATCCGCTTGGCGTGCGGAGGGACTTCCCCGTCACCGCGGAGCTGGCGTACCTCAACACGGCCTCGGTGGGTCCGCTGCCGATTCCCGTGCGCGACGCCTTGCACGCATACGCGGACGAGAAGATGGTGCGCCGCAACACCAGTGCGGGACGGCAGGCCATCGCCAGCGCCCGCACCCGCTTCGCGTCGCTCTTCGGCGCCGACGAAGACGAGCTCGCGTTCCTCTATGCGACCAGCGGCGCCGAGAACATCATCGTGAGCGCGATGGACTGGCGGGCCGGCGACAACGTCGTCATCGACGAGCTGCACTTCACCACGACCTTCGTGCTGTACAGGGAACTGGAGCGGCGGGCCGGGGTCGAGGTCAGGATCATTCCGCCGACGGATGGCGTGGTGACGGTCGACGACTTCGCGGCGCACACCGACGCGCGGACGCGGCTCATCAGCGTTGCGTGGGTCTCCAACCGGAATGGTTTCCGCTACGACCTGCCGCCGCTGGCCGATCTGGCCCATTCGCACGACGCCTATCTGTACGCGGACGCGATCCAGGCCTGGGGCACCTTCCCCACCAATCTGCACGACGAAAACGTCGACTTCGCCTGCGGCAACGGGTACAAGTGGCTGCACGCCGACTTCGGCTGCGCCCCGTTCTACGTGCGGCGCGAGCACCTGGAGTGGATGACGCCGGACCGATGGGGTCACCGGCAGGTCGCCGAGTCGCTGGAGGGGCACAGCTTCCGGCTCAAGGAGGACGCGGGGAAGCTGGAGTACGCGAATCCGGCATACGGGCCCGTGACGGCGATGGATGCGGCGCTGGAGTTCCTGGAGGGCGTGGGAGTGGACCGAATCGCGGCGCACACGCATGCGCTGGCCGGGCAACTGCGGGAGGGGGCCCAGGCGCTGGGGATGCGGATGTTCACTCCGCCGGGCAACCCGTCGGCGATCGTCAGCTTTTATCACGGGCTGGATCATGAAGCGCTGGCGGGGGCGCTGGCGGATGAGGGGGTGGCGGTGACCTTCCAGGAGAACGGGGCGTTATTGCGCGCCGCCGTGGGGATGTTCAACAACCAGGGGGACGTGGACCGGTTGCTGGGGGTTGTGGGGGGGCTGGCGTAGGCCGGAGCCAACAGGGAGAGACAAGATTTCAACGCCCTTAGAGACAGGATTTCAACGAGAACGCAGACAAGATTTCAACTGTCGCGGAGACAGACATTCGGCGAAGGGCTAAACTTCCCCCATGCTCGTCGAGACCCCCTTCCACCCTCGCACCGCCGCCCTCTGTCACAGCCGCCGGTGGCGCAACTGGTCGGGGTATGCGAGCGCGCTGAGCTACGAGCCCGGCCACGAGTACGAGTACTACGCGGTGCGCAGCGGGGCGGCGCTGTTCGACGTCTCGCCGCTGCGGAAGTACGCGGTCAGCGGCTCCGACGCTGCAGCCCTGGTGGACCGGGTGGTGACCCGCGACGCGCTCGACTGCCCGGTGGGCAAGGTGCTCTACACGCCCTGGTGCGACGAGGCGGGGAAGATGATCGACGACGGGACGGTGCAGCGCTTTGGTGCGGACACCTTCCGGGTCACGTCGGCCGACCCGTGCCTGCGCTGGTTCGAGGACTGTGCGCTGGGGATGGATGTGCGCGTTCGCGACGTCACGCTCGATCTTGCCGCGCTGGCGCTGCAGGGTCCGACATCGCGGGAGATTCTGGAGCGGGTGGTGACGGGTGCGGATGTCGCCGCGCTTCCCTTTTTCGGGCTGGCCGTGGGGAGCATCGGTGCGGCCCCGGTGACGGTCACGCGGACCGGATACACGGGGGACCTGGGGTACGAGATCTGGGTGGGCGCCGAGGATGCGCTGGGGGTCTGGGACGCGCTGGCCGAGGTGGGGCGCGGGTACGGTCTCGCGCCGGCCGGCCTCGACGCGCTGGATGTGGCGCGAATCGAGGCGGGGCTGCTGCTTAAGGACGTGGACTACGTCTCCGCGTGGACGGCGCTGATCGAGTCGCGGAAGTCGTCGCCGTACGAGGCGGGGCTGGGGTGGGCGGTGCAGCCGCGGCCGGGACGCGATTTCGTCGGGAGCAGGGCGCTGGCGCGGGAGGCGGACGCGCCGTCGGAGTGGGCGTTCGCCGGGCTGGAGGTCGACTGGCCGCACATCGAGAAGCGCTTCGCGGCGGTGGGGCTGCCGCCGCTGGTGGCGGGACGGGCCTCGCGGGAGCCGGTGCCGATCTACGCCGGCGGCAAGCAGGTGGGGTACGTGACGAGTTCCACGTTCTCGCCGATCCTCAAGAAGTACATCGCGCTGGCGACGATACGGCGGGAGGTCGCGCGGCCGGGCCGCAGCGTGAAGTTCGAGCTGACGGTGGAATTCGTGCGGCACACCGTTCCGGCTCGCGTGGTGAAGACGCCGTTCTTCGACCCGGCGCGGAAGCGGAGCTGACGCCATGAACGGCTATCCCAGGAACGCATGGGCTTGTGAAAGACTTCACAAAGGGCCGCCGGCTCCGGAAGCCCGGCACTCCGCGGATGACGCCACCCGGGCACCGCGCACGGCAAGGCCGATGATCGCCCATACGCCTACCGACATCACGCGCTATCTGCCGAGCCACCAGCATGAGATCGTCAGCGACGTGGTGGGTGGGTCTGGTCAGAACTTCGAGTAAACGTTGAGAATCAGCGATTCGTCGTCTGCGGTTCGAGCCGGCTTCCACTTCCTGAAGCGTCGGCAGGCCTCCCGGGTGAAGTCATGAAGCCGCATGCGAACCATATCCGCTGCCTTCGTACTGGCCGCACGCAATCCACGCCCGGCCGCTGGCCGAGGAGCGTGGTGTTCCGCTTCGAGGAGGGCGAGGCCGTGGATGTGGATCTGGTAGATTACCACTGAACGAAGGAGGATAGATCATGAACAGCATTCGCGGCGAGCGCGTGGGCGCGATGCTGAACCCCCCGCATTTGGGCGAACTGGTCCGCGAGAGCATGGACGAGGTCGGATGGAACGTGACACGGACGGCTGCCCGCCTGGGTTGCGAGCGGGGGACCCTGTCGCGACTCCTGAACGGCAAGGCTGGCGTCTCGGCGAACATGGCCCTCGCGTTGGAAGCCCTCGGTTGGGGTACCGCGGATCACTGGATGCGGATGCAGGCGAGCTATGAGCTTGCACAGGCGCGAAGGGCACGCGGACGGCGGGAGGACATTCGGGCGCGCGATGCGGTCCCGCGGTAGCGCAAGGCTTGACGAAGGTCCCCGACCACGATGACCAAGCGATACGATGTCATCGTGATCGGCGGCGGTCACAACGGCCTCGTCCACGCGGCCTACCTGGCGCGCGCCGGCCTCGACGTGTGCGTGCTGGAGGCGCGGCCCCTCGTCGGCGGCGCCACCGTCACCGAGGAGATCTTCCCCGGCTTCAGGTACAGCGTCTTCTCGTACGTGGTCAGCCTGATGCGCCCGGAGATCATCCGCGAGCTGGACCTTCCCCGGCACGGCCTCGCCATCCTGCCGCTCGAGAGCACCCTCACCCCGCTGCCGGATGGCGACCGTCTCTACCGCGACGCCGACCACTACCGCACCTGGCGCGAAATCGCCCGTTTCTCGATCCGCGACGCCGAGGCCTACGACGACTACGGCCGCTCGCTCTTCTACATGGCGCGCGCCGTGAAGTACCTGCTGGACATCGTGCCCCCCGATCCCGCCCGGCTGGCCCCCGGCGACATCGCCGGCCTGCTCCGCCTCGGCCGGCACTTCCTCGGCCTCGAACCCGACCAGCTGCACCTGCTCGTCAAGCTGATGACGATGAGCGCCGCCGACTTTCTGGACGAGTGGTTCGAGACCGATGTGCTGAAGGCGACGCTGTCGGCGAGCGGGATCATCGGCACCTTCCTGGGACCGCGTTCGCCCGGGACGGCGTATGTGCTGCTGCACCACTACATGGGCGAGATCGACGGGCACTTCCGGGCGTGGGGGTTCGCCAGGGGCGGGACCGGGGCCGTAGCGCAGGCGATCGCTTCGGCCGCGCGCCAGGCGGGGGCCGAGATTCGGACGGACGCGCCGGTTGCGCGGGTGCTGGTGAAGAACGGACGGGCCACGGGCGTTGCCCTGGCCAACGGCGACGAATTGCGCGCGAAGGCGGTCTCCTCGAGCCTCGACCCGCGCCGCACCTTCCTCGACCTGGTCGACGAGGGCGAACTCCCCGACGACGTGCTGCAGGGCGTGCGCGGCTACCGCTTCCGCGGCTCCTCCGGCAAGGTGAATCTGGCGCTCGCTGCGGCCCCGGATTTCAGCTGCATGCCCGGCCACGGTCCCCACCTGCGAGGCGCCGTCTCGATCAGCCCCTCGATCGATTACCTGGAACGTGCCTACGACGACGCCAAGTACGGCGACTTCTCGCGCGAGCCGTACATCGACATCGTCATCCCCTCGGCGATCGATCCGGGGATGGCGCCGCCCGGCAAGCACGTCATGTCGTGCTTCGTCCAGTACGCGCCCTACGAGCTCCGCAAAGGGACCTGGGACGAGAAACGCGAGGCCTTCGGCGACACGGTCATCGACACGCTGGCCCGGTATGTCCCCAACCTGAAGGACATCATCCTGCACCGTCAGGTGGTGACGCCGCTGGACATCGAGCGCACCACGGGTCTCTCGCAGGGGAACATCTTCCAGGGCGAGCTCACGCCGTCGCAGCTGTTCTTCCTGCGGCCGGTGGCGGGGTACGCGAAGTATCGGACGCCGGTGAAGGGGTACTACCAGTGCGGGTCGGGGACGCACCCGGGCGGGGGGATCATGGGGGCGCCGGGCAAGCTGGCGGCGGGCGTGGTGATGGGAGACTTGGGACGGGGGCGCCCGCAATGAAGCGCCACGACGCCGTCATCGTCGGCGCGGGCCACAACGCGCTCGTGACCGCCGCTTTGCTCGCTCGAAAGGGCCGCCGGGTGCTGGTGCTCGAGCGGCGCGAAGTTCTCGGGGGCGCCGCCGCGACCGAAGAGATCTTCCCGGGTTGCAGCGCGAACGTCGCTGCGCAGGACGCGGGTCTTTTCCGGGGCGACATCGTCGCGGATCTCGGGCTGGGCGCCCATGGCCTCGAGTGGGTTCGCCCCCCCGCCGTGGCGACATCGCTTCTCGGCGGCAGCGAATCGCTCACGCTCTGGCGTGACCCGGCCCGGACGCGGGACGAGATCGCGCGTCACAACGAGGCCGACGCGGCCCGCTTCCCGGAATGGGCCGCCTACCTGCGCAAGATGGCCCGCGCGCTGCGGATCGACCTCCGCCACCCCGCCCCGCCCCTTCACGACCTCACCGCGCGGGAACGCCTCCGCCTCCTGCGGCCCCTGCTGCAGGCGGCCCGGCTCGGCCGGCGCACCATCGTGGAGCTGCTGCGCGTCCTCCCCCTCCCCGCCCGCGACCTCCTCGACGACTGGTTCGCCGACGACGCACTCAAGGGGCTGCTCGGCACGACCGCCCTGCTCGGCGCCAGCCACGGCCCGAGCGCGATGGGCGGCGCTTTCCGCATGCTGTACCACGCCACGGGCACCGACCCCCACGGCTTCCGCTCCACGGCCTTCGCGAAAGGAGGGATCGGCGCGCTCTCCACCGCGCTGGCCGCGGCAGCCCGCACACATGGGGCCGAGATTCGCACCGGCGCCGAAGTGGAGCACATTCTCGTCGAGGACGGGGCCGCAATCGGCGTCGTGCTCGCCGGCGGCGAGGAGATCCCCGCCCGTTGCGTGGTCTCCGGCGCCGATCCCCGCCGCACCTTCTTCAATCTGGTGGGCGCCCCCCGCCTGGGCCCCGAGTTCAACCGCAGGGTGGCCAACATCCGGATGAGCGGAACGACCGCCATCCTGCACCTCCTCCTCGACGCCCTCCCACCTCTCCCCGATGCCGCCCGCCGCCTCGCCGGCCACACGCTCGTCGCCCCCTCCCTCGACTACCTCGAGCGCGCCAGCGACGACGCCAAGTACGGCCGCTTCTCGGCACGCCCGCACCTCGATATCGTAATCCCCACACTCCACGACCCAACCCTCGCGCCGGCCGGCCGCCACATCGCCTGCATCCAGATCCGCTACGCGCCCTTCCAGCTTCGGCCCTCCGGAGCCGGGCGTCCCGGCGAAACCGGACAGCCGGGCGAGACCAGACACCCTCGGCCGCAGCAGCCATCGCCCTCCCCACCGGACACCGGCTGGGCCTCCGAAACCACCCGCGACGCCCTCCTCTCCACCACCCTCGCCACCCTCGACGAATACCTCCCCGGCACGCGCGAACGCATCCTCGACCACCACCTCCTCACCCCACTCGACCTCGAGACCGAACTCGGCCTAACGCGCGGCGACGAGTACCACGGCCAGATGGGCCTCGACCAACTCCTCTTCATGCGCCCGATCGCGGGTTGGGCCCGCTACAGGACGCCGGTGGAGCGACTCTTCCTGTGCGGTTCCGGCACCCATCCCGGCGGCGGGGTCACGGGTGCCCCAGGCCAACTTGCCGCCCGCGAGATCTTGCAGCAACGGATGTAGTAACGCCAACATTACAGGTCACCTGAGCTGCGAATCCCGGCAGGGAATCGTCTAAAGTCATACAGGACTGCACGATCTGCGTTTCCTGTCGTTAGACTAGACCCTACTGGACCGTGCCGCAAGAGCGGGAAAACCGTACTGGAATGGCGGGACTCCGCCCCGCCCCGCCTCTCGCTGAAGGTCCCGGAAGACCGACCTCGTTCACGTCCGAAAAGCTTGATTGCCCAAGCGTATCAACGATCCGACCTGCCGGAGCGCCACCTCGGTCTCCAGACATGGCCTTCCAGACCGGCACGAGTTGAGTTAGTCCTTGCGGGCGCGGTCGCGATACCAGAAGAAGTCGTCTCTCTACCACCGCTCCTCGTCGCCCCTCCATCGGCTGGTCAGAAAGTCAATGTCGAGGCCGGTCGGGGGGGTGACCCACTCGATCACGACGTGATCAATCACGTGCTCGAACCCTCCGACGGCATCCCCCTGCACGTTCTCGGGCCTGCGCCAAGGCGTCGCTTTCGACATGTCCACCGTGTAACCCACGTCGGCCAACGCGGCCAGCGAGATCGCGTCCATAGCGTCGATAGCCAACTTATCCGAATCGCAGGGTCCGGAACCTGACATTAGTTCGCACCGGACGTGCGCCTTGTGCCAATGGCTGCCCGGCTCGATCGGCACACCGGGTAAGCTGGGATCTCCACCGCCCGCTCGGTATGCTGCTACCGCCCGGGAGCCCGTAAAATAACTTTCGCCGCCCGCGCTCGCGACCAAGCCCGTAGAAGTCGGCCACAAGATCAGACCAAGAAGGTGGCCGATCTCATGCCGCATCACGTCAACAGCGTCAGCACTGTTGAACGCTGTGTTGACCGTCACCCTTCCGCCGCTGGGGTCGAAAACTGTCTCGGGGTCTGCTCCACCCCGAAGACACACAGTGGCGAAAGCCAGCGCATGGCGCTCGACATACGCACTTGTGGCCCAAATGAGAAGATCATCCGCCACCGCCTTGTAGCCGCCGTAACGACACTGGCTCCGATCCGGTAGCTCCGTTCCATCCAGCGCGGAGGACCACCAGTCGGCGGCTACCGTCATGGCTTCTTCGTAGCCCAGCGGTGCCGGCTGGTCCATGACAATGTCGATGCCAAATGTGCCGACGGCAGCGCGCACCACAACACCGGCGACTGCGGGCGAGCCGCCCCCAGTTGCCACCACCTCAACATCTGCGGACCCGCGGCCGAGCGGGGTAAGCTCAAGCCAGCCGTCAGCAACGGAGGCAGCCACGACGGAGGGATCGGAGATGGTCACCGCCGATGGGCTGCGGAGATCGTACGGCAACACCAGCGATAGACCGTTGCTGTCCTCGCGCATCAACGCGCGTGGCAACATTCGAACGGTCGGATCCGCCGGGCACGGGAACGCGGTAAATCTTCCGGCTAACCATGCCCGGAGACTGGGGTCAGCGGGAGCGCAAAGCCCGGGGTTACCGCCCAAGCCCAGAGCTTGCAAGTTCGTTAGATTGGCGAGTTCCGGCGGAATCGGACCGGTCAGAGCGTTGTCAGCGAGGGTCAGGCTCGTCAGGTTTGTCAGATTGCCCAACTCTGGCGGGATCGGACCGGTCAGTTCATTCGTGGAAAGCAACAGGGATTTCAGGCTGCTGAGACTTCCCAACTCTGGCGGGATCGGGCCGGTAAGGGCGTTGCCCCAGAGAACTAAGTGTTCCAGAACGGAGAGTTTCGCCAACTCTGGGGGAATCGGGCCGGAGAGGTGGTTACCGCCGAGGCTCAGCTCTTCTAGGTTGGCAAGGTTCCCCAACTCCTGGGGGATCGCACCCGTAAGTCCGCCGTTGACATCCGTGAAGTAGTCGAGCCTCAACGTCTTCAAGTTCGCCAGATCGGCGAGTTCCGGAGGGATCGCACCCGTCAGAGGGTTCGTTTGGAGCACCAGGACTTCCAAGTTCGCCAAGTTCCCCAACTCCAGCGGAATCGAGCCCGTCAAGCCGTTGTTGTAGAGCCACAGTTCTCTCAGGCTGGTCAGCTTCCCCAACTCCGGCGGAATCGCGCCGGTCAGACCAGTGTTGTCGAGGTGCAGATATTCCAAGTTCGCCAAGTTCCCTAACTCCGGCGGAATCGGGCCGTTTAGGTTGTTGCCGCTGAGCCGCAGGTCCTCCAGTTCCGCCAAATCGGTGAGTTCCACGGGGAACGGGCCGGTCAGGGCGTTGTTGGCGTAGAGCCACAACACTTTCAGGCCGACCAGATTGCCCAGTTGCGGCGGGATCGGGCCGTGTAGGTCGTTGCCGTGGAGCCACAGTTCCTCTAGGCTGGTCAGATCGCCCAACTCCGGGGGGATGGGGCCGGTCAGCCCCCGCCAGTGGAGGCGCAGCTGGACCACCCGTCCATCAGCGGTTGATACGCCACGCCATTCCCGGAGCGGCGCGGCGGTCAGCCAGTTGTCGTTTCCCCTCCAATTCGGCCCGTCCGTCGCTTTGTAGAGTGCGACCAGGGCTGCCCGATCGGGACTCTCCACGGTGACCTCGGCGGTGCCTGTGGCGTCACCCGCCCTCGCCGTGATCCTTGCCGTTCCTTCGGCCACTCCCGTCACTAGCCCGAAATCGTCCACACTTGCCGTTGCGCCGTCGCTCGACGACCAGGAGAACACCGCCCCATCCACCCGGTGACCGTTCTCGTCAAACGCTTCCGCCGCGAGCCGCAACGTGTCACCCAGCGCGATCGTGTCCTCCGCCGGTGAGACCACCACCGAGCCCGCCGACTGCATCACCGTAGCCGCGACCGCGTCCGACACGTCGCCCGCCGTTGCGGTAACCATCGTGGTTCCCCCACCCACGGCCTTTAACAGTCCTGCCGAGTCCACGGTCGCGACTAGAGTGTCTGCGCTGGACCATGAGACGATCGCCTCGGGCATCACGCGCCCGGACTGTTCACGCACCTCGGCCGACAGTTGCGCGGTCTGGCCGAGCGCGGTGAATCGCACGGTATCCGGGCTCACTGCGATGGCTGTCGGCAGCGGAGGCACCACCACCAGATCGACTGGACCCGTCACGCCGGATGTCGTCGCCGTTACCACGGCCTGGCCCTCGGCAAGGGACTCGACCAGCCCTACATCGTCCACTCGCGCCACCAGCGTGTCACTCGACGACCAGAAGAACTCCGAGCCCACCACCGCATGCCCGTTCGCATCGGTCGCCTCTGCCGTCAGGCGCACCGTGTCCCCGAACGCCACCAGCGTGTCCGCGGCCGGCGACACGGCGACCGCGCTCACCACCTGGGCCACCGTCACCATCGCCGTTCTGGACGCCGAGCCCGCGCTCGCGGTGATCGTTGCACTCCCGTTCGCCACCGCCGTCACCAGCCCAGCATCATCCACCCGCGCCACCAGCGTGTCGCTCGACGACCAGGAAAACTCCGAGCCCGTCACCGCGTGCCCGTTCGCATCGCTCGCCTCCGCCGCCAGACGCAGGGTGTCGCCCAGCGCTCCAAAGCTGGCTTCCGTCGGCGACACGGAAACCGCGCTGACCGCCTGGGCCACAGTCACCGCCGCCGTCCCGGACGCCGAGCCCGCCGTCGCCGTGATCGTCGCATTCCCGTTCGCCGCCGCCGTCACCAGCCCGGAGGCGTCCACCGAGGCGACTGACGCGTCACTCGTCGTCCACGCGACCGCCGCACCCGCCATCACCTGCCCGTTCTGGTCGCGCACCTCGGCGCTGAGCCGCGTCGTCTCGTCGATGGCGGACAGTGCGGCCGAACCCGGGCTCACAGTCACCGTGGTGGGAACGGGAGCCGGAGGAGGCGGAGGCGGATCGACGGTGCCATCGCCGCAGGACAGGACCAGCAGGGCGATTCCGGCGGCGGTCGCCGCCGCCCTGCGCCGTGCAACTTCACGCGAATCTGCCCATGTCGCCACCCCCTTGCCCCGGCCATCTTCCAAGGGCGTTCTAGACTGCATGTCCGTCTCTGGTCGCATTGTGCGTTCATCCGCGTCCGGTTCGTGGCCGTGTCGGTACGCTGCCTTTGGTAACCGCGATTACTACGCAATATGATGGATTATGCGCATGAGATTACGGTGATCGCGAACATCCAGCAACCGCCCGAGTTCCCGGTCGCGTGGCCTCCGAGCGTCCATCCTCCTTGCTCTCCGCAAGATCTGCGGTTAGCTTCGCGCTGATACCGGTACGGTCGAAGAGTTCTCCTTTTCTCTCCGCTTCGCCCCCAACGCCGAAACCGACATCCATAAGGACTACCCGCCTATGTGGAAGACCAGCCCAGCGGAGTTGGCCAGGACGCTGTGCGAGAGGCCCCCGACACTGCGACCGCTCACAGGAGCTGCCGAGGCAGACCAGACAATCGACGCCTTCCGCGCTCGGTTGCAGGTGACTCTCTTCGCCTTCGCTGCCGCCACGAGCCTGAACGAGAACGCCTAAGACTGCTGTTCTTGTCTTGCTTGAGGATGTTGCCGCAGCGATCGGGTGACTTCATCCGAGTCCCGCGAATACGCACGTCAAGGAGACCTTGTATCAGGTGAACGATCTGATCAAGAGCCTGTCACGCGAGTGACGCGGCGCCACCCACCCTGCTCGACTATCCCTCGTCGTAGCCCTGCGTGTTTCACTCGTGGGGAAGCCCACCGTCCGATTTCGTCCAACTCACAGCCTTGTGTCTGTCCCTCGGTCCCTTCATCCCGGCGGTAGGGGTGAGAGCGGATGATCGTATCCAGCGCCCTACCGCTGGTTGCCTTGGGGGCGTGGCATTGCCACCGTCACCTGAAGTATCAGAGCCTCAGGACGAGATGGAGGAGATACCAGGAGAGCCAGGTTGCGGACCATGGGGAGAGGATCAAGAACGCCAGGGCCAAGGATGGCGCCGCTGGGAAGGGCGAGTAGAATGACTCCCGCCGCCGCCTCAGTCAAGCCATGGCCGAACTTTCCCAAGCCGCGTCGGATGGCACGGCCGCAGGAGGGAAGAACATGGGTGAGGAAACGACCTTCATCGTGGTTGACCTCGGACCGCCAATGGCGACAGTCTTTCTGTGGAGGAGGGGTCCTCGGGCGTATGGGAAGCCCGACATCGAAGTGATTCAGCGGTTGGAGAGCGAGAATGAAGGACGATACACAGGTGCTTTCCCACGTTAGTGGCTCGACGGACGAGGACGGGGTGACAGATCACGGCGTGGAACGTGGCCACCGAATCAGAACACGCAAGATCGGTGATAGGTGGGCTTTTTCCATCGACGAAGGTCCCTTTCGAGAAGGTCATTGGAAGGACCAAGAAGCGACCGAGATCGCTGCTAGGGAAATGGTCCTTCGACTGGGCGCGACGGGAGCGTAATTCCACAGCTGGCTGATGGGGTTCCGGGAGTGTCCGGAGGGGCGTCTCGGAGGCGTCCGCTGGGCTGGCTTGAGCCATTGTTAGCTGGCCAAGCAAGCAAGGGCTGGCTGACGGCCTTAAGGTCCGTAAGCAGCATACTCCGTGGGGCCACACTTCGTGCGTCCCCGGCGGAGGCTGGCGGGGGGCCGTGCCCCCTCTGACCCCCGGCAGATCGTCGCCGCTACGGCAGCGGGCGCGCTGAGTTTGCCCGCTTCCGCCTGGCCGAGCGTCCATGCGGCCAGTCGCCGGATGTTCTCTCGCCGCCGAGCGATCATCGCCGGTCGAGGCCGTCGATGTCGCGGGTGAGTCCGCGTCGTGACCGGCGGTTGGCGTGGTGGGCGTTGCCACTGCCTCGGCGCCGGTCCCCCCGGCCTCCGGGACGGAGTCCGCCCGTCCCTCCGCCGGGGTCGAGCCCCCTTCCCAACCCGGCGAGGCCCGGTCGTGCTCGGCGTGACGCGCCCGGAACCTTCGCTGGACGAGGAGGTACTGGAGGACGGCTTGGAACGTGCGCGGGAATCGGTGTCTTGCCACCTGCCACTCGTGCACACTTTCTCATTAGTGCGGACGAGCGCGGTCCCGCTACATTTCGAGCGGTCCACTGCGGGCGCATAGCGGCACGGATACACGAGCCACCCGGGTGAACTCAGCCCTTCCATAATCACTGCCAAGACTGGAGGATCGCGTGACTACTCAGAGGAGAACTCCAATCCGCATCAGTTGCAGGCCGATCCTTGGCGTGCTCGTGCTGGGACTGGGACTCGTGGGTTGCGAGGATGACCCGGTGTCGCCGGGCGACTCGGTCGTGGTGGACATCTCGGAGACGGCGTCCGGGGCGTCGATCGGTTCCATCCGGGTGGAGCAGACTGCCAACGGCGCGCGCTTTACGCCGAATCTGAGCGGCCTCACACCCGGCGAGCACGGGTTCCATGTGCACTTGAACCCCAGTTGCGGGATGGCCGGACAGGACGCGGGTGGCCACTACGACCCGCAGAACACGGGGCGTCACGAAGGTCCTAACGGGGACGGTCATCTCGGCGACCTGCCGACGTTGTCGGTCAACTCGTCCGGTGCCGCCACCACTCCGGTGGTCGCTCCCCGAGTGCAGGTAACCGATCTCGACGGTCGTGCGCTGATGATTCACGCAGGCGGCGACAACTACTCCGACACGCCCGCGCCGCTCGGCGGCGGCGGCGCGCGGGTGGCCTGTGGGGTGGTGCCGACCATAGGGACGTAGCCCATCCTCAACAAGTTCACGGTGTACCGGGTTCGAAGGGCGGAGCCCTCGTCAGCCTCCGTGTTATACACGGGGTACGCTGGCTTGACCACCGTAACGTGGTTCAAGCCAGCCTTGGCGGACGCCTCCGAAACGCCTCACCGGGCACTGCCCGGAACAGCGCCCACCGAGCCGTTGCGGGCAAGCTCTTAGAGACTTGTTGGCGGACAACCCTCGCGCCGAGATGGCACGTCCAATCGTTGGCCCATATCCGTTTCGCCCCGTGACTCGCCGCCTTCGATTTGCAGAAGAGGTCTATCGATGAACGCCAACAGGTTCGCCTCCCGCTCGTCCCTTTTTGTTGCCGTCTTGGCCGGACCCTCCACTCTCCTCGCTCAGGAGACTGTCGAAGTCACGGGCCGGGACCAGCTGATCGAACCCGATTTCGAGGAGATCTACCGCATCGGAGTGCGTGACGGCGAGCCCTGGGAGATGTTCAGCCATGTGAGCCAGGTGGCTTTCGACGCCGAGGGGAAACTGTATGTGCTTGACGGCACGGGTTTGATGGGTTCCGGAAACATGCGGGTCCTGGTATTCGATGCCGCTGGCGGGTTCGTTCGCGAGTTCGGCTCGGCGGGGGACGGCCCCGGCGAATTCAGACTGCCGATCGGGTTGGCAGTGTGGCGGGACGGAACGTCTGTCGTGAGTGACGTTGGCCACCGCGCCTACCAATTATTCGACGCATCCGGCGTCTTCCTGCGCACGGTCCGTGCTGACGGCGGGTCGGATTTTCCAAAGGCCATCCAGCCCGACCCGAGCGGCGGAGCCGTCTTCGCCGGAGACTTCGGGGGAGGATCGGGCATCAGCATCCAGAGCGGGGGCACTTCCCGTCCGGTCATGCGGGTCGGGCTCGGCAACGATGTCGTTCAGACGGACACGGTGGTCCGAGGATGGCTGCCTCCACGCAACGATCTGGAGCTGCCGAATGTTCCCGCCGGAATGAGCGTAAGCCTGTCCACCGTGTTTGAGCCCAAGCTCTTGGTGGGCGTCCTTCCAGATGGCGGCATCATCCACTCCGATTCATCCGCTTACGCGCTCAAGGTCACGGCGCCGGGCGCGAGCGAAGTCGCACGTATCATCCGGCGCCCGCTCGTATCAGAGCCTCTGACGCCGGAGGTTCAGCGGAAGTACGAGGAAAGGAGCGCGGCCGCCTGCGAAAGCCGACGAGGAGTCGGCGGCTTGCCCGGTATCAGCGTGGTGCGATCCGGGAGGCGCGGAGAGGCGATGACGAACTTTCCCGTCGAACAGAGATACTACCACGAGATCCCCGTGATCCGCAGCCTCGCAGCCACATGGGGTGGCCGCATCTGGGTGCAACGCCGTGGCGAGTTGCCCGAGAGCGATGGACCCATCGATGTCCTGACCGTGGAGGGGAGCTATGTCGGCACCTACGCGCCCGGCGCGACCGAAATGCCGGACGCCTTCGGCCCGGACGGACTGGCGGCGTTCATTGAGTTGGACGAATTCGATGTGGCCAGCGTGGTGGTGCGGAGGCTGTCGACCGAAGTCCGGTGACCGGTTCCCGGAGGTGGGGCCGTGAGCCTGCTCGTTTACCTTGCCCTCGGGGTGCTGGCCGTCGCTATCATCTTCGGGCTGTCCACCGATGTGCGGGCCGCAGCCCGCCGCCTGTTTTCCTCCCGCCGTCAGTAAGTTCGAGAACCTTCGCCACAGGTCGCGCCCCAGACCCTAACCCGCATATCTCACACTGAGGCCGAGTGACCGTCTGAGGGCAGGGTCAGGGGCGTTATTGCGGCAGGGCGCCGTGACCTGGGTAGTGAAGTGGCTGGCGGATGTACCGGTGGAGCCTTTTTGTACCGGCGATTCAGATGATGGAAGGGGCCCGGGTGTCGGTGGGGCGCACCGGTCCCACGAAGCGGCCTGAGAAGTCCAACCGGGGGTGGGAGACTACGCTCGCAATCGGGCGTGGACGCGGGCGAAGGCGTCGGCGTAGGGATGCGCGGAGTCCATGGCGACCCTGACCCGTCGCACCGAGACCGAGACGCGGGCGCCGATCTTGAGGAGCTTGAGCCGGAGCGTTCCGGCGGTGGCGCGGGCGAGGCGGGTGCCCACGAGCGCGCGCCTGAGAACGTCGAAGAGGATCGACGCGAAGGCGGAGAAGAGGAGGCGGAGCTGGTTGGCGTCGAAGCGCGACGCCGAGGTCCGTTCGGAGAAGAGGTCCAGCTGCTGTTCCTTGATCGTGTTCTCCATGTCGCCCCGCGGACAGTAGACGCGCTCGTAGACGGTGCGGGCCGAGAACATGCCGGCGGACAGCGAGGTGACGACGAAACGGGGGTTGGACTTGCCCGGCAGGTGCTCCGCCTTCGCGACGACCCGGCGCCGGCGCGACCAGCTCGTCAGCGTGGCGTAGAGGAACTCGGTGAACCGGCGGGCCGGGCGGCCGTGGCGGTCGGCTTCGGCCTCGGCGTCGGCCAGTTCCCAGCCGATCTTCTCGATCAGCCGCGCGTTCTTGGCCACGCCGATGACGTAGTCCACCCGGTTGTCCTCGCACCAGGCCATCAGGTCTTCGCGGGCATAGGCGGAATCGGCACGGACCAGGATCTTCAGCCAGGGCCACTCCTGGCGGAGCCGGGCGATGACGCGGCCGAGCGCTTCGGTCGCGCCGGCGGCGGGATCGGAGTTGCCGGGCCTGAGCAGGGCGAAGAGCGGGCGGCCGCCGCAGGTGATGTACAGCGGCAAAAAGCAGTAGTGGCCGTAATAGCCGTGAAAGCGACGGCCCTCCTGGTGGCCGTGCACCTCGTCGTCGGTCGAGTCGATGTCCAGGACGAGCCGCGACGGCGGCTTGCCTTCCCACAGCTCGATGAACAACTCCACGAGCACCGCCTGCAGCGCGTCCGCATCGTGGCCGATCTTGTGGTAGCGGCCCGGCTCACCGCCGACGGGCGCGTGTTCGAGACGCTGCAGCGTGCTCTTGCCGGCCAGCGGCGCGCAGCCCTTGCGGCGTCCCTCGAGCGTGTCGGCCAGCAGGGCCAGCAGCGGGTCACGCCGCAGATCGTCGTGGTCGTTGAGGTCCTCGTAGCCCAGGGCGATGCCGGTGATGCGCTGCGCCAACATGGTCCGCAGGGCGTGTACCCTGAGCTTGGGATCCCGGTGATCCTTGAAGCACGCGGCCACCCGGTCGAAGAGCCCGGCGAAGCGGTCGATCTCCCGGAGCAGGAGCGCTCCCGCGTTCGACGTGATCGACCCGCCGTCGAATGCGGCGGTTACCCGGCGGCGCTGGAACCCTTGAAATCGGAAGGATAGCGGCTTACACTGTGTTGGCATCGGTCCTCCGGTGTGGCTGCGGTTAAGTTGCTGGCACAACTAAACTTAACAGCCTCCAGAGGCCGGTGCCGTCTTATAGGCTTGAGAAATCCGGGCTAAGGGGGCCGCTTGGGCGTTCGCCCGAATCGATCCACGCCCGGCGAGCCCGTCGGGGACCATAGCATGTCTCCGATAATCCCCGCCTCCAACCTGACGGCGACCCCTTTCTCGTGGAGGACACTATCGAGACAGTAGAGCCGCACGGAGTCCGCTTCTCAGCAACGTGGCCGGGAACACCCCCGGTCATTCGTCCGAGCTTGTTCGGCTGACCATCTCCACCTTGTCGATTGCCGGAATCGCGAACTCGGCGATCGTGAGCAGGCCGTCGGCGTAGTAGGTCGTGATCGGTCCACCGCCCGCCTCACACTCTTCGTACAGCTCGGGTGCGAGCGGGTGCCAGTTCTCGTAGCGGGGGAGCCAATCCCACTGTGGCCACCAATCGCTGTCGTGTCCGAGCGAGAGCCCCGAGCGTCCCAATGCTGTGGCAAGCTGTTCGCGTCGCTCCTTCTCTGTCTCAGTCATCTGACCTAACGCCTTCGGGCTTAGGACACCCCAATACCACCCGTTGGGGCCTTGGCGTCCAGATTGGAGCGCGATCGCGCTGCGCCCTTGCTTGGTGGACGGCAGGTCGTCGTACTGTATCCAGGCGTCCCGATAGATCGATACACCCGAGTACCTGCCCCCCCTGTAGTGGCACGTCACGTGGAAGTCGTCCTTGATGCCCGCCAGCACCGTTGGCAGCCGGTCCTCCAGGGTGTGACGCAAGTGTTCCAGAAACCGCTCGCACACATCCTCCCGCACGAGACTCCAGGCATTGTGGACGGCCAGCGCCGCTCGCAGGTGGCTCGGGTGGTTGGACAGGTACTCCTGTACGAAGCGGGTATCGGGGTTGGTAGTCATGGTCAATTCTCCAAATCGCTGTTGGCAGAACAACTCCGCGTGACGTAGGAACGAGTTCACCGGATCAGCGTCGCAGACATTGCGGCAGGTCGCGAACCAGTCCTCGAGTGACGGATCTCCTCCGGTATACGGCATGATCCTGAAGTGTCCCCTCCAGTGCTCACGATCGACCTCCGGGAGGCTGGTTTCGTCGGGCTCGCGGTGGACGGGCGGCAGGTAGACCAGCAGGAAGCGGCTTCCGTACCGCTTGGCCTCGCCCAGATACTCCAGATACGCCTTCAACTGCTCGTCCAGGTCGTGAGCGTACGGCTTGTTCTCGAATGCCAGACAGAAGCGACCATCGGCCGAGGGGATGTCCACGGTGATGTCGATGAACCTTCCCTTCGTGGTCCGGCGCTCCGTCCTCACCCGGATCGAATCGCTGGTCGCGGCCGTCACCCGCAGCTTGCCGAAGCGCCCCCGCGTTTCGGGCAGGGCGTCCAACATCGCTTTCAGGAAGCTCGTGCCCTGGCCGTGCTCGGCCGTCGGATCGAGCAGGTCCGCGATGATGCGCGACAGCCCGAGCTCGTCTTCGCGCAGGTACTTGAACACGTTGAACCGGGGTGCCTGACGGCGCTCGCGCTGCCGGTCGGCCGCCGCTGCCGCCTGAAGCTGCGGCGTGAGTTCCAACAGCAGGCGCACGCACTCCCCCTGCCTGGATTCCCGGGCGTCAGCCACATGGCGCAGCAGTTCGGCAACCCGGCCAGTCACCTCCATGTGAGCGCCCCCGCTCTAATCCGGGGCCTCGGACTCCCGCGAATAGCCGCGCAGGGCTCTCACTACCGCCACGATCACCGCCCCGAGAGAGGCGATGCCGGCGCAGGAAAAGGAGGCGGCATAGAGCCAGCCGTCGTACTCGTTTCCCCGGCTGAAGAAAGCGGCGGTGAAAAACACGGCCGCGAAGCCGGCGGCAACTCCCTGGCCAGCCAGCTCGGTCAACGCATGTCGCAGGGTCAGTTTCCGGATGATCCCGTTCCGGTTCCACATCGTGAGCGTCTCCTCGGTTGTCGATTCGGCCGGAAGTCACGACGGCATCCGGTGCTGGCCCGGAAACCGCGAGGCGGGCCAACACCATGCGCCTCGCTCCGGGCTCATGGCGGCGTCGTCTTCAGGAGCCCAATCCTATGTCGGCGTTGTTGTCGGTGCCAGTCGGCGGCTCCGGCTCCGAGCGCCCTTCGGATCGTCTCGTCGCGTCCGTAGGCGGAGAAATGAAGACGACCGGCAGGTCGGCCAGCTCCGGGATCTTCTTCGCCTTCGCATCGATCCTCTTCGAGGTCCTCAGGCGCTCACACGCGGGCACCCGCCTGGTCCGCGCAACCGCCGGGAACGATCCGGCTCAAGCTCCTCCGGATCGGCGCGTCGCGCGGCCGCCTTGCGGGCGCGGGAAATGTAGTTGCGGGGGGTCCGGGGGTATCCCCCGGCCAGAGAGTTTTCGTGAAACGAAAACACATCTGGCTCCTCCACAACCGCAGAAACCAACGCCCCCGTGGCGGCTGCCCCGCAAGCCTGATCCCGCGCCCTCCTCCCGAAGGCCGACCGGGCCGAAGACGGTCAACCGAAGACTAGCGGAAAACCCCCGGCCACGCGAGCTTTCGTTCGCGCAGATCGTGCGGTCCATCACCGAGAGGAATCGAATGATGGTACGCACGAAACGAAGTCGGCGCTCGTACGGCGCCGGCGAGTGGGGCCGGAACCGGGTCAGGATTTTCCCGGATCCGAAGACCGGCAACTTCCAGATTGAGTGGCGCGAGAACGGGCGCAGGCTCACTCGGTCGCTGGGTCACCGCGACTGGGTGAGGGCTAAGAAGCAGGCCGACGAGTTCGCCGCAGGGTTCGTTGGCCCGGACCTGACCGGCAAGCAGGAAGCCGAGCCCGAGCCGCTCAAGCTGGGCGAGCTTTTTGACATCTACAGCGAGGAGGTGACGCCCACCAAGGGCTGGAAGTCTCGTCGCTACGACCGGACCGCCACGCGCATGTTCCTCCGTTTCTTCGGGCGGAACCGCGACCCTGCCACCCTGTCCCAAAGGGACTGGGACCGCTTCATCAGGGAACGGCGGGCGGGCAGGATCGGACCGAGCGGCAAGCCGGTAAGTGACCGGATGGTCGAATGCGACCTGAAGTTCCTGATCGCGGTGCTCAATTGGGCCGCCCGGTCGAGAGACGAGCACGGCCGTCTGCTCCTCGACAGGAACCCGCTCAAGGGCCTCAGGAAGCCCACGGAGAAGAACCCGAACCGGGTGGTACTCACGGAAGAGGAGTACCGGGCGCTGCTCGAAGTCTCCGGGCGGGTGGACTGGCGGTTCCGCCTCGCGCTCATACTCGC
Source organism: Gemmatimonadota bacterium (assembly GCA_022826005.1). Lineage (GTDB taxonomy): Bacteria > Gemmatimonadota > Gemmatimonadetes > Longimicrobiales > Gaopeijiaceae > Bin94. The sequence goes on along the minus strand of JAJDVT010000062.1, from coordinate 45,274 downwards.
GCACGAGACCGGCCACCGAATCGGCGCGATCTGCAAGCTTCGGTGGTGCGACATCGACTTCAAGGGAGGGACTATCCTCTGGCGTGCCGAGCACGACAAGTCGGGGCACGAGCACGTCACGCCCGTCACCGATGAGGCACTCGACGCGCTTGAAGAGGCGAGGAGGAAGAACCCCGGACCCGGGCAAGCTCCGGTGCTTCCCGCGCCCAAGAGTCCATCGAATTGCATGGGATCCGGGCTGGCGCAAGGATGGTGGGTCAGGGCCGAAAGGCTGGCTGGGCTGGAGTCCAAGCCCGGGAGGGGCTGGCACTCGCTTCGGCGGAAGTTCGCCAGCGACCTGATGGATCAGCCGCTCAAGGTGCTTTGTGAGCTGGGAGGCTGGAAGACGGCCAAGACGGTGCTTCAGTGCTATCAGAAGGCCGACGAGGGACAGCTTCGGAAGGCGCTGGAAGCCCGCAGAAGGTCTCGCGGCTAGATTCGCAATCGGCGGGAGTCAAACGGCGGGAATCCGCCCAGCCAATCTCGTAAGTTCAACATCCATGGGAAGATGCGAGTTCACTCCCGTCCGCCGGACGGGCGGCACGTCGCGGCCGGGATGATCGGCGCGCGCACGCTCACGATCATCGACACCTCGAACGACGAGCCGGTCTGGTCGCTCCACTTCAGCGGCCGTTCGACGGGCGGCTACCCGGACGGAGGCGTGCGGCCGATGGCGTTCGAGACCCATCCGGACGGGTCGACGAAGCGGTTGTTTGTTCAGATCTCCAACTATCACGGAGTCCAGGTGGTGGACTTCGCAACGCGCACGGTCGTGGAGAAGCTGGACATGCCGAGCCTGCCGATCTCGCGGGTGACGAACGACGCGCTGCAAGGATCGCCGGGCCACGGACTCGCGGTGTCGCCGGACGGGCGCCAGCTGTGGTCGACGAGCAAGCCGAACGGGCACGTCTATGCGTGGTCGCTTCCGGATCTGGAATACCTGGGGGGCGTCGAGGTCGGCCACATCCCCGACTGGCTTACGATGACGCCGGACAGCCGCTACCTGTACGTGGCTAATGCCGGTTCGAACGATGTGTCGGTGGTGGATACGATGGAGATGAGGGAGGTTGCGCGCATCGCGGTGGGCCAGGTGCCGAAGCGGAACAGGACGGTGGTGTTGCGGTGAGCGGGGGTGCCACGGGAACGGGCCGCGGGATGCTGCTGAGCGTTCTCGGCCGGCTTTGCGTCGCGCGGGATCCCAGGTGGCGGTCCGGGCTCGCGGTGGTCCCCCTCTGGCCACCGGCCCGCCAGCGCACCGTCCTCGCAGTGGCCGTCGCGCTGGTGGCGTCCGTTTCCGGAACCGCCAGGGCCACGGCCCAGACGCCGCTGAACTTCGAGCGTTATCGCGAAACCGTAGAACCGATCTTCCTGGTCGACCGCGGAGGATGGGGTCCCGGGCGTGCTGCCTGCGTCACCTGCCACGCCGAACAGGGGACGCCCCTGCGGCTGCAGCGGCTTCGCGAGACCGCCGACGGAGAGGTGTTCTGGTCGGAAGAGGACTCCCGCAGGAACTTCCGTGTCGTCTCGCGCCTCGTCACGCCCGGGGATCCGGACGGCAGCCGACTTCTGATGAAGGCGCTGGCGAGGTCTGCGGGCGGCGCGGCCCTGCATGTGGGCGGAAAGTTCTTCGAATCCAGGACGGACCCTGAATGGCGGGCGATGGCCGACTGGGTCGCCGCGGCAGATCCGGTCGAGCGCGCCCTTCCGCCGAGCCTGGACTTCGGTTTCTTCCGTGAGTGCGTGCAGCGGGTCTTCCTCGACAAGCGTCCCGGTGACGTGGAGTGCGTGCACTGCCACGAGTCCGGCACGCGCGGCTTCGCTCGACCCATCCCGGAAGGCCGCGATTTCTGGAACGAAGAGGAAACGGAGCGCAATTTTTCCGTCGCGCGTCGATTCGTGGAGCCCGGCCAGCCGATGATGAGCCGGCTTCTGACGCATCCGCTCGCGCCTACGGGAGGGGGCGACTACTTCCACGGGGGGCCGCGGCGGTGGGCGACGACGGAAGATCCCGAGTGGCAGATGCTGGCGGCGTGGGTGCGCGGCGAGACGCCCGAGTGTGTGGTTGGGCGGGGGAGTGGCTGAGGGACGAATCCCGCTAGCGCCAGCGCATCTCGAAGAACTCCTCGCGCCGCACCATCGCGAGCCGAAGCGCGTCCGGGTCCGCCCGTACGAATCGGACGGGCGAGCCGGGCCGCACCTGCGCGAGGGCGTCGAGCGCAATCGGGTCGGTTCCCCCGAGTTTCGGGTACCCGCCGATCGTGGGCCTGTCGCGCATGAAGACGAGCGGGCGACTGTCGCCGGTCACCTGGACCGTGCCGTCGACCAGGGGCGAGGAATCCAGGGTTTTCGGACCCGACGCCAACATGGGTCCCTCCAGGCGAATCGCGGTTCGGTCACTCGTCGGGCCCACCGTCCACTCCGCGGTGAACACGAGGTCGCGGTCCGCATCCGAGAACTCGGGCCACTCGTAGCCGACTATCAGGGGCAGGACCAGGGGTGGCTCGGCGCCCGCCTTCGGCACGAGATGGGCGGGCACGTAACGGCTCTGACAGGCTTGGAGGGGGTCCTTCCAGCGTAGCGGTTCACCCTCCAGGAGCGGACGGCCAAGCAGGCCGGTCAAACCATCGCGGGCGACGCCGGAGGCCGAGCCGAAGGCGCGATCGGTGTCGAGGCCGCCCGGGAATGCGAGGTATGCGCGCATGCCCGTCGCGCTGTACGCGAGGCGCAAGACCTGCGCCGGCCGAGCGCGGATGGTCCTCCATGCGCCGGTCTCGACGCCGTCGAGGGTGGCGGCGCAGTCGGCGCCCGTCAGGGCCACGACCGTCTCAGTGGCGAAGGTGAGGGCGAACCCTCCCAGGGTGACCTCCAGCGCGGCGGCACCCGGGTCGTTGCCGAGCAGCCGGTTGGCCCACAGGTACCCGCGCTGGTCCATCGCGCCGCCGGGTGCGAGTCCGGCCCGCCGGCCGCTCGTCCTCCCCAGATCCTGGATCGTGCAGTACGGCCCCGGGCGATCCACCACGCCGTGCGGGGTGCCGGTGCCGGCGGCCGACTTCAACCGCACTCCGCCTCGTAGTCCTTGCGCCCGATGGGCCGGAACTCGACCGGCCCGCCGGGGGTGAAGCGCGCGATGCGCTCGGCGGCGTCCTCGAAGAGCGCTGGGGGGACGCGGCCGACCAGCTGCCAACCGCCCGGTCCCTCGGTCGGATAGACGCCGGTGCGCCGGTCGGCGATCCCGACCGCACCCTGCGGGACCCGGGCTCGGGGTGATGGGCGGCGTGGCATGGCGATGCGCGCGTTGACATCGCCCAGATACGCGAATCCCGGGGCGAATCCCGTCGCGAGCACCAGATAGGTCGGCGCGCTGTGGAGTCTCGCGACTTCCCGGGCGGTCAATCGCGCCCTGGTTGCCAGCTCTTCGAGATCGGGCGCGAGGTCGAGATCGTAGCACACCGGCAGAGAGACTGTCGCCGTCTTCGGCGTCTTCGTCGCGGCCTGGAGTGCGTTCCGTGCCGCGCCCTCCAGTCGGCTCGCGATCTCGGCGGGGTCCCAGCGGCTCGGGGCGCCCTCGACCAGGAGACGATTGAAGGCCGGTATGGTCGCCCGCACACCGGGCAGGTTCTCCTGCGCGAACCGCTCAAGGCTCAGCACCCGCGCGATCCCGTCGCGGTCGGGCGCCACCGGGAGGGTAACCAGCGCACTGGCGGGCCCGGGGAAGGTGACCATGCTAGCCAGCCCGGCGCCTCGGCGCCCTCTCCGCCACGCGCGGATTATCCACCGACCGCCGGGCGCGGAACGAGCTGCCGAATGCGGCGCAGCGATTCAAGGGCAGAGGGGTTGTCGCCGTGCACACAGAGGGTCTCGGCCGCCACCGTCACCGGACCTGCGGGGGTGTCCACCAACCCATCCAGGAGACGGTTCACATGAGCAACGACCGCGTCGGGGTCCGTCAGAACGGCTCCCTCGGCCGACCGCGGCCGCAGACGTCCGTCTTCCCCGTAGGCGCGATCCGCGAAAGCCTCGAACACCAGCCGGAGTCCCGTGTGCTCGAGTAGCTGCGCATGCCGATCGCGATCCGGCGTCGCCTGCAGCACGAAGGCGAGCGAACCATCCACCGCCGCAACCCCTTCCGCCAGCCTCTTCAGCAGCCTGTCGTCGTTCATCATGGCCAGATACAGGGCCCCATGCGGTTTAACATGGTTCAGCGGTGAGCCGAGCGCGGTAGCAACGGCCTGCAGCGCCCCGATCTGCGCCTGGATCTCCAGGATCAGCGAGTCGATCGGCCAGTCCAGCCGCAGACGACCGAAGTTGCGCCGGTCGGGGTAGCCCGGGTGGGCTCCCGGCTTCACACCGTGCCTGGCGGCCAGTCCGAGCGTGCGGGCCATCGTGTCGGGATCCCCCGCGTGGCCCCCGCAGGCGATGTTGGCCCAGTCGATCAGCGGCATCACCGCGGCGTCGGCACCCTTCTCCCAGGGCCCGTAGCTTTCGCCCATGTCGCAGTTGAGGAGCATGCCGAAACATACGTTGCGGCGCGGGCGTCGGCGAACCGGGTTACCGCCTGATTCGCGCCTTCTTCAGCTCCGCCAGCGACACCGGCGGACCACCCCACGAAACGCCGCGGAAGATCGTGAGAAGCGTGGAGCGCCAGATTGTGAAAACAATCACAATCACGGCCAGCGGGAATGGGAGTACGTACCACCACGGGTAGGAGTTGTCCCTTGAAACGGTCGTAGCCGCCGCCCAGCAGATGACCGGGCAGGCCGCATAGAGCGCTCCGGCAAGGGGCTGGCCGGTCGCCAGCAGCAGCGGCGCCATCACGATCGGCCCGGCGGCGAGCCAGGCAAGAGAGACGGTGGAGCCCGTCACCATGAAGAGGCTGTAGCAGGCGGGGAACCTTGTCGTGGCTGAGCAGGGCGGCGGATCGCGAGGGACAGCCAGGCGGCGAGGGTGAGAGCCGCGAGGATGAGGGGGAGGGTCATTCCAGCCGGTACTTCACGATATAAGGAACATCCAACTCGTCCGCTACGGTCCCGAAGACCCGCCCATCCCGCAGAATCAGCGGCCGGAAGTCCGCCGGGATCGCGACCCGGCCCAAGAACCGGCCATCCGGAGAGATCAGGTCATAAGGCCTGGGATCAGCTTCCCCGGCCTGATCCCAAACGAGATCCACCCGCCGTATGAGCAGGTGTCCGTCCGGAGCCACGAGAAACCGGCTGAACGCCGGAACCTGCCGGTTGGCGTTGGCGAGGACCGCTGGAAGCCCCGTGTCGAGGTACCCGCCGGGCCGTTCGCAGAGCCGCCTCCTTCCGGGAATCCGGCAGCTCTCCAGAGCCGCCCGCCGAACCTCCTCGAGCATGTCGTCCGTAACCGGGACGGGCTCCACATCCATCCTTACGGTGCGTCTCAGCACACCTTCAGGGCTGTAGACCGACATCCCATAGTCCATGCCATCCGACAGGTAGATGTTGCCGTCGCGGTCCACGCCATGGTCGACAAAGCGGGCAAACGCGGGGGTGATCAACCCTCCCGATGACACCTCGACCCTGTCCGGCTCCCTGTCGTAGGTGATGATCGCTTCGCCCAGTGCACCACTGGCCGGGTCCAGGTAACGAACCTCTTGCGGGACCGTTGGGCCCCGTCTGGCCCCTGCGAACCGAGGGAGACCGAGACCGACAAGCCAACCCAGGTCCGTGGAGAGAATGGTGGCTACCGAGTACCGGCCGGGTTATCCTCCCGGCCACACGGCGTTGAGGAAGTTGCCGCCGAGATCGAAAAAGTGAACACGACCGCCATCGGTAATCGCGACGGTGTCTCGCGCTACGGCCAGGTCATGCGGCCTCTGGAAGTCCCCGGGACCCTCGCCACGACGGCCCCATGAGCGGAGGAAGTCTCCCGCGGCAGAGAAGACGCGCACGTCATTGTCGCTCCCGCTCAGGGAATAGATCTCCCCATCCGGCCCAATCTCGACACCGATTACCTGAGTGAGCTGTTCTGCCTGATCGCCGTCCAGCGCACTCCCGATCCGCAATTCCTCCACAAGCGACAGTTGTTGTTCGGAACCCACCGGCTCCGAGATCCTGTTCTGAGCGGTCTCGGCCCCGGTGCTATCGGAGGGACCTGGGCCGGTGCATGCGGCACCGAGCAGCGCGACAATCAATACCCTGGTCATCGAAGTTGCCTCGGCCTGGCGGAAGGTCGGTTTCTCGGATTAAGGATGTGGAATCCGCTTGTCTGCTGCCAGTTGGAAGCGGACTGCCGAGGGAGGGGTTGTCCTGTCGGCGTGACGGGCGGTACTTCCAGGGTCGGTGGTGCAACGCGGGGAGCTGACGGTCAGCGGCCGACATCCCGGGAGAAAGCCATGATTAGCGGAACGCATCGCGACGAACGCCTTGCAGCGCGCATCAAGTCCCTGATCCGCGCGGTGCCGGACTTCCCCATGCCGGGAATACGCTTCCGGGACGTGATGGGGCTGACGGAGGACGCCGCCGGATTCCGCGCGGCGACGGCGGCGCTCGCGGACCGGTTTCGCGGGGCGGGCGCGGAGGTCGTGGTGGGGATCGAGTCGCGCGGCTTCATCTTCGGCGCGCCGGTCGCGCAGGAGCTGGGCGTGGGGTTCGTTCCAGTGAGGAAGGGGGGGAAGCTGCCCGGGGAGGTGAGTGGCGTCGACTACGACCTGGAGTACGGAAGCGCGCGGGTCGAGATGCAGGCTGTCGCTATCACCCAGGGCGCGCGGGTGCTGCTGATCGACGATCTGCTGGCGACGGGTGGTACGGCAGCCGCGGCGGTGGAGCTGATCCGGGGCCAGGGAGGGGCGGTGGTGGGAGCCGGCTTCGTGGTGGACCTGCCGGAGTTGCCGGGGGCGGAACGGCTGCGGGGGCTGGGGGTGGACGTGTTCGCGCTGTGCGGGTTTCTGGGGGATGAGGAGTAGGGGGCCAGTCTCGCCGCGGACAGGATCACGACAGTGGCGCCCGCACCACGTAGGGAATGTCCATCTCGTCCACGACCCAGGTGTAGATGTTCCCGTGCCGGACCCAGATTCGCCTTCCGGGTTCGAATGCGAGGCGCACCGATCCCAGATAGTCGCCGTCCTCGGAGAACCGGTCGTAGAAGGCGGGGACTTCGTCTGGAGTCGCCCGCTCCGCCCACAGCCGTCCTTCGTCGTCCACGAAGAGGCTCGTGACGATGGGTTTCACGTCCGGCATGACGGCCGCGACCGCCTCGGCGTGACGGCGCAGATCCGGCTGGCCCTCGACTATCCCCTCGACATACGAGGACCGGTCGGCGGCCGTCACCCGCTGGACGGGCAGCCCCGCCTCGATCACGACCAGGGTGTCCCCGTCCTCTCCGGTCCGGGTGATCCGGTACGTGGCGCCGTGCGCGTGCCAGAAGCCGCCGGCTGGGTTCACGGCCGACAGGTTGCCGGACTGGAACGGAATGCGCAGAAACCCGGTGCCCCCGGCGAAAACGTAGGAGTAGGACCGGCTCGTGCTTGCGCCCAGGAAGACGGAATCGACGGCTCCGCCGGCCAGGTCGTAGGACCTGTAGTAGTCCCGCGCGGCAGTCGTGTTGACGCCCTCGTCGCTGTAGGTCGCCGCGTCGTCCCGATGGGAGACTTTTCTCCAGTAGCGGCCCCTTGAGTCGAACGATCCGCTCCAGTAGCCACGGTATTGGTCGACCGGTTTCGGGAAACGGCGCACCTCGACGCCCTCGGGATCGACCCCGATGATCTGGTACTGGCCGTGATCGTGCATCCACAGCAGGGTGTCGCCCGAAAGGAGGATCCCGTTGGCTTCGACAATCTCACCGGGACCCTGTCCGCGCCGCGCGATCGTGCGCAGGTACTCACCGCCGGGGTCGAAGACGCGGACCTCGACGGCCTGTTGGTCCAGCACGTAGATGTTGCCGTCGCTGTCGGCCTGAATGCCCCGGATGTCGGAAAAGGTGAGGTCGGGGTTGGTCCCATCGCGGCTGCCGAAGCGGAGGGCCACCCGGGCGTCGGTGACTTCGGGGCCCGCCGAGTCGATGGCTGGCAGGTCCGGATAGCGCACCAGGAGGGCGCCGTTGGGGAGCGTCTCGCGGATGGGGTTGCCGGGGGGCGATTCGGCGACGCAGGACGAGAGGACGATGGCGAGGATGATGGGGAGTGGTGCGCGGGGCATGGTGTACGCCTCCTGGCCGTGGGCTGCAGCGGTGCCGTGGGTCCCTTCGCCGGCGGGAGGGCCGCGTGTGGGGAGCCAGCGAAGGGAGATTCCGGGGCCGGCTGCCGAGTGTCAACTAAGTTCTTAGTACACCGAAGGAGGGGGTTGGTTCCCGGGGTGTTGTCCGGAGACAGGCGGATCGTGTCGGCCACCGGCCTGGGCCGGAGCACTTTGGCGGATGCGGCGCTTTCCCGGCTTCCCCGCCCGACTTCCAACAGGGAGCACCGAAGCTCCCGGTGAAGAAGCTGTGGACGAAAAGCTGTCCCAGGTGTCGGATGACTTGAAGTCGGGGTAAATCGCCCCGTCCGAGCCCGAGCGCCACACTGACCGCATCAACCGTATATTCCGTTACACAGGACGGGCCATTCCGGTTCACTCGGGGAAGCGGCCCGAAACCCATGCGGCGAGCGACGCGCCGACCGGGCAGCGGGCCTTCGCCGCCGCCACTACGTCATCGCGCCCACGCGATCGGGCACGGCCCCTTGGCCGCGCGCCGAGGGTCCCTTCGACCGTATACCGACAAGGAACGCCCCAATGACCGGATGCAGGCCAGGAGCCATCGCGAGACCCGCCGCCACCCTCCTCTTCGCGGCCGCCGTCGCGTCGTGCACGGACACCGTCCTGACGCCGCCCGACGAATCCCCCATCACGATCGCGGGAACCCGGGCGGCAACCGGACCGCTGAGCACGGAGGGGAGGAACATGGAGCGGGGTTTCCGGCTGGCGGTGGAGATGCTGAACGACGTCGGCGGAATCGGCGGACGGCCCGTGCGGCTCCTGCTGCGCGACGACCGCAGCGATCCCGGTCTGGCCGCCGAAATCTACCGGGAGCTCGCGGCCTCGGATTCGGTCGATCTGCTGATCGGTCCCTACGCGAGTTCGGTCACGGGTGCCGTGGTCCCGGTGGTCGAAGCGGCGGGCAGGCCTCTGATCACTCCGCTGGCGGCGTCCCACACGATCTGGGACGGGCAGAGCCGCCGTTGGAGCGTGCAGATGATGAACAACGCCCGCGACAACCTGAGCGGGTCGGTCGTCATCGGGGCGAGGGAGGGCGCCGAGACGGTCGCCCTGGTCTACGAGGACTCGCGGTTCCCCGTATCGGCGGCCGCAGGGGTGCGCGACGCGGTGGCCGAGCAGGGCATGAGCCTGGTGCTGGACGAGAAATACCCCATCGGGGGCGCGGACCATGCCGGACTTGCGGCCCGGGCGCGCGACCTGAGGGCCGACCTCTTCGTGGGCGGCGGCTACACCGACGACGCGGTGGCCTTCACCAGGGCGGCGGCGGACGTCGGCTACTCGCCGCTCCTGTCCAGCTGGTCCGTCGGGCCCGCCGAGCCCGACTTTCCCGATCGGGTGGGGGTCGATCTGGCCCGCTGCGTGATAGGGAACGCTCCGTGGGCCGCTTCGCTCGACACGTCCGGGCGGCTCGCCGGCAGCGCGGACTTCGTGCGACGCTACGAGGAGGCCTATGGCGTGACGCCCGGCTACACCGCCGCGGCCGGGTTCGGGGCCGTGGAGCTGCTCGCCGAGGCGGCCATGGCCTCGCAGTCGGCGACCGGCGAAATCCGGGAGGACGAGTTGCGGGACCACCTCTTCTCAACGTCCACCGAGACGGTGCTGGGGCCGTTCGGCGTGGTGCCTCTCGGCGAACCGGACGCGGGCAGCCAGCAGCTGCTGGTGCGCCTGCAGCTCCAATGGCAGGACGACGGACGGGGCGGGCTCGTGCAGCGCGTGATCTACCCGGACGGAATGGCCGACGGCGAGGCCTGCAGCAACCCGCCTCCGGAGATCGTGGTCGCCGCGACCGCCTCGCTGACCGGCCCTCTCGGTTCGGACGGCCGGAAGATGGCGAACGGCTACGGGTTGGCCGTGGAAATGCTCAACGAGTCCGGCGGCATCGACGGCAGGCCGGTCCGTCTGGTGCTGCGCGACGACGGGAGCAACGCGAGTCGAGCCGCCGAACTGTACTTCGATTTCGTATCCGGCGACTCGGTCGACGCGGTTCTGGGGCCGTACTCCAGCACTGTCACCAAGGCCGTCGTCCCCATCACCGAGGCGGCCGGTTGGCCCCTCGTCGCCGCGCTTGCGGCCGCGCCCGAGATATGGGAGGGTCGGAATCGGAGGTGGACCGTGCAGATGCAGAACACGGCCCGGAACTTCCTGACCGGTTCCGTCGAGGTCGCCGCCGACGCCGGGCTGGAGACGGTCGCGCTGGCGTTCCACGATTCGGACTTCCCGAGGGCGGTCGCCGAAGGCGTGCGCGCGGCGGCGGCCCACCATGGCCTGGATCTGGTTTTCGACCGGTCCTTCCCGGACGGCGCGGACTACGAGGCCATCGCCGCGGCGGCCGGTGAAGCGGAAGCCGACCTCTTCATCGGCGGCGGCTATTCCCCCGACGCGATCGGGCTGACGAAGGGTGCCGCAGCCGCCGGGTACTCGCCCGCGATGATGAGCTGGGCGGTCGGGGCCGCCGTGCCGGACTTCCCGGACCAGGTGGGCGAGCTGGCGCGCTGCGTGGTGGGCTACACGGGCTGGCTGTCCACGATCGCCACGGCCGGAGCGATCTCGGACAACGCGACGTTCGTGGAGAGGTACCGGACGGCGTTCGGGGAGGTACCCGATTTCCAGGCGGCGAGCGGGTTCGGCGCTGTGGAGCTGCTGTCGGAGGCGTTGCGGGCGTCGATCGAATCCACGGGTGGGATCGACCATGCGACGGTGCGCGACCACCTCTTCGCGGTCGAGACCCAGGCGGTCCACGGGGACTTCAACGTGGTGCCGCTCGGCGAGAGTTCGGCGGGGACCCAGCTGGCGGCCAGGGGACTGCAGGTCCAGTGGCAGGACGACGGCCGGGGCGGACTCGTGCAGCGCGTGATCCACCCCGCGTCCGCAGCCGACGCCGAACCGTGTCTGCGGTGAATCGCGGCGTCGGATAGCGCTCTGCGTTCTTCATCCTCCCGAGTGGAGATCCACAAGCCGACCGGGTTCGGTCGAAGAGCGCCCGGGAATCGGAAGCCCGTCCTTCTTGAGCTCTTCGACGTAGAGCCGGATGGCCTCGTGGATCAGGGTGGATACTTCCTCTCGGGTTTCCGCCGCCGCGACACAGCCGGGAAGCTCCAGGACATGGGCTCCGTAGCTGGTGGCCCCCTTTTCGATCACGACGGTGTATTGCATCAGGTGCTCCTCGGCTTCAGGTCCGCTTGCTTCAGGATGCTCTTCCATTTTCCCAATGGGAGATCAGCCCCCGGCTTTCCTGCGACAACCACGATCCCCCTTTTGGCTGGGTGCTTGAGAATGCGATGACTTCCGCGAACTCGCACCAAGCGCCATCCATCCCTCTCCAGTAGTCGGATAGCTTCTCTGACGGTCGGCAAAACTGTCTCCAATCATTTTGGTTATGGCAATCTCCATTTGTCAATGACCCTTGAAGAGGATTGCCAGTGGCTGAGGCTGGCAAATGGAAGATCGAGGGATCCAAGGGGCGCTGACATAGCCAGATGGGACGAGTTCAGGAACCGAATCCTCGTCTAGTGAAAAAACCGCCCCCGCCCCACAAACGACCCCCCCTCCCCACCCCCTCGCCCGGCTGCGATCCCCGCACCTGGCGGCCCGTCCGCCGCACCCGCGACCGCGCCCTCCGCGGCCTCACGGCGACCCCCCTCCCCACCCCCCACCGCCTCCCCACCCCCCGCCCCCAGCCCCTCCAGCCACGCGTTCAGCGAGGTCACCTTCTCCGCGATCACGTGGATCACCCCGTCCACCTTCTGGACCTTGCCGCGGCACATCATCAGGCGGGCGGTCAGGGTGTCGCGGCGCTGGTTCTCGTAGATGGACGGGAAGACGACCAGGTTGGCGGTGCCGGTCTCGTCCTCGAGGGTGACGAACATCACGATCCCCTTCCCGGGGCGCTGCCTGGTGAGCACGATCCCCGCCACGACCGTCCGGTCCCCGTCGTTCAGCCCGTCCAGATCCTTCGCGGGCAGCACGCCGCGCTCGTCCAGGCGGCGCCTCAGCAGCGCGACGGGATGGTGCTTGAGCGACAGGCCCGTGCTCCGGTAGTCGGCGGCCACGTGTTCGCCCGCGCTCATCGCGGGGAGGGCCGGCTCGGGATGGGACGACCGGTCGCGCTCCGCCGACTCGAACAGCGGCAGCGGCCCCGACTCGCTCAGCGCCCGCACCGCCCACCCGGCCTGGCGGCGGTTCATCCCCATGGAGGTGAAGGCATCGGCGCTGGCCAGCCGGGTCAGGACGGCGGTCGAGATTCCGGTTCGCTCCCAGAGGTCGAGGGGCGATTGGTAGACAGTCGCGCGGGTGGCGGTCTGGTGGCCGGCAGTCGTGCGGCCTGTCGTCACCCGCTCCGCATCCTCCTCCTTCAGTCCGCGGATCCGGCGGAGGCCGAGACGCAGCGCGATGCCGCCGGCGGCGGGCTGCGGAGTCGGGCAAGCGTCCGGGCCATTGCCGGCGGGCGGCCCCTCCCCTGCGCATTCCAGCGTGCAATCCCACTCCGAATCGTTCACATCCGCCGGCCGCACCTCGACCCCATGATCCCGCGCGTCCCGCACAATCTGCGCAGGCGCGTAGAACCCCATCGGCTGACTATTAAGTAATGCGCACGCGAAGACCGCCGGGTAATGGCACTTCAGCCACGACGACACATAGGCCAGGTGCGCGAAACTCGCCGCGTGACTCTCCGGAAAGCCGTATTCGCCGAATCCCTCGATCTGGCGGAAGCAGCGCTCGGCGAAGTCCCGGGTGTAGCCGCGGCCGGTCATTCCGTCGATGAATTTGTCGCGGAAGCTGTGGATGGTCCCCGGATTGCGGAAGCTGGCCATGGCGCGCCGCAGCTGGTCGGCCTCGGCCGGCGTGAACCCCGCCGCGACGATCGCGATCCGCATGACCTGCTCCTGAAACAGCGGCACGCCGAGCGTCTTGCGGAGCACCTGGCGCAGCTCCTCCGACGGATACTCCACCGCCTCGCGCCCCTGCCGCCGCCGCAGGTACGGGTGGACCATGTCGCCCTGGATCGGCCCGGGACGCACGATCGCCACCTCGATCACGAGGTCGTAGAAGGTCGCGGGCCTCAGCCGCGGCAGCATCGCCATCTGGGCGCGGCTCTCGATCTGGAAGACGCCGACGGTGTCGCCGCGCTGGATCATCTCGTAGGTGGCGGGGTCCTCCTGCGGCACGTTCTCCAGCGAGTGGCGGACGCCGTAGTGCTCCTCGAGCAGGGAGAAGGCCTTGCGGATGCAGGTGAGCATGCCGAGCCCGAGCACGTCGACCTTGATCAGGCCGAGCACCTCGAGGTCGTCCTTGTTCCACTCGATCACGGTGCGGTCCTCCATGGCCGCGTTCTCGATGGGGACGATCTCGCAGAGCGGCCCGCGCGAGATCACGAAGCCGCCGGTGTGCTGCGACAGGTGGCGGGGGAAGCCGCAGAGCTCCCGGGCCAGCTCCAGCGTCAGCGCCAGCCGCCGGTCCTCCGGGTCGAACCCCTCTTCGCGGGCCCGGTCCCCGTCCACCGGCTTCGACCGCCACGAGACCACGGAGAGCAGCCGCCCGATCACGTCCTCGCTCAGCCCCATCGCCTTGCCCACATCGCGCAGCGCGCTCTTCACGCGGTAGGTGATGACCGTCGCGGTCAGCCCGGCCCGCTCGCGCCCGTACTTCCCGTAGATGTACTGGATGACCTCTTCGCGGCGCTCGTGCTCGAAGTCGACGTCGATGTCGGGCACCTCGTCGCGCTCGGCCGAGATGAAGCGCTCGAAGAGCAGGTCGATCCGCGCGGGGTCGACCGACGTGACGCCCAGGCAGTAGCAGACGGCGGAGTTGGCGGCCGAACCGCGTCCCTGGCAGAGGATGCCGAGCTCGCGCGCCTTGCTCACGATGTCCTCGACGGTGAGGAAGTAGGGCTCGTATTCGAGCTGCGCGATGAGGGCGAGTTCGTGTTCGATCGACGCGCGCACCCTAGGCGGGATGCCGTCCGGGTAGCGCTCGGCCGCGCCGGCCCAGGTGAGCGCCGCGAGCGTCTCGCGGGGGGTGCGGCCGTCGGCGGCGACCTCGTCGGGGTATTCGTAGCGGAGTTCGCCGAGGGAGAAGCGGCACTGGTCGGCGATGCGGACGGTGTTGGCGAGCGCCTCGGGGTGATCGCGGAAGAGGCGGGCGAGATCGGCGGGGGACTTGAGGTGCCGTTCGGCGTTGGCGGCCAGGCGCCAGCCCGCGTTGTCGATGGTGCAGTGTTCGCGGATGCAGGTGAGCGTGTCGTGGAGGCGGCGCCGCGCGGGGTCGTGCTGGTGGACGTCGCCGGTGGCGACGAGGGGGATGCCGTGCAAGGCGGCGAGGGTAGCGAGATGGGCGAGACGGCGGTCGTCGTCGCCGCGATGGTAGTGGGTGGCGGCGAGGTGGAGGGGGGCGGCGAGGTGGTCGCGGTACCAGGCGAGGTGGTCGGCGAAGTCGGTGCCGGGTGTGCTGGGCCTGTCGGGCGTGCCAAGGGTGCCTGGCGTGCCGAACGTGACGGGCGGGACCGCGATGAAGAGGTGGCCGTGGGGGTCGGCGGCCGCGGCGACGTCGTCCCGGGTGAGCATGCATTCGCCCTTGGGCGCGCGCCGGCGTCCCGTGGTGATGAGGCGGGAGAGCGCGCCGTAACCGTCCCTTGTGGTGGGGAGGCAGAGGAGGCTGGGTCCGTCGGTGAGGTCGAGGCGCGCGCCGGGGATGAAGTGGAGGCCGGTGCGCCGGGCGGCCTCGTGGGCGCGCACGACCCCGGCCAGCGTGTTGCGGTCGGTCAGGGCCAGCGCCTGGTAGCCGAACTCGCTGGCCCGCTCGACCATCTCCGCCGGGTGGGAGGCGCCCCGCAGGAAGGAAAAGTTGCTGGTGACCTGCAGTTCGGCGTAGCGTGGGACGGGCTTGGGGCCGTTGGACATGGCCCTTGAACAATAACCGAAAAAATACCGAATATCAAGCTGGATTGTGGAAAGGACTCCCGCCCATGAAGATCGTCTCCGATTTCGAAGTCACCGGCTGGGACGCGATGCCCTATGGTGAGGAAGGCGAAGGCCCCCTCCTCTCGGAAGCGCAGGTCGTCAAGCGCTACCGCGGCGATCTGGACGGGGAAGGCCGCGCGCGGCTGCTGATGTGCCGTGCCAGCGCCGATGGTCCTCTGGAGAACGCGGGGTATATCGCGTCGGAACAGGTCTCGGGCACGCTCGGCGGCCGCGAGGGCACGTTCGTGCTCCACCACTGGGGAATCGCCGAGGTCGGAGTTCCCCCGCGCACCGCCGGCCATGTGGTGCCGGGATCCGGGACGGGTGAGCTGGCGGGCCTAATGGGCACCATGGAGATCCACGTGGATGGGGATGGCAAGCACACGCTGGCCTTGGATTACGAGATCGAATAGCAGTCCCTGGTGGTGGGTGCCGGCGGCCGTTCCTGGGCCCGGCTTATCCTGGGCGCGGGCTCACGCTTCGGGGCTCCGGAACAGGGTCACCAAATTCCATAGCGGTGTCGAGCCAAAGTGCGATGGCCTCCTCGATGTTCCTCTGTGCCGTGCCCCTTGTGTCGCCATGAGCCATGCATCCGGGAAGTTCGGGCACTCGGGCCAGGAAGGCTTGATCCTCGTCGCTCCATTGGATGAGAATCTCGTATTGGTGATTCATTCTCGTTCTCCCAATTGGTAGTTGAGGATCACTTTGCGGACCTGCCGCACCTGGTAGGGTTTCGCGTGGCTTCCGTCTCGTTACAGAACGAGTCTTTCCGGAACGCCGTCCCTTCGGAAGATATGGTGACTGCCTCTCTGCCGCTCGGCAAATCCCAAGTCGCGAAGCAATCGGCGGAGGGCTGTCACAGAACAGACTTCAACCCCCCAATCACCCGAAAATCCCATGCAGAAACCAGCGGGGCCCCGCACCTGGCAATTTCTGGCATGGACCCGACAACTCGTGGCCGTAATCCGACAGCTTGCGGCCGGCATCCCACCCCCCCCCACCCTCCCGGAACAACCAGTACCGGCACCCCTCCTCGTCCTCGACCAGGAAATAGTCGCGACACGGAGCCTCTTTGCGCCACCACTCGCACTCCAGCCGTTCCGGACCCTCGGCTGTGCGCAACTGGTGGAGTCGTTCTTGCCAGCGAAAGCCGAGCAGACCGTGATACTGCGGGGCTTCAGTCACAGTGCGACGCCGGAGTTCGCCTCGGAGTGCCGCGGGCCGACCGCTGATTTCCGGGATCAGGACCTCCACCGGCTCCGGAGGCGACAGCAACCGAAGCGGACGACGACGTTCCCTGGGCCAGTTGGCGACCTGTCCGGGAAAAACGGCCGATCCTGGGTGCGTGTCTGACCCACCCTCCAGCCCCTCCCGAACGACCGCCCGCTCCGGCAACCAGCTCTGCCGCGGCACCGGCCGTCCGATCCTGTCGAACCCAAACCGGTTCCCCAGCCTGTCCAGCAGATCCGCCAGCTCTTCCTCGTCGGCGGCTCGGTATCCCTCGCCAGCCTCGCCAGCCCAGTCGGTCTGCAACTCGTCGATCGTCTCGACCACGTCGGCAGCCAGCACGATCTCGTCGATTCCGAAGCCGGGCTCAACCTGATCCAGTTTCTCGGCAAAGAGTCCCATGAGCGGCTTCTTGCGGCGCAGGGGACGGCTGGTGCCGATGGTGAGGGTCCGCCGGTCGCCGTCGACGCGGTGGCAGACGAGGTGCAGCCGCCGCGCTCCATCGCCGGACTGGCTGAGCGCCAGGCAGAGGTCGTCGAGGAGGCCGTCGACCGAGGCGCGGATGTCCGCCGGCGTGGAGATCGGCTCGGCGAAGGCGCGGCTTGCCTCGCGCGGGGGCGGGGGGCGCAGCGGGATAATCGGTTCGGCGACCCGTCCCAGGGCCTGATCGAGCCGCCTGACCGGCACCACACCGAAGCGCCGGATCAGTTTGACAGATTCCATGACAAATAGTGTGCAGATTCTGTCCAAACCGAAGGAAACAAGCCCGTCCACCACCTCGGCGCTCATTCGTAGGGCGGCAACGGGCAACTCGGCCAGCGCATTCTTCAGCCCGTCGGGCCCGGTGCCGGCCGGTACCACACCGGGATTTTCGGCACCGTAGTGGGCCAGCGCCCAGGCCGCGCCCGGGGTGTCGGCGAGGGCCAGCCGCGCGGTCAGCCCGAAGTCTTCAAGCGCAGCCCGTAGTGACGCCATCAGCGCCTCTTCGCCGCCGAAGAGACGGGTGCAGCCGGCGATGTCCAGGAAGATCGTGTCCACACCGTCGGGCATGACGCGTGGCGTGAAGCGGTCCGCCCAGCGCGCGAGGCGCTCCAGCGCCAGGGCGTCGCCCTCGGGGTCGGCGGGGCGGACGACCACATCGGGCACGACCGCGCGCCCGTCGGCCAGGGGCATGCCGGGAGTCAGCCCCGCACGGACGGCGCGCGGATTGGCTGCCGCGATGACCAGGCGGTTCCGGCTTTCCCCCGTGGTGATGAAGGGTTGCGTGCGTGCTTCGGGAAAACGCCGGACGAGCCTCTCGGTGGGCCACCAGGGCAGCCGCACGGCGAGGATGCGGTGGGGCACGCGCGGGCCCGGGCGGACCGGCATATCCGGGCGAACCGGCGGACCCGGGTGCGGGGTGGTTTCTCGTATGAGGGACATGGCCCGTGAACGATAACCGAATAAATACCGAAATACAAATCCCCTTGCGGATCCCTGGGATGGATTCCCGCGGATCCCTGGGATGGATCCCCAGCGACCGCAGAAGAAATTCCTTGCGGATCACGGCGGCGGAAACATATTATTCCCTCCCTTTCCGCCCTCCCCCCTCCCTCCCCCTCCGGGCAGGAGCACAGGGACCCGTGCATTCCAAATCCTGAGTGCTCACGGACGATGTTGAACCGGATCAGCAGCGAGCTCACGCAGCGCCAGGACCGTCCGGCGGCGCGCGCGATGCTCTTCGCCGCGGGGTTGACCGAGGCCGATCTCGACCGCCCGCAGGTGGGCATCGTGAGTTCCGGCTACGAGGGCAATCCTTGCAACATGCACCTGAACGGCCTGGCAGCGACGGTCAAGGAGAGCGTGCAGGCGTCGGAGATGGTCGGCTTCGTGTCGAACACGATCGGGGTGAGCGACGGGATCTCGATGGGGACGGCGGGGATGCGCTATTCGCTCCCCTCGCGCGACCTGATCGCGGACTCGATCGAGACGATCGCGTCGGCGCAGCACTACGACGGCCTCGTGACGATCATGGGGTGCGACAAGAACATGCCCGGCGCGATGATCGCCATGAGCCGCCTCGACAGGCCCGCGCTGATGATCTACGGCGGGACCATCGCGCCCGGGCACGACAACGGCCGCCGGCTGGATGTGGTCTCCTCGTTCGAGGCGCTGGGACAGCGGCTGGCGGGCACCATCACCTCGCAGGAGTTCGACCGCATCGTCCGGCTGAGCTGTCCGGGGGCGGGGGCCTGCGGCGGGATGTTCACCGCGAACACCATGGCGTCCGTCATCGAGGTCATGGGAATGAGCCTGCCCTGCAGTTCGTCCAACCCCGCGACGAGCCCGGACAAGGTCGACGAATGCCGGAAGGCCGGAGCCGCCATCCGGAACCTCCTCGAGCGCAACCTCCGCCCTTCCGACATCCTCACGCGCAACGCCTTCGAGAACGCGATCACCCTGGCCATCGCGCTCGGCGGCTCCACCAACGTCGTCCTTCATCTGCTCGCAATCGCCCGCACGCTCGAAATCGACCTCACGGTCGACGATTTCCAGCGCATCAGCGATAGCACACCGCTGCTTGCCGACTTCAGACCCAGCGGCCCGTACGTGATGCAGGACCTGCACGCGGTGGGGGGGATGCCGGGCGTGATCAGGATGCTGCTGGAGGAAGACCTTCTCCACGGCGACTGCATGACGGTGACGGGCAGTACGCTCGCCGAGAATGCCGCCACCGCCCCTCCGCTCTCCCCCGGCCAGAAGGTCATTCACGACTTCGGCGACCCCATCAAGCCTTCCGGACACCTGCGGATCATGTACGGCAACGTGGCCGAGGGGGGCGCGGTTGCGAAGATCACCGGCAAGGAGGGCGAGGTCTTCGAGGGGCCCGCGAGGGTCTTCGACAGCGAGGCCGAGGCGAACCGCGCGATCGGCGAGGGGCGGATCGAGAAGGGTGACGTGATCGTGATCCGCTACGAAGGGCCGCGAGGCGGGCCCGGGATGCCCGAGATGCTGACGCCGACCTCGATGATCATGGGGAGGGGGCTGGGCGGCGATGTCGCCCTGATCACGGATGGCCGCTTTTCCGGCGGGACGCACGGGTTCGTCGTCGGGCACATCACTCCGGAGGCGCAGGACGGCGGTCTGATCGCGCTGATCGCCGACGGCGACGTCATACGAATTGATGCAGTTCGTAATACGATCGACGCTGATATTCCGGCAGCAGAAATCGAAGTCCGCCGGAGGAAATGGACCGCGCCGCCCTTGCGCGCGACTTCGGGCGCCCTGTACAGGTACGCGCGCACCGTTTCCTCAGCCTCGCAGGGATGCACTACGGATCGGGTCTACTGATGTCTGAACACGCAACCGCCGTCATCGACACCGGGAAAGAGGCCGCGGCCACCGCGCAACGCGACGACCTGCTGCGCGCGGGCCAGACGATGACGGGTGCCGACGCCCTTGTTCTCTCCCTGGTCAAAGGCGGCGTGGACCTCGTCTTCGGATACCCCGGCGGCGCGATCATGCCCGTGTACGACGCGCTCCTCAACTTCGGGGACAGGATCCGTCATGTGCTGGTCCGCCACGAGCAGGGCTCGATCCACGCCGCGGAGGGTTACGCGCGCGCTTCCGGCAGGACGGGCGTCTGCATCGCCACGTCCGGGCCCGGCGCGACCAACATGCTTACCGGCATGGCCGACGCGAAGATGGACAGCACGCCGGTTTTGTGCATCACCGGGCAGGTCCCCTCGCCAATGCTCGGCTCCGACGCCTTCCAGGAGACCGACGTCATGTCCGTGAGCGCGCCGGTGACGAAGTGGAACTGCCAGATCACGGAGGCGAGCGAGATCCCGGCGGCGGTGGCGAAGGCGCTCTACATCGCCCGCAGCGGGCGCCCGGGGCCGGTGCTGATCGACATCACCAAGGATGCCCAGTTCGCCAGCTTCGAGTACCGCCCGCCGCCGGCGGAACCGGAGGTTGCGGGTTATTCGCCGCGGCCCACGCTGGACCTTGACGCCGTCGCCGTCGCCTGCCGTCTCATCGACCGCGCCCGCAAGCCCCTCGTTCTGGTCGGCCAGGGCGTGCTCCTGTCGAACGCCCGCGACGAACTCCGGCGCTTCATCGAACGGGCGGGACTCCCCTTCGCGAGCACGCTTTTGGGGCTGGGAGCCATGCCCACCCGGCATCCCCTATACGTGGGTCTGCTCGGCATGCACGGGAACTACGGGCCCAACGTCAAGACCGACGAAGCCGACCTGCTCGTCGCGGTCGGCATGCGGTTCGACGACCGCGTGACCGGCAACCTTGCCAAATACGCGCCCCACGCGCGGGTCGTCCACGTGGATATCGACGCGTCGGAGATCGGCAAGAACGTGCCCACGGATGTGGGGATCGTCGCGGACGCGAAGGAGGCGCTGGCCGCCATGGCGGATCGCGTCCCGCCCGCATCGTACGCGGAGTGGATGGACGAATTCGCGCAGTGCATGGAGATCGAGCGCGCGCGGGTGATCGACGGGGACCTTTTTCCGGGGTCCCCCGGGATCCGGATGGCGGAGGTGATCCACCGTCTCTCCGAGCGCACCGGGGGCCGCGCGATCGTCGTGGCCGACGTGGGGCAGCACCAGATGGCGGCCGCGCGCTACTACCGGTTCGACGGCGGCGCCGGAATCATCACGTCGGGCGGTCTCGGCACCATGGGGTACGCGCTTCCGGCCGCGATGGGCGCAACGCTCGCGCGGCCTGATCGGCCGGTGGTCGGGGTGATCGGCGACGGCGGCTTCCAGATGACGCTCCAGGAACTCGCCACGATGGTCCAGGAGGGGATCCCGGCCAAGGCGATCATCCTGAACAACGGATTCCTGGGGATGGTGCGGCAGTGGCAGGAGATGTTCTTCGACAACCGCTATTCCGCGATCGAGCTCGAGAACCCGGACCTGGCGGGGGTGGCGCGGGCCTTTGGCGCGGGCGCCGTGCGAGTGACCGACCGGGCCGACATCGACGCCGCGCTCGACGAGATGCTGGCCGCGAAGGGGCCGTTCGTTCTCGATGTCGTGGTCGAGCGCGAAGAGAACGTCTTCCCGATGATCCCGGTGGGCGCGGGCTGCGCGGAGATCAGGCTCGAATAGAGCCGGCGGCTAACGCAAGCTCGCCCCACCCTGCGGAGAGGATCAGTGATTGCCCGGTACAGGTTGTCGGCCCTGACGGAGAACAGCAGCGCGCTCCTGTTGCGCCTCTTCGCGTGCCTGGTGCGGCACCGCATCGAGATCCTGGGCATTGCCTGCACGAATCCCGCTGGCAGCGCGGTGTACGAAATGGAACTGAGCGTCCGCGCGGACGCCGACCATGTACGCCGGGCCGTCAAGCAGATTGGTGCGTTCGTGGGCGTGGTGGAGATAGACTATCGTATGGAAGAGGACGACGCGCCGGGGGTGCCGTCGTCGCGTGGGGGCAGCTGAACCGGAAGGCGGACCGGATACCGCCGGGCACGAGGAAATCACTGTGGCAAAGATACGCGTAGGCGACGAGCAGGAGACCGTAATCACGCGCGACGAGTGGCCGCTGGAGCGGGCCTTGAAGTCGCTGAAGGACGAGACGATCGCCGTGCTGGGCTACGGGGTCCAGGGGCCGGGACAGGCTCTCAACCTGAGGGACAACGGCTTCCGGGTGATCGTTGGGCAGCGCAAGGGCTCTCCCTCCTGGGACAGGGCCGTCGAGGACGGGTGGACCGAGGGCGAAACGCTCTTCGGGATCGAGGACGCGGCCGAGCGGGGCACGATCATCCAGTACCTGCTCTCCGACGCGGGCCAGATCGCATGCTGGGAAGCGGTCAAGCCCCATCTCACGGCGGGGAAGTGCCTCTACTTCTCCCACGGGTTCGGCGTCACGTACTGCGAGCAGACCGGAATCGTCCCGCCCGGCGACATCGATGTCGTGCTGGTGGCCCCCAAGGGCTCCGGGCTGTCGCTCCGGCGGCTCTTCGTGCAGGGCAAGGGGCTGAATTCGAGCTACGCGATCTCCCAGGACGCCACCGGCCGCGCGCACGAAAGGGTCGTGTCGCTCGGGATCGGCGTCGGTTCCGCCTACCTCTTCGAGACCGACTTCCAGAGGGAAGTGTGGTCCGACCTGACCGGCGAGCGCGGCATTCTGATGGGCGCGCTGGCGGGCGTGTTCGAGGCCCAGTTCGCGGTTCTCCGCAAGAACGGCCATTCCCCGTCCGAGGCCTTCAACGAGACGGTCGAGGAGCTCACCCAGAGCCTCATGCCGCTGGTGGCCGAGAAGGGGATGGACTGGATGTACGGGAACTGCTCGACCACGGCGCAGCGCGGCGCGCTCGACTGGCGGCACCGGTTCCGCGACGCCGTGGCCCCGCTTTTCGACGAGCTCTACGAGAGGGTCAAGACGGGCGAAGAGGCGCGGATCGTGATCGAGGAGTGCGGCCGGGCCGACTACCGGGAGCGCCTCGAGAAGGAACTCGGCGACATGGCCGACCAGGAGATCTGGCGAGCCGGAAAAAGACTGCGTGAGTTGAGACCGTAGCACCGCCGTCCCGCCGGGCGTCAGCGCGAAGAAACCGGGAGTTCGCCACACTCCCGAGCGCGTTCCGATGACCGCTCGCACGGGACCCCCCAAGTGCATCGCCCGCGCATCGCCCGGCGGATCGTTTTCCAAATGGAACAACGGGAACTATCGGGAACCCGGGGAACCAGATCGCGGAATGTGCGTTTAATCCATCACTCGGGAGCATCGAGCCGGACCAAATCGGCCCGTGTTTTTCTCAGCGGCAGATGAGGTGACGGCGAAGGACGATGCGGACACCGGTGACGAGAGGGGGACGCTGACAGTGAGGGCGTCGGGCGGTGGCTACGACGGCAGAAGTGCCGATGTCGTAGTCAACGTAGGGGATGATGATGGAAGTGGTTGGGATGTGGAGGATGAGGCCGGCGCCCTCCGTCTGCTTCAGGGCCCCTGACTCTGGAGGACCGGGGGCCGGGTGTGCCCGGAGGACGACCCGTTGCAAACCACCCCTCTGTACCAATTGCGAATTCTATTATCCAAAGCATTGCAATCTTACCGGTATACCTGTTGCAAACCTACCGCCAGATAGCTAGACTCCAATGAGAGGCAGCTACTCACGTCGTTTCATACTGAGGTCTTGCCGTGACCTATCTTCCGCGCATAGCCGACGAGGAACTGACCGAACTCCTCATGACCGCCGGGGGGGTTCTCATCGAAGGTCCGAGAGCCTGCGGCAAGACGGCCATGGCCAGCCAGGTGGCGGCGAGCGAGATTCGGATGGATGCAGACCCGCATGTCCAGGACGCAATCGCCATCGATCCCGGGTTGCTCCTGGATGGGAAGACTCCTCGCCTGATCGACGAATGGCAAGCGGAGCCAATAATCTGGAACCATGTGCGCCGGGCCATTGATGACCGTGCCGGGCGGGGCCACTTCATCCTCACGGGGTCGGCAGTTCCACCCGACGATATCACTCGGCACACGGGAGCCGGGCGAATCATCCGTCTCCGTCTCCGCCCGATGTCGTTGTTCGAACTGGGACACACAACCGGCCAGATTTCTCTGAAGGACATTCTCAACGGAGAGACCGTACCGAGTCTGGTAGCCGCCCTGGCCGTACCCGACATTGCTGAATTGGTGTGTATCGGCGGTTGGCCGGGACATCTTCGCTTGTCGGCGGACCGGGCCCGGCGCATCAATCAGGCGTACCTCGAAGAGATTTGCCGGACGGATATCAGCCGCACGGACGGAGTCAGACGGGATCCGGCCAGAGTAGCCAGGTTTCTCCGCTCGCTCGCTCGCAACACCGCCACCTGTGCGTCCCTGGCGACGCTTGCACGGGATGTCGCGGACGGTATCGACCGCACTGGCCCACCTCTCAAGAACAACACGGCCAGTGAGTACCTGACGGCCCTGAAACGACTCATGATCCTTGAAGACCAGCCGCCGTGGGGACCCCACTTGCGCTCCCGTTCACGTCAAAGGCAATCGGCAAAGCGGCACTTCGTGGATCCTTCCCTCGCGGCGGCAGCGCTACGCGCGACGCCGGAGCATCTGCTCCGGGATCTCGGGTGGTTTGGACTCCTCTTCGAATCCATGGCTATCCGGGATTTGCGCGTATATGCCCAGGCGCTGGGTGGCCGGTTGTATCACTACCGGGACAATACGGGCCTGGAAGTGGATGCCATCGTGGACATCGCGCCAGGTCGCTGGGCCGCCTTCGAAGTCAAGCTCGGGGCAGGCTGGGTCGATGAAGCCGCGCGCACCCTTCTGAAGTTCGCGGACCGAGTGGACACGGACCGGTGTGGCGAACCCGCCGCGCTCGGCGTGATCGTGGGAAGCGACTACGGATACCAGCGCCCGGATGGCGTGAGCGTGATTCCGCTGGCGGCGCTCGGGCCGTAGCAGTCCACGGGTTGCCAGGCTACCGTCCACTCCGACGGTCGGCCACTGCGGCAGTGCAGCAGCTCGACGCGCCATCTGGTCCCGTCCGTTTCAGACTGCTCCCGGCCATTGGACATTTGGCCTGGCAAACCGGCTTTGTCCGCCGTCGGTCCGCTCGGCACCGCGGTCACCCGCCAGCGGCTGATCGCCACCCCCACCCGTCCCCGCCCCCGGTCACGGCGCGACAGCACCAGTCCCAGCACCCCCGTCCCCTCGGCGGCCAGCATCAGGCGCCGCCCCGCTGCCAGGCCGATCTGCCCGATTTCGGCCACCACCCCGCTCACCGCGCGGCAGCGGAGCGCCTCCTCCATGGCCCAGAGCATGTCGTCGGCCCGGCGCAGCCCCGAAACGACCAGCAGCTGCCCGGGCCCGATCCCGTAGCGCACCAGGCCGGGCGCGTACAGGTCGTCCCCCTGGACGAGCCACAGGAGGGCACCACGGCGGAACGCGCCGCGAGGTGAGGCGCTTCCGGTCGGCGTGTTGCTCCTGCCTTCCGCCCCCCCTACCCGCGCCAACAAAGCCGCACAAAAGCCGGTAGCGGCTTCATCCCCGACCACTTCGTGGATGCAGCCCAGGCGCAGCCCCCCGCCCGGGAGGGCCCGGTCGATTCCGGGAACCCCCAGGGGCAAGCGCGGCCGGTCCGGCGATCCCGATTCCTCGATGCCCTGGATCGTCCGGCGGAGCGCGTCCGCAGTCATCCGTTTCTGCTTCGCCAATTGAGACATGGGGCGAACACGATACCGAATAAACACCGTAGTGTCAACTGGGCCCGGCTGCTCGTGCCCTCGGTGCCCGCCCGGATTCATACCACGACTGCTGCGAGCCGGAAGCCGGAGAGCCGCCGGTTGCCACCCTTCCCTCAACGCCCCCACGTTGCCCCGATGACAACCCCCCTCCACGACGAACTCCGCGCCCGCTTCGGCGACCGCTACTCGACCGCCGCCGCCGTGCGCGACCACCACGGCAAGGACGACTCCCACCACCCCGCCATCCCTCCCGACGGGGTGGTCTTCGCCGAGTCCACCGAAGAGGTTGCCTTCGCGGTGCGGGCCTGCGCGCGCCACGGCGTCCCGGTGATCCCCTTCGGGGCCGGCACCTCGATCGAGGGGCACGTGCAGGCGGTGCGCGGCGGGATCTCGATCGACCTGGGGGCCATGAACCGGGTGCTGGCGGTGCGCGCGGACGACCTCGACGCGACGGTCGAGGCCGGGGTGACGCGGCGGCAGCTGGACCGGGAACTCCGCGGCACGGGCCTCTTCTTCCCGGTCGATCCGGGGGCCGATGCGACGCTCGGCGGGATGGCGGCCACGGGCGCGTCGGGGACGACCACGGTGCGTTACGGCACGATGCGCGACCAGGTGGTCTCGCTCACCGCCGTGCTGGCGAACGGGGAGGTGGTGCGGACCGCGGGCCGGGCGAGGAAGTCGTCCGCCGGGTACGATCTCACCCGCCTTCTCGTCGGCTCGGAAGGCACGCTGGGCGTGATCACCGAGCTCACGGTGCGCCTGCATCCGGTGCCCGAGGCGATGGCCGCCGCCGTCTGTGCCTTTCCGGGCCTGGCCGAAGCCGTGCGGTCGGTGGTGGAATCGGTGCAGCTCGGGATTCCCGTCGCCCGCGCCGAGCTCCTCGACGCGACGGCCATGCACGCCGTCAACCTCCATTCGGGGTTCGACTACGACGAAGCGCCGACCGTCTTCTTCGAGTTCCACGGGTCGGAGGACGAGGTCAGGGCCCACGGCGCCATGGTGGAGGAGATCAGCCGCGGACTCGGGGGCGCGGCCTTCGAGTACGCTCGCCGGCAGGACGAACGCGCCCGCCTGTGGAAGGCCCGGCACGACGCCTATCCGGCGATTCTGGCGCTGCGCCCGGGGTGCCACGGCCTGACGAGCGACGTCTGCGTCCCGGTGTCCAGGCTGGCGCAGTGCATCGAGGAGACGCGCGGGGACATGGAGCGCACGACGATTCCGTGGGGGATCGTGGGCCACGTCGGCGACGGCAACTTCCACGCCGTCTTCATGATCGATCCGGACAGCGAGGACGAGCTGGCCGAGGCGGAGGCGTTCAACGAGCGGATCGTGCGGCGCGCGATCGCCATGGAGGGGACGTGCACCGGGGAGCACGGGATCGGGATGGGGAAGATGGGGTTCCTGGAGGAGGAATTCGGCGCGGCGGGTGTGGCGGCGATGCGGGCGGTGAAGGCCGCGCTGGACCCGCAGGGGATCATGAATCCGGGGAAGGTGGTGGTGGATGCGGAGTCCGCGCAGGAGTGACGGACTGTTGACGTGATTGCATTGCAATCATAGTATATTGCCCCACGGGAATCGGGACGGAAGGAGGACCACCATGGCAAGCATCACGATTCGCAACCTGGACGACGAGGTGAAGACCAGGCTGCGCGTACGCGCGGCGACCAACGGGCGCTCGATGGAGGAGGAGGCCCGCGTCATCCTGCGTGAGGCGGTGGAAGAGGAAGCTTCGGAGAAAGGGCTTGGGACGAAGCTCCATGAGCTGTTCAAGCCTTTGGGGGGGGTCGAGCTGGACATTCCTCCGCGGGAGCCCATGCGCGAGCCCCCAGGTTTCCGTTGAGCATCGGGGATGTTCATTCTCGACACGAACGTCATCTCGGAATTGATGCAGGAGCGACCGCATCCGACGGTTCTGGAGTGGATCGACGACCGGCTGAAGCGTGATCTGTACGTTGCGGCGGTGACCCAGGCCGAGGTTCTGACCGGCATTGCCATTCTGCCCGAGGGAAAACGGCGACAGGATCTCGCCGCTGCGGCGGATCGCGCCTTTGACGGAATGTTCGCGGATCGAGTGCTGCCCTTCGACAGGTCGGCCGCGGGCGCCCACGCGAAGATTGCCGCGGCAAGACGTAGCGCCGGCAGACCGATCTCGCAGGCCGACTGCCAGATTGCTGCGATCGCCGCTGCCCGAGGTGGGTCAGTGGTGACGAGAAACGTCCGCGATTTCGAAGGGACCGGGGTTGCTGTGGTCAATCCCTGGGAAGACATGTAGCAGAGCGATCCGGCTCCGGGCCAAGCCACTCATCTTAGCCAATATGTAAAGAAAACATTACAACATGTCATGTTCTCCATACAAACGGAGCCTCCAAGGCTCGCCTCAGCGCGGCATCCTGCTGGCGTGCCTCATCCTGATTGGCTGCGCGCCGGACGGGCCCGAGCAGCGCACCGGGAGCAACCGGCCTTCCCAGCCCCTCGACCTCACCCTCGAGAACATCTTCGGTTCGCGCGGGCGCGCCGGGAGCAGCGTGATCAGCCCGGACGGTCGGCACGTCGCGGTGTCGGCCACGGGGCCGGAGGGATCGGGGATCCACCTCGTTCCCACGGGCATCGGCGCTGGCCCCGGCGACACACCGCCGACCGGCCCCGGCGCGTCCGCGACTCTCCCGGGCGACGCCACCTTCTGGACCCGGGGCTCCTCCCCCTCCTGGTTCCCCGACAGCGACCGCATCGTCTTCCGGCGGGGCGGCGACCTGTGGACCATCGCCGTCGGCAGCAGCGAACCCGTCCAGCTCACCGACGACGACGGGAACGAGCGCGCCCCCCGCGTCTCGCCCGACGGACAGCGGGTCGCCTTCTACTCCGGCCGCTCCGGCCATCAGGACATCTGGGTGGTTCCCGCCAACGGGTCCGCCGCGCCCGTCCAGGTCACCCTCGACGCATTCGCCCCCGACGACTTCCGCTGGGCCCCGGCGTGGGCCCCGGACAGCCGGCGGATCGCGTACATATCGAACTCCGCGGACTACTGGCACGACGACGTCTGGGTGGTCGACACCGAAACCCGCGAGGCGCGCCAGGTCTCCCGCACCCTGATGGCCTCGACCGAACCCACCTG
Organism: Gemmatimonadota bacterium; assembly: GCA_022826005.1. GTDB lineage: Bacteria > Gemmatimonadota > Gemmatimonadetes > Longimicrobiales > Gaopeijiaceae > Bin94. Next base: position 16,545 of record JAJDVT010000062.1, on the reverse strand, counting down.
GTCGCCCGACGGCACGAAGATCGCCCTGCTCGGCACCCACAAGGACGGCTACTGGTACGAGGACCTCGCCGACATCTTCATCCTCGACCCGGTGGCGGGCACCGAGCGGACGGTCGAGATGCAGATCCACGCCACCGACTGGCTGCACCGCCTGCGCATCTTCTGGTCCGGAGACGGCCAGCGCATCCTCTTCCCCTACCACGAGCGCGGCGACTTCGACCTCTGGTCGGTGCCGGTGGCAGGCGGTGTGGCCACGCGCGTCACCAACATGGGCGGCTCGCTCGGCTCGATCTCGGCCTCGGCCGGGGCCGAACTCTTCGCTTTCACGCGCGCCACCCCCACCCGCGGCTCCGACGTCGACCTCATTCCCGCGGCCGGCGGCCCCCTCCGCCGCCTCACGCACTTCGCGGCCGAGTGGAACACCGTCGTCGACCCCCTCGAGATCTCGTTCCGCTCCTACGATGGCCTCTACATCCAGGGCTTCCTCTACATGCCCCCGGAACACCAGTCCGGCGACCGCCACCCGGCTCTGGTGCAGGTGCACGGCGGCGGCACCAACTCCTACCTGCACGGCGAGAACCTCTTCGAGCAGTACCTGGCCTCGAAGGGGTACGTGGTGCTGGCGGTGAACTACCGGGGCGGCTCCGGCTTCGGCCGCGAATTCCAGGATCTGGGCATCAACGACTGGGCCAACGGACAGGCGCGCGACGCGGCGGCCGCCGGCGAGTTCCTCCGCACGCAGGACTACGTGAACGGCAAGGTCGGGATCTACGGCTACAGCTACGGCGGCATCACCAGCATGGCGGCGATCGCGCGGGTGCCGGGCGTCTTCGACGCGGCGGTGCCGATGGCCGGGATCTACGACTTCGGCGACGCGTACACGAACGCGGACCGCATCGGGCGGATCTTCATCAGGACGGGACACTCGGGCTCACCCGGGGAGCAGCCCGACATCTACGCGGTGAGCAACACGCTCGCGCGCATCGCGAACATCGACACGCCGCTCCTCATCATGCACGGCGAGCTGGACGTGCGCGCGCCCTACCGCCAGTTCGAGATCGCGGTGGCCGAGCTGGAGCGCCACGGCAAGGTCTTCGAGAGCCGGAGCTATCCGGGCGAGACCCACGGGCTGAGCGCGGCGGCCCGAATCGACATGTACCGGCGTGCGGAGGAGTTCTTCGGGCGGATGCTGAGGGGGGAAGCGTAGCGCGACCCGCGCGCGTTTCACCTGAAACGTCCCCGACGGCCAGGGAAGCGCCCTCTCCCGGATGGAAGGCGGGCGCGCGCCTTCAAGCCGAAACGTCCCATCCGGGCATGGAAACGCCCCGCCACGCGTTTCAGCTGAAACGTCTCCGTCCCCCCCTCACTCCACCCCCTGGCGCCGCGCGATCCGCTCCAGCTTCGGCCCGATCGACGTCATCACGGCCGCGAACAGCACGACCACCCAGCCCGCCGAGAGGATCAGGTGGACGCCGACGAGCATCTTCGCGCCGACGGAGTCCGGTGAGACGGTCAGGAAGTCCTGGCCGAGTGCGGTGAAGAACGAGAAGGACAGCCAGTCGGTGATCCCGGCGCTCGCGCCCACACCCCCGAACGCCCCGGGACTGAATCGTTCCAGCATTCCGTAGAAGCCGGCGAAGAGGATGATGATCGTCAGGTAGCCGATCGCGAATCCGCCGATCGGGACCCACATCACGCGGAGATAGTCGATGAGGTGGCCGTAGACGCTGAGCCGCGGCCGGAGCCAGGCGATGGCGGCCCTTCCGAGGAGAAACGCTCCCACGGGCAGCACTACTCCCACGAAGCTCAGCCCGTAGGCGATTACCAACACCAGGGAGAGACCCGAGTGACCGCGGCCTTCCACGAAGACGCCGGTAGCCGTCAGAAAGGCGAAGAGGGCGGCCAGGGCGACCACGCCGAGGATCAGCGGCAGTGGAGGACGGCGGTCGCGCCATCCCTCGCGGCGGCAGGTGAGGAGGCCGGCTGGCAACGCGATCATGGGTGTCAGGAAGGCGGGCAGTACCAGGACCAGTGTTTCGAGGGAAAAGAAGCCCGACTCCCGCACGGCGAGAAGGGTGCCATTCGCGACGTGAGCGGGGAAGAATCCCAGGGTCAGCAGGACGGCGACAATGAACGTCTCCCGGGTCACGTCCCGGTAGCTGGAGATCGAGGACCGGTCGAGTCCGACGACCAGACCGACTGCGAGAGCCATCGTGGACGGGCCGATCAGTCCCCATCGGTTGCCGGACAACCCGCCGGCAACCAGCGCGATGGCCATCCCGACGATCGACCCGATCAGAACACCTACCCACGGCGTGCTCCGCGAACCTCCCCGGAACACGACCCCCACGCCGACCCCGATCCCGCCACCCAACCCCATCAGGACATCGGCATGATCCCCCGTGATCGCGTAACCGAAGGGCACGACGACAACGGCGATGGCGGCCGCGATCCGCGCCGCCGGCAGGATCAGACGATTCATCATTCCTCACCTCGATTCCTCAGGATGTAAACCGGAGGCTACAACTTGTAAGGTTGGCTTTACAATTCGGTCATCGCAGAGGCGAAACACCTGTCACGCGGACAGTCGGGCACACCCTCGGCGCCTCGTAATCCAGCCCGAGCAACCGGAAGTAATTCCCCCCCAGCGCGATGTTGCGGAAGGCCTCGTCGTTGACGAACGCCAGGATCCGGCTGGTGACCTCGAGCTCGGACTTGTAGACCTCGAAATCCTTGTCCGACGACGCCAGGAAGTCGGTGCCCGGGAGAATCCGCTCGGAGTACTCGTTCAGGAAGTCGACGTAGAGCGGCTGGTAGTCGGCCCGGGAGAAGTAGCTGTCGTCGATGACCCGCCAGGTGATGTCGAGCATGAGGTTGGGATGGCGGTCCAGCATCGCCGACATCATGGCTATGTGCTCGGCGGCCGGCAGGGTGGTGAGCTCCCGCGACAGCCCCATGTGCATCCAGACGATCCTGTTGTCGGGATAGCGGTCCAGCACGGCCTGCATCAACGGGAGGTAGCGGGTCGGCTCCTCCTCGCTGCCGAGGTCGGAGTGGATGGCGATCGGGATGCCACGCTCGCGCAGCACGGTCATGAACGGCGCCCATTCGGCGATCACGCCGTGCGGCACCGGCTCGTGCCCGTTCGGGAAGAGTGCCTGCTTGACGAGGTTGACCTCGCCCATCCAGCGGAACATGCCCGGATATTCGGTGTCCAGCAGCTCGATGCCGGCCAGGACCGTCTCGGGTCGCGCCAGGTCGGGGAAGGTCATCGACAGCGTCACGTGGATGCCGTCCGGGGGATTGGCGAGGAGACTGTTCGCGTTGGCGAAGTCGTTCTTGAGGGTGGGGATGACGGGGGTGCCGGGGCAGTCGAGGTAGTAGGTGCACGGCGAGTCCACCGGCAGCATCTGGCCGATTCCGTAGACGTTCACGAAACGAACGCCGGTGTCGCGCAGGTAGCCCATGACCTCGTCGAAGGGCACTGCGACGCCGCCGAAGGGGCGGAAGTGCAAGTGCGTGTCGACAACGGCGGTCTGGGGCTGGGTGGCGCGGTCGTAGCAGGCCGCGGCGGGTGTGGCCGGACGGAAGGCGTCCAGGCCGGGGGTCGCCTGGGAGCATGCGGAAAGGGCCGCCGCCGCGGCGACGACAAGCAGTCCTGAGAATCGCAGGTGGTTCATCGTTCAGCGTTCCCCGAGAAGGATTGACAACTTGTCCAGCACTTCGCCGACCACGGTAGGCGGAGCGCTGCAGACAAAACGAGCTCTTCGGGTGCGCCAGTCCAGACTCTTGATCCGGTCGGCCAACACCACGCCTGTCACTTCGCCCGTGGCCGGCAGACCGACCTCGAACGGATACCCCTTCCTGTTCGAGGTGATCGGACAGAAGAGCGCCAACCCGCTCTTCCGGTTGTAGAGTCTCGGGCTCAGAACCAGCGCGGGGCGGCTCCCGGCCTGTTCATGTCCGGCCTGCGGGGAAAAGGCAAGCCACACGATATCGCCGGCATCCGGCACATGGGGAGTGGCTACCACGCCTCTCTCCCCTGAGGAGAGCCGGTGTCCACCTCGGCGTGGAGCGTGTCGGGAGTCATGCGCGACACCATCTCCTCCAGGTCGTAGGCCCTCTTGCGCAGTACGAGATGCTCACCGCGGGAGACCAACTCGATCCTGGACCCCTCACGAACGCCCCACTGTTCCGCAATGGGCTTGGGGATGCGGACAGCCAGGCTGCTGCCCCACTTCGCAACATGTGATCCGACACTCACGCTACCGCCTCCGGTCTTTCTTCGAGATATACAATAGATATCCCGGCGAGGTGCGGACTGTCAATGCTGGCGCCAAGGGCCATTCGCCGGGCCGGCCCTCACACGGACCAGCGGTAACTGAATCCCTTTCTGATCCATAACGGGAGCGGCCTGCCGTTTCGAATCGCGGGGGTGTAGCGACCGGTCGATTCCCAGCGGCGTATGGCCTGGTCCAGCATCGGGTCCCCGGAAGAGATCAGGATCTCGACTTTCAACACCTTCCCGTCCTCGCCGACCAGGATTCTGTACTCCGCCCTGTACTCTCGGCGGTCGCCCGGCCGCTCCTGCCGGGACTCCCTGAGTTCGCGGAGAGCCTGCTGCCTGGCCCGGTCCACCTCGTCGGAATTCAGCAACTCGGGTCGCTGTTCGCAACCCATACAGATGGACTCCACGTTGTCCGGAATGACGGGCCTCGTGGTCGCGCACCCGGCGCCCGGCAGGGTAACGGGCAGCGCTGCCACGACGAAGAATGTCCGAAGGTGTTTCATGGGCCTCCGGCTGTTCGGCTGGAGTGAAATCAGCAACTCCATTGTGGCGAGGTGCGGATCGGGCCGCAATCTCTCGGTTCCGCCTACACCTTCACCCGCTTCCACCTCCCCCGCCGGAACAGCACCGCGCTCACCACCGCCAGCGTCGAGAACGACACGGTCATGGCGATGAACACGCCGTTCGGGCCGAGCCCCACCGGGAAGGCCAGCACCCACGCGAGCGGGATCTCCCAGAGCCAGAAGCAGAAGAGGTTGAGGATGGTGGGGGTCCACACCGCGCCGGCACCGTTGAATGCCGCGGTGAGGACCATGCCGTAGCCGTAGAAGAAGAATCCGATCGAGACGATGCGGAGGCCGTCGATGGCGGTCGCCGTGGCCGCGCCGGTGCCGCCGAAGAGGCTGACGATCGCGGGGGCGAACGCGATGAAGAACACCCCGACCGCGCCCAGGAACGCCAGGTTCATTTTGCACGAGATCCAGACGGCGCGTTCCGCCCGCTCGGGATCCCCCGCCCCCAGCCCCTGCCCCACCATCGTCGCGGCCGCGTTCGACAGCCCCCACGCCGGGAGGATCGCGAAGAGGATGACCCGGATCGCGATCACGTACCCGGCCAGCGCCTCCGCGCCGAACTCGGCCGTGACGCGGATCAGCCCGATCCAGCTTGCCGTGCCGATGAAGGTCTGGAGCGTCCCGGTTGCGGAGAGGCGCACGAGCCGCGCCATGGTGGCGGGCTGGATGCGCAGTTGCGGTCGCCGTATCCGGAGCGTTCCGCCGAGCCGGAACAGGGTGTAGAGTTGCACCAGAACCGCGGTGCCGCGCCCGATCGTGGTCGCTATGGCCGCGCCCTGCACGCCCAGCTCCGGAAACGGTCCCACGCCGAAGATCAGGAGGGGATCGAGCACGATGTTGAGGCCGTTGGCGATCCAGAGGACGCGCATCGCGATCGCCGCGTCGCCCGCCCCCCGAAAGGCGGCGTTCAGCAGGAAAAGCAGCAGGATGACGATGTTCCCGCCGAACATGATCCGCGTGTACGGGAGTCCGGTGGCCACGACGGTTTCGTCGGCGCCCATGAGGCTGAGGATGTCGCCCGCGAAGATCACGCCGGACACGCCGAAGACGACCGCCAGGAGGACGCCCAGGAAGACGGCCTGAGCCGCGGCGCGTGCCGCTCCGTCGCGGTTCCCCTCTCCGATCCGGCGCGCCACAAGGGCCGTGACGCCGATGCTCAACCCCACCGCCAGCGTGTAGATGATCGTGATCCCCGACTCGGTCAGCGCCACCGCCGCCATCGCCTCGTCCCCCAGCTTTGACACGAAGTAGATGTCGACGACGGCGAAGAGCGACTCCATCACCATCTCGAGCACCATCGGGATGGCCAGCAGGATGACGGCGCGCTTCAGCGGGCCGGATGTCGGGTCGCCCCCGGTGCCGCGGACGGCGTGGAGGAAGACCTGCCACCAGGTTTCGCGCGGTCCGGCGGCGGGTGGAGCGTCCGCCGGTGCCCTGTTGTGATGTTCGCCGGATTCGGTCATAGTGGCGGTAAAGCTAGCGGCATTTCGCGGCGCAGAATCACGAAAGGCAACAATGAACACCGACCTCACCCGGCGCGCATTTGTCCAGGCCACCACCCTGGCCGTGGGCGGCCTGGCCCTCGGTTCCTGCCGTCTCGACGAGCCGCCCCCCACCCAGCTCCGCATCCTCATCCTCGGCGGCACGAACTTCATCGGCCCCCACCAGGTGCGCGCGGCGGTGGAACGCGGGCACGAAATCACCCTCTTCAACCGCGGCATCACCAACCCGGACCTCTTCCCGGAGCTGGAAACGCTGATCGGCGACCGCGACGGCGATCTCGGGGCGCTGGCCGGGCGGCAGTGGGACGTCGTCATCGACAACCCGGCCAACATTCCGCGCTGGGTGCGCCTCTCGGCCGAAGCGCTGCAGGGGTCGGTGGGCAAGTACGTCTTCGTCTCCTCGACCGGCGTCTACATCCCCTACCTGACCACCGACATCCGCGAAGACGCCCCGGTCGACACCATCGACGACACCGAAACCGAGGAGGTGAACGGGCGGACCTTCGGTGCGCTCAAGGCGCTCGCCGAGGACGAGGTCCGGGCCGCCTTCCCCGACAATCACCTCGTCGTGCGGCCCACCTACATCATTGGGCCCGGCGACACCAGCGACCGCTTCACCTATTGGCCGGTGCGGCTCGCGCGCGGCGGCGAGGTCCTCGCGCCGGGAGACCCGAGCGACCCGATGCAGCATGTGGACGCCCGCGACCTGGGCGCCTTCATGGTCAAGGCGGTCGAGGACGACCTGGCCGGCACCTTCAACGTGGTCGGTCCGCGCGAGGGCCTCACGATGGGCGGCCTGCTGGAGCGCACCCGCGCGGCCGTCGGCTCGGACGCGACGCTCACCTGGGTCGATGCGGCCTTCCTGCGCGAACACGGCGTCGGTGCCCTCACCTACTGGACCGAGCCCGCCGGCGACTACCTCGGCATGATGCGAGTCAACGGCGACAAGGCCTTCGCGGCCGGCTTCGAGATGCGGCCGCTGGAGCAGACCGCGGCCGAGACGCTGGAATGGTGGAACGCGCAGGATGCCGAGCGGCAGGAGCTGCGGTCGGGGCTGACGCCGGAGAGGGAGGCGGAGTTGCTGGCGGCGTTTCGGGGGGAAGGGTAGCCGCGCGCCCGCCTACACCGCAAGGCTCGACGGCGGCCTGGTGACCTGGGACGAAGAGCTGATCCAGCGGGTCGGCGCGCTCACTCCTCGCGGCTGGACAAAGCGTCAGGTGCACGTTATCTGAAAGACCATGCGCGCACTAATCCTGCTGTTCGTCGCTGCCGCCCTCCTCGCCTCCCCCTCCCGCCTGGCTGCCCAGACTCCCCTGGAGGTCTTCTGGGACCTCCTCTCGGAAGACGGCCAGAAGGCGGACGCCGCGGAAACGCTGATCCTGAGGGATTGGGACGACTCGCACGCGTCGATCCTGGTCGAGTTGATGCCGTTCGCGGCTTACGAGCGGAGCGTACGACGGATCATCTTCGTGCTCGAGCGCCGGACGGGGCAGAAGCTGGGACGTGATTTCGAGGGCTGGTGGGAGTGGGTCTGGCGGACCAACCCGGGCACGCATCCGGAGTACGCCGCATTCAAGGCGGAACTGTATGAGATGATCGACCCCAGCTTTGTGGACTACTTCGACCAATACCCGGTCGCGAACATCCGGCTCGACGAGATCCGGTGGGGCGGTGTCTCCCGGGACGGCATTCCACCCCTCGACCACCCGAAGATGATCCCCGCCGGGGAGGCGGGCTACCTGAACGACGACAATGTTGTTTTCGGGATTGCCCTCGATGGGGATGTGCGGGCCTATCCCAAGCGGATCCTGGCGTGGCACGAGATGTTCAAGGACTCCATCGCGGGCGAGCACCACACCGGCGTCTACTGCACGCTGTGCGGAACCATGATCCTCTACCGGTCGGCGGCCCACGGGTTGCACCACGAACTGGGCACGAGCGGGTTCCTCTACCGCTCCAACAAGCTCATGTACGACCGGGCCACCATGTCGCTCTGGTCGACCTTCGCGGGCGAACCCGCGGTCGGTCCGCTCGTCGGGCAGGGGATCCGCCTCGATATGCGCCATGTGGTGACCACGACCTGGGGGGAATGGCGCAGGCGGCATCCCGAGACCCTCGTGCTGTCCCTCGAAACGGGCCACCAGCGCGACTACAGCGAAGGAGCGGCCTACCGGGAATACTTCGCGACCGACAGGCTGATGTTCGGCGTCCCCGAGCTTGACCGCCGCCTGCGCAACAAGGACGAGGTGCTCGCGCTCCGCTTCGACGACGCGCCGGGTGAGCAGCTCGCGATCTGGGTGGGATTTCTGTCGAGGAACCCGGTCCATCACGACGCGCTCGGCGAGGTGGAGTTCGTGGTCCTGACCGACGGGAGCGGCGCAAGCCGCGTCTACGAGAGTGGCGGGCGCCGCTTCGGTCGCTGGGACGGAGCCGACACGGCCTGGGACGACGGCGGGTCGCGGTGGAACGTCGGGGAGGACGCGCTCGTGGGGCCGACCGGTGAACGCCTGGAGCGGCTCCCGGCTCATCGCGCCTTCTGGTTCGGCTGGCATGCCCAGTACCCGGAGACGCGGCTGGTTCGCAGGCAATAGCCCGCTGTAGCTTTTCGCCCGTCTCGAATCCGGGTCGCGCTACACGCTGCCTCCTATCTTCTCTCGCGCAGCGCGGCCAGGTCGGGCAGGCCCCGGCTGAAGGACAGGTCACCTTGTTCGGCGAACCGAACGCGCGCGTCGGCTCCTTCGAGCGCGTCGACGCCCCGCAGGATCGCCGTGATCCGTCCCGTCCCGGGATCGGTGACCACGGCGAAGGGCCGGTCGGTGGTGGCGTCCAGAACATCGAAGCCCGCGGGCCCCGTGAGCTCGATGCGGCCCAGCGAGCCGGCCCATGCCTGGTCGTAGGGAACCAGGAAGACGAAGAGGCCCCTTCCGCTTTCGGCTTCGATTTCCGGAGCGAAGCGGAGCGAGAAGAGAAGTTCCCCCCCAGGGCCGAACCCCTCGATCCTGTAGGGGCCGGAGGATTCCGGCAGTGACGGCGGGGCGTTGAGGAGGACGGCGGACTCAAGGACCGCCTGTTCCGGACCGGCGTGTCCGCCGATCAGCAGAACCTTTTGCCGCCGCTGCGTGCCGGACTCGACCGCCGCCGCCTGAGCCTGGACCTGCAGGCGGTACCGGAGGGCCTTCTCGAAGTGGTATCCGCTGATCCATGTGGGCTGGCAGTAGGACATCACGTCCGCCGTCCTGGGGTGCACCAGGGTGTCCGGCCCCAATGTCGCAATGTCGCGGCCCCGCGGGTTGTATCCCCATGTCCCGACTCGGCCATCCGGGTCGGGGTACGCGGGATCGACTCTGTCGGGGCCGCCGCAAGGCGCGTGCAACAGGCTCATGTTGTGCCCCACCTCATGCGCAATAATGTCTCCCTCGAGCGCCGCAACGCTCACATCGTTTCCGGCGGCTTGCCCGCCGAGCCCACGCCGGACCAGACCGACCCAGTATCCCGATCCCCCTTCATTCTTCCTGACCGCGTCGATCTCCAACAGGATCCCGCTGAGATTGTCGGCGTTCATGGCCAGGGACGTCACATGGGGAGTTCGCACGGTCACTTCGAACCCGGACACGGGCAACAGATGGCGCACGGCCGCCACCAGGGGACTGTCTTCGGTGAGACCGTTCGTCTCCCGCACCACCGATGAGTCCGGACTCTGCGTTGACAGGACCGGAACCAGAACCAGTTCCAGGTCGGGCACGGAGACGACCGGGAGGGCGTGGCGGCCCGCAGTGGGAGACCGGGTCCGGCTGCCGGGCTTGAGTGGGAGCGCCGCCGAATCGAGTGTGAGGACCATCTCCACGCCGGGGACCAGCACCACCCCCGGGATCACTGCATTGAGCGAGCCGTCGAGGCGGCTGTAGTCGACGCCGGTCGCGATCCCCCCGTTCCCCGTTCTGTCGATCGTCACGCCGTGAACGAGGGTGTCGCCGTGAAAGAACTCCGCCCGCACCCGGGCATCGTACCAGTTCCTCTCGTCCGCGACCGGGAAGACCCGCAGGAAGGCGTCGCGACCCCCGATCAGGCGAGTGTTTCGCCCATCCTGAATTGCCTGGTTGAGGGACCACATCGGCATGGACACATGGATCGCTTCCGGATTCAGGCACAGGCTGCCGGACCGATCCGGGATCGCTTCCCACCACTCCAGGAACCGGGTGTCGCGCGGGCCGCACAGCTCCGTGCCAGCGATGTGCAGTTCCCGAAGGTCCAGCTCGGCAAGCCTGCTCTGCACCTCGCCTTGCAGGCCGGGATTGTCGGCCAGATCCAGCACCTGGAGCGCCTCCAGGTACGCGAGCTCGTGCGGGAACGGGCCAGCCAGCCCGTTGTCCCGCAGCGCCAGTCCCGTGACCCTGCCGTCGGTGCCGGCGTCCACACCGTGCCACTCGCCGAGCGGCCGCTCCCCCGTCCACCCGTCGCTGGAGCGCCATTCGGTCCCGCCACTGTTGCGGTACAGGTCGATCAGGATCGCCTCGTCGAGTTGTGCGGGGGTACATTCGTTCAGGTAGGGCCGGTCGATCCTTGCAAGCCACCTGGAAAGCTCCGGTGTTGGCAGCGTGCACACGCGAGTTCCATGGAGATCCACCATGTCCAGTCCCCATAGTTCCGTCAGACGCGCCGGCACCAGTCCCGACAGCGGATTGTTCGACAGGGACAGCAGTCTCAGGTCCTGCAGCTCTGCAAGCTCCGGCGGAATCCCGCCGGTAAGCTGGTTGCGGTCCAGCAGCAACCACCACAGCTGACGAAGCTGGCCCAGTTCGGGCGGAACCGAGATATAGCGACGTGATAACGTTCTAAGTAGTTGTGCTACAATGTCTTATACAACGAGGCTGACGAGCCGTGTATCACTTTAGATATGCAAACCTGAGCAGGAATCCGTCGTGCCGTAATGGAGGTCCTCGGACGTAAGCGTTCGGCCAAGCCGTGGAGTCCGTCCGCCGCCGCGGGAGGCGGGGCTGCAGAAGCGAAAGGACCGCCTGCGATTGCAGGCACCTCCAACGACGCGTGCGAGGACGTGGGATCCGAGGTTGGGGGATGCGGATCCAGAGGCGGGATTAGGAACCGGGGGTCGTCGATGACGAGCGGCAGGTTCTTCCTGCGCAGGGTCGGAGTCCATCCGATGAAGCGGTCCCGTGGAGCGAGCGCCCATGCGGCGGTGCTGAAGCCGATCATGGCGAGCGGCCAGCCGTTGCGGTCGTGGACGGCGTAGCGCATCTGCGCGACGACGAAGGTCTTGCAGCCGAGATAGTGGTGGCGGGCGACGAACTCGTTCCAGAGCTTCCCCTGCCGCGTACCGCCGACGACGGTGCGGATCTCCAGCGGCCTGACCTTCGTCGAGGGTCGTGGGTGGCGGGAAGAGTGGCGGCTCGGTGTCTTGTCCGAAGACGATGGGTCCGGGCCGGTTCTGTTTCCACTTCGGGGGTGACAGGACGATGAGGCCGTCGTCGTGCATGGCGAGCATGGTGACGCGCGCCATCATGTCCTTGAGCCCGCCGTCGGGCTTGAGCCAGCCGATGCGGCGGCAGAACTCCTTCGACAGGCCGTGTCGGTTGGCCGCGGGCGGCCCGGCGATCAGCTTGCGCAGCCACGCGATCTCCCCCTCCGGGAAGTCGCGCCCGTGGTCGCGGCACTCGATGCGGTCACTCATGCGGGAGCCGTCATCCCGCTCCTGCGTCCGGGCGTGCCATCGACCAAGGAGCGTGCGCCGGTCTCGCTGTCGGAGCCGAACGACAGGCACCGCCCGACGACCGGGCCGCAGCAGCACCCGCTCGGCGAGGTTGTCGTCGAGCGGCACGCGGGGCCGGTTCGAGGAAGACGCTCAGCCCCTCGCGGTGGTTGAGGAGCGAGCGGAGCGGCCTTCCCTGCCGCGCGTCCGGGGGCAGGCGGGCGAGTTGGCTCCTCGGCGGTCGCGAACATGCCGCCGAGCGCCTCGCTGCGCGTCTTGAGCCGCCTCGAACGCCGGGTGGGCGCAGGATTCGCCGGGGTGAGACAACCGACTCATGGCTGAGCTGGGGAAGTAGGGACGAAAGGAAGACCTCGCCGAATGCCGCCCTCCGACTTGACAGCCGCGGCCACACGTCCCATCATATCCTAGCCAACTGGTGACCGCGATCCACCCCTCAGGGGTCGCCGCTACCACATCCCCTACTAACCTGAGGAGTAGAGTTATGAAAAAGTCAGTAACAGGAGCCATCGCGTTGCTCACGACCCTCTTGGGTGCCTCCTACCTCTCGGCGTCCACGGACGATATCTGCGATGTGCAGATCGGGATCATCGTAGGCGTCGTGGCCGAACACTGCGATGACAACTACACATGCTCGTTCACATGCCAAGACGGAGAGTTGACCGAGGACGGTGTCGATTGCGAGTGCATCGAGAACTGACACCTAACGCGGTACCGTTCTTTCCTTGAGCTTGGCGTCGCAGCACCCACGACGCGGCCCTCGGTGACTGCATGCCGAGATGCCACACGGTTCGACTACGTGCGGAAGCCGCGCTCGAATCCCCCGCAGCGCCTGCCGGAGCCGTACATGCTTGTGTGGCCTGTTCGGTGAGTCGATTCGCGTCCGTGGGCCTAGCCATCTACCACTTTCTCACCATGTCGCCCGCAACCCTGACAACCAAGCCGTCTAAGTTGCACGTTAGCTACTCGGATCCTCGGCTCAGAGGCCGCGAGCATGGGTAAGGCGCGGCGCTATGGTTGGTCGGACTACTTGGTCTGGCTTCTAGTGGCTTGTGCGGGCGTCGTGGTTGTGTTGGTCCTGGGCCGCTTGGCTGAGACGCATTTGGGATGGCCTGTCGGGTCGGTGCCAGAGGCTCAGGGTTTTGTCAATGAGTGGCAGGATATAGCCGGAACACGTCACAGTGTCGGTGCCGGTGACCCTAAGGTAACGATGGTATTGTTTATGGACTTTCAATGCCCCTATTGTCGCACTTTTGCCCGATCAGTCGCTGACGCTAAGGAACACTTTGGGGATGATCTCGCAACCGTCTTCCGACACTATCCTTTGCCGATCCACCCACATGCAGAGGATGCGGCAGCGGCAAGTGAATGCGCGAGACGGCAAGGAGTCTTCCGGGAGTATCACGATGTTCTTTTTGAACGCCAGCAGGCCATAGGTTCAAAGTCGTGGTCCGCGTTCGCCATTGCGGCAGGCGTGCGTGATCTTGCACAATTCGACCAATGTTTGGTGGCTGATTCGGCATTGGCGACGGTTAGAAGGGATGTTCTTACTGGAGTGGAGTTGGACATCACCGGAACACCGACGTTCATCCTCAATGGTAGCCTGTACAAGGGCGCGATGTCGGCAGCGTCCTTGCGACGGGCCATCGCAAGGCACATGCGCGAAGAGGATATGCGATGATACTCAGGTGTGCGCTGGTAGTCTTGATTCTGTTCACCACCGCGTGTACTGAAAGGGACACGGTAGGCGGTGGATTCTCCGTCGTGGACAGTGCTGGGATCGAGATCGCAACACACTGGCACAACGAGGTGTCTGCGCGCTCTACCAGCATCGGTCTTTCCCCGACGCCTTCGGTTGAAATCGGGAGTCTTGGAGACGATGCCGCGGCGCTACACCGTGTCACAGATGTCGCGCGAATACCGGGTCGTGGGATCGCGGTCGCGAATTCTGGAACCGGCGAAGTGAAGTTGTTCGATTCGAGTGGCCGCTTCAGTCATTCACTCGGTGGTTTGGGTGGTGGCCCTGGGGAGTTCGGTCGCCTCACCAAGGTCGGTGTGTCACCGGACGGCAATGTGTTGGCCTATGACAGCCAGACTGGTCGAACCACCGAATTTGATTGGGATAGCGGACGTGCAATTGAGACCACGAGCCTCGCAGTAGCTGAAGGAATCTATGAACTCGCTGGCCTCAGGCGTGCGCAAGCAATCGGTTGGTTCAACGACGGACGTTTTTGGGGCTACATTAACGTGCTAGCGGGACCTCTCCTCCCGCCTACGGGTGACGGCTGGATCAAGCACGAGTGGGTTTCAAACCTCCACGTGTTTGAAGATGGAATGGCATCCGACGTTGTGGCCGCCACGCTAGGCACTCAGCGCTGGGTAATGGGGAGCAACCTCGGTGGTGGCAGTGTACGAGTTGAGGGCGTACGCAACCCTTTCTTGCCGACATTTGAGGCAGATACAGACGGTGAGTTCGTGGCATATGGCAGTACCCGCAGGTTCGACATCAGGTTGATCGAGAGGCGCCTGGATGGGATCGTTCGGATCGTCCGTCGAGCTGACAAAGCTCGATTAGTGTCGGCGGCTCATCGTGAGGCTTGGATCAATGCGACTTGGGGACAGGACGGTGATGGAGCCGGACGCTCTGCGAGGCGCAGGTCCCTCTACGAGAGTATTCCGGTTCCAGACACAATGCCTGCGTTCGAGACTTTGCTGCTCCAGCCAGGGGGACAATTGTGGGTCAAGGAGGCTAGCTTCGACAATCCGACGTCACCGAGCCGGCAATGGTCTGTGTTTGACGGGAAAGGGATTCCCTTGGGTTTTGTTGACATACCGACTGACCTCCGAGTGTTCGAGATCGGCCATGACTATGTGCTCGGCGTGTGGACTGACGACTTGGGTGTAGAATACGTGCGAATTCACGATCTAGTAGTTCGGGCTTCGGGAAGACCGTAGTCGCTCGTCGCGGAGGAATCGCAGCCGACGTCCCCGGGTGAAGCATGTAGGTCCAGATGAGGGTTGGGATTGCGTTGTGAACGAGCGCCGTCCGCCCGCTACGCGTGGTGAGGATATCAGTGCAGATCATGAAGCTGCGCGCAGCCAAAGGATGTAGAGAGTTCACGCGAGACTCCGAATCCACCCCGGAAACTCTGAGTTACGCTTGGGTAGCTCTTCGTAGTTGCCCTGTCGGAGCACTTCCACGGTCCGGCGATCCGCAAAGGCCACATCGCAATAGACGGCACCCGAGAGGTGCCAGAGGTCGGCGATGTCGCTAGCGCGCGCGCCCTTGGGGTCCAGATTGGACGCTTCGTGGAAGGCCCAAATCGCGCGGAAAGCGGGGCATTTGGTCAAGTCGACCTCCTCGGCGAACTTCTGCCTCTGAGCCACGTCAACCTGTTCGGGAAGCATCTTCGCCAGCCATGTTCGTAGTTCGACCTCGGTGAATCGCTTCTTGGCCCTTCGCGCATGGCGTTCCCTCACGATGTTCTGCCTGAGATCCGGGTAGCCAAAGCAGTCGGCGCGGTACTCTTGGAACTCCTCAATTCCTGCCAGCACATCCACTATTTCGGAAATCCGCAGAGGCGGCATTCGTTCGCCAACCGCCATGATGGGCTCTCGATCTGAATTCCGCACCGTGTCGTGGAACGTATCGAAGAAGACCGCCGGACATTCCCACTTGCCGTGGAGAATCTCGTTGAAGCAGGACGCGGCTTCGTTCCGAATCACGTCGCGGTAGTGCGGTAGCCACTTGACCGAACCGATCTCCTCGATCGAATCCATGCAGTTCGCGACACGTACCCTCCCATCCTTCGTGGGGTTCGAGGCCAGTTCGAGCAAGTGGGGCAGTGACAGGACGGGGACAACGCGGGCGCCGGCAATCGCGGTCGCAAGTGGTCTTGAATCCACGCGCCCCTCGGCCAAGTCGATCCAGTTCGCCATGTCGGCGTAGAGTGTGAGCGGTTGCATCTGACCTTATACCCCTGTTTCGTTTCTCCCCGACGAGCGCGTTCGGATGAGGAACATAGCGCTCCCGGTACTTGACGGCCCTGATTGTCCAGCACCGACCCCTGTTTGGCTACGAAAGAGGTGGCGCGAACATGTTGCCGAAGCCCACACAGGGTGAGATGGGCCGGGAATCTGCCGATGCGAGGCGTTCCCGATACATCCACCGCCGCAAACCCCTACCGGCTCGGCCCGGCATCGCGATCCGGCCCGCGCGTCGCCGGCCTTGTCACCAGCCGTCGCCGCGCGGTCTCGCGGCGCCAGATGTCCCGTAATACTCGGTCAAGCCTGTCACTTGCTCGTCGAGCCGCTCGATTTGCCGCCTCAAGGTGGCGTTCTCCCCGGTCTGCCGCTCGACTTGCCGCCGCAAGGCCTCGACCTGTTCGGAGTGCCGCCGCTGTTCCCGCTCGTACTGCTCGGACAACCTCCGCAAGGCCCTCGTCAACTGCCCCTCTAACG
>JAJDVT010000074.1 GCA_022826005.1 Gemmatimonadota bacterium | reverse complement strand
GCGGTGGGTGGCGGGGGGTGGGGCGGAGGGCGGGGACGTGCCGGAGGACAGCGGGCGGGACGACGGGGAGAGTGGCGGGACGGCTGGGGAGGGGGGCGGAGCGACGGGGGAGAAGGCGGCGGCGGTCTGGCACGCCGGGCTGAAGCGTGCGGAGATCGTCGCCGCGTTCGCGGCCGGGACGGTGGCTTGCGAGGCGCCGGACGCGCGCGGGGGCGAGGTCGCGAGGGGCGTCGATGTCGCGGAGGGGGAGGCCGGTTGCGTGGGTGTGGTGGCCGTGTGGGGGGGTGGCGATCTCGCGGGGCGGGCAGCGGGCCTGGCGAGCCGGATCGATGACTGGATCGAGGATGCGAGAGGGGGGTGGGGGGAGAAGCGCTCCCGCTCAACGGCCCGGCAGGAGCTCGTCGAATCCATCACCGACAACCTGATGTGGACGGTGCTCCTCCAGCCGGAGACCGGACGGCTCTACGCCCCCGCCGGCCGCCGCTGGATCTTCCCGAAGCCGCGCGACTCCGGACCGGATCCCACCGATCCGAACGACCCGCGGAGAGCGGGCGACAGTCCGGCACCGGAACCCGCCCCACTCGAGCCCGACGACTGGACCGTCTTCGGCTGGGACAGCTTCTTCAATGCCCTCCTGCTGGCGACAGCCTCCGGCGAGCTCGCCTGGTCGGCCCTCCTCGCCGGCATCGAGTCGCGCTACCCGAACGGCAACGTCCCCAACTGGCGGTCCCGCCGCGGCGGGACCCCCGACCGCTCCCA
Source organism: Gemmatimonadota bacterium (assembly GCA_022826005.1). Classification (GTDB taxonomy): domain Bacteria; phylum Gemmatimonadota; class Gemmatimonadetes; order Longimicrobiales; family Gaopeijiaceae; genus Bin94. Next base: position 39,860 of record JAJDVT010000074.1, on the reverse strand, counting down.
GCCCCCCGTCGGCTCCTTCGCGGCGCTGAAGCTGCACCACCTCCACCCCGACCTCGATGCCCTGGCCGCGGCCTACCCCGGCCTCCTTGAATGGTGCGACTGGTGGGTGGCCGACAAGGGCGGAAGGCCGCGCCGCGAGGGCCTCACCCCGGGCCTCCTTTCGTGGGGCTCGGACACGGCGCTCGTCCCCGGCCCCGGCCGTGTCCCTCCCTGGGAGGAGGGGGCGAGCGGCCACCAGCGCGCGGCCTGGGAGTCGGGCCAGGACGACCTCCCCCTATGGGACGAGGCCGAGTGGGACCCGGAGCGGCAGGTCCTCGCAATGTCGGCGGTCGACCTGTGCAGCTACCGCGCGCTCGACCTCGAATGCCTCTCCCGCATCGCGCGCATCCTCGGCGACCGGCCCACCGCCCACCGCCTCGCCGCCGACTACCGCCGCCTCGCCGCAACCGTCAACCGAGTCCTCTGGTCGGAGGCGGCCGGCCTCTACCTCGACGAACTCCCATACGGGCACTCCACCCGGGTCGCGGCGTCGAACTTCCTCCCCCTCATCGCGGGCATCCCCTCGCCGGCCCGCGCCCGCCGCATGGCCGAGACGCTACGCGATCCACACCGCTTCCGGGGCGAGTGGATCCTCCCCACCATCTCCCGCGACGACCCGGCCTTCGCGGACCAGCACTACTGGCGCGGATCGATCTGGCCGCCGATGAACTACCTGGTCCTGCAGGGCCTCCGCCGCTACGGTCTCACGCGGCTCGCTGCCGACCTCGCCCGCAAAGGCGCGGAGATGTTCCTGGCGGACCGGCGCCGCACGGGGATGTGCCGCGAGTATTTTGACGCACGCACCGGCCGCGGGTGCGGCCAGCGATTCCAGAGCTGGGGCCCGCTGCTTGCCCTCGGAGCGCTGGAGGAGGACTCGGAAGACCCGCTCGCCCGGCACCGCCACGGCCAGCCGCAACCCTGATCGACTCCGGCTTGCCGGAACCCGGCGCTCAAACGCCGCAGGCCGAGCTCTCCGGGTGGGCGGTCCAGCGCTCGAAGCTCTCCCCCTCCGCCGACAGCTCCACGGACACGGACTCGCCTGCCCCGACATCCTGCCGCTCCGTGGGCCCGAGTTCGGGACCATCGGCGAGGTGGACTTCCACGCGAACGGCACAGATAGTCGCGTCGGTGGTGTTCTCGACCGTACCCACGAAGGCATCCCGCTCCGCATCGTAGGAGAGCGTCAGGCGCATTCCCCGGCGCGTCTCGTCCCAGCTCTCGGCGCGACCGATGTAGTCGCCGGACTCCTCGCCCTCTTCGCCGTGCTCGCCCTCTTCACCGTGCTCACCGCCTTCGTCGTGCTCGCCGCCCTCGCCGCGTTCGGCGTGCTCGCCACCTTCACCCTCTTCCCCACCCTCGGCGGGCTGCAGCCGGGTCGCCTCGGCCGTACCCTCGCCTTCCGAATCGGATTGATCTCCGCATCCGGCAATCGAGAAGAGGGCAAGCAGCAGGATGACTGAAACTGCCGATCCACAGGATACGCTTCGCATGTCTTTCACCACCTGATCCGTTTCCGACGTGCCGGCCCGACGAAGGAATTGCCTTGGCCCGGATTCGAATGCCGAAGCTAGGTTGCCGGCCCCCCGCATGCAAAGGCGTGCTTCGTCCCGCGGCCCTGCTTCAGGTTGCAGGTTCCGGCTGGCACCGGCCCGCTTACCCAAGCACGCGCACCAACACCTCCACCACTTCGTCAACCTGCTCCTCACGGATCACCAGCGGCGGCAGCAGCCGGATCACCGTCGTCCCCGCCGGCAGCGCCAGCACTCCCGCCTCGGCGAGCGCATTGATGTATGGCCGGCACCGCTCCCTCAGTTCAACACCGATCATCAGCCCGACCTGCCTCACCGCCCGCACACGCTTCGGCATCCGCGGTTCGAAGCGCTCCCGGAAGCGTGCGCCGAGCAACACCGCGCGTTCGGCCAGCCGCTCCCGCTCCATGAACCCGATCGCCGCCAGCGCCGCCGCGCAGACGAGCGGATTGCCCCCGAAGGTGGTCCCGTGCTTGCCCGGAGGCGGGCGTATCCGGTCGTTCGCCAGCACCGCCCCGAGAGGCACGCCGCCCGCGATCGCCTTGGCCAGGCAGAGCATGTCGGGGACGACGCCGTGGTGCTCGCAGGCGAACATCCTTCCCGTGCGGCAGAAGCCCGTCTGAATCTCGTCGAAGACCAGCAGCGCGCCGGTTTCGTTACACACCTCGCGCGCCGCTTGCAGAAACTCGGCGCTGGCGGGCCGGATCCCGCCCTCCCCCTGCACCGGTTCGATCATCACGGCTGCCGTATCGGAGCCCACCGTGGCGCGCAGCTTCGCGGCGTTGTTGAAGGGCACGGACGAGAAGCCCGGCACCAGCGGTCCGAACCCCTCACGGTACTCCTTCTTCCAGGTCGCGGAGAGCGCGCCGAGGGTGCGGCCATGAAAACCCCGCATGGCGGATACCACGCCCGGGCGCCCCGTCGTCAGCCGCGCAAACTTGATCGCCGCCTCGACACTCTCCGCCCCCGAATTGCAGAGGAATCCCCGCGTCAGCCCCGCCGGCGCGATCGCGGCCAGCTTCTCGAGGAGCCGCGCGCGCGCATCGTTGTAGAAGATCCCGGGGCACGTGACCAGCGTACGGGCCTGCGCGGCGAGCGCCTCCGCGACGGCTTCGTTGGCATGCCCCACGCTCGCAACACCGATCCCGGCGACGCAGTCGATATAGCGGCGCCCCTCGTCGTCCCAGACCACCGCCCCCCTGCCCCGCACCAGCGCAATGTCGCGTTTCGGGAAGACCTCCAGCGCGCAGCGGCGCTCGACTTCGCGGGCGCTCTCCGTCATCGGCTCCCGCGCGCTTCCACTCCCGGCGCGTTCCTGGTTTCTACCACGTTCCTGACACGACCCCGGCCCCTCACCCGATCACCGTTCCCTTGCCCTTCATCGCGTCAGCGATCGGCGTCTCGGTGCGCCCGTCCGCGATCAGCACCCTCATCCCGCGCACCTGCGTAATCTGCCCGATCGCTTTCAGCTTTCGCTTCATGCGGCCGGCGGCACGGTCCTCCCATCGGGCCAGTTGCTGAGGCGGAACCAGTGACACCGCCGATTCCGGGTCGTCCGGATCCGCCAGGAGCCCCGCCGCCTCGATCAGCTGGATCACCCAGGCCGGGCGCAGGGCCAGCGCCAGCAGGGTTACGATGTCGTCGTTCTCGGTATTGACGAGCTCGTTGCGTTCGTCGATGATCGGGAAGGTCACGACCGGCGTGTAGTTGTTCTCGAGCAGCCATCCGAGCAGCTTCCGGTTGACGGCGACGGGCTTGCCGGACAGGTCGCGCTTGATCAGGGTCTTGCCGCCCTCGCGCACGCGGATGCCCTTGTTGCGCATACCGCGAACCAGCGCCCCGTCCGCTCCCGTCAGGCCGACCGCGTTGACCCCATGCTGGTGCAGGAGTTCGACGATCCGCTTGTTGCGCAGCCCCGAGTACGCCATGAGCATGACGTCGATCAGTTCTTCGTCCGAGTACACGCTGGTGTAGCCGGACACCGAGGTGAGGACCTGTTTGTCCACCCCGAGCCGGGCCACCAACTCGTCGCGCAGCGCGTTGGCCCCGTGGACGATCAGGATTCGGTCCTCCAGTTCGGCCACGTCGCGCGCGATCCCCTCGAGGTTGATGTTCGCGCCCCCGCCGATCTTGATCAGAAGCATTGGCAGCTCCCCAGGCTTCTCAGAGCGTTCCCGTGCAGCCGTTCACGACGGGAGTCCAGCGCACCCGCGCCGCCGTCCCCGGATAGGGTTCCGAAGAGAGGATGCGGGCCCCGTCCATCGGCGCCGTGTGCATCTGAAAATACTCCGTATCCTCGCTGAAGCGAGACGCGAAGCAGACTCGCCGCGCCCGGTCGGCGACGACCAGATTCATCGCGCGCATGTAGCGGGTCCGGCGCTCGATGGCGTCGAGCCCGCGCTCGAGCGCGGCTGCGAAGTCCCCGCGGTCGAACCGCTTCACGAAGTTGAAGACCTTCTCGGCGCCGATCCGTCCCCGCTCCCGGATCCGCACGCCGTGAAGCTCTCCGTTGAAGGCGAAGACGCGCTTGCCGTCGGTGAACGGCATGTTGTTCTCGACCCGGATCCCCTCGTCGCGAAAGGCGCTGCGGGCGTGCGCGACCAGCAGCGTCGTGCGGCCCGCCGGCCGGGTGGTGTCCTCCCAGATCGGTGCGATGTCGTGGTGGAAGCGCCAGCGGGCGGGGCGGCGGGGCAGGCTCCCGGCGGCGTTCGGTCCGTGGGCCTGGATGCCGTCTTCGTCGGTTCCGGCGTCCTCCAGCCAGGCGCACCCCCATCCGTGCCCCTGGTACTCCTTGCTGTCACGGGCGATCCGTGCGAGAGCGGCGAGGTGCTCCTCCATTTCGAAGCCATCTCCGCCGGAACGGACGCAGAGCAGCCGGCACACGTGTCTCGCCCTCGGTCCGCCTGGCCCTCAGGCCGGGTGGAGACCCGGGAACTCCAGCCCGCGCCTCTCCGGCAGCCCGTGCATGATGTTGAACGCCTGCACGGCCTGCCCCGCGGCGCCCTTCATCAGGTTGTCGATCGCGGCCATCACCACCACCCGCCGCGCGTGGGGATCCCGCTCGAACCCGATGTCGCAGTAGTTCGACCCGGCCAGCAGCTTGGGATCCGGATAGCGGTGAATCCCCGTGCGCTCCTTGACGATCCGCACGAACGGCTCCTTCGCGTAGGCGCGCCGGTAGATCCTCCAGAGGTCCTTCTCGTCGAGGTCATCGCGCAGGAAGACGTGGCAGGTCGCGAGGATCCCGCGCACCATCTCGACCGCGGTGGCCGAGAAGTGGATGCCGTCCACCGGAGCGCGCGTTTCCGCCGGGGGCCCGGCCGCCGCGCCCCCGGCAGTGATTGCGCCCGCGGCACCGGCCTGCACGGCGCCCCTCCCGCCCAGCACGGCCCGGATCTCGGCCAGGTGGCGGTGCCCGGTGGGCTTGTAGGACCGCATCGCGCCGCTCCGTTCCGGGTGATGACTGGCCTCGCTCGCCCGGTTGCCCCCCTCGCTCGACCCCACCTTCACCTCGATCACGGCCGACTTCGCCACCTGCTCCAGGAAGAGCGGACGCAGCGCCAGGATGGAGACTGTCGCGTTGCAACCCGCGCACGCCACCAGGCTGGCGCTCCGCAGCGCGTCGCGGTTCAGCTCCGGGATCGCGTAGACGAAACGGCCGAGGAGGCCGGGGCGCGGATGCGGTTCCCCGTAGAAGCGCTCGTATTCGCCGGTGTCGCCGAGGCGGAAGTCGGCGCCGAGGTCGATGACGCGCTCCGCTTTGGCGAGGAAGGCGTCGATGTGGCGTGCGGACGCGCCGTGCGGGAGGCAGGAGAAGAGGAGGTCGCAGGATGACAGCTCGCCGAGGGGCACGTACCGAAGCCGGGTGAGGCCGCGGAGGTTGGGATGGGTGCGGTGCACGAACTTCCCGGCGAAGCGCTCGGACGTGACCTGCGCCACTTCGGCTTCGGGGTGGGCCAGAAGCAGGCGCAGCAGCTCGCCGCCCGCGTATCCGGAACCCCCGGCGATCGCAACGCGGATCACGGCGCCGCTCCGCTCCGGCCGTCCGCGGCCCACGTCGGCCAGGCCAGCCTCCGGCACCCACCGCTCACCGTACCACCCCCCGCAGGTACGACACGATCCGCTCGGGGATGTTCACACCCGTCACGTCGATGCTGTTCCGGAACTCCATCGTGTAGTTGACCTCGTTGACCAGAAACCCGCCGCCGGCCTCGAAGATGTCCACAGCCAGCACACCGCCCCCCATCGCCTCCGCCGCCCGCAGCGATATCTCCGCGAGTTCGGCGGTCACGGGGCAGTTGCTCGCCCGCCCGCCCCGCGCCGTGTTGGTGATCCAGTGATCCGAGGTGCGGTAGATGGCCGCGACGCACTCGTCCCCCACCACGAAGCTGCGGATGTCGCGTCCGCCCTTCTCGACGTACCGCTGCACGAAGAAGATCGAGTGGTGGTAGCTCCCCAGGATCGCCTTGTGCTCCAGGATCGTCTCGGCGGCGTCGCGGTCGTTCACCCTGGAGAGCAGCCGGCCCCACGAGCCCACCGCAGGCTTGAGCACGGCCGGGTAGCCCAGCTCCTCGATCGCCGCCAGCGCGGACTCCGGCGTGAAGGCGATCCGCACCTCCGGCTGCGGCACGCCGTGGTCGCGCAGCGAGGCGGCCGTGAGAATCTTGTCGCCGCACCGGCGCGCGACCTCGTACGCGTTGACGCACACGGTGCCGACTCCCTCGAAGAGGCGCAGCGCGTGCATCGCGCGCGAGTGGTTGATCGACCGCTCCAGCACGACGTCCACCGGCGGCCGCCCCTCCAGGTCGAAGACGAGCCTGCGGTCATCCAGGAAGACGAGCTCCATGTCGCCGCGCTTCCTCAGCTCGGCAATCAGCAGTTTCTCGTCCTTGCGGATGAGCGAATGGAGGAACCCGACCCTCATTCACGCGCTCCGGCCGGGCCGGCGGGGGGGCGCGCAAGGAGCGGCGGCCGGCCGCGCGCCGGGGCGACCTGGGGCCGCGCGTGGCGCACTCCCGTCACTCACCCCAGTCTTCCTCCGCGTCCGGCGCTTCGCCGAGCGTGATGGGGCCGAGCGCCAGGATCTCGAGCTCGGTGCCGCACTCTTCGCACTCAAGGAGTTCTCCCTCGACGGGATCCTCGGAAATGGGGACTTCCGCTTCGCAAACGGGACATTCGTGCATCGTGGGATACCAGTGAGTGGATGGTACACCGGCTGTGGGCCGGGTGTTGCGGGGGGACGGAGATCCGCCGGGTTCGGATGCTGCGGGAGCCGTGGCTCCCTGGGAGGGGCCGTCGCTCCGGGGAAGGTAATCTACCGGATCGGGAACGGGAGTGAAGGGCCTGTCTACTCTCCGCGACGGTCCAGGCGGTAGCCCGCGAATGTCTGAATATCGAGATAGGAGCCAGGACGCAAACCGATAACCAGGTCCTCCCCGATCCAGGATGGCGCGAAGGGTAGATCAAGTGTGCCCAGCCAGCGCCCGCTGGGGCCGAAGACACTCCATCGCATCTGTCCCTCCAGGACCCACAGGCAGCCCTCGGCATCCACCCGAATGTCGTGGATGGGAGGCCGGTACCGCCTGGGCGGGAGCGCCGCCATCGCGCGGTCCCACGAGCGCCAGTCGACCCATGGATTCAATTCGGAAACGGCTTCTCTCCACTCGTCGATTCCCGTGGCAGTGATCGGGACGGGTTCGACCGCCGCACGCCGAATGATTCGCAGGAGCACCCCTTCGGTGGAGAATTGGCGCACTTCGTAGCGATCCCCGTTGGTCACGTACACCGACAGAGGGCGCCCCCCCGCGGCAACCGCGGACCCGACGGCGAAAGGAACGCCCGACGTAGCTCGCGGATCGTCCAGGGAAAGCGATTCCCGACCGTCCCACCAGCCGAACGAATGGGTGGCGTAGGCCGAATCGATCCGCACGAACTCGATCGGCTCCCGGTAGAGAATCCCCCCGGCAGGGCGTTCCTAGTCGGCCCGGCGCACTTGCACCAGGAACGAGCCATCCGGCAGGGGCCGGTGCACCGTCTCCGGAGGCCGCCGGCCGGCCGTGCGCGTCGCCGCGATCACCGCCCCCACGTCAATGCTCCGCTCCTGCAGCAGCCTTCCCGATGGATGAAACCGGCTGACGCGGCCGAAAAACGCGTCCCACACCACGACGGTGTCTCCGGGCAGGACCTGCAGGTGCTCCGGACCGAAGAACTCACCGGGGCCACGGCCTGGACGCCCGATCGCGTTGGTGAAGGCGCCGGAGCGCTCAAAGAGGAACACTTGCCTTTCGCCAGCCGAAAGCATGGCCAATCTGCCGTCCGAGAGCGGAGCAACTTCCCAGATGCGCCACACGAGGTGTGACGAATCGTTGCTCGCCCCGTGCAGCCCGTCATATCCGCCGATGACGAATTCCGGTTCCGGGTCGAGGGTCCAGAAGTCGTCCGGATCCCATTGCGGCACGTAGTTCTCGACGATCTCGATGCCCGCCGAATCCCGTACGACTACGCCGGGAGACCGGTCCTCGGCTGTGGGGCGGTCACAAGCCGCCCCGACCAACGCCAGTGTCAGCGCCCGCCAGGCGCGGGGCCGCAACATTCCCTCACCCCCCCTCCGCCCCCAGCGACGCCGTCGGGATCTCCCGCGCTTCGACCCGGTCCCCGCAGCGCATCGTCACATACGCCTCCATGGCGCGGTACGCGGGCAGTCCCAGCGATGCCAGCAGGTCCGCCGTCTCGCGGTTGCGGTCGACCACGCGCTGCCAGAACTCGCGCGGGTCCGCGCCCGGGAACGGGGCCGAATCCTTCTGCGATTCGTGGCGGAAGATGGCCTGGACCTTGGCGCGCATCTCGTGTTCCGAGAGCGGAACGAGAACCGTGGCCTCGCTGACGCCCCACTCCACCCAGGCGCCGCGGTAGTACCAGATCAATGGCGGATCACCGCTGTAGCGGGCGAGCGCCCGTTCGACTGCCTCGAGGCACATCCGGTGCGTCCCGTGGGGGTCGGAGAGATCGCCGGCGGCGAAGACCATCGACGGGCGCAACTCCTCCAGCAACTCCGCGACGATCTCGATGTCCGCCTCCGAGATCGGGTTCTTGCGGACCATCCCCGTCCGGTAGAACGGAAGGTCGAGGAAGCGGGCATTGTCCGCCGACAGGCCCAGCGCCTCGATCGCCGCCGACGCCTCGCTCTCGCGAATGATCCGCTTCAGGTCCTGCACCACCGGCGGGTCGACATCGCCCGGCTCCTTGGCACCCAGCTGCTCCTCCACCGACGCCATCACCCCCTCCGCGACCTCCGGACCGCCCAGCTCGATCACGTGCGACGCGCGCCTCATCAGGTCCAGATACCGGCGCACCTCATGGTCGAAGACCGCAATGTTCCCGGACGTCTGGTACGCCACCGTCACGCGGTTGGCGTTCTCGACCAGCTTCCGCAGCAGCCCGCCCATCGAGATCACGTCGTCGTCGGGGTGCGGCGAGAAGACGACGATCTCCTGCCCTCGCGGCAGGCGGCTCTTCCCCCGGATCTTGGAGATGAGCGCGTTGAAGACCTTCCCGTTGAGCGGTTCCGCCGACCTGTACCGCGCGACCAGCGAGCCCAGGTGGTGGGCCCGGTAGTCCTCGTTCGCGAGGTGCAGGATGGGCTTGTCCGTCTGCCGGCTGAGCCAGATGACCGCGTCGGTTTCGAGGCGCGGCGTCCACTCCACGTCGCCGACCAGCCACGGAGTGCGGACGCGGGTGAGGTCGGCGGCCGCGGCCGGATCGAGGTACACCGTCGCCGCGGGGTGCTGCTGCAGGAAGGTCGCGGCCACATCGGCGTGCACCTCCCCCTCCACCGCCCGCAGCACGATCTCGGCCTTGTGCTCGCCGGTCGCCAGCAGCACGACCTCGCGCGCCTCCAGGATCGTCGCCACCCCCATCGTGAGCGCCTGGGGCGGCACGTTCTCCTCGCCGAAGAAGTCGGCGGCCGCGTCGGCGCGCGTCACCGTGTCGAGGTAGAGGCGGCGGGTGCGCGAATCCCGCACCGAACCCGGCTCGTTGAACCCGATGTGGCCGCTGCGCCCGATCCCCAGGAGCTGGAGGTCGATCCCGCCCGCCTCGCGGATGCGCCGCTCGAAGTCCGCGCAGTGCGCCTCCACCTCGTCCTCGGGAAGGTCGCCCCGGGGGATGTGGCACCGCTCGGGCCGGATGTTGACGTGGTCGAGGAGGTTCTCGCGCATGTAGCGGTGGTAGCTGTGAATGCTGCCGGGCCGCATGGGGAAGTACTCGTCGAGGTTGAAGGTGACGACGTTTGCGAAGTCGAGCCCGTCGTCGCGGTGGAGGCGGATCATCTCCCGGTAGACACCGAGGGGAGTGGAGCCGGTGGCGAGGCCGAGAACGGCATCGCGTCCCTCGTTTGCGCGTGCGCGAACGAGGGACGCGATGCGGCCGGCCACCTCGGTGGCGATCTCGTCATGCTCCATCACGCGCACCGGGATGCGCTCCCGGCGCGCGTACACGGACTGGGACATGTCGGCCCGGCGGGGTCCTAACCCACCTTGTTCTCGGGCAGGAGTACGAACTTGGCGTACTGGTCGGTGCGGAGGTAGCGCATCGCCGCTTGCTGCACCTGCTCCGCCGTCCAGCCCTCGATTCTGTCGTAGCTCGGAATCGTTCTGATGTCCAATCCCAGGTTGCCATAGGCGGAAAGCTGGCCGAGCCAGTACCCGTTCTGCTGCAGGTTGGTCTCCTTGGTGCGACGGTCCGTTTCGCGCACCTTGGCAACCGTCTCGGGGTCGGGTCCCTCGGCCTTCAGCCGCTCGATCTCCTCGAACACGACCGCAGCCAGCTCCTCGGCACGCTCCGGATCCGAGCTGAACTGGATCTGGACCCTGTACTCCTCATCGGGACGATAGCTGATCGAGCCGGACACACCCACTCCGTACGTGCCTCCCAGATCCTCCCTGAGCAGCTCGCGCAGCTCGATCTGGAGGATATCCGCCATGGCCCGGATGACCGTCGACTCTTCAATCGAATACTCACCGTCTCCGGTGAACGCGATCATTGTCCTGCTCTGGGGCTCGACCCCCTTGCGCACGACCTTTTCGATCACCCCCGGCGGCGGGTCCATCCCGTGGTCGACCCACATCTCGGTGCGTCCCAGGTTGGGCAGTCCGCCCAGGTAGGTCTCGACCAGGGGCCGGATCCCCTCGAGATCGAAGGTCCCGACGAAGTAGAACGTGAAGTCGGACGCGTCCGCGAAGCGCTCGCGGTAGAAGTCGTAGGCAATGTCCAGGTTCGCCTCTTCCAGCTGTTGGAGAGCGTCCGCGAGGGTAGCGGTCGAGCGTGGATGGCCCTGGCTCATGACCGTCGACACCGTGTCGTTGAACACCATGTCCGGAGTCGCTCCCATGTTGGCCATCATTCCCGTCATCTGGGCCTTCCAGGCCGCAAACGCCGTCTCATCCTTCCGCGGTTCCGTGAAACGCAGGTAGATGAGCTGGAACGCCGTCTCCAGATCCTGCGGCGAGGCCGAACCGCTGACGCTCTCGGTCAGCGACCCCACTCCCGTGGAGGCGGAAGCCCGTTTTCCGGTCAGCTTCTTCCCCAGCGCGATCTGATCGAATTCCCCGACACCGCCCTGGTTGACCAGCATGCTCGCCAGCTCGGCGCTCCTCAGGACCTCATCCGACGCCAGCGAATACCCGCCCGGGCTCGTCGCAGAAAAGATGACCTGGTCGTCGCGGAAGTCGGTCGGCTTGAGCACCACCCGCACTCCGTTGCCCAGCTCCCAGATCGTTACGCCGATCTCGTCGACCGTCTCCTCGGAGACGACCTGTGAGCCTGCGGGAATCTCGGCAACCAGCGGCGCCTCCACCTCGGCGTCCTCGTAGGGAGCGATTTCCCTTTCGGACACGGCCGCGAAGACCGCGGTCAGGTCTTCCTCCGTCGGGGTCACAAGCCCTTCCTTCTCCGGTCCGGCGACCACGATGACCCGTCCGCGCTCGGTCAGCCACCCCTGCGCATGGGCGTTGGTCTCCTCGAGGGTGATCCCTGGCAGGACGGCTTCGAGGAGGGCAACCTCCGTCTCGACGCTGGGGTAGGGGATGTCGTTCAGGAACACGCTGATGTAGCGGCTGGCAAGTGAACCCGACGTCCGGTTCTCCGCCTCCGCCAGCCGGGACTCGTAGGACCGGCGCAGCGACGCCTTCTCCCGCTCCAGCTCGCTCGCGGTAAAGCCGTGCCGCGCAACCCGCTCCGCCTCGGTGAGCAGCGCGTCGAGCCCACGCTCGATCCCGTCTTCCGCAACGCCGGCGAAGAACTCCGAGGCGTCCGCCCCGCGGATGAAGGAGCCGCCACCCGACGCTGACGCGAAGAGGAAGGGTGGATCGGCCTGCACGGTCAGTTCACGGAGCCGGTCGTTGAGCATGCCGGAATAGAGAGACCGCACCCGCGCGGTGCGGAAATCGGCCACCGTGCCACGAGGACTCGCCGGCTGCTTGTAGAGAACGCCCACCTGGGTCTGGGGCATCTCCGGATCGGTTGCGATGGTAACCAGCGGCGGATGGTCGACCGGGACTTCCGTCTCGCCCCTGGCGCGCGGGTTGTCCGGGCCCTGCAAACCGCCGAAGCTCTCGCGGATCATCGTTTCGATCGCGTCACCATCGAAGTCGCCCACCGCGACGACCGCCATCAGGTCGGGGCGGTACCAGTCCTCGTAGAAGCTGCGCAGCCGTTCGGCGGGCGCGTTCGCCAGGATGTCGGTATCCCCGATCGGGAGCCGCTCCACGTAACGCGAGCCGTGGAAGAGGAACGGGATCTGCTCGTCCTGGATCCGGGCCACGCCTCCCCGCCGTCCCCGCCACTCCTCGATCACGACGCCGCGCTCCTTGTCGACCTCCTCCGGGTCGAAGACCACCGCGCTCGCCCAGTCCACCAGGATCTGGAAGGCCGTGGCGAGCACCTCGGGGTCGTCCATCGGGACCTGCAGCATGTACACGGTCTCGTTGAAGCTGGTGTAGGCGTTGATGTCGGGGCCGAACTGCATCCCGATCGACTCGAGGTAGTCCACCAGCGCCTGCTTCTCGAAGTTCTCCGTGCCGTTGAAGGCCATGTGCTCGACGAAGTGGGCCAGCCCGAGCTGGTCGTCGTCTTCGAGGATCGAGCCGGCGTTGACGACCAGGCGCAGCTCGGCGCGGTTCTCGGGCTCGTCGTTGACGTGGACGAAGTAGGTGAGTCCGTTCGCCAGCGTGCCGGTGGTCACCTCGGGGTCGGGCGGGATCGGGTCGGCCGGGTTGTACTGCTGGGCGTTGGCGCCTCCGGCGACCGGTCCGCCGAGCGCGACGAGACAAAGCAGAGCGATCCCGGGAGTCAGAAAGTTCTTCATGGTCCTCTTTCCTGATAGTGAAAACACGGGGGAAGGTGCGCCCATATTCGGGGGCGCCACTCGCGCCGGCCCGGCGCTGGCCACCTACCAAAAGATAACGGATGCATTGGCGGGATTGGCAATGACGGCGGAGCAACAGCCGCGGATAGCGGACGCGCGGCGCGCGCGAACAGGCACATATGTCCAATACGTTCTCGGACCCGGCTTCCTTCAATCCGCCCCGTTCGGGCCCGCCGACCCCCGCAGGCACCCGCGGCCGGCCAGCGAGGAAAACGCCTCGCCCGCGACGATGATGTGATCGAGGACGGGGATGCCGAGCTGGTCTCCCGCCCGGCTCAGCTGGCGGGTCACCTTCAGGTCCTCGGCAGACGGCTCGGGGTTCCCGGATGGGTGATTGTGGACCAGGATCAGCGCCGCCGCCCTGAGCACGATCGCGTCCCGGAAGACCTCGCGCGGGTGGATGAGCGACGCGTCCAGGATACCACGCGTGACCTGGCGCTGGCAGATTGGGCAGTTCTGCGAGTTGAGGAGGAGGACGTGGAACTCCTCGTGGGCGAGGTGGGCCAGCGCGGGGGCGAAGAGGTCGTGGACGTCGGCGGGCCCCATGATGGGGTGCGCGTGGTCGGTGCGGGCCGACCCTACGCGCCTGCCCAGCTCGATCGCCGCGACGATCCTGGCGGCCACGGCGGGGCCGATCCCCGGGATGCGCACGAGGCGCCCATGGTCCATCCGCGCGAGTTCGCGCAGTTGCCCGCCCGAAAGGTCCAGGACGCGCTCGGCGAGGTGGCGGGCGGGGGCGTCCCGGCCGCCGGCACCGATGAGCAGCGCAAGCAACTCCTGTTCGGAGAGCGGGCCAGGCCCAAAGCGCTGCAGCCGTTCCCGCGGGCGTGTCGCGGGCGGGGCTTCGCGGCAGACCGCTATCCCAGCGCCCCGTGACACTTCTTGTATTTCTTCCCGCTTCCGCAGGGGCAGGGGGAGTTGCGACCGGGCGCCTTGCCCCCGGTGATGGGCGTCTTCGGCCGCGCTTCGCCGCGGTTGGTGGCGAGCCGGCGGACATCGGTGGTCCTTCCCATGGAGCCGCCCGCCGATCCCCCGCTCGCCGATGCGGCAATGCCCATGGAGTCCACCTTCTGTGCCGGTGTGGCCGTGGCGCGCCGCGCTCCGGGAGCCGGCCGGCCGCCGGCCCCGGTCGGAATGCCGCTGCCGGCGGTCTCCGAGGGCCCCGAGTACGAGAGCCGCTGCTGAGGCTGGAAGCTCATCGCCGGCCGCTGCTCCAGACGCACCCGGAAGAACTGCTGGGTGAGGGTGCGGCGAATGTCGTCCATGAGGCTCACGAACATCTCGTAGGCCTCCTTCTTGTACTCGACGAGGGGGTCCTTCTGTCCCCAGCCACGGAAACCGATCGACGCCTTCAGGTGGTCGAGGTCGTAGAGGTGGTCCTTCCATTTGTTGTCGATGGTCGACAGCATGACGAAGCTCATCACCCGCTCCGCGTGCTCGCCGAGCGACTCGATCTTGCGCTCGAAGGACTCCACCACGGCTTCCTCGGCGGCGCCAAGCACATCCTCGCGGTCCACTTCGTCGGGGTCGTCCTCGTCCTCCACGTGCGGCAGCACGGTGTGTAGGTCGAGCAGCATGCGCTGCCTGAGTCCGCCCACCTCGATCCCCTCGTGGAGACCTGAATCAGGCAGGTGGTCCTCGAAGACGCCCTCCATCACGTGCCGGATCATCTCCCAGATCTCGCCCTTGAGGTCTTCGCCACCCTCCAGCGCAAAGAGACGGAGATCGTAGATGACCTCGCGCTGCTGGTTCATCACGTCGTCGTAGTCCAGCAGCTTCTTGCGGGCCTCGAAGTTGTTGCCCTCGACCCGCTTCTGCGCCCGCCCGATCGAGCTCGTGACGAGCGGGTGGGTGATCACCTCGCCCTCCTCGGCGCCCATCCTGTCCATCGCGTTGGCGATCCGCTCCATCCCGCCGAAGAGGCGCATCAGGTCGTCTTCGAGCGAAAGGAAGAACTGGGACGCCCCTGGGTCGCCCTGGCGGCCGGCGCGGCCGCGCAGCTGGCGGTCGATCCGCCTGGCCTCGTGGCGCTCCGACCCCAGGATGTGGAGCCCGCCGATTTCGACGAGGTGGTCGCCAGGCTTGCCGTCGAGGTCCTCGTAGCGGGTCGGGTCGGTCGCGACCACGCCGTCCAGCTCCAGTTCGCGCTCACCGGCCCAGTCGATGGTGCGCGGATCCGTCACCCCGGCCCCGAGCTTGATGTCGGTGCCGCGCCCGGCCATGTTGGTCGCGATCGTCACCGCGCCGGGCTGGCCCGCCTCGGCCACGATCTCGGACTCGCGCTTGTGCTGCTTCGCGTTGAGGACGTTGTGCTTGACGCCCCGCCGCTTGAGCATGCGGGATATCGTCTCCGAGACCTCGACGTTGGTCGTCCCCACCAGCACCGGGAGTTCCAGCCGGTTGAGGCGCTCGATCTCGTCCATGAGGGCGAGGTACTTCTCCCGCTTGGTGCGGAAGATGAGGTCGTCGCGGTCGTCCCGCGCGATGGGGCGGTTGGTGGGGATCACCGAAACGTCGAGGCCGTAGATCTGGTGGAACTCGGTCTCCTCCGTCTCCGCCGTCCCCGTCATCCCCGCCAGCTTGTCGTACATGCGGAAGTAGTTCTGGATGGTGATGGTCGCGAGCGTCTGCGTCTCGCCGCGGATCTCCACCCCCTCCTTCGCCTCGACCGCCTGGTGCAGCCCGTCGCTCCAGCGCCGGCCCGGCATCTGCCGACCCGTGAACTCGTCCACAATGACGATCTGGCCGTTCTCGCCGATGATGTACCGCTCGTCCTTGTGGAAGAGGGTGTAGGCCTTGAGCAGCTGGTGGATGACATGCATGCGCTGCGACTTGTCGGCGTACTCCTCCTCCAGCTCCGCGATCCGCGAACGCTTCTCCTCCACCGCCAGGGACTCGTCCTCCTGGATCTCCCCGACCACCTCCGAGAGATCCGGCACGACGAAGGCCTGCGGGTCTCCCGGCGAGAGTTCGTCCAGGCCTGCATCGGAGAGGTGGACGTTGCTGCCCTTCTCGTCCATCGCGAAGAGCAGCATCTCGTCGATCTCGTGCAGGCGCTTGTCGCGCAGGTAGTCCGACTCCGTCTTCTCGACGAGCTTCACGGCCGAGGGCTGGTCTGCGAAGAGCTTCATCAGGCGCTTGTTCTTCGGCCCGCCGCGCTTCGCCGCGAGCAGCTTCTCGCCGGATTCGTACTCGGTGTCCTCCGAATCCAGCCCGCGCACGGCCTCGGCAACCAGCCGGTTGACCGTCCGCGTCTGCTTGCGGTAGAGCGCGCCCACCACCGGCGCCATCTGCTTGAAGGGGGTGGACGTGTCGCGCGTGACCGGCCCGGAGATGATGAGCGGGGTCCGGGCCTCGTCGATCAGGATCGAGTCGACCTCGTCGATGATCGCGTAGTGGTGCGCGCGCTGGACCCGCTGCTCCAGGGTGTGGACCATGTTGTCGCGCAGGTAGTCGAAGCCGAACTCGTTGTTGGTGCCGTAGGTGATGTCCGCGTGGTAGGCCCGGCGGCGCTCGGCCGTGCCGGGGTCGTGCAGGTCGATGCAGTCCACCGTGAGGCCGAGGAAGCCGTAGATCGCCCCCATCCACTCGGCGTCGCGCTGGGCGAGGTAGGAGTTGACGGTGACCAGGTGGGCGCCGCGCCCCGCCAGCGCGTTCAGGTACAGCGGCATGGTCGCGACCAGCGTCTTCCCTTCGCCGGTGGCCATCTCGGCGACGCGCCCGCGGTGGAGCTGCGCGGCTCCGATGAGCTGCACGTCGTACGGGATCATGTCCCACTCCTGCTTGTGGCCGGTGACCAGCACCTCCTGGCCCATCAGCCGGCGGCACGCCTCCTTCACCACCGCGAAGGCATCGGGGAGGATCTCCTCCAGGACCTCGGCCAGCTGGTCCCGGTACTCCTCCTCCAGCTTGCCGATCTCGAGACCGAGGCTCTCGCGCTCATCGGGGTCGGTGGCGGAGTGCTTGCGCTCCCGCATGGCCTCGATCTCGCCCACCACCTCGCCGGTGAACTCCGCGATCCGGTCCCTGAACTCCTGCGTCTGGCCGCGCACTTCGTCGTCCGACAACCCTTCGAGGACCGCATACCTCTCGTTGATCTCGTCGACGAGCGGCGCAAGACGCCTGACCTCGCGCGCGTAGCGGGACCCCGCAATCTTCTTGATGATCCCCTTGATCATTCCCGTTTCCTCTGCAGTTCCGCGCCGCCCCACCGCGGGGACGGACGCTCAGGCCCGGTACAAGCCTTCCGTCTCAATAACGGCCAATACCGGGGGCGATACCATGTCGCGAACGGACAACCTTCTTCTGACGCGTTCGCGGACCCTCGAAGACGAGATGTCGACCGGCGTGACCTGGACGGTGTGAACGCGGCCGGCGACAGGCAGTTTCCTCCCGTCACCGACGCCGGACCCCGGCCGGGAAATCACTACCAGCTCGGCCAGTTCGAGGACGGTCTCCGGCTCCTTCCAGCCCGATAGCCCCCCCGCAAGGTCGCTGCCCAGGACCAGCGACAGCGACCACCCGGGGTGATCGGCCCTCAGTCTCCGCAAGGTATCAACGGTGTACGACACGCCTCCGCGCTCCAGCTCCAGGTCACACAGTTCGAATCTCGGGTCAAACGTGACCGCGGCCTCTGCCAGGCGCCGCCGCACGGCCCCCGGCGTGATGTTCCGGCCGGTCTTGTGCGGTGGAATCGATGCAGGCACCCACAGGAGACGGTCCAGCGCGAGCGCATCGGCCACTTCACGGGCGACGATCTCGTGACCCAGATGTGGCGGGTCGAAGGTGCCGCCGAAGACGCCGACCCTGCCGGCCGCCTCCCTCATGGGAGACGCAGAACCTCTTCGGACAGCGTCCCCGGGCTCACCCCCGGAACCCCCCACGGCCTGCTAGTGGCCGGGAGGAGCACGGCTCCGTATCGGAGACAGCGTGTCCCGCGCGGGCGGAACGTCCAGCGCCCTGGCTTCGGGCGAGTCGGGGAAGGTCTGGAGGAGCCGCGTGACCATCTCGTCGCGCTGTTCGTCCCATCCCCAGCGCTCGTAGATCTGCACCAGCCTGGCCATCGCGCGTGGCGCGGAAGCGGTGTTTGGATAGAACTCCAGGAGACTGAGGAAGTAAAGCTCCGCGGACTCGAGGAGCCGGTTTCGATAGTAGTGGACGCCCTCTCCGTAGGCCCTCTCGGCCAGTTTGTCCTCCATCCGGCGGGCGAGTACTGCGGCGGAATCCCCGATGGGGGTACCCTGAAGGTCGTTGGCGACGTTGCGGCAGTTGATCCGCGCCTGGGCGGTGGGCGCCTGGTCGCGCTGCGGATGCGGGGACATGGCCGCATAGGCCGCGCACAGCCCCATCCACGCGTCCGCTGCCAGCTGATGGTCCGGGAACACCTGCACGATGCGGGTGAACTCGGCGATCGCACTGATGTAGTCCCGGTCCTCGTGAAAGGAGCGGGCCATGTAGTAGCGTGCGTCGACGGCCTGTTCGAAGAGCGGGAACTGCAGCACCAACCGCTCGAAGGCCCGGCGGGCCTCCCCCCAGTTTCCGTCCTCGAAGGCGCGCTGCGCGTGTGCATAGAGCTGCTCGGGGGTCCACCCCGAATAGGGAGGCGCCGAAGAGCAGGCCGCGCCGAGCAGGCCGACGAGAGCGCCGGCGGCGATCGACCGCTTCAGCACGGCCCTTCTCCCTCGCCGAAGCGAATCTCGTCCGCCCGCTGCCGTGCAGTCCGGCTGAGCGGCCCCGATCCGGCCGGATCCGAGGCGGGCACCATGTGGTAGGCCGCGACCGCCGCCGTGCACTCGCCCAGGCTGGCCAGGATCTCGGCCTTCGAGAACCACGCCCGGGAGAGGAGCATCCTGGGTTCCCCCAGCTCCAACACCAGGTTCAGATAGGCGAGCGCCTCCTCGGCTGCGTCCTGGTCGTCGAGGACCTCCGCAATCTCTTCGGCAAGCTGAAAGGCACACCGGCCCACGTGCGTATCGGCCTCCTGCCTGCGTCTGGGCGCGAGATCCCCGAACTCCTCGAAAAACCCCAGCGCACGCTCGCAGTCGCCGATCTCGAGGTGCGCGAGCGCCGTCTCAAAGAGGAGGTCCGGGTCTCCACGCCGCTCCCCGAGCGCGCTCAGGAAGAGGGCCCGCGCCCGAAGATGCTCCCCGATGTCCCGGTAGTGGCGAGCCAGCGGCAGGTTCAGTCCCCGCGCCAGAACGCCGGGGCGGAAGTGGGAAGCGGCCTCCATCGCGGAAGCGGCCCCGTAGCGGTCCCCATCCGCCAGCTCCCGCCTGGCGCGCGCCACGAAATCGGACGCGGCCTGGTCGACGTAGCTGCTGTCCTCCAGAATGGCCAGATCGTAGAGCGCACGGGCCTCGTCCACCCGGCCCAGCTCGATGTACGCGTGGGCGACGCGCACCATCCCCTCCGCGCCCGGATCCTCCTGCCGGAGGGAAAGCCGGTACTCCGCGAGCGCCTCCTCGTAGTCGCCACTCGCAAAGGCCAGGTCGCCCCGCAGCCGGGCCGTTTCTTCGCTCGGGTCGGAGGCGCACCCCCCTGCAAGCACCGGCAGGAAGAGCAGCCAGCGGACAATCCGGTGTCCCGCCCGGGATGGGCGAACGCACGCGGTCCGCGCCCCGCGGAGGTTGTCGCCGCGGGCCGCCGCACTGCGTCCGTGTGTGAGTTGTCCGTCTTCCACCTTCATCCATCCCGCGGGGGCATTGCCCCGGGCGAAGTCCCCGGGCCCGTCTACTGTTACTGCGGTCACTCTATGAGGTTCCACAAAGGCCGGGACCATAGTCAAGTCCCGCCCAGCGTGCGTGAGCGGACATCCCCCTCTTCCACCAGCCTGCGGAAGTAGGGCACGGTCCTGCCGAGCCCTTCGCGCAGCCGGGTAACCGGCAGCCATCCCAGCTCCCTGCGCGCCAGCCCGATGTCGGGACGCCGAACCACCGGATCGTCGACCGGCAGCGGCAGGAACTTCGGCCCAACCGAACTCCCGGTCTCCTCCATGACCAGCCCTGCCAGCTCGCCGATCGTGAACTCGTCCGGGTTCCCGACGTTCATGGGCTCGGTGTACGCCGACTGGAAGAGGCGAAAAACACCCTCGATGGTATCGTCCACGAAGCAGAAGGACCGCGTCTGCGAACCGTCGCCGTAGACCGTCATCGCCTCTCCGCGCAACCCCTGCACGATGAAGTTCGAGACGACGCGCCCGTCGCCCGGCCGCATCCGGGTCCCGTACGTGTTGAAGATCCTGACGATGCGGGTGTCGAGGCCGTGGGCGCGGTGGTAGGCCATCGTCATCGCCTCGGCAAAGCGCTTGGCTTCGTCGTACACCCCTCTGGGGCCGACCGGGTTGACGTTGCCCCGGTAGCTCTCGGGCTGCGGATGGATCAGCGGATCGCCGTAGACCTCGGAGGTCGAAGCGAGCAGGTAGCGGGCGCCGTGCTTCCGGGCCAGACCGAGCGTGTTGTGGGTGCCCAGTGATCCGACCTTCAGCGTCTGGATCGGGAGTTCCAGGTAGTCGACGGGACTCGCGGGAGAGGCGAAATGGAGCACGCCGTCCAGCTTCCTGTCCAGGTATAGCGGGCGGGAGATGTCGTGGTTGACGAGCTGGAAGCGCGGATGGTCCTCGAGGTGGGTCAGGTTCCGCGGCGTGCCCGTGATGAAGTTGTCCACACCGACGACTTCGCACCCCTCGGCCAGAAACCGGTCCACGAGGTGGGAACCCAGGAACCCCGCAGCCCCGGTGATCGCAACGCGCACGGGTCAGCCGGCTCCCCCTCGGCGGACCGGGCGGCGTCCCACCGAATGGTACTCGAACCCAAGATCCTGCATCGCGTCCGGAGCGTAGAGATTCCGCCCGTCCAGGATCACCGCCTCCCGGAGCAGGTCGCGCATGCGCGCGAAGTCCGGGTGCCGGTAGGGTTGCCACTCGGTGTGGATGATCAGGGCATCCGCCCCTTCCAGGACGTCGTAGTTCTGATCCCGGTACTCGATCGCGTCGCCCAGGATCCGCCGCGCCTCCCGCATCGCAACGGGATCGTGCGCGATCACCCGCGCCCCCCGCTCCAGGAGTCCCCGGATCGTGACCAGGCTGGGCGCCTCGCGCATGTCGTCGGTGTTCGGCTTGAATGCCAGCCCCCATACGGCGAAGGTCCTGTCGTGCAGCGCCTCTCCGAATCGCGCGACCGCCAACTCCAGGAGCAGCCGCTTCTGGCCCTCGTTGACGTTTTCGACGGCGTCGAGGATGGAGCTGTCCACCCCTAGCCGTTTCATCGTGCCCGCAAGCGCCTTCACGTCCTTCGGGAAGCAGGAACCACCGTATCCCACGCCGGGGAACAGGAAGGTCGGGCCGATGCGCCGGTCGGAGCCGACCCCGAGGCGGACCATGTCCACGTCGGCCCCGGTCCGATCGCAGAGACGCGCAATCGTGTTCATGAAACTGATGCGTGTCGCGAGCATAGCGTTGGCTGCGTACTTGGTGATCTCCGCCGATGCGGTGTCCATCACCTGGATCTCGTTGCCCGTACGCACGAACGGTGCGTAGAGGTTCTGCACTACCTGCCCGGCGACCGGATCGTCCACGCCGATGACGACGCGGTCCGGCTTGCTGAAGTCGCTCAGCGCAGCTCCCTCCTTCAGGAACTCCGGGTTGGAGCACACGTGGACCGGGTGGTCCGTCTCGGCCTCGATCGCCTCGCGCACCAGCCGTGCCGTACCCACCGGGACGGTGCTCTTGGTGATGACGATCCGCTCGCCGTCCATGGCGCGCCCGATGTCGGCGGCGGCGGACACCACCGAGCTGAGGTCGGCGGAGCCGTCCTCGTCGGGCGGGGTCCCCACCGCGATGAAGATGACGTACGACGCGCGCACGGCCCCGGCCACATCGGTGGTGAAGGACAGACGCCCCTCGGCGACATTCCGCCTGACCAGCGAACCGAGGCCCGGCTCGTAGAAGGGGATTTCGCCGCGCCCGAGAGCCTCCATCTTCTCATCCAGGATGTCGGAGCAGATGACGTCGTTGCCGGTCTCGGCCAGGCAGGCGCCCGTCGTCAGCCCCACGTACCCGGTCCCTACAACCGCGATTCTCATGTCCGCTTGGCGATCCATGGCCGGACGGCCCCGGCGTTCGAGGCGTCGGCGAGCGAACCGGTCGCGTTGCGGGCGTCGACGAGCACGCGCGACCGGTGGAAGATGCGTTCAAAGTCGAAACACGTGTGGTCGGTCACGATGACGACCACGTCGGTGGCGGCGAAGAGGTCGCCGGTGAGGGGGACGGAGTTGAGTGCGCGGCCGTCCGGGACCTCCCACACCGGCACGTACGGGTCGTGGTAGCTCACCTCGGCCCCGTCCCTGGCGAGCAGCTCCAGAATCGCCGTGGCCGGCGACTCCCTGACGTCATCCACGTCCTTCTTGTAGGCCACGCCCAGGAGCAGGACGCGCGCGCCCTTGACCGGCTTGCCCACCGCGTTAAGCGCCTCCCGGACCTTCCCGGCCACGAACGCGGGCATCTCCGCATTGATCTCGGCCGCCACGTCTATGAATCGCGTACGGAAGTCCATGGCGCGCATCTTCCACGCCAGATAGTGGGGATCGACAGGGAGACAGTGCCCCCCCAGCCCCGGACCCGGCGTGAACTTCATGAAGCCGAAGGGCTTGGTGGCCGCCGCGTCTATAACCTCCCAGATGTCGAGCCCGAGGCGGTCGGCGATCAGCGCCATCTCGTTGACGAGCCCGATATTCACCGCCCGGAAGGCGTTTTCCAGTATCTTGGCCAGCTCGGCCGCCTCCACCGAGGAAACCGGCACCATCTCTTCCACGAAGCGGGCGTAGAAGGCCACTCCGGCCTCGGTGCACGCACGCGTCACCCCGCCGATGATCTTCGGAGTATTGCCGATCTTCCAGGTGTCGTTTCCGGGATCGACACGCTCCGGCGAGAAGCACAGGAAGAAGTCGCTTCCCGCCTCCAGGCCTGCGCCGCGCAGGATCGGGAGCACGACCTCGCGCGTCGTGCCGGGGTAGGTGGTGGACTCCAGCACGACGAGCTGCCCCATCCGCAGCGAGGCCGCCACGGCTCGGGAGGCCGCCAGGATGTGCCGGATGTCCGGGTCGCGGGTCCTGGACAGCGGGGTGGGCACGCAGATCGCGATCGCGTCACAGTCGGCCAGGCGGGACATCTCGGTGGTCGCTTCCAGCAGGCCGCGCTCCCGCGCTTCCGCCACCTCCGCGTCGGCGAGGTCGGAAATGTGGCTGCGGCCCGCGTTCACGCCCTCCGTCACCCCGGGACTCACGTCGAAGCCGATGACGGGGATCCCCGCCCGGGCAGCCTGGGCGGCGAGCGGCAAGCCCACGTAACCGAGCCCCACCACCCCGAAGACCGCGTCCCCGGAGGACATTCGGATCACCGGATCACCGGGCACGTCTTGCATGCGGGCCCATCGCCGCCTCCCGGGCCCACACTGCGGGCGCGTCCGCACCGCCACGCCGCGTTCGTATGGAACGGATGCCGGATCCCGCGGGGCCGGCCCCGGCCGGGTCGTTCGGGCCGCCGGACTATCCGGACTCCCCGGATCCGCCGGATTCGTCGCCGGATTCGTCTTCGTCCTCCATCTCGAAGCGCCGGATAAGGAAGTAGTCCCCCTTGTCGACTGCGAAGAGCGCCTGCAGGCGATCGCCCTCGCTCCTCAGGACCCCGGCCTCCATCCACACATCCAGAATGGAGTCGGAAAGGGCCAGGACCGATCCCGTGATATCCACCTCGAGGTTGCCCATCACCTCCACCGAGTCCGCCAGCGCCTCCTCCGAGATGTGCATCAGGTACGGATTGTTGCCGGGGAGCATCGTCCAGAACAATCTGTCGCCGACCGTGGAACTCACCTCGACGAGGCGCAGGGTGATTTCCTGGCCCATGTAGTTCTGGGTACCCGTGACGAAGTCCTCGAACCTGACCTCGTTGAGGCCGTCTTCTCCGGCCATGTCTTCCATGCCCTCATCGACCTCCGGGGCCTCGTAGGTGGACAGCCAGTACAGGAAGCCGCCCATCGCCAGGAACGACAGGATCATCAAGGGAATACCCAGCTTCACGGCACCCGCGCGGGACTTCGGAAATGTCTGCATATGACTTCCTCTTACTCCGGGTTGAGTTGGTTGGCCGTGTCTAGTCCGGACTCCGGAAGCCCCCGCACCGCTCCTCCATGGCGGGAGTCCTGCACCCGGTGTCGCACCCTGCGGCAGGATTCTATCATACCAGTTCGATGAGCGCCATATCCGCGGCGTCTCCCTTGCGGGGACCCAGCTTCAGAATGCGCGTGTACCCTCCGGGCCGGTCGGCATAGCGCGGGCCGATGTCGTCGAAAAGCATGCCCAGAACCTCGCGGTCGGCGATTCGCCGTGCCGCCAGCCGCCGCGCGTGGAGATCCCCCCGCCGGGCCAGGGTGACCAGCCGCTCCGCGTACGGGCGCAGCTCCTTGGCGCGGGCCGTGGTGGTCCGGATCCTCCCGTGGCGGAAGAGGGAGGTGGCCATGTTGCGCAGGAGCGCCCGCCGGTGACTCGGCGACCGCGAGAGGTTCCTGCCCTTCTTTCTGTGACGCATTCCTGGCTGTTCCTTCCTGCGGGCCGCTAGCGGTCCGTGGATAGACCTCCGTGAGCACCGAGAGCGGCGAGGCGCCGCGTTGGCAAGGCGCCTTGAGAGGCGAATAGCACCGCTATTCGTCCGAAAGGCAACGAAGGGCGGAGCCGTGGGGATGTCAAATGTAAAGAGGACATGACAATTCGTAAAGCAGACATGACAGTTTGACCGGATCGACGAAGCGCCCAGCGCGGATGCATCGTCGCTCGAATGCCGCGGGGGTCTTGCCCACGGGCCGCTAATCGCCCGCACCGGTGGGGGCGGCTTCCCCGGCCCAGTAGAGGCGTCCGTCCCTGCCCCGATTCGTCTTCATGCCGAAGCGAAGGTTGTGTCCCCCGAGGAAATCGTAAACCTCGCTCAGGGACTTCTGGCCGAAGTTATCGATCGAGAGCATCTCGGCCTCGGTGCGACTGATCAGGTCGCGCAGGGTCTCGATCGACTCCCTTCGCAGCGAGTTGCGGGACCGGACGCTCAGCTCCGCCAGGTCGTTGATCGGGGTGTCCAACAGCACGGCGATCTTCTCCGGCACCGGATCCGGCTCAGGTTCGTCCTCCCGGGGCGGCCCGCCCTGCTGGAAGTAGAACATGTACTCGAGATGCCTGCGCACCAGCTCGGCCGAATACCTCACCGCGTTTTCGGGATCCACGGCGCCGTTCGTCTCCACATGCAGCATGAGCCGGTCGAAGTCGGTTCGCTGTCCGACGCGGGTCTCCTCGACCTTGAAGCTCGCGCGGAGCACCGGGTTGTAGATGGCATCGATCCGCACCAGATCGACGGGGGCATCCTCGGGCGGCTCCTGCTGGTCGGCCAGCACGTAGCCGCGGCCCTTGTTGACGTAGAGCTCGATGTTGATCTCCAGGTCGTCCTGGAGGGTCAGGATGTGGTGGCCGGGGTTGTGAACGGTGACCGACGCCGGTCCCCGGATCTTCGCGGCCGTCACCGGTCCGGCCTTCTCGGCACGGATGTCGAGAACCACCGCGTCCACATCCTCGTCCAGGCTGAGGACGATCGACTTCAGGTTCTGGATGACCTGGTGAACGTCCTCGACGACGGATGAGATGGTCTGGTGTTCGTGCACGACGCCGCTGATACGAAATGCCCGCACGGCGGCCCCCGGAAGCGAGGAAAGAAGCACTCGGCGAACCGAATTGCCCAGCGTATGTCCGAATCCGCGCTCCAGCGGCTCCATGACGAAGTCGGCGGAGTGCCCGTCTTCGGACAACCCTGTGATCTCGATGCGCTCCGGGAGCACGAGACCGGTCAGATCGATCTCCAGATTCTCCAGATTCTCCGAATTCACCTCGTTGTCCCCCTGGTCTAGTTACATCCGTTCGGGAATCGGCGGCGCCATGCGCCGCACCCCCGCATCCGGACTATTTGGAATAGAGTTCGACGATCAGCTGCTCCTGCGCAGCCAGCGGTATGTCGCCTCGGGTCGGCTGCCTGACCACCCTGCCGACGCGTTTCTTCTCGTCGAGCGCCAGCCAGTCGAGGAGCTGGGGGCGGGACCGGGCACCGAGGCTCGCGTCCACCAGTTCCAGCTCGCGGGAACCGGGCCTGAGCGCAACCTCGTCTCCGGCAGAGAGCCGGTAGCTGGGTATGTTGACAACCGAGCCGTTGACCTGCACGTGGCGATGTCGCACCAGCTGCCGCGCCTGGCGCCGGCTGGTCGTCAGCCCCATGCGGAACACGACGTTGTCGAGGCGGCTTTCCAGTGCGATGATCAGATTCTCGCCGGTAACTCCCGGCCGGCCGGCGGCGTACTCGAAGAGGTTGCGGAACTGCTTCTCGTGAAGTCCGTAGATCCGCTTGACCTTCTGCTTCTCACGCAGCTGGACCGCGTAGTCAGACTGCTTGCGCCGGCGAACCGACGCGGGACCGTGCTGTCCCGGCGGGTACTGGCGCCTCTCGACCGGGCATTTCTCCGTGTAGCATTTCGTACCCTTCAGGAAGAGCTTCTGCCCTTCCCTCCGGCAGCGCTTGCAGACGGGACCTGTGTATCGTGCCATTGCTGGGTTCTTCTTCCGTCAGACGCGGCGTTTCTTGGGTGGCCGGCACCCGTTGTGCGGGAGTGGCGTCACATCGTGGATCGACTGGATGTTGAGGCCCGCCGACGCGAGCGCCTGGATGGCGGATTCCCGGCCCGAGCCCGGACCCTGAACCCGTACCACCAGGTTGCGTACACCCATGGCGAAGGCTTCGCGGCCCGCCTGCTCCGCGGCCATCGTGGCGGCGAACGGGGTTGACTTCTTGGATCCCTTGAAGCCGGCGGTGCCCGCGGACGACCACACCAGTACGTTGCCGGCCTGGTCGGCGATCGTGATCAGCGTGTTGTTGAACGTCGCCTTGATGTGGGCGACACCGTCCGCGGCGACGATCTTCCTGGTCTTTCTGGGTCTTGTCGATCTGGGTTTTGCCAAAAGGCACCTTCCTCAGTGCGTGAGCCTCCGGTTCCGAGCCGCGAGCTACGGGTTGCCGATACCGCCCCGTTCTACTTCTTGGGGGCCTTCTTCTTGCCCGCGATGGCGCGCCGCGGGCCCTTCTTGGTGCGGGCGTTGGTGTGGGTACGCTGTCCCCGCACCGGCAGCCCCCGGCGGTGGCGCAGACCGCGGTAGCAGCCGATGTCCATGAGCCGCTTGATGTTCATGGACACCTCGGTGCGGAGCGCCCCCTCCACCTTGTGGTTGACCTCGATCTCGCGGCGCAGCAGGCTCGCGTCCTCGTCGGTCAACTCGTGGGTGCGGAGATCCGGATTGATCCCCGTCGCCTCGAGGATGCGCTTCGAGCGCGTGGCGCCCACACCGTAGAGGTAGGTGAGGGCCACCTCGATGCGCTTCCCCCTGGGGAGGTCTATCCCGGCGATGCGTGCCATGCAGCCCCCTCAGCCCTGTCGCTGCTTGTGCCGCGGATTCCTGCTGCAGATCACCCGCACGACGCCCTTGCGGCGGACGACGCGGCAATACTCACACATCGGCTTCACACTCGTACGTACTTTCACGCGGCCTGGCCTCCCGGTCGGTTTTGCGGAGCCCCGAATGGGGCACAGCATATTAAAGTTAACGTATCTGCAAATCATGGGGAAGCGCAGCGGTGTCCGGCCGCTGCGTCCGGCCGCCACTTCGGCTCGTCCCAGATGCCGCCGCCGGTCAGTACCCGGGGGCCGTCCGTGGTGACCGCCACGGTGTGCTCGAAATGGGCCGAGAGGGCGCGGTCGGCGGTGATGACGGTCCAGCGGTCCTCCAGCGTGGCGATCCGCTCGGTCCCCATTGCCAGCATCGGTTCGATCGCAAGGACCATCCCCTCGCGCAGGGGCATTCCGAAGCCGGGCCGGCCGATGTTCGAGACCTGGGGCTCTTCGTGAATCGCGCGGCCGACGCCGTGCCCGACGAGGTCACGGATGATCGAGAGGCCGGTACCGCGCACCGTGCCCACCACGGCAGCCCCGATGTCGCCCACATGGTGGCCGGGGCGCGCGGCCGCCACCGCCGCGCGCAGCGCGTCCCGAGTCACCTTCATGATGTGTGCGGCTTCCGCACCGATCTCCCCCACCGGGAAGGTGAACGCGGAATCCGCGCACCAGCCGCCCTGCTTCACCCCCACGTCGATCGACACGATGTCCCCTTCCTTCAGCCTGCGCCGGGAGGGAATCCCGTGGACCACCTCCTCGTTGATGCTGATGCAGGCGCTTCCGGGGAAGCCGTAGAGGCCCTTGAAGGCGGGAATGGCTCCTCTGTGCGAACGGACGTACGTGTCGGCGAAACGGTTCAGCTGGACCGTGGTCGCGCCCGGCACGACCCGTGGCTTCAGCTCCGCGAAGAGCGCCGCGATGATGGCGCCGGCGCGCCCGATGGCCTCGATCTCGGGTTTCGACTTGAGGTGGACCGCCACGGCCTTCCTTCCGGGCATCGCGATGTCAGGATCCCGTCGTGGCGATGCCGTCCACCGCGGTCTTCGCATCACCCACCGCCGCAAGGAGCGCGGCGTAGACCTCGTCGATGTCCCCCTCGGCGTTGACCCGCACCAGCAGCCCCTTCGCCTCGTAGTAGCCGATGAGAGGGGCCGTGACCTCCTGGTAGACGGCGAGGCGGGTGCGGACGGTTTCCGGCTGGTCGTCCGCGCGGTGAATCAGCGCGTCCCCGGTCTCGTCACAGACGCCGTCGCGACGTGGCGGGTCGAAGTAGACGTTGTACACCCGTCCACCGGGAGACGAGCGCCGTCCCGAGATGCGCTTGAAGAGCACGGCGTCGGGGGCGTCCAGGAGAGCGGCGGCGGCGACGGCGCGTCCCTCCCCGGCGAGTGCCCGGTCGAGCGCTTCGGCCTGCTGCACGGTGCGCGGGAAGCCGTCGAAGACCACTCCTCGCCGGGGCCCGAGTCCCGCAAGGTGCTCCCCCACCAGATCGATCATGACCCCGTCGGGCACAAGTTCCCCGGCGTCCATGTACTTGCGTGCTTCGTGCCCAAGAGGGGTGCCATTCCTCAGGGCCGCACGCAGGAGATCTCCCGTGGAGACGTGCGCCCACCCCAGTTCACGCCCGAGCCGGACGCCCTGCGTCCCCTTTCCGACCCCCGGGGCCCCCAGGAGTACGACGATCCTGCCATTGGTGCTCACGCGGATACCGTCCACGAGCGGCTACATGTAGCGCTGGCGGCCGCGCATCTTCACGCGGCCCTTCTTCATGAAGCCGTCGTAGTGACGCAACAGGAGGTGCTGCTGGGCCTGCTGCACGGTGTCCAGGCCGACCCCGACCACGATCAGCAGGCTGGTCCCGCCGAACATCAGGCTCTGGTTGCCGGTGTAGCTGAACATCCAGGACGGGATCAGCGCGATGATCGCCAGGTAGATCGACCCGGGCAGGGTGACCCGGGTCAGGATCCGGTCGATGTACTGGGCCGTGCGCGCACCGGGCTTCACCCCGGGGATGAACGCGCCCTGCTTCTTCAGGTTCTCGGCCAGGTCGACGGGGTTGAAGATGATCGCCGTGTAGAAGTAGGTGAAGAAGATGATCAGCGCCGCATAGGTGAAGTAGTAGGGCATGGACTGCGGCTGGAAGATGTTCGCCAGGTCCTCCACGACCCCCACCGAGCTGAACGCGGCGAGCGTGCCCGGAACCGCCATGAAGGAGAGCGCGAAGATGATCGGCATCACGCCCGCAGAGTTGATGCGGAGCGGGATGTGGCTCTTCTGCCCCTCGCGGATGCGGCCCCGCCCCACGACCTTGCGCGGGATCTGAATGGGGATTCTGCGCGAGGCCATGGTCATCGCGACGACGCCGGCCGTAATGGCCACCATCATCACCGTCATGAGGATCAGCCCGAACATGTCCATCTGTTCGGTCTGGACGGACTCCACCACCCCGGCGACCGTTGCGGGGAAGCTCTGGATGATCGAGAAGAGGATCATCAGCGACATGCCGTTGCCGACACCCCGTTCCGTGATCTGTTCCCCCATCCACATGACGAAGACGCCACCGACGGTCAGGACGATCACGGTAGTGATGACGAATCCCATGCCCGGGGAATTGACCGCGCCCATGGTCTGCAGGAAGGACGCATACCCGAACGCCTGGACCGCGCAGAGCAGCACGGTCGTGTAGCGGGTCCACTGGGTCAGCTTCTTGCGGCCCTGCTCCCCCTCTCTCTGCAGCTTCTGGACCGTGGGGAAGACGGCGCTGAGCAGCTGGAACATGATGCTCGCCGAGATGTAGGGCATGATGCCCAGGGCGAAGATGGTGGCCCGGCTGAAGTTCCCGCCGACGAAGAGGTCGTAGACACCGAGGAAGGTGTTGGAGAAGTCCGCCGACAGCGCCCGCAGCGCGGGCACGTTGACTCCCGGCACGGTGATGTGCGATCCGAGCCGGTAGATCAGCATCATGAGGAGCGTGAAGAGGATCTTGTCCTTCAGCTCCGGAGCGCGGAAGAGGGCCGGGATCGGGTTGGCCATGGACGCCGCCTATTCCCCTTCCCCGCCGCGCAGGGGCAACAGCGTCACCGAGCCCCCCGCGGCCTCGATCTTGGCGCGCGCGGCGGCGCTTGCGGCGTGCGCCGTGCAGTCGACGGCGGCGCTGATCCTGCCGTTGCCGAGGATCTTCACCGGCTTCCGCAGCGACCGGATCAGCCCGGCCTTCCTCAGAGCCTCGGGCGTGGCCTCGCCGCCTGCAATGTGCAGGTCGCAGACGTTTACCACCTGGTATTCGACGCGGTTCCGGTTCGTGAAGCCCCGCTTCGGGATGCGGCGCTGCAACGGCATCTGTCCACCCTCGAACCACGCCGGCACGCCGCCCCCCGACCGCGAGTTCTGCCCCTTTTGGCCCCTGCCGGCCGTCTTGCCCTTCCCGGAACCCGGTCCGCGCCCGACGCGCTTGCGCGCACGGCGTCCCCCCCCCGGGGGCCGGAGGTTGTGCAATTCAATCATCGTTCAATCCACCTCCGTTACCTCTAGCAGATAGTCGATACTGGCGATCATCCCGCGGATGGCGGGCGTGTCTTCATGCACTACGGACTGCTGGTGCCTGCGGATTCCGAGGGCCGCAAGCGTGCGGCGCTGGATCTTCTGGCGCCCGACCGCGCTGCGAACCTGCGTGATCCTGATCTTCCTAGCCATGACTCACCACTCCCAGTTCCTGCAGCGACACGCCCCGGCGGGCGGCCACGTCGTAGGCAGTGTCCAGGCTCTCCAGTCCGGCCAGGGTGGCGCGCACGACATTGATGGGGTTGTTCGTCCCGAGGCTCTTGGTCAGCACGTCGGTGTATCCCGCGGCTTCCAGCACCGCCCGCACCGGACCGCCTGCGATCACCCCCGTTCCGGGTGCGGCCGGGCGGAGCAGCACTCGCCCCGCGCCCCAGCGGCCGACGATGTCGTGCGGGATGGTGCCGTTGATGATCGGCACGTCGACCATCTCCCGGCGCGCCTGCTCGAACGCCTTGCGAATGGCCTCGGCGACCTCGTTGGCCTTGGCGTGGGCGATCCCCACCCGGCCCGACTGGCTGCCGACGGCGACAAGCGCGGTGAAGGAAAAGCGGCGGCCACCCTTCACAACCTTCGCCACCCGGTTGATGTGAATGAGGTTCTCGACCTGCTCGGCACCCTCGCGGGGCGGTCTCTTGTCCCTGGCCATCAGAAGATCAGTCCTCCTTCACGGGCGCCCTCGGCGAAAGCCCTGACCCGACCGTGATAGCGATACCCTCCGCGGTCGAACACCACACTGGTGACGCCACGGTCGCGCGCCCGCTCGGCCAGCAGCCGGCCGGCCGCTCGCGCCACCCCGATCTTTCCGTCACCCCCGTTGGCAGCAGCGTCGCGCAACTCCGGCGCGAGGGTGGAGAGCCCCGCCAGTGTGTGCCGCCGGTCGTCGTCGATCACCTGTCCCTCGATGTTCCTGAGCGACCGGTACACCACCAGCCGCGGCCGCTCTCCGCTGCCATGCACCTTCTTGCGGATGCGGGCATGCCGGCGGCGGCGCTGGAGCTGGCGGCTCTTCCTGAGTTTGCTTGCCTTGATCATCGTGATTCGGGCCGTCACTTTCCGGCTGTCTTGCCGGCCTTGCGCCGGACATGTTCTCCCTGGTACCTGACACCCTTGCCCTTGTAGGGCTCCGGTGGACGGAACGACCTGATTACGGCGGCGGTGTGGCCCACCTGCTGCTTGTCCGCACCGCTGACGACGATGGTCGTCGGGTTCGGCGTCTCGAGGGTTATCCCCGCCGGTGCGGGGAAATCGATGTTGTGCGAGAAGCCGAGCCTGAGCTGCAGTCCCTTGCCCTTCGCCTCGGCGCGGTATCCGACCCCGACGATTTCGAGCGTCTTGCTGAAGCCCTCGCTGACCCCCTGGACGATGTTGGCCACCAGGGCGCGGGTCAGACCGTGGAGCGCGCGGTGCTCCTTCTGGTCGGTGGGCCGCTTGACGACAAGCGTCTTGCCGGGCTCCCCATCCCAGTTCACGGTGATCGGGTCGCGCACCTCCAGCGCGAGCTGTCCCTTGGGACCCCTGGCCGCGACATGCTGTCCGTTCAGGGTGACCTTGACCCCGGTGGGGACCGTCACCGGCTGCTTGCCGACACGTGACATGGGACCTCCTACCAGACCTCGGCGAGAACTTCGCCGCCTACGTTGGCCGCGCGCGCGGCGCGGTCGGAGAGCAGGCCGCGCGATGTGGACAGCACCGCGATCCCGAGACCGTTTCTCACCCGGGGAATGTCGTCGACGCCCACGTAGCGCCGCCGGCCGGGCCGGGAGACGCGGGCGATACGCCGGATCACAGGCTGTCCCTCATGGTACTTGAGGTAGATGCGGACGAGCCCGTGGCGGCCGTCGTTCAGGACCTTGTAGTCGTGGACGAAGGCGTTCTCCTTCAGGATGCGAGCCAACTCCACCTTCAGCTTCGAAAGGGGCACATCGGCCCACCGGTGCCCTGCGCTCCCGGCGTTCCGGATGCGCGTGAGCATGTCGGCGATGGGATCGGTCATCATGATGCGTATTCGTCTCCTCACTCAGGCGGGGGCGCCCCCGATGATCACGGGAATCTCACCGCGGAAGGGGAAGCCCAGCTGCCGAAGCAGGGCATACGCCTGGTCGTCCTTGTTGGTGGAGGTCACCACCGAGATGTCCATTCCGTGGATCTGCTTGACGCGGTCGTAGTCGACTTCGGGGAATATGATCTGTTCCCGGACGCCGACGGTGTAGTTGCCGCGCCCATCGAAGGAACGGGTGTTCAGGCCGCGGAAGTCCCGGATGCGCGGGACGGCGATCGACACGAACCGGTCCAGGAACTCCCACATCCCCCTGCGCCGCAGTGTGACGGAGGCACCCACGGGCATCCCCTCGCGCAGGCGGAAGTTCGAGATCGACTTGCGGGCACGGGTGATGACCGGCTTCTGGCCCGAGATCACCGCCAGCTCCTCGGTGACCGAATCGATCAGCTTGCGATCCCGGCTGCCCTCGCCGACGCCGCAGTTGAGCGTCACCTTGAGGACACGCGGGATCTGGTGCGGGTTGGTGAAGCCGAACTGCTCCCGCAGCACCGGCCTCGCGACCTCCCTGTAGTGGGTCTGTAGTCGTGGTTCCATCATATTCTTCGGCGTCTCCGCTTGATCAGCCCGGCTTCGGCACCGGGTTGCCGCTCTTCACCGCGATCCTTTCCTTGAAGCCGTCGGGCTCCAGCCGCATCCGGATCCGGCTGGCTTCCCCGCTGGCCGGATCGATGAGCATGACGTTCGAGAGGTGGACCGGCGCCTCGGAGGTGATGATGCCTCCTTCGGGATTATCCTGGGTCGGGCGCACGTGGCGCTTGCGCATGTTGACGCCCTGGATCACCACGCGGCCCGAGCCGCGCAGCACCCTGAGCACCGTTCCTTCGGCGTCGCGGTGGTTGCCTCGAATCACGCGCACCCGGTCTCCCCTGACGATCCTGGTATCGGCCTTGCCCATTGCTATAGCACCTCCGGAGCCAGTGACACGATCCTCATGTACCGCTTCTCGCGCAGTTCGCGCCCGACCGGGCCGAAGATGCGGGTGCCCCTGGGCTCCTTCTGGGCGTTGATCAGCACGGCAGCGTTGTCGTCGAAGCGGATGTACGTCCCGTCGCGCCGCCTCGTCTCCTTGGCCGTCCGTACGACCACGGCCTCCATGACCTCACCCTTCTTCACCGGGGCGTTGGGCACGGCATCCTTGATCGTGACGATGACCCGGTCGCCGATCCGTGCGTAGCGCCGCCTCGACCCGCCCAGCACGCGGATGCAGAGCGCCCGCTTGGCGCCGGTGTTGTCGGCGATCTTCAGCATCGATTCCTGTTGGATCATTTGATCTCATCCAGTCCTTCGAGCCACGCCGTCAGGCAGGCCGTTCCAGGAGTTCAACCACACGCCAGCGCTTGGTCTTCGAGAGCGGCCGCGTCTCCATGATCGAGACGGTGTCTCCGACCTGGCACTGGTTCCCCTCGTCGTGGGCGTGATACTTCTTCGAACGCTTGATCTGCTTTCCGTAGAGGGGATGGGCCAGGCGGCGCTCGACCAGGACCGTGACCGTTTTGTCGGCCCGGTCGCCCACCACCACGCCGGTGCGCACCTTGCGCCGGTTCCGCACGCTGTTTTCACTCATCGTTCGCGCTCCGGCGCTCGTGCAGTATCGTCTTGATCCGGGCGATCTCCCGCCGGACTTCCCGCAACAGTTTCGGGTTCTCCAGTTGCATCGTCGCGCTCCGGAAGCGGAGGCGGAACTGTTCCATCTGCAGTTCTCCGAGGCGGTGCCCCAGCTCCACGCTATCCAGTTCGCGGATCTCCTCTGCTTTCACGATCTCGCTCCAGGGGTCGATTGGTTCACAGTTGGGTCTCCCGGACCACGAAACGGGTCTTGACCGGCAGCTTGAACGACGCCAGCTGCATCGCCCGCCTGGCGGTCTCGATGGGGACGCCTTCCAGTTCGAACATGATCCGCCCCGGCTTGACCACGGCCACCCACTCCTCCGGGTTGCCCTTGCCCTTCCCCATGCGGGTCTCGGCCGGCTTCTTCGTGATCGGCTTGTCGGGAAAGATGCGAATCCACACCTTGCCGCCTCTCTTCACGTGGCGGGTGATAGCCACTCGGGCGGATTCGATCTGCCGGTTCGTGATCCAGCTGGCCTCGGTCGCCTGAAGACCGTATTCGCCGAAGGACACCTTGCTCCCCCGGTATGCCTTCCCTCGCATCTTGCCCTTGTGGGTCTTTCTGCGCCGTATGCGCTTCGGTGCAAGCATCTCAGCTCCTCGCCAACTTGGAGGGTCCCGCCGAATAGGTGCGCCCGAACCGGTCCTCGATCACTTCACCCTTGAAAACCCAGCACTTGACGCCCACAACCCCGTAGGTCGTCGCCGCCTCGACGTGCGAGTAGTCGATGTCCGCCCGCAGCGTGTGAAGCGGTACGCGGCCTTCACTGTACCCCTCGGTGCGGGCGATCTCCGCCCCGCCCAGCCTGCCCGCGCACTGGATGCGGATCCCCTCCGCGCCTGCCCGCATCGCGGACTGCACGGCCTTCTTCATCGCCCTGCGGAACGAAATGCGCTGCCGGATCTGGTGAGCGACGTTGTCCGCAACCAGGCGCGCGCTCAGTTCCGGGCGCTTGATCTCCTCCACATTCACGGAGACCTCGCTGTTGGTCAGCACGGCCAGCTCGTCACGGAGCTTGTCGACCTCGGCGCCGCGCTTGCCGATCACAACCCCCGGGCGTCCGGTGTGCACCGTGACGACCAGCTTGGATGGCTTGCGCGCGATCTCCACCTTGGCGATGGCAGCGTGATGAAGCCGCCGGTGCAGATAGGTGCGGATCGTGTGGTCCTCCTTGAGCAGCTGTGGGAAGTCGCGCTCGGCGTACCACCGCGACCGCCAGTCGGCCACGATGCCCAGCCTGAACCCGCGTGGGTGGGTTTTCTGCCCCATCCGCTAATTCTCCTTCTCTCTCACTTCGACCGTGATGTGGCTCGTCCGGCGCCGGCGGGGGGATGCACGCCCCATGGCCCGTGCGCGCCACCGCTTGAGCGTGGGGCCCTCATCGACGAACGCACGGCTGATCATCAGCTCGTCCACGTCCACCGATTCACCGTCGCGATCCGCCAGGTCCTGGGCGTTCGCGATGGCCGACCGGAGGGTCTTGCCCACCGGCACCGCCGCCGCCTTCTTCGAGAACGCGAGGAGGGAGATGGCTTCGCTGACGGACCGGCCTCGGATCTGGTCCACCACCAGGCGGACCTTCCTCGGGCTCATCCGGATGTGCCGGGCGATCGCGCGCGCTTCCATGGCTGGCTCCCTACCTCTTCGACCGCTTGTCGGCCAGCTTGCCCCCGTGCCCCCGGAAGAGGCGCGTGGGCGAGAACTCGCCGAGCTTGTGGCCGACCATGTTTTCGGTGATGTACACCGGGATGAACTTGTTCCCGTTGTGAACCGCGACGGTGTGTCCGACGAACTCCGGGGAGATCGTGGATGCGCGGGCCCAGGTGCGGATCACCGTCCTCTCGTTGCGCGAGTTCATCGCCTCCACCTTGCGGAGCAGCTTTTCGTCGATGAACGGGCCCTTCTTCACGCTTCGTGTCATTGCCCTGGTCCAGTCTCCTCTTCAGGTCCGCTCTCAGCGAGTCGCCTTGCCGCGCTTGCGCCCGCGGACGATGAACTTGTTCGATTCCTTCTTGCGCTTGCGTGTCTTGGCACCCTCCGGCTTGCCCCACGGGGTCACCGGGGGACGTCCGCCGGACGCCTTGCCTTCACCGCCGCCCAAGGGGTGATCCACCGGGTTCATGGCCACGCCACGGACCTTGGGACGGCGTCCCTGCCAGCGGGTGGCCCCGGCCTTTCCGAGCGACCGCAGGCTGTGGTCGGCGTTTCCGACCTGGCCCACCGTTGCCATGCAGCGCTGGTGGATTCGCCGTACTTCGGTCGAGGGGAGCCTGAGGGTGACGTAGTCTCCTTCCTTTGCGACAACCTGCACGCCGGCCCCCGCGGAACGCGCCATCTGCCCCCCCTTGCCGGGCTTCATCTCCACATTGTGGACGAGCGTGCCCAGGGGGATGCGCGCGAGAGGCAATGCATTGCCGGGACGGACATCCGCGTCCGGGCCCGACACGACGGTGTCGCCGACCCCGGTGCCGCGCACGTAGAGGATGTAGCGCTTCTCGCCGTCCTCGTAGTGCACCAGTGAAATGAAGGCCGAGCGGTTGGGATCGTACTCGACGGCCGCGATCCTGCCCTTGATCCCGTGCTTGTCGCGCTTGAAGTCGATGATGCGGTAGCGGCGTTTGTTGCCCCCGCCACGCCTGCGCACCGTGATCCTGCCGTGGTGGTTCCGCCCCCCCGAACGGGTGAGGGGTTCGGTCAGGGACTTCTCCGGCCCTTTGCGGGTCACGGTATCCTTGGCCGTGATCGACCGGAATCGGGTGCCCGGCGTCACGGGCTTGAACTTCTTCAGCGCCATCGGATCACCCCGCCTCGTAGAATTCGATTTCGTCGCCCTCGGCAAGCTGCACGACCGCCTTCTTGAAGGACGGGCGGCGACCGAGGTTCCAGTTCTTCGCCATGCGGCCGAGCAGGGCCCGCTTGGCCTTGCCCGGATACCTCATGGTGCGCACATCCTCCACCTTCACGTCCCACAGCGCTTCCACCGCGCGTGCGATGTCGTGCTTGTTGGCACGCTCGCTGACGATGAAGGTGTAGAGGCTCGTCACCATCTGGCCGGTGGTCTTTTCGGTCACGACCGGCGATACGATCACGTCCCAGGCTTCGCGCATTCAGGCCTCCTCCTCGTTCCCGCCAGCGGCGGCCGAGTTGGCGCGCACCAGGGGACGGCGGCGGGGACGGCTATCCGCCTCCGCTTCCCCGTCGATGGTGGCGAGCGCGGCCTCTTCGATGATCACCGTCCCGGCCCAAACGACGTCGAAGGACGATTCCTGCCCGAACGGGAGGACCCTCACGCCGGGGAGGTTGCGCCCGGAGAGGTAGAGTTCGCGGTTCACCCCGTGGGTCAGGAAGAGGATCTTGCCCTCACCCTCGATCGTGGCCAGGAGCCGCGTGAGCTTGCGCGTTCGGGGCTCCTCGAAGTCGAAACCCTCGATGACCGCAACCCGGCCTTCGACCGCACGGCTGTTGAAGGCCGAGGAACGGGCCAGCACACGGACGCGCCTAGGCAGGCGGCGGGTCCAGGAGCGCGGCTGTGGCGGAAACGCCATTCCGCCCCCCCGCCACTGCGCTGCGCGGATCGTACCCTGCCGGGCCCGGCCCGTACCCTTCTGGCGCCACGGCTTGCGGCTGCCACCGGCAACGGCGCTGCGGTTCTTTCTGACGACCGTGCCCTGGCGCTGGTTCGCGAGGTAGGCCGTGACCGCCTGGTGGAGCACTCCTTCGTGGATCACCCCGTCGAAGAGGGCGGCCGGAAGAGTGACCTCCTCGCCGGCGGTGCCGTCCATTCTGATGTAGCGGGCCTGGTACATGCTTCTATTCCCGGATCAGTACGTAGCTGTTCCTGCTTCCCGGAACCCCTCCCTGCACAAAGAGCAGGTTCCGGCCCGAATCGACCCGCACGACCTCCAGGTTACGGATCGTCTCACGGTTGCCGCCCATGCGTCCGGGCAGCTTCTTCCCCTTGATCACCCTGGAGGGGTCGGTGCCCGGGCCCATCGAGCCGGGCGTGCGCGACATCGGGTGGCCGTGCGATGCAGGCCGCCCGGTGAACCCGTACCGCTTTACGACACCCTGGAAGCCGCGACCCTTGGTCACGCCGGTGACGCGCACCAGTTGTCCGGCCTCGAACATGTCGACGGTCAGCTGCTGGCCCGGCTCGTAGGTGTCGCCGCGGGCCGGGGCGAACTCGCGCATCAGGCGCGGCGCAACGTCCAGCCCCGCCTTTGCCGCGTGACCAAGCTCCGGCTTGCTGGTGCGCTTGAGCTTCTTCGCCCCGAAGCCAACCTGCACCGCCGCGTAGCCGTCGGCCTCCTCGCTCTTCACCTGGACGACGGAACACGGACCCGCCTCCAGCACCGTGACGGGTACCGAGCGCCCCTCGTCCGTGAAGACGCGGGTCATGCCGATCTTCCTGCCAATCAATCCGGGCATCGTCAGTCCACCTTGATCTCGACGTCCACGCCGGCGGGGAGGTCCAGCTTGGTGAGTGCGTCAATGGTCTGCGGGCGGCTCTCGACGATGTCGATCAGGCGCTTGTGCGTCCTGAGCTCGAACTGCTCCCGGCTCTTCTTGTCGATGTGGGGAGAGCGCAGCACGGTCCAGCGCTGGCGGCGGGTCGGAAGCGGGATGGGTCCTCGGATCGTGGCGCCGGTCTTCTGCGCGGTGCGCACGATGTCGGCCGCCGTCTGGTCCACGATCCAGTGGTCGAAGGCCTTCAGGCGGATCCTGATCCGGTTCGTCATCCCCTTCGGTCCCCGCGCAGGGGTGATCGGGCTGGTTGCGCGTGCCATGGTACTCCTACTCGATGATTGCGGTAACGACGCCGGCGCCCACCGTGCGCCCGCCTTCCCGGATAGCGAAGCGAAGCTCCTCGTCCATCGCAATGGGCGTGATCAGCTCCACCTCCATCTGCACGTTGTCGCCCGGCATCACCATCTCCACCCCTTCCGGCAGCATCGCCGTGCCCGTCACGTCCGTCGTCCGGAAGTAGAACTGCGGCCGGTACCCGTTGAAGAACGGCGTGTGCCGGCCGCCCTCCTCCTTCGTCAGCACGTACACCTCCGCCTTGAACTTCGTGTGCGGCGTGATCGAGCCCGGAATCGCCAGAACCTGGCCCCGCTCG
>JAJDVT010000124.1 GCA_022826005.1 Gemmatimonadota bacterium | reverse complement strand
TCTGGACACCCTCGGCGGCGAGCAGGACGATCTTGGCGCGCACCACGTCCCGATACGGTAACGTATACTGGCGCGCTCTGGCTTCGAGGACACGGCGTTCGTTGGCGCTCAACGTGATGACGTACGGGCTGGATCTGGGCACTATTGGCCTCCTGGTTGAACCAAGATGGCCATTCCTTGCCGCAGGCGCCAGTGGTGTTCTTATACGTTCCAGTATTTATGTCCATGTGTACTAGACGGCTCGACGCCCGCAAAGAAGCGGGCCGAGCGCGTAGCCGCCTTCCAGGCGGGCGAGGGCGACGCCTTCCTGATCTCGCTCAAGGCCGGTGGCACGGGCCTCAACCTCACCGCCGCCGACTACGTGATCCACATGGATCCCTGGTGGAACCCGGCCGCCGAGGACCAGGCGTCGGACCGGGCCCACCGGATCGGCCAGACCCGGCCGGTCACGATCTACCGGCTGGTGGCCCGGGGCACCATCGAGGAGCAGATCGTCGAGCTGCACCGCCACAAGCGGGAGCTGGCCGACAGGCTGCTCGAGGGGGCGGACGCGCCGGCCCGGCTGAGCACCGAGGAGTTGCTGGAGTTGTTGCGGCGGTGAGGGCGGGTGGCGGACAGCCAGTTCCAGACCGGTGCGCCGCAACCGGCGGAGGCATCTGCACTCGTCAACCGCCTTCTTCAACCGCCTTCTTCAGGGCTCGTCCACCCTGACGTTCATCCGTACCTTCCCATCTTTTGATTGTCGCCGGACATCCGCTGCGGGAAGGTGTTGGACGGTACTATTGCCGTCCGAGGGCCTGAACCAGACGCGAATTACAGGGCCGCAGCCTGATCCGCGTCTTCGTGCCGCGGAAAACGAGCTTGCGGAGACCGAGGCGCTTACGCTCCGCCTCGTGGCAGGTTCCGGCCACGATGGGAACGAAACGGACGGTCGACCCCCCTACCTCAGCGGATCCACCACAGTCAGAAACGGAAACCGGTGAAACCCGGTATCCCGCGTGCAGATCCGGCTGACGCCATGCTCGCGCATGAGAACCGCCGTGTGCAGATCATACATCTGGTTGCCGCGAACGTCCGGAAGTTCATCGACCGTCTGCTCCAGCACCGCCCCATGCCGGCGCGTCGGAAGCAGCAGCGCAATCCCTGGTGACCCCAGCAACGCCGCAAGGAATTCGTGCCCGTCATACGGCGTCCACGGCGAACGGAAGACCCGGCGGTGGGTACTGGCCCGAAGGAACTCGTAGCAGATGTTCCATGTGAGGAAGGCTGGCGACGGATTCTGCCGGGCAGCCTCAATCCGGCGACGGCATGCTTCGTGATGTTCGGAGTCCTGGTCGGCCGCGTAGAGCAGTACGTTCGTGTCGAATACCAGCACTTCACTCGCCCTCCATCACCCCGTACAGCTCTTCGCGGTTTGAGATGTCGACCCGGTGTCCGCCGCTCTGCCAGGACGGGAGGGGCGCCAGCAGGCTCGGTTCCGAATCGTCAGAACCGGAATCGGCGAGCACCAGGCGCAGACCCGCCTCCACCAGTGCGGACATCGTGGTCTGGCGGCGGGCCGCCTCCTCTCGCAGGCGCCGCATCACCGTGTCGTCTATGTTCAGAGTCGTCTTCATACATACTACCATACATAATGTATGGTTATATGGCAACATGGCGAAGGAGGCGATCTGTCGCTTGACTCGGGACCAGGAGCCCCAGACCATTTCCAGCATGACGACCCGGAATGACAAATCGACCATCCCGGTGGCGATGGCCACGGTGGCGATGCTAGCCGCCCCGCTGCACCCCCAGGCCAGAGGGGGTGCCGGGCCCAGTCCCGCCGCTCCTCA
The DNA here is from genome assembly GCA_022826005.1 of Gemmatimonadota bacterium. Lineage (GTDB taxonomy): Bacteria > Gemmatimonadota > Gemmatimonadetes > Longimicrobiales > Gaopeijiaceae > Bin94. The sequence continues at coordinate 29,688 of JAJDVT010000124.1, read as the reverse complement.
CCAGACCCGCACCATCTTCGAGAACACCACCGTCATCGACGGAACCGGCGCGCCGGCGCGGCCCGGGATGGCGATCGTCGTCGAGGGCGACGCGATCACAGCGATCGTCCCGGTCCAGGATCTGGGGAGGACATCCGCGAAGGCGCGGAGATCGTGGACGCGAGCGCCTGGTTCGCGATTCCCGGCCTGATCGAGTCGCACACGCACCTGGCGACCGTGGCGAACCGCGACCGCGCCGAGTTCCTGCTGAACCGGCAGCTGTACGGGGGCATCACCACGGCGCGCGACATGGCCGGCGACGCACGCGCCCTCCTGGACCTGCAGCGCGCTTCGCTGGTCAAGGAAATCCCCGCCCCGGATCTGCACTTCGCGGCCCTGATGGCGGGGCCCGAATTCTTCACCGATCGCCGCACTGCCACGTCGGCGGCGGGAGAGACGCCGGGGGCCGTCCCGTGGATGCAAGCGGTGACGCCCGACACCGATCTGCGGGAAGCCGTCACGCTGGCGCGGGGGACCTGGGCGACCGGGATCAAGACCTACGCCGCGATCGAGGGCGATCTCCTTGCGGCCATCGCGGCCGAAGCCACGCGGCAGGGGATGCCGGTGTGGTCCCACGTCCACGTCGGGCCCGCACGGTCGCTGGAGGTCGCACGCGCCGGCGTTCGCGCGATGTCCCACGTGTGCGATATCGGCAGCGCGGCCATCCCCGACGATGTCTTCCGCGAGGGACAGGAAGGGCGGCGAGGCGGGTTCGTCGATGTCGATCTGGATCATCCCGCGGTGGACTCGGTGTTTGCGGCGATGCGGCAGAGCGGCACGGTGCTCGATGCGACCCTCCGGATCACCTTGCGCGTCACCCGGGCGTTCGCCACGGGAATCGACAGCGTCAGGGCAGCCCGCGACTCGGCACGGGCGCTGCGGCCCGGAGCAGCCGGCGACTCCACACGCGCGGGGCGGCCCCGAGACGCCGACGACAGCCCAGGGGCGCGCCCGGATGATCCCCGCCCCACACCGATCGACCGCCGGCGCCGGGGCGTGCGCGCGATGTGCTCGACCGAGGACGCGATGGACCTCACCCGCCGAGCCTACGAGGCCGGAGTCATGATCGCCGCGGGAACCGACGGGATGACTCCGCCCGATTCCGTTTTTCCCGCGCTTCACGAGGAGATCCGCCACCTGCACGAAGGCGCGGGCCTGCCGATGATGGAGGTCCTGAAGGCGGCCACCTACCACGGCGCTGTCGCGCTGGGACTGGAGGATTCGATCGGCACGCTCGAGCCCGGCAAACACGCCAACATCGTTTTCCTGCGCGGCGACCCGATGGCCGGCCCAGCGATCTTCCGTTCGGTGGAGCTCACTGTGAAACGGGGCACCCTGTACTACCGGGAGGATTTCGGGCTGGGAGCGATGGCCCGCGATCCGGCGGAACGCTGAAGCCGACCCAGGGCGCCGCACATGACAGGGCGCCACAGAATCAGCCGGCCGAGCGCCCGCCCGACCCGGGTTCCCCCTATCCAGACCGCTCCAGCGGCCACACCTGAATCGACTCCACCCCCATCTCGTCCACAACCCGCCCCAGTATGTAGTCCTCGCCGATCTCTTCGATATCTAGTTCCACGGGCGTCTCCACGAATCCCAGCACGCGGCCCGCGGGGGCGAAGACCGTCCAGAGCGGGGCGGGTCTGGGCTCCAGAGGCAAGTCGTATTCCCGGACCCAGAGGTGGCCGGCGCCATCGCCCATGATGTACGAAAACGCCGGAAACGACTCCGCGATCTGTGCGGGTTCCCGATACCGTCTTCCCGAGCTTACGTAGTGGTCGATGTCGGCATGTGTCGGGGCGCGGGGCACATGGTCGCGGCGAACGATCCGTACGAGGGTGCCATCCGCATCGAAAGCCCTGATCTCGTAGCCGTGGAGAGCGCCGATGAAGACAAGATCACCCCACAGTCCCACCACGCGTTGCTGGCCGTACACCACGGGGTAGGTGCTGGGCTGCCACTCGTATTGAACGGGGACCTCGTAGGTCTCGCCGAGGGGATGGTAACCGAGAGAGATCGACAGGGTATTGTCGCCGTTCCAGATCTCGACAGTGTTCGCATTGGTGGTCACCAGGATCGTGCCGTCCGCGCGCGGAGCCTCGGGCCAGCGGACTTCCGGTGGCGGCGCTCCGAAGCGAAGGGAGCGGCCGAAGTTCCCATCGGCGTCGTAGATGGAGACGACACCCGCGAACCCCGTGAACCACGCCATGATCGAGTCGCCCTGCCAGGGCTCGGCAGTCACCAGGTGACCCTCCGGGGCGATCTCTCCCGGTCCCTCGCCCTTGCCTGCCCAAGTGGCCAGATGATTGCCTTCGGCGTCGAACACGCGCAGCTCGCCCGAGTCGTTGTCCGCCACAACGATTCTCCCGTCGGGCAGCTTGCTGGCGCCGAATGCCCGGTAGAGCATGTACGGTCCCTCGGCCTGAAGCCCGCCGATCGTGACGGACGGCTCCGGCCCGACCCAGCCGAGCCTCGACCCCTCGGGTGGGCTGGGGTTTTCGACGATCCGGATGCCGGCGCTGTCGCGCTCCTGTTCGGGGCGAAGTCCTTCCTCTGCCTCGCGGTCACCCTGGCAGGCCACGACGCCCGTGCCCACGAAGGCCAGGACAACGATACCCTTCACGAGGGATGCCTGATTGCGGGTCTTCACTCAATGGCTCCTCTCTGCTCCTGGGAGACTTGGCGCCAAAGGTTGCGGGTCAATGGCCCGCTGGTCAACGTCGTCCTCGGCGCCCATCCGGTCACGACGGGTGCCGAGGCCCGCACGGATGGCCCTGGGCGGACGGTGCAGGCCTAGCCCACGACGTCCATCCGCCCGGTGGATTCGAGCAGCGCCCTCAGACCGGCGCGCACGACATCGTGGTCGTCGACCAGCAGGACCCTCACCACTGTTCGCGGTCCGGGTTCACCATCGGCACGGTAGCCCGCACAGTGGTTCCCCTGCCCGGCGAGGTGCGTACGGTGAGGCTGCCCCCGGCCAGCTCCGCTCTCTCACGCATTCCGGCGAGCCCGACGTGGCCATCGTCCCCTGCCGCTCCGGAGTCGGTCAACTCGAACCCGCATCCCTCGTCCCGGACCTCCGCCACGATCACCCCGTCCTCCGATCTGACTGTCACGGCAGCCTCGCTCACTCTGGCGTGTGTCGCCGCGTTGGTCACGGCCGCCTGCACGATCCTGTACAGGGCCAGGACTGCGACCGGATCCAGTTCGTCGGCCACCCAGTCGAGGTTGACGCTGGCGTGGATCGTGACTCCGTGCACCTTGCGGGTATCGCGAAAAAGGGTGGCGAGCGCGGAAACAAGACCCTGCCGTTCGAGTTTCGGGGACCCCAGCCCCCGAATCATCTGCTTCACCCCCCGGATCGCGCCCAGGATCTCGTCAGCGATCACCGCCCACGCACGCTCTCGTTCGTTCCGGTCCGTCTCATCCACCAGGAGCTTCCCCCTGATCTTGAACGCAACAAGGAATTGGAGGAACTCGTCGTGCAGCTCGCGAGAGAGGTGCTTTCGCTCGTTCTCGGCGGCCTTCAGCTTCATTCTGGACAGCCACCGCATCCGCTTCCAGCTCGTGATGTCGCGGATCGTGCAGATCACGTGTTCCGGCCCCGATGCCAGTTTGCCGGGGCTCAGGCTGATCTCCACCGGGAAGGTCGTGCCGTCGTTGCGCAGCGCCTGCAATTCGAGTCCCTGCCCCATCGGACGCGGGCGCGGCGCCTCGGCGTAGCGCATGCGGTGCCGCTCGTGCCGGCTGCGGCTGGCGGCGGGAATCAGGCGTTCCACGCCCGAGCCCTCCATCTCTTCGCGGCTCCATCCGAACATCGAAACAGCCTGCGGGTTGAGATCCCGGATGACGCCGCTGGAGTCCACAACCAGCATCGCGTCCGGCGACGCCTCGAACACGGCCCGGTAGTGACCGTCCGTCAGCACCTCAAGACTCTCTCGCCCCGGTCCCCGGAGCACAAGAGGAGGCTCCTCCCGTCTTCACCCATGTAGCCGACATGAGCCGGCCAGCAACTCCGCCCGGTGGGAGGTCGCGGCAGAACGATGCGTTCGGCGATAGCGAATGCCCCATAGAGTGGTGAGCACCAATCCAAGGCCAATCCCGAGCACGACGGTTCCGATCCCGGCGCGCCCGCCGGTGACCTGTTTCCGTGCATTCATTCTGTACCGTCCTTTGCCACCCGTTCCGGTGGCCGCCGCGCCAGGCCGTCCCTACCGGGCGGCCTCGCGAACAGTTCTTCGCTTGTCGAACGGAAGTGCGTCCGGGCTCATGCTCAAGGTCGCCAGCACTCTGCCGGAGGATGTCCAAGCTGTCGCCCGGTGGGGTTCGTGCCGACCTTTCGTGTAATGCCGCGCCGTGGCGGCAAGTTCTGCGAAGACCTCGCTGATGGTCGCCACCTCGACGAGGCGCACGGATTCGTACACGCCGTCCGACGGCCACCGGCGAACCCGGATTGCCACGATCATGCCAGCCTCCCTCCGCTTGGCCGGACCGGCGCATTCCCGCACCGGCCGGTTCAATGTCGGTAACGAATGCCTGCTTTCCATAGAGGGAAAACCCTGCAATTCGTGAGGGGAGTATTACGCCTCGCACCGCGGGGAGAATCCCCTCAGCCGCGCCGCTCCTAGGCCGCGGGCGGTTTGTCCACAGGCTGACTGGAGGTGCAGCACGCGACTGCCATACTGAAACCTCGTTACATGGCCAGCCTGCCCCCGGCGAGAAACCGGGAGCGGCCCGGTCGCGTAGTAGCCGCTCGTTCCAACAACAGACTCGAGAGGAGTGGTGATAATGAGGACGGGCATGGTACTTTGGACCGGGCCAATGCTGGCGCTGGCGGGCCTTGGAGCGGAGATTCAAGCGCAGGAACGGGAGTCCGCAGGATCGGGGAGCGTTGTTCTGGTGGTGCCGGGATGCTGTGGCACCGGCGAAGCGCCGGTCCTTGAGGCGGCGCGCGTCAACGACGCGGACATCACGATCGATGGTGCGATGGAGGAGGCCGCCTGGCGAGCGGCTTCCGTGGCCACCGGGTTTACCCAGTTCGAGCCGGACGAGGGCCGTCCCGCGACGCAGAACACCGAGGCGCGCGTCCTCTACGGCGCCGGCGCCCTCTTCGTGTTCATGCGGGCGAACGACACCAGTCCGGGCGAGATTGCCAGTCAGGTGACGCGGCGCGACCAGCAGTCGTATTCGGACCTGCTGGCCGTGGTCATCGACTCCTACTTCGACCGGCGCACGGCCTTCCAGTTCGTGGTCAATCCCGCCGGTGTGAAGCAGGATGTCTACCGGTTCGACGATACCAGCGAGGACGCGGGATGGGATGCGGTCTGGGACGTCGCGACCGCGCGCGACGACGGCGGGTGGAGCGCCGAATTCCGCATTCCCTACTCCCAGTTGCGCTTCCGGGACCGGGAGGAACAGACCTGGGGCATCAACTTCCTGAGACATCTCGCTCGCCGGGCGGAGCTTTCGGTGTGGGCGCCCACAACCCGCGCCGACGGCGGCATCGTGTCGCGTTTCGGGGAGCTGCGCGGGCTGCGTAACCTCGATCCGCCCCGGCGGCTGGAGGTTCTTCCGTACTCGCTGGCCAGCCTGCGGCGTGCCCCGGGAGACGAGGCCAACCCCTTTTATCGCCGCAACGACATGGCGGCATCGGTCGGCGCCGACCTCAAGTACGGTGTGACATCCGACATCACAATCGATGTGACCGTCAACCCGGACTTCGGGCAGGTCGAGGCGGACCCGGCCCAAGTGAACCTGACCGCTTTCGAGACCTTCCTCCCGGAGCGCCGCCCGTTCTTCCTGGAGGGTGCGGGCATCTTCAATTTCGGCATTGCACTGGGGGACGGAGACGAAGCCAACGAGTCGCTGTTCTACTCGCGCAGGATTGGGCGTGCCCCTCAGGGCTGGGCGGATCCGCGGGGAGGGTTCGCGGATGCTGACGATCAGACCACCATCCTGGGCGCCTGGAAACTCTCCGGAAAAACGGCCGGCGGATGGTCGATCGGGGCGCTGCACGCGCTGACCTCAGAGGAGCGCGCCGATGTCGCGCCTGCCGAGGGCGACCCCTTCCAGCAACCCGTCGAGCCTCTCTCCAACCACGGGGTCCTGAGACTGCAGAAGGACTTCGCGGAAGGCCGCTCGGCAGTGGGCTTCATCGGCACAGCCGTGAATCGGGACGCTGGCGTGGCCGAGGAATTGTGGCTGAGATCGGCGGCCTACACGGGCGGCGTCGATTTCAGGCACCGCTTCGGGGGCGACGCGTGGCAGCTCGAGGGGTACGTCCTCGGCTCGTACGTGCGCGGCTCGGCGGACGCCATCGCCCGGACGCAGCGCTCGCCCGCCCGCTACTACCAGCGCTCCGACGCCGAGCATGTTCGCTACGACGCCGAGCGCACCAGCCTGGGGGGAGGCGCGGCCAACTTCGGAATCATGAAGTTCGCGGGCAGCCCGTGGCGGGTCGGCACCGGATTCCAGACGCGCACGCCGGGCTTCGAGGTGAACGACCTGGGTTACCAGCGCGACGCCGACTATCTCGTGCACTGGGTTTGGGGCGGATACCAAAAGACCACGCCCCAGGGCCCCTTCCGCAACTGGTTCGTGAACCTTAACGCATGGAACGTCTGGAACTACGGCCGGGATCGCACCGGGAGTGGAGGCAACCTCAACGTCAACTTCCAGCTTCGGAACTTCTGGCACGGATACGGGGGCGTGAACCAGGAGCTGGGTGCCTGGTCGGACGGGCTGCTTCGGGGCGGGCCGCTCTTCCGGACCGAGGCCCAGACCAACTTCTGGGCGGGATTTGGCAGCGACGCCCGCAAGCCGGTCAGGATCAACGTCAACTCCTGGGGCAACGTGCGTCCCCAGAGCGATTCCTGGTCCGCCGGCATCGCGCCGACGCTCAGCGTGCGGCCATCGGGCAGAGCCACCATCAGCCTCGGAGGCAGGCTCAGCCGCAACCTGGACGACCGCCAATGGGTCCGGCGCATCGACACCGACGCCCCGAACTACCTGTTCGCACGCATCGAACAGACCACCGTGGGGCTGACAGCCCGCATGGACTACGCCTTCACGCCCAACCTCTCGCTGCAGGTGTATGCCCAGCCCTTCGTGGGATCCGGCAGCTACCGCGAATTCAAGCGGGTGGCCGACCCGCGCGCGGAGCGACACGCCGACCGGTTCGAGGCCCTGGAGGTGCGCCTGGAGGGCGACCGCTACCTGACGGAGCTGGACGGGAGCCCGGTCTCCTTCGGGAAGCCGGACTTCAGCTTCAGGCAGTTCCGGTCCAACACGGTCCTCAGGTGGGAGTACTCTCCGGGGTCCGCGCTCTACCTGGTCTGGTCGCAGGGCCGCAACCACAGCACCCGCACCGGCAGGTTCGACTTCGACTCGGACCTCGGAGATCTCTTCGGCGTCATGCCGGACAACATCTTCATGCTCAAGTTCAACTACTGGCTGTCGCGGTAGTGGCGCTGATGGTCATGTAACCCCGGACACCAACGACACTCCTTCTCCTTGCGGAACTCTTCCGACCCGTATAGACTATCATAGTAGTCAACTAGTGTGGTAGTCGTCTGATGGACGCGAGTGACGCCATGGGCGCTACCCACAACTCCAACGAGGAGACCAAGGATGAAGATCGCGAAGATATCCCTGATGGTGCTCGGGGCCGCCGGGGCCGGCGTTCCGGTTTGCCGGAACGGCGCACCGGCTCTCGCGTCCGGCGCGCAGGAGCAACAGTCGGTACAGGAGAGCGCGGACGCGGACAAGCTCTACGATCTGGTGAAACAGGCCCGGGCCGACCTGCAGCAGATGCGCGTCGCGGCGGGACTCGGTACGTACGCAGCCGGACCGCGGGCGGGCCGGCCCGAAAGCCATGAGCGCGGCGAAGGCGTTGGAGAACACGGCGGCCGGGGAGGCCGCGGCGAGGGTGCCGAGCGCGGCGGTGAGCATGGCCGGGGCGGGGAAGGAGGCGGGGAGGAGGGCGCCTACGTGCCGAAGATGACGAAGCAGAACGAGCTCTTCGCAAACGGGGCCCGCCTGGTTCTTGCGTTCGACCCCAGGACGCAGGTCTTCGCCGGCTCGGTAACCAACACCACTGCCCGCACCCTCGCGCAGGTGAGGGTCGAGGTCCATCTGGACAACGGCACGGAGCTAGGTCCGACGAAGCGCATCGATGTCGCTCCCGGCCAGACTGTGCCGGTGGAGCTGGGCGCCTTCGGGAATGAATTCGGCGCCTGGGTCAGTCACCCGGAAGCTGGCGTCGAGGCAGGCCATGGCGGCGGTGGGGACGAGGGTGGCGAAGGCGCCGGCGAGCACGGCGGGGGCGAAGGACGCGGCGAGGAGGCTGGCGGGCACGGTGGCGGCGAGGGCACGCGCCCGCGCGGCGCGGCCTACCGGCCGGTGTACAACCAGCTCCAGATCCTGCGTGGCGAGATGCACGCGTTCCAGGTCGATCTGGCGGCCAGGTCGAGGCGGGACGGGCGCTGATGGAACTTCCGGGTGACTACCAGGGTAGTAACTACCCGAGTAATCGAGTGGAAACCCATCCCCACGGAGTGCAGTGATGAAGCGGAAACGACAACTCGGAGACCTGCAGCTCGCAATCATGCGCGTGCTATGGGAGCGCGGCGAGGCGCCGGCGATCGAGGTTCACCAGGCGCTCCTCGAAGAGCGGGGCCTCGCCGTAACCACGATCAAGACGATGCTGCGCAAGCTGGAGGAGTACGGTTGCGTGGAGCACCGCACAAATGGACGGCAGTTCATCTACCGGCCGGCGATCGCGGAGGCGGATGTCCGCAAGGGGATGGTGGGCGCACTCGTTCAGCGCTTGTTCGCCGGTGACAGCGCGGCTCTGGTCAACCACCTGGTCGAGTCCGGGGAGATCGCACCGGACGACCTGGAGGGCCTGGAGGAGATCCTGTCAACGAAGCGGAAGGAGACTGGGAAATGACGGCGTGGCTCTTTGCGTTCCTCGTCCACAGCACCCTGTGGTGCGGGGTCGCCTGGCTCGGTCTGCGACTCTTTCCCGGGACCCCGGCGCGTCTCAGGGAGACGCTCTGGTACACGGCGCTCGCCGCCAGCCTGATCACGCCGACAGTCCACTCGCTGGCATCGCCGGACGCTGCGGTCTGGCGCCTTACCGTGCCCAGTTTCATCGTTGGCGGAGAGCACGGGTCCGACGGGGAGCCAGGCCACAGGGACGGGTCAGCTCTCGCCTCGATGGCCGGTGGCGAGGACGTCCATGGCGAGGAGGCCGCGGCAGCTCCAGGCTGGCTGGCCGCCGCCGGCACCGTTTGGATCGTGTTCGGCGGCGGCTTGCTCGCCCTCTACATTCTCCGGCTGGAGCAGCTGCGCCGCCGCCTTGGCGACCGGGAGCCGGTCACCGATCCGCGGGCTTCGCGCGCGCTGGCGGCACTTGGCGGGAAGGCAGCCCTGAACCCGCCGCCGCGGCTGACGAAGAGCCACAACCTGGGCTCGCCGGTTGCGCTGGGCGTCGGGACCCGTCGTGAGATCTGCGTGCCCGTGCGCGCACTTCATGAGTTGGACGATGGAGAGCTCTGCGCGCTCCTCGGCCATGAAGTCGCGCACCATCTCCGCCGCGACACGATCCGGCTGGCCATCCTGAACGTCCTGCAGGCGGTATTCTTCTTCCAGCCGCTCTTCCGGCTGGCCGCGCGCGAGGTTCGGCTGGCCGCCGAGGAGCTGTGCGACGACTGGGCGGCCAGTCAATTCCAGGACCGCTTTGCCATGGCAAGCTGCCTCGCGGAGGTGGCCCGATGGGTCGTTCGGCGTGATCGCCACAGCCCCGTCCCGTGCGTCGGCAGGCGCCGCTCACAGCTGGAACTCCGTGTTCGGCGTCTCATGAACGAACATCGTTCGCTCCAGATGCCGTCGCGCCCCTGGAGGCACGTGGGTGCAGTGGGCCTGCTGATCCTCGCCCCGTTGTTCGCTCCGGCGGTGATCCCCGGAGCGGACCGGTCCCACGAGGACCGGCGCACTCTCGAACACGCTCGGCAGCCCGAACATGAGCAGCTGAGTGAGCATGAACTGCGTGGGCATGAACTGCGCGAGCGACAGGAGCGTGGCGCCGCTTTGCCAGCCCAGCGCACGGCATCCCCAATCACTACAACACAAAGGAAAGACCAATGACAAACCCGTGGACGAAATCCCCCCGGCATTCGAGCCGCGATGCATCCACCGGACCGCTTGGACATGCACTTGCAACTCGCGCGGCGATCCTGGCTCTCGTGGCCGTCCTCGCCGCATGCACCGACAACGGCCTCACCGAACCAGGCGAGTCGGGCACGCGCTGGAACGCCGACGAGACCGCCACCGACAGCCGCAGAGGCGTCGACCTGACGATTTCGTACAACACCGCAACCCAACGGTTCGACGGATCCGTGACCAACACCAACGCATCGGCGGTCACGGACGTGAGAGTCGAGATTCACCTGTCCAACGGGACGGAACTGGGCCCGACACCCCGCGTCGGCCTCGGAGCGAATGAGACGAAACCCGTAACTCTCGACGCCTCCGGCCAGAGTTTCAGCTGGTACAGCGTCCACGTCGAACTCGGCTCATCGTCAAGCTAGGCCAGGCCAAGCTCGGCCCCGGGGGCAGCCACCACTGAACGACGGCGCAGTCGGGTTCAGAGGGGGCCGCCCTTTTTGGGTGCACGGGCGGTACCGGCTGGCGGTGGCCGCAAACCGAGACCGGGACCGGAGCGCTTGATCAGCCGAGCCTCTACCCGATCGGGATGCGGAACGTCACCAAATCCACCGGTTTCGTAGCAGGGCCGCTTTTCCTCTTCCGTCTTCCCTCGCCGGTGGCGCGACATGATCGCGATTCACGGTCAACAGGTGCGTGACGTGCCCGGTGAACCCGCTGTGGCGACGGGGGCTGTGCTGGCCGACTAGCGGCGTGGTCCACAGGGAGAGGGTGAGCACGAGGATCATTCGTTTCATGGAAACCTCCCTGCCGCTGTCCTATCCGCCGAGCGGCAGCGTAATGACGACGCGGCCGCGTAGCGACTGGTGCTTCGCTTCGCCGTCGCCGTCCTCGGCCGACACGTTCGCCAGCCCGGCCGAATAGATTCCCTCGAGGCCGAGCGTCAGGCCCGCGGCCAGCGGGACCTTCAGCCCCAGCCCGCCGGAGACGCCGAAGTCCGTGTTCCTGATGTCGAGTGTGTCTTCGCCGCACTCCTGCTCGATCGACATCCCGGCGGCCGAAATGCTGATGTCGCAGCTTGCCCTGAACGCGAACCACGGCCCGCCGATCGCATACACATGCTCATTGCCGACGGTAACGGACGAGGCGACTTCGTAGTAGGCCAGGTCGACGTCTGCCTCGATCGTCACGCCCGGCTCGCTCGCGTCGAGCACGGCGCCCTTCTGCACGTACAGGGCATCGAAGCGCAGGCCGATGCCGGTGGTGACCGGCACCGTCAAGCCGGCGCCGGCGTGGTAGCTGAACTTGTGGCCGGTATCGCCGGCATCGTCGTCGTCGAGCAGCACAGTGGAGCTGCCTACGCCGCCAATCAGGTGGAGGCCAAGCTGCGCGTGCGCGGGAGCGGCGAGCGTGAACATGAGCAGTGTGGCGAGTGCGTAGCGCATGGGCGGGTTCCTTTCGGTGGGTGGAGGCGGCGGTGGTCCTCGTGCGGTGACTGCTAGCCTCCGTAGCGCAATCCCACCGTGATCGTCCAGGCGCCCGTGTCGGCGGTGCGGACCTGGTAGAGGATGCGATCGCCACGGCCGACGGTCGACTCGTGGCTGCGCAGCTGGTCCCACTCCCGCGGGTCGCTCCGGAACTCGCCGTAGTGCGTGCGGCGCAGCTTCACTCCGAGACTCACGCGCTCGGCGACCCGGAATTCCGCTCCGGCCAGCACCTGGAGCCCCGGAAGGTAGTCGACGAGCACGCCGGAGCCGAGCGTCGTGGTGCCGGCGAGCTTCGCGCGCAGCACGGGATCGGCGAACGTGCGGATCCGGGCCGGGTCGTCGTTCCGCTTCCACAGGCTGAAGTAGTCGACGGTCACCCTCGAGACACCGGCACCGACGCCGAGGTAGGGGGTGACGTGGCGGTTGCCGAAGCGGGCGACGACGTTCGCCGTCAGGCTGTGAGCGCTGACGTCCCCGACTCCGCCGATGGCCCGCTCGAGCTCCTGGTCCGCCTTGTCCAGCGTGATCTCGTCGCCGATCACGGTGGGCGTGTAATCGTGGTGGGCGGCGGTGCGGTAGCCGTACTCGAGTTCCGTGCTTACCCACCCCATGCGGTACCCGACGGCGAACCCTGCGGTCAGCCCGGTCGCACGACCCGACGTGTTCGTCCACTCTGTAGGCGGAGGGGTGAGATCGCACTCCGTGGCCGTCTCGACGCCGTTCGGGTTGATGAGCAGGTCGCAACGGGTGGACCAGTCGTTGTCCGTGCCCCGCACGGTGATCCGTGGCGTGAGCAGCGCACCCACGCCGGACTCGAAGTACAGCCGCTCCTGGGCCGAGGCTCCGAGGGGCAGCTGTAGCGCAAATGCAATCAAGGTGATGGTGCGGGTCATGGGGTTCCCACGATCGCTAGTCCTGGTGCTGCCGGCAAGTCGTCAGTCGTGGCCGTACGCGAAGATCCAGTTCTTCACATCGAGCAGCGTCTTCCCCGGCCGGGCCATTCCGTCCGTCCGGTAGCCTTCGCCGTAGGCAGCGCCACGGAAGGGACCGGGGATTCGCCATTCCTTCCACACCCTGTAGATCCGGTGGCCGCAGTAGCTCGCGACGAACTCGCGTTTCCGGTGCGACGCGATCATCACGTCGCGACTCTTTCTGTTGCGAGGATATTACATGACCAGTGACAGTATTACATAATAGTTTCGAGATCCCTGATGTGTCAAGACGGAGAAAAGGCACCCGACCTCTCCAGCGGCCACAGCTGGATCGACACCACCCCCATCTCATCCACGACTCTGCCCAGGATGTAGTCCTCGCCGATCTCCTAAAACGCGCAACGCCAACTCGCGGAGCAGTACACGGCGATAAACAGGGCGGCATCTGACGCCCGCTAGCACGGCCCCGAAACCGACTTCAGCCTCCAGTTCGCGAATCATGCGGTCGCGTATGTCTGATGTCAGCGCGCGCGTGACCGGCAATGGCGCAATCGCGCGCGTCAGCGTGTTGACCGTCCTGCCATCCTGCACGAACCGGACTTCGTAGACTGACGAATCCACGTACGCGATCGCTCCGCCGGGCGTCAGCCTGAGTGACAACGGCGGCTCTGGGCGCGCCGAAGCAAAAGCTGGACACAGGGCCGCGCACACCTCATCGTAAGCGTTACCATGGCCAAAACAACGTTTCGCGCTTTTCGCGCACCGATTCTTCTCCTCGCGTCACTCCTCGGTGCCTCCTGCGGTGGCGGACAGCCCTCTGGCGAGGACGGGCTGCGCGGCACGCCCAGGGTCCTCCTGATCGGGATCGACGGGGTGCGGCCCGATGTGCTCGCCGAGGTGGCCACGCCCAACATCGACGCTCTGGCGGCGGACGGCTGGTACACCGACCAGGCCCGCACCACGACCCCGTCGGTCAGCGGCCCGTCCTGGTCCTCGATGCTCACCGGAGTCTGGCCCGAGAAGCACGGCGTCACCAACAACAACTTCACGGGACGCGACTATGCGACCTATCCCTCGTTCCTGACACGGGTCGAGGCGGCGCGCCCCGAACTGGCCACCTTCGCGGCTCTCGACTGGGTCCCCCTCGCGGAGCTGGAGAGCGACCCCGGCCCGGTCCTCCCGGCTGAGATCGACGTGCGGGAGGTGGTCGACGGCTACGACCTCGGCTGGGCGGAAGCCGACGGCGAAGTCGCGGCCCGCGCGGCCCGGCACCTGAGCGAGGCCGACCCCGACGCGATGTTCGTCTACTTCGGCAACCCCGACGAGACCAGTCACCGGCACGGGTCGATCGGCGCCGAGTACCGGGACGCGATCGCGCTGTCCGACAGCCATGTCGGGATGGTCGTGGACGCGATGCGCGCGCGCCCGACCTTCGCCGACGAGGACTGGCTCGTCCTCATGAGTACGGACCATGGCAGGCGCGCCGACGGCGGCCACGGCGGGGACTCGCCCGAGGAGATGACGATTTTCATCCTGGCGAGCGGCCCGGCGACGGTGGGCTGGCCGCCGCCCGGGCCGGCCTTCATCGTCGATGTCGCCGCCACGGCGCTGGCCCACCTCGGCATCGAGATCGACCCGGACCGGGGGCTGGACGGAGTGCCGCTGGGGGGTCCGGAATGACCGACGCGGCGAGGAGCGACGCGCAGGTGCCGGGAAATGGCACCCGACCCTGACGACATGCTATACGGTATCTACGGCAGCCACACCCCGGAGACCTGTCCGATCTACGTCCCCAGGTACGCCCAGGTGTTCGCGGACATTCTGGAACGCGACCCCCGGCAGCTTGCCGACGCCTACGGCATCCATCGGATCGAGGCCCGGTATCATTCGGCGCTGGAGCACACTTTCCTCTGGGTGGTCGATGCAGACGACCCTCAGCTCATCGAGGCCTTCGCCGTCGAATCCGGCGTCGCCTCGTTCAACACGCTCCGGATCGTACCGGTGCATACGTTCGCTGAGACGGTTGAGCGCCTCAAGAAGAGGCACCGCCTCGGAGGCGGTCGATGAGCACACACACCCGCAACCGAATCGCTCACACAATCGAGATCTTCGACGCCGCGCGGAAGCCGCTCTTCATGGTGCTCAACGGGATCGCGCAGGCGGACCTCGACTGGAACCCCGCGGCGGGAACGCGCGGCATCGGCAAGATCTGCCGCCACATGTACCGGGTGGACATCTGGTTCCTGAAGCGGCTGGGGATCGAGCCCGTCATCACTCATGACGCACCGGGCACGGCCGACGAGATCGCCGGGCGGATGCGCACAATCCAGGAGCAGGTCATCCGGGAGGTGGAAGCATGCGGCAGCGACGCCGGCCTCATGGCCGAACGCACCTCGCTCGACGGCGAAACGGGCGCGCGGCTCGGGCCGGACGTCATCCACATGGCCCAGCACTACCTCTATCACCTGGCGCAGATGACGTACCTGCGGCGGATCCGTGAGCGCGGGTGGAAGGCGCCGCTCGACGAGTGGGAACATGCGACGCATTTGATCGGGGACAGGGTGCTCGAGTAGGGGACCACCTCCAATTCGTCGTCCGCCAACGACGGCGACTGCCAATGTGCGCATGACCCTTCCGGTGGTATATTCTCAACTTAGGTCCCGTGAGCCGCCTGGAAAGGCGGGAGGTGAGATGTTCGGGTGAACAGCGTCCGTGTGCTGCTGATCGACGATCACACGGTCGTGCGCGCCGGTCTCCGGGCCCTGCTGGAATCCACCGAGCGGATCGACGTCGTGGGGGAGGCATCGTCGGGTGAGGAGGCCGTGGCCCGGACGAAGCAGTTGCAACCGGACATCGTCATCATGGACCTGGCGATGCCGGGGATGGGAGGAATCAGGGCCACGCGTCAAATCACGGCCCTCGGCCTGGACACCCGGGTTCTGATCCTGACCGTGCACGATGAAGAGGAACACCTCTCGGAGGCGCTGGATGCCGGGGCGGCGGGCTATCTGAACAAGTCGGTGGCCGATACGGACCTCGTCGGCGCCATAGAAGCCCTGGTCCGGGGCCATTCCTACCTTCCGGGCCGGGCCGCTACCCTGCTCGCCCGGGAAAAGCGAAGTCGCGATGAGCCGCAGGAACCGGCACTGAGCGCGCTTTCGGCGCGCGAGCGCACCGTGATCGAACTCTACGCAAGCGGGTTCACCGCCAGGGAAATGGGCAAGAGAATGTTCCTCAGTCCAAAGACGGTGGAGGGGTACCTGGCGCGTGCCCGGCGCAAACTGGGTTTGGGCAGCCGTACGGAGATCGTGCAGTTCGCTTTGAAGAACGGACTGTTGCGCTCCAGCGAGGACGAATAGGCGCTACGCCACGGGCGGAGTGTGAGGGTGCATGGCCCGAAAACGAAAACAACCCCGCAAACGCGGCAAGCGGAGATCCCGGCAGCGGAAGTCCCGGCAGGGACCCGATGCGGGGGTCCTCTTCATGGCAAGGCGGGGAGTTCCAGAAGCGCAGTTCCGGCTCGCCGAAATGTACCTGATCGACGAGGGCGGTGCGACGCACGACGCCGCCAAGGCGGCCAGATGGCTCCGCGCCGCGGCCGAGCAGGGTCACACCGGCGCCCAGACGATCCTGGCGGAGATGTACCGGGACGGCGACGGAGTGGAAATGGACCTAGAGGAAGCGGCCAGGTGGTTGAGGGAGGCAGTCGCGGGAGGCGACCCGGACGCGCCCCTGCTGCTCGGCATGATGTACGCCGATTTCGAAGCCGACATGGACGAGGACCCCGACGCCGAGAGCCATCTGGAGGTCGCCGCGGCGGCCGGGCATACGCCGGCAAGGTACCTGCTCGGCGCGCTCCGCGGTGACGACGAGTTTTCCGAACCCGACGAGGAAGAGCTTCGCGAGTTGGCCGAGGCGACCCTTCGGGAGGCCTGGCGCGGTGACGTGGAAGCGCAGTTCTTCATCGCAAACGCCTATCTGGACGGCTTGGGTGTGCCCAAGGACGACGCCGAGGCGGTTCGCTGGCTGCGGGCGGCGGCCAGGCAGGGCGACGCCGCCGCGCAGAACGACCTGGGGGTGATGTGCCAGAAGGGCGAGGGCCTTCCAGAGCCGGACTCCGTGCAGGCGTTGAAGTGGTTCCGTGCGGCGGCCGACCAGGGCGACCCGATTGCGATTCACAATCTCTCCGGCATGTACCGTTTCGGCGACGGGGGACTGGATCCCGACCCGGAGAAGGCCGCGCAGCTGAATCTCCGGGCGGCGGAAATGGGTTTCGCGGACGCCCAGTACAACCTCGGGGTCTCCTATTCTCGCGGGATGGGAGTCGAGCAGGACAGCCGCGAGGCCGTCCGCTGGTTTCGCAAGGCAGCCGACCAGGGGCACCCCGACGCGCAGAACAGCTTGGGTGTCGCGTACTCAGAGGGGAAGGGTGTGGAGCGGGACGATGAGAAGGCGGTCAGGTGGTTCCGCGCTGCGGCGGTGCAGGGAGAGACCCATGCCGCATACAACCTCGGCGTCATGTACGCGGACGGAGAAACCGACCTGGAGGATGAAACGGACCGGGTGAAGTGGCTGCGGGCTGCCGCCGAGGGTGGGTATCCGCACGCGCAGTTGCACCTGGGCCGCGCCTACGTGCTCGGCATCGGACTGGAGAGGGACGCCGCCAAGGCCGAGAAGTGGCTATCGGCGGCGGCGGACAGCGGATTCCTGCCGGCGATGCACGTTCTCGGCCGGTTGTACGAGGAAGGGGACTTCCTGCCCGGGGACGAATCCAGGGCGTTCGAGCTGGTTCGAGAGGCCGCGGAGGAAGGATGGCCTCCGGCCCAGCACGACCTGGGGATGGCGTACGAAGAGGGCCGGCGTGTCCAGCGGGATGCGGACGAGGCGCTGAAGTGGTTCCGGGAGGCGGCCGAAGGGGGTTTCGGGCGCTCCCAGCACAACCTGGGTTTCGCCTACTACCAGGGCAGGGGCGTGGAGCAGGACTTCGGGGAGGCTTTCAAGTGGTATCGCAGGGCCGCCCTGGAAGGGCTGTCGCGTGCTCAGGTGGCCGTGGGCATGATGTACTTCAAGGGCCAGGGGGCGGGGACGGGGCCCGATGTGGCCGAGTCCCTGAAGTGGTTCCGGCTGGCGGCCGCGCAGGGGGAGTCCGTTGCGGCAGAGATGGTGGAATTCGTCGAACAGATGCTGGAGCTTGATTGAGGCGGGCGGGAGTCATCTCGCCAACCGCTGAATCAACACGATTCGAATTCGCTCAGTTTCCCGGTCCGGCAGGCCGAGTTCCCTCTCCTCTCCCTCGCGGGCACCGAAGAGAGAGCGCCCGATGGGGGAGTTGCGCGAGACCTCCCCGTTGTCCCAGTCGGGCTCGCCGCCGACCACGACCCAGGTGTCGATCTCGCGAGACTCGAAGTTGTAGACAAGGACCCGGTCGCCCACCCCGACCCGCCGGGCAGGATTCGCATCCGGCGGATCGGCCGGCCACCGGATCGTCCCGAGCTGGGCGCTGATGAACGTCTCCGCGCGGCCCTGGTCGGCCGGGACGCCCATGGTCTCTTCCATTTCACGCAGAAAGCGCCCCAGAACCTCGGGACCCGCCACGGCGCGGCGCCACGCCGCATGGGCCTCGGCCGGGAAGCGCTTCTCGCCGTAGTCCCGCGCAGCCTCGCCGAACGCCTCCCCCGACCTGGTTGCGTGGAAGGAAAGGTATGTGTCGAGGACTCCGGCGACGCTCTCGCTCTCGTCATCCACGATGTCGAAGCGGGCGAACTCCCGGTTACGGATGTGGCCCCGCCCAGCCGGGAAGTGGAATCTCCAGCGGCGGCCGTCCTCGAATACCGCCACTTGGAGGGCCTGAATCGAGCAGTCGTCGAATGGGTGAGTGCCAGCAGCCCCCGCCGACCCATGGAACGGTCCGATTGTCACGAGAATCCGCGGATCGCCGGGAGGATGGCAGAGCGCGAAGTCCACGGCCCCGGCCCCGGTTTCGAATCCGGGCGCCACCCTGGTCCGGTCCCCGGTGTCCCATCCCAGTTGCCGCAGGACAGGAAGCAGGACGAAATCCACGATGCCGCGTGGAGTCGAGACACTTCCCTGCTCGAAATCGCCCCGGACCTCGCGGAGCCTTGCGGCGAGGGCCTCGATGCGCAAACGGCGGTCGAAGAGGGGGAGTCCATCGGCGGGGTCGTGCATGGGGGGGGCCGGCCGCTATTCCTCGTCCTCCACCTCGCCCTCCTTCGACTCCTTGCCATCGAAAACACCGGATTTCCACATCGCCGCCACCATTACTCCGCCCACTAAGACAGGAAACCAGTCGGGATTGCCGGTGTCCGATATTCCATTGGCAAGACAGTCTCTGAGGTTCCAGAATGCGAAGTACGCATCGCCAAGGAAGGCGACTATGGCAGCCACATGCCATGCCTGGACGAGCCTTGCATCTGCCGTGGACTTCGAACTGAAGTACCAGCGGACCGGGCGCCAGGCTGCCAGCAGCAGGAGCGCCAGGACGGTCGACGCGATGAGGCGGAGCCCGTCCGTACAGGACAGCCAATCCGCCAGCCCGGCCTCGATGGCCGGAGGGCCAGAAAGTGCTTCAGCGGTTGCCAGGGCAAGCTGCATTGCGTTTTTCCCCGGGGGTTCGACGTTGGCTTGACGAAGAGTGGGCGACTTGGGGGAGGTCGTCAAGCGCCAGCGGCCCGGATCGCGCCCACGGCGACGCGTCCCGCCAGCTCCCTCATCCGTCCCTCAGAGCGGCGGCCACCCCTTCGGCGACGCGGGCGATGCACAGGGCACCGATCTCGCGGCTCATCCCGCGCGCGTCGCCGAGAATGCCGTTGGGCGTCACCGCGCGGAACCCGTCGTCGAAGATTCGCTTCGCCACGGAGTCGTCGAACGACACCAGCGCACCGGGCTCCGCCAGCTCCTCGCGGACCAGGTCCGGCCGGATGCAGAGCATCTCGGAGCTCTCCGCGATGTCCGCGTGTCCCCCCACCCGGTGCGCGAGGCCGGGGGCCAGCTCCCGAACCGCCCCCTCCCACAGCGCGACGAAGCCGCGCAGATCGGTGTAGGCGCGCACTTCGCAGCCGGTCCCCGCCGCCGCGCGCAGCTCGCCCAGCATGTCGGCGAGGGGGGCGAAGTTGCCCCCGTGCGACGGAATGAAGCAGATCGTGCGGAAGCCGTGCCGCGACAGGCTCTCGGTGTAGTCGACGCAGATGGCCGCAAAGGTTTCGGGCCGTAGCGACAGGGTGCCCGGGAAGCCCATGTGATGCTCGGAGCACCCCACCCGGATCGTGGGCGCGACCAGGGCGTCGCCGAGCCGTCGCGCCACCTCGAGCGCCAGGCGGTCCCCGCGCGCCGCGTCCACCAGCAGTGGGAGGTGCGGGCCGTGCTGCTCCACCGCGCCCGCCGCGACCACGATCGTCCTGAATCCCGACGCGAGGGCCCGCTCGACTTCGGGCCAGGTCATATCCTCCAGAAGCAGTTGTGTGTCGGACATGCGGCAACCTACGTTCGAGGCGCTGTTTGCTCCAGCAGCCAGCGGAGGATGTGGCCGCCCCATGCACCCTGCTCGCGCGGGTGAAAGGCTTCTCATGGCGAAACGGGGGCATCAGCCTAATGCAGCCGCCCCAATGTCGTAGGAGGGACTCCGCTTGAGAGGATTCCGGTTAGCCGATGACTGAACAGCCGCCGCCCAACGCATCACAGCTGCCGGACCTCCGGATCCGCGGTTTCCGCGGGATCGGGGATCTGACCATTCCGCGCCTGGGGCGGGTGACCCTATTTGCGGGCCGCAACGGCGTGGGAAAGACCACGGTGCTTGACGCCATCCGCCTCTATGCGGCAAAGGGTCACCCACTTGCGCTGGCACAGCTCGTCGAGCGGCGTGAGGGTCTCCCGCCCGCCGTTTACGGCCATGACCGGCCACTTGCACCGCTCGATTTCGGTGCACTGTTCCACAGCCGGAACGGCGCCACGGCCAACACCATCAGAATCGGGCCGACTGACCCGGCAAGGACGCTGCGAATCGAGACGAAGTCCAGAACCGGTGGGTTTTCGGGTGCAGCAGCTGCCGCGGTGAGTTCCTCCAGCGGTGCGCACGTTCTCGAGACCTCTTTCCTTGGTCAGACCGACACATTCCACACGGCGGAATTCAACAAGGCCTATGTCGGCGATCCGTCCATAGCGCGGCACGGTGACTTCAGCGACCGGCACGACTTCCCCCCTGCCGCCAAGTGCGAATCCGTCGGCCCGGAGTCTCTGACGTCTGAAGACGCCGCACGCCTTTGGGACAATATCGCGCTCACCGAACATGAGGACCTCGCTGTATCGGCCCTCAACCTCGTGCTTTCAGACGAAGTGGAGCGCGTTGCCATGCTTGGAGGAGGCCGGGGCAGACAAGAGCGCAGACGGGTCGCGGTAAGGCTGAAGGGCGGAGACTGTCCGGTCTCTCTCCGAAGCCTGGGCGATGGGGCAGTGCGCCTCTTCGGAATCGCGCTGGCGCTTGCCAACGCCCAGGGTGGTTTTCTGCTCATAGACGAAGCCGAGAACGGCATTCACCATGCCGTCCAGCCCGCCATGTGGGAGATGGTCCTCCATACCGCCCACCGCGGAGGCTTACAGGTCGCGGCTACGACGCACAGTTGGGACTGCGTACGCGGGTTCGCGACGGCGGCCACCGCCCAGGCCGATTGGAACGGGGTTCTCGTGCGCCTCGAGGGGGCTAACGGGCGTATCCGCGCGGTCGAGTACTGTGCGGAGGATTTGGCCATCGCCTCCGAACAGGGCATCGAGGTCAGATAGCGCGCCATGGCCTTGCCAACGGGCCCCGTGCCCGACCGTGTCTTGCTCGTCGAGGGACGGGATGACCTGCACGTCGTACATCACATCTGTCGGCGAAGCCAACCCATGCCCGATTTCGAGATCGTGGAGAAGTCAGGGATCGACCGTCTTCTGGATTCCATCAGCGTGGAACTCAAGGCCCCGGGCCGCCGCGCTGTCGGGATCCTCGTCGACGCAAACGATGACATTGAGGCCCGTTGGTGCCCGATAACCGATCCCCCGGTGAGCTTGAGGACTTCATCGCAGACATGGTCCCGGAAGATGATTCTGTCTGGCCGCTTTCCCGCCCCGCCCTATGGGGCTGGCGATTAGGGCGGGGGATCTGGAGGTGGGGGGGGACCTCTGCACCGAACTGGCCACTTGGCTTCGGCAGCTGTTTGGACCGTCTGCCGACCGGTAAGTTCTTCCCCCGGAGTCGACATCAACCGGCGTAGAGTGGGCGACTTGAAGGAGGTGGTCAAGCGGTGGATCGACTGGGACCGGCGGAGTCCAATACACTCGATGGTGGCGTGGCCTGTCAACTCTGGTTGTCATTAAGTAAAGAGATGTTTACATTTCTCTGACCAACGGTGCTCACTCCAGCGATTCGATCAATTGCTGAAACGGCTCCGCGCGACTGGACCTTAGCCGCTCGCCCACCTGCTGTGGTAACCCGCCTCCGTCGTGGAGCCAACCGCTTTCCTCAGTCCTGCGCAAGACACGGGAGACCCCCCTGACCAAGCAAGCGTCCAGCCCCCCTACTCCCCGACACCCCCCCGCCGCGGCGATCTCACCATGGGCACTTCCCCCCGTTCCGAAGTCGCCACCGGGGATCCCGCCCACTCCCCGCTCCTCGCTGCCAGCACTTCCCTCCCCACCGCCGTCGTCCGATACCGCTGCATCCTGCTCGTGCGCTTGTCCGGAATGGTCATCTCGATCCACCCGGCGTCCAGCAACGGCCTGAGAAGCTGGTTTCTGAACTTGGTGCGATCCCTTCTGCCCACCGCCGCCATGAGTGCCGTGATGGGCTGCGCCGCCAACGACTTGCGGAGAATCCTGACCTGGTGCCGACTTGGTGCCGACCTGGTGCCGACCTGGTCCCGACCTGATCCCTCGGAGGTTGCCCCCGACCCTTCGCCGCGCTTTCGCGTCACTCCCACGCTCTCCAGGTAGTCATCCGAGAACCGGAATTCGAACCAGAGGCCGCCGGGCGCCAACCGGATCTCGGGCTCCGGCGTCCCGGCCCGTCTGCAAGCACGCAGAACGCGGTCGATTCCGCGTCCCCAGGTCTCGATCTCACCCGCCCGGAAGAAGGCGTTCGCGATGTCCGGATTGTAGGGCTGGGACGCGTGCGGGCCCAGCAGCCTCTCCAGCGTCCAACCCTCGGGTAGGGAACCCGGATTGTAGATACGCAGGCGGTCGTCGTAGACTCGGATCTGGATCGGAGTGGGGACCGCGTAGTCCCGGTGGACCACCGCATTGAGAAGAGCTTCCCGCAGTGCGGGCTCGGGCATCGGGTAGCGCTCCACCCGTTGGATCCCTTCGTAGGTGATCCCCGCCTTCAGGTACTTGAAGAGCAGCAGTTCCATGGTCTTGGCGACCTGCGTGAAGAGATCGCCCGCAATAACATCGTGAAAGCGCACGTCCGACTCGTCACGGAAATACCCGACCTTGACGTGCGCGCCCGCCACAAACCGCTCCGGGTCAGGGTGGAACAGGAGGATGCCGGCCTTCGTCAGGTAATCGCCGTCGGTGAGGCGCAGCTTCTCGATGAGACCGGGATCGTCCTCGTCGAGCGCCTTTCCCGAAAGCCTCCCCTCTTTCCGTGCCCGCTTCCGAAACCCGGCGATTGCTACGGAATCGAGGTCATCCAACACCACGCGGGGGTCCGGCATTCCGTCCCAGCACCTGCCGGTCTTTCCGAGCAGGAAACGGTCCAGCGCCGGACCCCGGAGTATCTGGTTCGTGCTTCGGCTGCGCTGGTAGTAGACCCCCCGGTAGCTGATCGCCACCGGATACGGCTCCACGACGATGCGGACGTAGGGGATTCCGTCCTCCTCCTGCACAGTGATGGCGGCAACGATGCCGAGCAGGTCGCGAAGCTTGTTCGGCAGCTCCTCCAGCAACCGCCGGCGTTCCCGTGCACCGATCCCGACGACTTCACCCTCATCGTCGCGGCCGATCTCAAGGGCACCGCCATCCGAGTTGGCGAAGGCGCACGCCGTCTTCAGGTGGCCGTCGTGCCAGGAAGTCTTCCACTCGAGACGCTGTCCCTCGCTCATGGAACTCGCTCTGCAGGTCGTGAACCTCCCGGCTGGCGTGATACCCGGGAATCCGTAATACAGAGAACCTAACCCACCACTCGCGAGGCCATGATTGGTCACGCCCTCTCGCGTCCGACGGCATCCCCTTCAACCCGGCCCGCCGAGGCGTGCCGCTCTGTGGCCTCTCCGCTCACTCCCCCCTATTCTCAAATCTCCCTCCTCTCCCCGTCCCCCGTCCGGAAGGAGCATCCGATGAACGCCGGTTCGCACATCGTCCATTCAGGCACCACCGCCGCCCTCCTCCTCGCCCTCGCCGCCTGCGCCGACCCCGCATCGGACGCCCCCGCCGCCCCCTCCGACCCCGCCATACAAGCGCTCGTCGACCAATACGCCGTCTTCCGCCTCGAATCCGACCTCTCCCACCTCTCCGCAAACGACCGGCAAGTCGTCCGCCTCCTCCTGGAAGCCGTCCAACCCATGGACCACGTCTTCTGGCAACAGGCCTACGGCGACAAGGACGCCGCCCTCGCGCTGGCGGCAGGCGACGACGCCACCCGCCAATACATCGAGATCAACTACGGCCCCTGGGACCGGCTCCGCGGCGATGGCCCCTTCATCGACGGGGTCGGCCCCAAGCCCGCGGGCGCCAACTTCTACCCCGCCGACATGACCGCCGACGAATTCGAGGCCGCCGCGGCCGAAAACGAAGCCCTCCGCTCCCTCTACACCCTCGTCCGCCGCGACGAAAACGGCGCGCTCGTTGCCCACCCCTACCACGAAGCCTTCGCGGAAGCCCACATGGCCGCTGCCGCCAGGCTCCGCGAAGCCGCCGAGCTCGCCAGCGACCCAGCCCTCGCCCACTACCTCATGCTCCGCGCCGCCGCCCTCGATACCGGCGACTACCAGCCCAGCGACATGGCCTGGCTCGACATGAAGGACAACCCGATCGATGTCGTGATCGGGCCCATCGAGACATACGAGGACCAGATGTTCGGGGCGAAGGCCGCCCACGAGGGGTTCGTCCTCATCAAGGACATGGAGTGGAGCGAGCGGCTGGCGCGGTTCGCGGCGCTGCTGCCCTCCCTGCAGGAGAGCCTCCCGGTCGCCGACGAGTACAAGGCCGAAACCCCGGGCACCGACTCCGACCTGAATGCCTACGACGCGGTCTACTACAGCGGCGACGCCAACGCGGGCGCCAAGGCGATCGCGGTCAACCTCCCGAACGACGAGGAGGTGCAGCTCGCCAAGGGGACGCGGCGGCTCCAGCTCAAGAACGCGATGCGCGCCAAGTTCGACGAGATCATGGTCCCGATCGCGGAGCACCTGATCGCCGACGACCAGCGGGAGTACGTCGTCTTCGACGCCTTCTTCGGCAACACGATGTTCCACGAGGTGGCGCACGGGCTCGGGATCAAGAACACCGTGAACGGGCTGGGGACGGTGCGCGAGGCGCTGCGCGAGCACGCCTCCCCGATGGAGGAGGGGAAGGCGGACGTGGTCGGGCTGCACATGGTGACCCAGTTGTTCGAGCGCGGGGAGCTCACCGAGCACTCGGTCGAGCACCACTACGTGACCTTCGTGGCGGGGATCTTCCGCTCGGTGCGCTTCGGTGCCGCGAGCGCCCACGGCCGTGCGAACATGGTCCGCTTCAACTACTTCCAGGAGCACGGCGCCTTCAGCCGGGATGAGGCGACGGGCAAGTACCGGGTCGACTTCGACGCCATGCGCGAGGCGATCGCGGGGCTGAGCGAGCTGATCCTGACCCTGCAGGGCAACGGGGACTACGACGGGGTCACGCAGCTGATGGACGAGAAGGGGATCGTGCCGCCGGAACTGCAGGCCGACCTGGACCGGCTGGATTCGGCGGGGATTCCGCGGGACATCGTCTTCGAGCAGGGGGCAAGCGTGTTGTTTGGGGGGTCCTGACACCGGAATGACAAGCCCAGTTGTCAACTTGTAAACTTAAGCTTACATTGTGTGACCAGGAGGGGACAATGAGCACCCGTCCAATGGTGCTGCTGGCCGCAACGACTGCATGTGCCTTGGCGGCCTGTGGAACCGACACCGGCCCTACCGCCGCCACACCGGATGTCGTCACCGAGACCATCGGCGACACCACCGTCGTCCGCACCATCTCGGGCAGCGTCTGGGGCGCTGAGGCCACCCTGGTCCCCGAGGTATCGATCGGCGAACTCGACGGCCCCGAGGAGTATCTCTTCGGCTGGATCTTCTCGCTCGCCGTGGACGATGAACGCAACGTCTACGTGTTCGACTACCAGGCCCAGCATGTCGGCGTCTTCGACGCTGGGGGGAATCACCTGGAGACGCTGGGCGGAGAGGGCGAGGGACCGGGCGAGTTCAAACGCGCCGAGGCGATCGCGATGCTGCCGGACGGGCGGCTGGTGGTGCGCAATCCCGGCAACCAGCGCGTCGAGGTCTTCGGTCCGGAGCCTGGCCAGAACGAGCAGTGGCGATACCCTGCGGGGGGCCTGCACACGTTTAGGCAGCTGTACACGGACATGCACGGTCGCACGCTGGTGCCCATTGTCGACCGATCCCGGGATCCGTCCTCGGGCGGTGGTCTCGTCACGCAACTGCTCGTGCTGGGTCCGGACGGGACGCCTGTGGACACACTCGCTCAACCGTCGCACCCGTCGCCGACCGCGGTCAGGCCTTTCCGCCCCAGGTTCCAATGGACGTTCCACCCCAGCGGGCACTTCCTCACCGGGATGCCCTCCGAGTACCGGATCGACCTGGCCCGGGACGACGGTGTGCTGAGAATTGAACGCGCTGTGGACCCGGTCCCCGTCCTCGATGAGGAACGCGCCCACGCACGGGAACAGATGGTGCGCTCCAGGCGCGAAACGGATCCGAACTGGAGCTGGAGCGGCCCGCCGGTTCCCAGGCACAAGCCGTTCTTCCGCTCACTCCGGACCGGCCGGGACGGACGCATCTGGGTGAGGGTATCGACCGAGGGCTACCCCGTCGAGAACGAGGACCACGACCCCGCCGATCCCTCCTCGATGCCCGTGATCTGGAGGGAACCTGTGCGCTACGACGTCTTCGAGCCCGACGGGACCTATCTGGGGGTCGTGGTGCCGCCGGACGGCACAACGCTCTCGACCGCGGTCTTCGATGGTGACTACGTCTGGGCCGTGACCGAGGATGAGTTGGAAGTGGAGCGAGTGGTGCGGTTTCGGATTGTGGTGGCCGGGGGGTGAGGGCGGCGGGAGCTGGCCGCCGGGGCCCGGCTATTCGTCGGGCCATTTTTGCCGACCTGGACGATCCTCAGGTGTCCTGTCCTTCCCTTTGCCCGTACCGTCGAAGAAGGCGTCCGTCCCGGCGGGTACCAGCAGGTTGTCCGCGATGGCCGCGACGTTCGCTCGCCCAGCGCCTGACTCAGACGTGCACTCCGTTGTAGAAGTCGATCGACGACCGATGATTTGTCCTGTCTCGACGCCATCGCGGGTCGGTCGATTGCCTGCCGAAGGGCACGGTTCCGTTGCACCAATCGCAGGCGCGGGCTAACTTGGTCCGGCCAGACGCCCGGGCTGGCATAGGCGGTGGTCGTGAAGTGAAGTGAACGTGGGCACGTCGCACGAGCGGAAAGCGGAAGAGAGACATGGACAGCGCAAGAGCCACAATGATGAATACGGCCTGCGGGATCACGATCCTATGTCTCATGTCGGTAGATCCCGCGGCCGCCCAGGAAGTGATCGAGTTGCCGGGCGAAGACCGACTGGTGGAGGCCAGCTTCGAGGAGCAGTACCGGATCGGCACCTTGGGCGGCGAAGAGTGGGAGCAGTTCGGGAGGGTCGCGAGCGTGGCCTTCGACGCGGCGGGCCGGCTGTACGTGTTCGACAGCCAGGTCAACCGGATCTTCGTTGTGGATGCCGATGGAACGCTGATCCGCCAGGTCGGGCGGGAAGGTGATGGACCGGGCGAATTCCGCAACATCACCGACTGGGTGGCCATGGACGACGGCAGGCTGGTGGTACGCGAGTTGAGGCGTCGTGCCTACCATGTGTTCGGTCCGAACGGCGACTTCGAGCGGATGGTGCGAATGGGCGGCAATCCGTCGATCGCGATCAGCGGGCTCCTCATCGCCCAGCGCGGCGCAAATGCGGTGATCACGACACCCATCGGCAGCAGAAGGTTTGCTTCGTCGATGAATACGCCGGACGGCCAACCCCCTCGGAGGGCCCCTGCAACGTCACGGCCGATCGAGCTCGTCAGCCTGGCGGGCGATGAGATCGTCACGGATACCATCGTCGACGCGTGGCTTCCTCCGGGCCGGGAGGGGGTGGGACCGAACCTCTTTGGCCTGCCGAGACCGTTGACGTTCGACCCCAAGCTGCACTGGGGAGTTCTACCGGACGGGTCGGTGGCGTTTGCGGACTCGACGACGTACGCGATCAAGATTGCCGCGGCGGGCACAGGGATCTCACGCGTTCTCACACGTGGTTTCGCACCGGAACCAATGACCGGGCGGCGGGTCAGGGAAGAGAAGAACCGCCGGCTGAGGGAACTGGAGGCCATCCCCGATGAAGAACTGAGCCGCACCGGTTCAGTCATCAACGGCCAGCCCGTTCGCCGGGATCCGGAGGTGGAAAGGGAGCGGCGGCGCGAGGACATCGAGAACATGGAGTTCTTCTCCGAGGTGCCGGTCATTCGCGGATTGTTCGTGGCCTGGGACGGGACTATCTGGGTGCAGCGGCGTGGCGAGGAGCCGGATAGCGACGGGCCGGTCGATCTGCTGATGCCGGACGGCACCTACCTGGGAAGCTTCCCGACGGATGGCGTCGAAATCCCGGACGCCTTCGGTCCCGACGGCCTGGCCGCCTACATCGAGACTGACGAACTTGGCGTCCAGACCGTGGTAGTCGGACGGCTCTCGCTGGGGGTTCGCTGATACGCGACCGGCCCGTGGTCATGGAGCGCGTATCCGACCCGGCGAATGCCCTCGACGTGCTCGACGGCGGGTCTGACGTTCGGGACCGGGGACCAGTTCTCATTCGCCCACGCCCATGTTCGAGGTCATCTGCCTCATCATATCGATGACGGAGTTGCGCTCGACGGCAGGAACGGCGGACGGTAGGACCGGAGGGCACTACCGGGGTGGGGAATGGATTGGCAGCGGGTCGCCTTCTCAGCCGTAACAGTCCCGTTCGGTTCCGGGAGGGATCGGATGCAGCCCGTCCAGCGCCAACCCGAGCAGCAGCGTCTCCGGCGGCTCCATCGCCCGGTCCGGCGCTTCGTAGATCTCCGGGAACCATGGAAGGTCGCCATCGAAGTCCCTGAGCAGCTCGCCCTCCACGGACCATTCCTGTACCGCCGGGGTCGCAATCCAGCCCCACCACACCGTTTCGGGGCGGCTCATCACGCTCCCCGCCACGCTCTTGCCGAAGTTCCACTGGAGGCCGGTCACTTCAGCTCCTGCATTCGCGGCTCCGAAGCGCAGCGTCGTAGCCCCACTCGCAAGGTCCATGAGATGGAGCGGGTGTTCGATGACCCGCGTACGCCAGGTGGTCGAAGTAACAACGATCCGGTCCCGGCCGACGGGCGTGAAGTCCCCCGGTTCCGTCGTGGTCGAAGATCTTGATGCGGGTGTCCCCCGGGCGGATCGCACGACGCCCAAATCAAGGCAGGAAATCGTCTAAAGTCATACAGGGCTGCACGATCTGCGCTTCCTGCCTTTAGGCCGTGTCCTATTCCAGTTGACGCCACCGGCGGGATAATCGCCTTCAACGGCGGGAAATCGCCAGGGCTACACGAGCCGTCGCGGACCACGGTTTGACCGCCGTCGCCGACCCCATCTCTGTCCGTGCTCCTTCCCATGTCTAGAACTTGTAGTCGAGGGCGAGCCTCAGCGCGAGGCCGCCCGGCTGACCGGGAGACAGGGTGCGTGACCCCTCGATGCCGAGCCGCATGGTCTGGCTGACGCGGTATCCGGTGCCGAGTGACCATGCCCGGTTCCCGGCGCCCGCC
>JAJDVT010000068.1 GCA_022826005.1 Gemmatimonadota bacterium | reverse complement strand
TTCGTCGAAGACCTGGAGCAGGGTGAGGAGGCGGTATGTAGCGGCGCTGATATGGGCGCAGAGCGCGGCGATTTCGTCGCCGAGGGGATCGTCGGGGCAGGTCGGGGTGGGGGAGTGGGTGACTATCATGGTCTGATCCCGGGGTCTGAAGGGCCGGTGGTCGAGGGCGAGCGGTTCGCTGCCCTACCTTCTTATACCCCAC
This sequence comes from Gemmatimonadota bacterium, assembly GCA_022826005.1. Classification (GTDB taxonomy): domain Bacteria; phylum Gemmatimonadota; class Gemmatimonadetes; order Longimicrobiales; family Gaopeijiaceae; genus Bin94. The sequence continues at coordinate 43,294 of JAJDVT010000068.1, read as the reverse complement.
AGTTCGGGAAATGTTCGGGTTACCGAAGAACCCGCGGGAACGCGAGTGCCGGCCCGGGGATCGCCTTACCCCGCCCTACCGGTCATGAAACCCCTTCCCATCGAGGATCTTCGGCCGGCACCTCTTGATCCGCGCGGCCCGCGTCTTCGAGTGCTTTGCGCTGGAAAAGTGCACCGCGTAGAAGCGCCGTCGTCCGGGCGTCAGTCCCTCGAACGCAGCCCTGAATTCGGGATCCTCGTGCAGCCTGTCGGTGAGTTCCCGGGGATATTCGATATCCGTCGCCGTCATCTCCACCTTCAGGCCGGCCTTCTCCACCTCGATCGCATCGCGCACGCAGGCCCTGATGCTCCGCGCGGTCCGCGCGACATCCTGCACGCTGGTGAAACGCATCCGGAACCCGGCCCGTGAATTGGGTCCCTGCCGTTCCAGCAAGCCGTCCGGATCCTTCAGCAGCGCGCCCTTGAAAAACATGAGTGCGAGGAAGTCCTTCATGGGCTGGATGATGCAGATGTTCTTGCCCGCGTGGGCGTAGCAGGGCTTCCTCCACTTGAACTCCTCGCTCAAGCCGCACTCCATGAGGATCTCCCTCAGCGCGTCCGTTTCGTGCCGCCAACGCGTGGATTTGGGGAGTGATTCGTCGACCTTCGGGTTCCTGGCCACCGCGGTCACCTCAGAAAACAGGCATCCGCGTTCGCCGCCGAGGGCGGATGGATGATCCGGCGGACCAGGCCGCCCGTCCCGTCGTCCTGCCACTGCACCTGCAATCCCTTGAGTGCTCGCTGCGCTCCGGAGTTGGGGTCGCCCAGCGGATACACACCGAACGGCCCCAGCACCGTCTCCCTCGACAGCGCGAAGAGACGGTCCCGGATGGCGTGGCGGTCGAGCACCTCCACTCCGCCCGCGGCGATCATCGCCTCGGCGAGCAGCTCCACCGCGCCGAACGCGCCCGCTGCGTAATAGCTGGGGTCCGACCCATGAGCGGCGCGGTAGCGCTGGACGAACTCCTCGCTCGTCGCGAGAAAGCCCGAGGTGCGGATCGTCGGCAGCCAGGGCGCGTTACCGGCCACGCAGCGCGCGAGGTCCCCGAGCTGATTGGCGAAGTCGGTCTGCGCGGCGCCGAGGTTGAGGCTCACCATCATCGGCTTGTAGCCGACCGCGTGGACGGCCCTCGTGAAGGCGACGGCGTCGTCGTAGTAGCCGCCTCCGATGAAGAGGTCCGCGTCGGCTTCCATGGCTGCGGTCACGAGCGCCTCATGGTCCGCCTGGCCGACCGGGTAGGAACGATCCAGTACGATGGCTACGCCGTGCGCCCGGGCGGCCTCGCGGATCCCCTCGGCCACGGACTCGGGGAACTGGCTGTCCTCGTACACCAGGGCTGCGCTCGCCGCCCCGTTCTGCGCGGCCACCTCCACCGAGCCCTGCAGGTAGGTCGGCCCCGGGTTCAGCATCTGAACGCTCCACTGGCGGTTCCGACCGGCCCAGATGCCCGGTGCCGCGGCCATGGGCGCCACCATCGGCACGCCGGATGCCTCGGCCACGGCGACCGCGATCTCCGTAATCGGACTGCTGTAGGGCCCCAGCATCGCGTCGCTCGTCGCGAACCGGCCATAGATGTTCTCACTCGTCTGGACGTCACTCTGGTCGTCGTGCAGGATGAGTTCGACTTCGCGGCCCCCGACTCCGCCCCTCTCGTTCAGCATTTCGACGGCCAGTTCATAGCCCTGCCCCACTTCCGTGCCGAGCTGGGCGAACCGCCCGGTCTGCGAAACCGACGCGACCACCCTGATCGGCCCGGTGTCGACCAGCGGTCCGAGCGCTTCGCCACAGGCGCCGGCGGCGAGAACGAGGAAGGCCACGACGAAAGCGCCGGGAACCGGCAGGCGCGGCGCCGAGTGGAAGGCGGTGTCGCCGCTGGTTGCCGGAACGGGCATCAACCGGGAGTTCGAAGAGCAGTTGTTACGCATTGAACACCTCCAGGACAGGACCACTTCGCCTCTACAGTAGAATGATCTTCCAGATTCTGCCGCGCAGCGAGTCACTCACGTACAGCGCGCCGTCCGGGCCCGCGGCCACCCCGGTCGGCCGGTTGTCGGCCTGATTCGACGAAGTGATCCGTCCCCCGGCAAAGCGGTCCGCGAATACGGACCACTCGCCCGTGGGCTCGTCACCGTCGAAGGGGATCCACACCACGTTGTAGCCGGCCTGCACCGGCGTCCGATTCCACGATCCGTGGAACGCAACGAATGCGCCGTTGCGATAGCCCTGCGGGAAGGCGTCGCCGGACGAGAAGGTCATGGCGTTGGGAGCCCAGTGCGCGGGCAGCCCGATCGCGGGCATGTCCATATCGGCACAGCGGCCCACCTCTTCCCCGTCCCCGCCGTACTCGGGAGCGAGCACCTTCCGGTTGCTGCCCGGGTCGTGGTAGCAGTACGGCCACCCGAAGTCGGACCCCTGCGTGACGTGTACGAACTCCTCGGATGGGTTTTCCGAACCCTCCGACTGGGAATAGAGCCCGGGCCATAGCTCCCGGAGCTGGTCGCGGCCATGGATGACGGCGTAGAGCGCCCCGGAGCCGGGATGAATCGCCAGCGCCGCCCCGTTCCTGACTCCGGTCGAAAAGCGTTCGCCATCCGACTGGCTCTGCCCCGTGCGATCGGAGGCAAAGCGCCAGATGCCCGCGCGGGTCTCGAGTTCATCGCATGGGTTCTTGCCGGGAAGGCCGGCGGTGCGTGCGGGGGATTGACAGTTGTTCCCCGGGGAGCCGATCCCGACGAAGATGCTGCCGTCGGGGCCGAGGGCGATGCTCTTGGCGGCGTGATTGCGGGCGCTGGGCAGGCCGTCGACGATGGTCTCGGGGGAGCCGGTGGGGGTCAAGGAGCCGGGGGCGATGGAATAGCGCAATACGGCATTGTCGGTCGCCAGGTAGAGCGAGCCCTCGTGAAGCGCGATGCCCGACGCGCCGCCCTCTCCCCACGCCTGCGTCCGGTCGGCACGGCCGTCGCCGTCGGAGTCCCGCAGCGCGACCACCCCGCCGCGGCTGCCGGACCGGGCCCGCATCGCGACGAATACGTCGCCGTTGGGGGCGACCACCAGATTGCGCGCGGGACCGACGCCGTTGTGGAAGCGGATGGCGCAGAAGCCGTCGGGAACGGTGATGGAATTGTCGCATTGGGGGCCGGAAGGCGGGTCCGGGGGCTCGACCACGGGCGGCGTGGGATCCTCGTTGCCGCCGCACGCGAACAGGAGCGGCGCAAGTAGGGCGGCAGTCGCGGCGGCCCGGGCGTTGACTCGGGGTGTGCCTCTGATGTCCGGGGGGATTGTCTTCATCGTCTCCTCCACAGTGTCGGTTTGGCGCTGCAACCGGGTCGGCTGGCGGGCGAGCGGCCGGACCAGCCAGCGGCCGGCAGGCCGGACCAGCCAGCGAGTGTGAAGCCGGACAGCCGCTGGACGTCAATCCGGACCAGCCAGCGGGCGTCAAGCCAGCCGTTGGGCGTGAAGCCGCAATGGCCGCATCTGTCGCCTCCCCACAGGCGATTCTAACTTGGCATGCGGATCCAGGTACAGTCCCATCGAAAGGAGTCGGCCTCGTGAAACGATTCACAAGCCTTCTGTTCATCGCTGACGGGCCTGCCTTCACGGGCGCGTTTGCCCTTGCGGCCGGGTTTGCCCTTGTGGCCGCGTCCGGCTTCGCCTCCGGGGCGCTCGCGCAGGCGCCCGCCGTTCCCACGCCGGACCAGCAGGTGGTGCTGGTCACGGGGTCCACTTCGGGACTCGGGCGGGAGCTCGCGATGCGGTTCGGCGCGCGGGGCGATCACGTCATCGTGCACGGGCGCAGCGAGGAGCGGGGGGCGGAGGTGGTGGACGCCATCAACGCGGCCGGTCCCGGCAGCGCCCGCTTCTACCGCGCGGACTTCGCGTCGCTGGCCCAGGTCCGATCCTTCGCGGAGACGCTGCTCGCCGACTACGACCGCCTCGACATCCTGATCAACAACGCGGGATTCGGCTCGGCGCCCGACGAGCGGCTGCTCACCGAGGACGGCCACGAGTACCGCTTCCAGGTGAACTACCTGTCGACCTTCCTGCTGACGCACATGCTGATGCAGCGCGTCCTCGACAGCGCGCCATCGCGCATCGTCAACGTCTCTTCGGGTGCCCAGAGGCCGATCGACTTCGACGACGTCATGATCGAGAACAACTTCAGCGGAGGACGCGCGTACGCGCAGAGCAAGCTCGCCCAGATCATGTTCACCCACGACCTGGCCGAGGAGCTCGAGGGGACGGGCGTGGTGGTCGGCTCGCTCCACCCGGCGACCTACATGCCCACCGGGATGGTGCTGCGCCTCGGCGTGACCCCGCGCGCGACGATTGCCGAGGGAGCCGACGCGGTAATGCAGGTGGTCGATTCCGACGAATTCGAGAGCGGGCAGTACTTCAGCGGCCTCAGGCAGGCGAGGGCCAACGCCCAGGCGTATGACACCGAAGCCCGCGCCCGGCTCAAGGAGCTGAGCGAGGAACTGACCGGGATTCGCTGCAGGCTCGGACGTTGCGAGTCCGTTGGCGGGTAGATGTCCGTGGACGCAACCCGCTTTGCGAGTCCGTCGGCGGCGGACAGGTCGCTGTGGACGCAACCCGCGCGCGGCTTTCGGGCAGTGGTGTCTGTTCAGCCCGCCTGCCCGCAACTCCGGCGAACCTCGTAGCGGACGATGTACGGCACATCCAGCACGCCGCGGATCTGTGCCCAGACTTCGCTCCGGCTGGCCTGGAAGATGTACGGCCGATAGTCCGCGTCCCCGGTGGACGCCGTCCAGGTTCGCACGCTTCCCTCCAGGTTGCCCTCTTCGTCATAGACCTCCCACAGGCTTGCGTCCCGCGGCCAGGCCTCGCGCAGCAGCCAGACCGAACCGTCGCGTCCCGCCAGGATGCGCCGGACCGGTGGATGGTATTCCGGGAAGGTGATTGCCTCACGGGCGATCCGCCTCCGGCGTTCCGCGTCCGGAATGCCCCACGGGGGTCTGAGCCGCTCAGGGGTGAGGTCGCCGGCCCGCCCCGCGGCGAATCGCTCGCGCATCAGCTCCCGTTCATCCCTCGTCACCGGCAGCGGCACGTACGGCACGGCCCTGTGCAATAGCGTATCGCCTGCAATTCCGATCCTGAGAAGGTCGAAGGTCGGCGGTTCGTCCTCCGGGCGCACCTCCCCGACGAACACCACCGCTGAGCCGTCGACCACTGCAACCACCGGAAGCAGCGACTCGCCATTGGAGGGCGCCAGCGGGTGCGGGAGCATCATGCCGAAGCCCCTGCTGTCCGTTTCCCTGTGGATCGCATGATCGGCCAGGTGGCGATCGATCATTGCGATGGTGTCGACGATCTCGCCGGAGGCGGACAGCCGCCGGAGCGGAGTTCGCCGTGCCAGCATGAAGAGCTCCAACTGTTCGTTGACGGTGCGGTAGGGCAGAAAGGTACCGTCCGCAAGCGGAGTGCCGGGCGCGAATCTGGATCCCTCCGCCGGCATCGGTACACGGAAACTCACCTGGCGAACCGGCGTGCCGTCCGTGCGGTAGAACTGCGTGGCAAACCGGTCGCTGGCCCACAGCGTGTCCGCCCGCCATCCCATCCTGCGAGGATCGGACGCGAACTCGCCGGGTCCGCTGCCGGCCCGCCCGATCCGACCTGCCGGACTCCCATCGGGCAGGAACACGGAAACATGATGATCCCAACTCTGGAGCAGGTAGATCCGACCATCCGGCCCGATCTCCAGCGCCCTCACCGGACTCAGGGCGTCCTCTCCGTCCACGGAACCCAGGCGCAGGGTCTCCTCGAGCTGCCATGGCACGTCGCATGTGGATTGCTGCGCGACAGCGGTGGCCGGCGAGGAAAGGGTCGCGCTGATCGCCGCGATGGCGAAGGCCGAGGCGCGTCTGGACACTGTCTCTCCAACTCCCTGCAGGTGACATGATGGGGCCGGCCCAAGCAGGCCGTGGAATAGGTCCCCGCTCCAATCGGGCGGCGATGCATCCGCGCTGAGCCACGGTGCTCACGTACGGCCTGCAAGTCCCGCGCGGCTTTCCCGGAAGCTCCCGAAGGACCTATCCTGATCGTCGTTAGCAGATTCCGGCGCGAGTCGTCGGATGTCAAACAGGAGGCCATATCGGTGAACGCGATACCGCACGAACAGAACCGCGGCAAGGCCCCCGGCAGGGAAGCCATGAACCCGGCGCCAACCGGACAGGAGGGGACCGGACTGCCCAGTCGAGCGGGGACTGGACTGCCCGCGCGAGCCGTCCGGGAGGCGGCCATCACACTCGCGGCCTCTGTGGTGGCTTGCCTCACGGCGCCGCTGGCCAACCCCTCGCCCCCCCTCCGCGCCCAGACCCTCGCCCCCAACCCCTACCGGGCCACCTTGGGCTGGGAGAAGCTGCCCGGGGGCCGCACCCTCGGGATCGTGAGCGGGGCGATCCCGGATCCGGACGGCGAGCACATCTGGATCCTGGAGCGCTGCGGCGCGAACCAGTGCGCCGGCACCGACATCGACCCCATCCTCAAGTTCGACCTCGACGGCAACCTGGTCGCGAGCTACGGCGGCGGCCTCTTCGCCTTCCCGCACGGCTTCGCCCTCGATGCGGACGGCTACCTCTGGGTCACGGAGGGCGGTGCGCACGGCGACGCCCGTGCCGCGCTCGGCGAGTCGATGGGCATGGGGCACCAGGTCGTGAAGATGACGCGCCAGGGCGAGGTCGTCATGCGCCTCGGCGAGGCGGGGGTGTACGGCGACGGCGAGGCGCACTTCAACGGCCCGTCCGGCGTGGCGATCGCCCCGAACGGGGACATCTGGATCGCCGACGGCCACCGCGGCGGCAACAACCGCATCGTCCGGCTCGCCAGCGACGGCACCTTCATCGGCGCGGTCGGCGGCGGCGTCGGTTCGGAGAGCCGGGAGCCCGGCCGCTTCAGCGACCCCCACGACATCAAGATCGACTCCCGCGGCCGCGTCTACGTCGCCGACCGCGGCAACAGCCGCATCCAGGTCTTCAACTCCGAGGGAAACCTCCTCTACATCTGGACCCAGTACGGCAAGCCCAGCGGCCTCTTCATCGACCCCGACGACATCCTCTACGCCGGCGACGGCCTCTCGGGCGACCCGCGCACCGGCCCCCCCGACCCCTGGCGCAGCAACTTCGGCTGGGATAAGGGCATCCGCATCGGCGACCTGAAGAACGAGCAGGCCTGGGTCACCTACTTCATCCCGCAGCACGACGAGGACGTCGGCCCCGGGATCGAGTTCCTCGGCGTCGACCTCGACGGCAACATCTACGCCGGCGAGATCAACCGGATGCGCCTCACGCGCTACGTACCGGTGCGGCCGCTCCTGATCGGGGGGAGGCGGTAGCAGCCGGAGCGTTCGCGCGCCCCCGCCCCTACCTCGCCAGCGAGAACGGCGTCATCGCCACCTGGTCGCCCCACCAGACCGCGAACGTGCCCCCGTCCGCAGTCATGTCGGTGAAGAAGATGACCAGCTGGTCGGAAGTCATCTCGACCGTTTGCACACTCATGGCGGTTCGCAGGACATCCCGGTCGGGGGTGTAGTTGTACGCGCCCCAAAGCGTGTCCGGATCATCCGGCGGGAAGCCGTCCGACGCGCCCCAGTTCGAGATGATCAGCGTCCACTCGTCTTCGCTCAGGTCGGCGAACAGGCTGTATTCGCCCGCCGGCAGCCGCTGGTCCCCGAACATCAGGTCCGCCTCGGTCATCAAGCGGGTCGACTTGTCGGCGCCCAGCCGCCAGACGGGTGCGCCCGCGAGCATGCGCTGGCCGTACTCGCTGCCCGAACCGAACATGTCGCGGCCCCGCAGGATCGGGCGGCCGTAGTCGACGACGATCCACGACCCGCCCGTGTAGCTGCGGCCTTCGTAGGTGCCACCGAACTGGGTTGCGGCTTCGCCGCGGGGGCTGGGGATCCGCTCCTGGGCGTCGAGGGTGGTGGCGGCGGCCAGGGCGAGCGCGGGCGCCAGGGCAAGGAATCCGAGCGAACGGGCGATCTTCATCGGGGTCTCCGGGTGTGGGGAGGACAGGGTATCGGGATTATTGTAAGCGCTGGGAGCGGGGGCGGGTAGTGAGGTTGCGCCACGCAGTACCCTTCCGTATCGTCGGAAAACCAGAATGGATCGCTCACCATCCGACCCGGCCCCGCCCACCCGCCTGCAGGGCGGCTGGATCCTCAGGCAGATCCTCGGGCGCACCCTGCTGCCGCACCATGTCGTCCGCTGGCTTCGCCGCCGCAGGACACACCGGCGCGTCCCGACCGTGCATGCCAACGCCCAGCTTCTCCTGTACAACCGGATGCTTCCGGGCGATTTCCTCCACTACGGCTACTTCGACGATCCCGAGACCCCGCCTGCGGCGATCAGCTTCGAGGATATCCAACGTGCCCAACTCCGCTACGCCGAAAAGCTGGTGGACCGGATCGACCGCCCCGGCCAGCCGGTGCTTGACGCGGGCTCGGGAATGGGCGGCCTGCTGAGCCTCCTGCGAACGGCCGGCCACGAAGTCACCGGACTGACCCCCGACCGCTTCCAGGTGGAGCACATCGGGCGCAACTACTCCGGCATCCCCGTGCTTCACTGTCGTTTCGAAGACATGCTCGCGGACGAGGGATCGGACCGGTTCCGGGCACATTTCGGCACCGTCATCCATTCGGAGTCCATCCAGTACATGCAGCCCCGCGGCGTCTTCGCAGTGATGCGTGAAATCCTCGCAGCGGGCGGGACCTGGATCGTGGCGGACTACTTTCGGGACGGGGAAGCGGGCACCGGACAGCCTGCCGCCGAAGGGCCTCGCCAGGCCCCCCGCGAACGCTCCGGCTGGCGCCTCGACCGCTTCCGCACCCAGCTCGCCGAAAACGGATTCGAGATCACCGACGAGACCGACATCACCGCCAACGTGCTGCCCACCCTCGGCTTCGCCCACCTGCTGGCGAGCCGCATCGGCCTCCCTGCCGTGGACTTCGCCGTGGACAAGTTGCGGGCAAAACGCCCCGCGGTGCATTACGTTGTCGAGAACGTCACCGAGCGGATCCGCGCCGCCGCCCGCAAGAGCACCGCCGTCATCGATCCGGCCGGCTTCACCGCGCACAAGCACTACCTGCTCATGACCATCCGCCGGAGTTGAAGGAAGGAAGAGAGAGCGATGTCCCCAAGCACTGGAACCCGTCCCCGCCTGCGGCACGCACCCCGGGCGGGTGCGCCTGCGCTAGCGCACACGGGAACGCCCCGACCAAACGCCATGCGTCGCTTCACTGCACCCCGGCCGGGCGCCGCCCACGCGGGCCGCGCCACCACGCCGGACGCCCGTGGCCCCCTGCCCGCTGCGTTGCTCGCCGCGGCCGTGCTGGCCACCCTCCCGGCCCCATCCCCCCTCGCCGCCCAGGACGTCACCGTCGTGGAGTACGAGCCGCGCAACACCCTGGTCGTCCCCGAGAATCTGGTGACGCGCGCCCGCTTCCCCTTCGTGGACATCCACGGGCACCAGCGCGGACGGGGGATGTCTCCCGAGGCGGTGGACCGCCTGATCGCGGAGATGGACGAACTGAACATGGCGGTGATGGTGAACCTGTCGGGCGGGAGCGGCATCTCGCTGGTCGAGGGGCTCGAGACCCTGGCCGGGCGGCACCCGTCGCGCTTCGTCTTCTTTGCCAACATCAACTTCTTCGGCGTGGGCGAGCCCGGCTGGGGCGAGGCGGCCGCCGCGCAGCTGGAAGAGGACGCGAGGAACGGCGCCGCGGGCCTGAAGATCTTCAAGGGACTCGGAATGGCCGACCGGGACACGGACGGCAACCGGATCCCGGTCGACGACCCACGCCTGGCGCCGGTTTGGGACAAGGCCGGCGAACTGGGCATCCCGGTGCTGATCCACTCCGCCGATCCCGCCGAATTCTGGCAGCCCCACGACCGCTTCAACGAGCGCTGGCTGGAGCTGCGGCTGCGGCCCCGGCGCATCCGCCCGCCCGACCGCTTCCCCCCCTTCGAGCAGATCATCGGCGAGCAGCACAACCTGTTCCGCAACCACCCCAACACGAACTTCATCGCCGCCCACCTCGGCTGGCTCGGCCACGACCTGGGACGCCTCGGCCAGCTCCTCGACGAAATCCCGAACATGTACGTCGGCCTCGGCGCGGTCATCTATGAACTGGGGCGGCAGCCCCGCTTCGCGCGCCAATGGCTGACCCGGTACCAGGACCGCGTGCTGATGGGGAAGGACTCCTACAACCAGGAGGAGTTCCACACCTACTTCCGCGTCTTCGAGACGGCCGACGAGTACTTCGACTACTACCGCAATTACCACGCCTTCTGGCAGATGTACGGCCTGGACCTGCCCGACGAGGTCCTGCGCAAGATCTACTACGGGAACGCGCTGAAGCTGGTGCCGGCAATCGACCGGAGCCTGTTTCCGGGGTAGCGCGGCCGCGGAACGCCATGCACTTTGACCCTGTGTCGGCACCGGCGCCGGCGCTTCGCTCAAACGGAGGACGACTGCAATGCTGACTCGACGTGACTGGATCCGAACCACAGCCGCCACCGGCGCCGCGCTCTCACTCAGCCCCCGGCTGCTTCGCGCCCTGCATCGCCAGGAGCTGATCTCGCGGGCCATCCCCTCTTCGGGGGAAGAGGTGCCAATCATCGGCCTGGGCAGCTCGGCGACCTTCCGCCGCGTCGCGGGCAGCGGTGAGGTGGAGCCGCTGGGGGAGGTCCTGAGGAACTTCGTCGACAGGGGTGCACGGGTGTTCGACACGGCGCCCAGCTACGGCGACTCCGAGGAGGTGGCCGGGGAGCTCGCCGCGCAGATGGGGTTCAGCGAGCGGATCTTCTGGGCGACCAAGGTCAACGTGGCCAGAGGCGGATCGGCCGATCCTGCCGCCGCGCGGGCACAGATCGAGCAGTCCTTCGAGTACTTCGGGGTCGACACCATCGATCTGATCCAGGTGCACAACCTGGGCGACCCGCCCACGCAGGTCGGGATCCTTCAGGAGCTGAAGCAGGAGGGTCGGATCCGCTACCTTGGGATCACCAGCACGAGAAAGCAGCAGTACCCGGCGCTCGCCCAGGCGATGCGGGACTACCCGCTCGACTTCATCGGCATCGACTACGCGGCCAACAACACGAGCGCCGCCGACGATATCTTCCCGATCGCCATGGACCGGGGAATCGGCATCCTGGTGTACGTGCCCTTCGGGCGGAACCTCTTCACCCGCGCGTCGGGCCAGGAGCTGCCGGAGTGGGCCGGCGAGTTCGGCGCCACCACATGGGCCCAGTTCTTCCTCAAGTTCGCCGCGGCGCACCCCGCGGTGACCTGCGTGACCCCGGCGACGAGCAATCCGGGACACATGCTCGACAACATCGGAGCCGCGATGGGCCGGCTGCCCGACGAGGACGAGCAGGCGCGCATGGTCGAGGTCGTGGACGCGCTGCCGCCGGCGCCGAGGCGGAGGGGGTAGGGGCTGGAAGACGCCGGTGGCCGGTCCGTCCAGCCGGCCGGTGCCCCGCTATCCCGCCTGAAACCCCGTCACGCGGTGGATCCGCCCGTCGGGGTCCGCCCGGATGTGGTTGAACCCTTTCGTCGGCTGGCCCGCCGGACCGGTGGCGCGCCAGCCTGCCAGCGCTTCGCCACGGCAGATGCGGATGTCGCCGGTGTGCTCAAGGGTGTAACCGGGCATGTAGTGATGACAGTTGCCGATGTGCAAGGCGAGCATGCCGGTGCCGGACAGGGAGGTCCACTCGTCGCGGAAGGTGATGTCTTCGTGGCAGCAGCGCTCCAGTGCGGCCAGGCGGGCCTCCGCGTCCTGCTCGTTCCACGCGGTGATCCACTCGGGCAGGGTGCGGTCCAGGCCGGCGGCGAGGTCGGCGCGGTTCGCCTTGAGGTCGAGCTTGCTGAGCTGGAAGCGCCAGCCGCCCTCCTGCTGCGCGGCCGCTTCGGGCGAGCGAAGGCCGGTGTGGCGCAGCTCGATGCGGCACGCCGGCCCGTCGGGGCGCAGCTGGAACTCCACGAGCGATGACCCGGCCGGGAACACCTCGGCGTCCGGACCCGATTCGATGCCCCAGGTGAGGGCGAGGCGGCGGGAACCCGGGTCCACCTCCACGATCTTGCCGCCGAGCACGATCTGGTAGGCCGGGAATTCGGCCCGGAACGGGCTCCCCGCGCGCGGCCCGAAGGTGACGTTGCCCTCCATCCACTCGGAGAATCCCGTTGCGGTGGTGAGGATTCCCCAAACCGTATTCACGCTGGCCGCGATCGGGGTGGAGAGATCGACCGCCGGGGCTCGTCCCTGATCCTCGCTGTTCGTCATCCCTGTTCATCTCCTGTATCGGTTGCCGCCGCCTGTCCGCCCGCCTACCCTCCTGCGGTGCGTAGCCGGACATCCCCGCGCGTATAAACGGACTACAACCGGACAGGGAATGGAAGTGATGAAGACATTCCTGCGCAATCTCGGAGCGGCCGCGTTGGGCTGGGTGGTGATGGCCGCCGTCTCCTTCGTCCTCCCGCTGGGAATGTGGATGGTGCTCGGGCCCGAGGGCTCGTTCCGGGCCGATGGCTGGGATACGTCCGCGGTGTGGAACGCGGGGTGGGTCGTCGTGGCTGTGCTGAGCGCTGCCGCGGGCGGATTCGTCTGCTCCAGGGTGGCCGCGGACCGGCGCGGCCTGTGGGTCCTGATCGCCGTGATGGTGGTGGGCGGCACGCTGACGGCGTTGTTCTACGTTCCGGCGGGCGAGGGGATGCGCCCCGCGGATGTCGGCATGTTCGATGCCATGGGGAGCGCGCGGAGCCCTGCGTGGATGGGCTGGACGAACCTGCCCCTGGCCGCTTTGGGTGCCTTCTTCGGGGGCCGGATCGCGGAGGGCGGCTGACCGGGTCGCGGCGGTGGGACCACGCGTTCAGGGCCGGTACCTTCATTGCAGTTTGGCGGCGGCGGCTTTATGGTAGCCGGACTCCGGGGTTCGCCGGAGGGTGGATATCAACTTCTGATCGGGAGAGGACCATGACTCACTTGCGGAACTTCGGAGCGGCGGTATTGGGATACGCGGTGATGGTAGTCATTGTCATGACCCTGGGGCTGGTCCTGGCGTTCGTTGTCGGCGAAGGCGCGGGGCTGATCGCCGCTTCGATCGTGGTGAGCCTCCTGGCGGCGGTTATCGGCGGGTTGGTCTGCGCGAAGGTGGCCGCGAACAGTGGTGGCATGTGGATCCTGATCGCGGCGGTGGTGGTGCTAGGGGTATTGGCTGCGATTGCGGGCCCCATGATGGCTGACGTGGTGGCGGAAGCCGACATGACCGATGCCATGGACGCGGCCGAGGAACCCGTGTGGCTCGCATGGCTGAACCCCCTTCTGGGGGCCGTGGGCGTGTACGTCGGAGCACGGCTCGTGAGCAAGGGCGACTGACACGCCCTCTACTCCGGGAAAGACCTTCGACCGGTCGATCGTCGAAGGACCGATTGGCCGCGCGGTATGGAAGCTGGCGTGGCCGACCATGCTCCAGAACGTCATCGGGGGTCTGCAGGGACTCGTCGATCACGCGATGGTGGGGCACTTCGTGGGCTTCACCGGCAACGCGGCGATCGGGGTCTCGTGGCAGATCTTCCTGGTGGTGCACGTCTTCATCGGGTCGCTCTTCACCGGGATGGGCGTGCTGGTGGCGCGCTTCGCCGGCCGGAACGAGCCCGAGGTGGTCAACCGGGTCGTCTATCAGGCGTTCCTGACCGCGGCAATCCTGTCGATCGGCATCCTCGCGCCGATCGGGTATTTCCTGGCGCCCTCGCTCCTCGATCTGGTGAACGCCACCCCGGCGGTGCAGGCCGAGGCGCTGCCGTACATCCGCGTGATGTTCGTCTTCAGCTTCGGCATGATGGTCTTCTTCATGCTGGGCGGGGCACTGCGCTCGGCCGGGGACGCCAGGACGCCGCTGCGGCTCGGAATCTGGATGACGGTGCTCAACCTGGTCCTGAACATTGTTCTGATCCGAGGTTTCGGTCCCATCCCGGGCTTCGGGACGCTGGGGGCCGCCATGGGGACGGTGATCGCCGCCGGAATCATGATGCTTGTGGCCGCGTACTCGCTGGTGCGTGGCCGGTGGGTGATTCAGGTTCAACGGGGCGGGCCATGGCGGCCGGATCCGGCGGTGATCCGGCAGCTCTTCCGCTTCGGCCTGCCGACGGGAATCCAGGGCGTGGCGATGAACATCGGCGGCGTGATCCTGCTGCGGTTCATAGGGTCGCTGCAGGCGAGCGCCGAGGCACAGGCGGCCTACTCGGTCGCCTACACGCAGCTCTTCTCGCTCGTGACCTGGACCTCGGTCGGGATCATGGGGGCGACGGCGGCGGTGGCGGGGCAGAACCTTGGGGCGGGGAAGCCGGAGCGGTCCGTGCAGGGCGCCCGGGTCGCATCGTGGATCGGGATCGCGGTTGCGGCGTTGATCGGTGCTGTCTTCCTGGCCGCGCCGGAGGAACTCCTCGAGGCATTTGGGCTGGATGACCCCGTGGTCGCCGCGCTGGGCAGCCAGCTGCTGGCATTCCTGAGCGTCTCGGGGGTGTTTGTGACCGTCGCCCTGGCGTATACCGGGGCCCTGCAGGGGACGGGCGACACCCGCGGTCCGCTCTACATCTCACTCATCTCCCAACTGGCGCTGCCGCTGGCCATCTGCTGGGTGATGCAGGCGACGGTGGGCCTTGAGGCGCACCACATCTGGCTCGCGATTCTGCTGGGGCACGTCACCCGCTCAGTGCTGAGCGTCGGGCGCTTTCGGCAGGGCCACTGGCGAGGGATCGAGGTGGGCATCGGGTAGCGCGCCCTGGAGCGATCCATTACGCACTGGACATGTAAAGCATACATGACAGTTTGTAATGTTGGCATTACAGTGCGAGCGATAGTGGGAGGCGTTCAGTGGCGCCGCAGTGCCTCCGGCCCCAGTATTGGGGTCGATACCCGGCTGGGTATCCGCGGATCCCGTCCTCCGACCGACCGACTAGCCATGTCCCGACAGAAAACCATGTCCGCCCAAGTCGACCTCCCGGCCCCCGGTCCCGCGATTCTGCACAAGCGGCATCCAGCCCGGCCCCCGGGCGGACGCGCCGCCACCAGAGCGCGGGTTGTCGCCCGCCTGACGGCGCTCTCCGCCGGCCTGACCCTGCTCCCCGCCAACCTGGTGGCGCAGGCCGCACGGGATGCCGGGCCCGGTGAACGTCGCGCCCTCGAGCTCGAGGACTACTACCGGCTGAAGAGCGTCGGCAGTCCGGCGCTTTCCCCCGACGGATCGCGGGTCGCGTACGTGGTGACTACAGTGCTGGAGGACGAGAACCGGCGGCACAGCGAGATCTGGCTAGCCAACGCCGACGGCTCCGGCGAGCCCTTCCGGGTGACGAGCCCTGGCCACAGCGCCTCGGGCCCCCGCTGGAGTCCGGACGGGTCGCTGCTGGTCTTCAGTTCCAGCAGGCCGGGGCCGGCCGGAGGCGGTGGCGGGGGATCCTGGTTTCTCCGCATGGACCGCCCCTCCGGCGAAGCCTTCCAGATCGAGGGACTCAGGGGCTCGCCCGACTTCAGTCCCGATGGCGCATGGATTGCGTTCACGATGGCGGTGCGTCCGCCACCTGCGCCGGAGCGCACCTATGAATCGGACTTCGAACGGCGGGTCGTCGAGCGCTTCGACGGGCGGGACTTCGACTGGATGAACTACCGGTTCGACCGGCGCGGCTATCTGCCCGACCCACGCGACCCACGCGCCACCCCCCCGCGCGAGATCCACGTCATCCCCGCCGCCGGTGGCGAGCCCCGGCAACTGACCGCCATCGGCGTGAACGCGTCCGGCGTCGCGTGGAGCCCCGACGGGAGCCGGCTGGCCTTCACCGCGGACGCCCACCAGCGCGACGAGCACAGCTACGAGCGCTCCGACCTCTGGGTGGTGGATCTCGACGGCACCGTCACCCGGCTGACCGACGACGAGTACAACTACTCCAGCCCGGAGTGGTCGCCGGACGGCCGGGAGATCGTGGTACGGGGCAACGAGGGCCTGGACGTGATCATCCGCGAGGCCCGCGACCGGGGCGCATCTTCGGAACTGTTTGTCTTCGACGCGGCGGACGGGCGGCGCCTCCGGTCGCTCACCGCGGACTGGGACCTGATTCCGAGCGCGCCCACCTGGTCTCCCGACGGCAGCCACCTCTACTTCTCGGGCGGGACCGGCGGGAACACGCACCTCTTCCGCGTCCCCGCGGGCGGGGGAATGGTCGAACAGGTCACATCGGGCGACCGCCGGCTGGGCAGCTTCTCCTACTCGTCCGATTTCTCGCGGATGGCCTTCCGGGCCACCGACCCCGTACGACCCGGCGACATCTGGATCGCCGACACGAACGGCGCCTCGGAGTCGCAGCTGACCGACGTGAACGCGGAGCTGCTCGCCGAGCTGGCCCTCTCCGCCCCCGACCGGCTTCTGTTCAACAGCCCGGACGGCACCGGGATCGAGGGCTGGATCCTCCCGGCCCGGGGGTACGCCGGCGGTGGGCAAGCCATCGGCCCGGGTGCGCGCGGTGGTGGGCAGGCCGCCTTCCCGCTCATCCTCGTCATCCATGGCGGACCGCACGGAAGCTACGGCAACGACTTCTCCTTCGACCGCCAACTCCTGGCCGCGCAAGGCTACATGGTCCTCTACACCAACCCGCGCGCCTCGACCGGCTACGGCGAGGACTTCCGCTGGGGCACCTGGGGCGGCTGGGGCTTCAAGGACTACGAGGACGTGATGGCCGGGGTGGACCACGCGATCGCCAACTACGACATCGACACCGAGCGGATGGGGGTGACCGGCTACTCCTACGGCGGCTACATGACCAACGTCGTCATCACGAAGACCGACCGCTTCGCGGCGGCGATCGCGGGCGCGTCGATTTCGAATTGGGTCAGCGACTACGGAGTCGCCGACATCCCCCGCACCAAGGAGAGCGAGTTCTTCGGCCCACCCTGGGAGGAGCGCGGGCTGGAAAACCTGATGCGCTCGTCCCCCATCATCCAAGCGAAGGGCGTCTCGACCCCCACCATGTTCGTGCACGGCGAGTCGGACCACCGCGTCCCGATCGAGGAGGCGGAGCAGATGTACGTTGCGCTGCGCAAGCAGCAGGTGCCGGCGCGGTTCGTGCGGTACCCGGACTCGTACCACGGCGGCTGGACCCCGTGGCGCACCGTGCACCGCACCTGGGTGCAGCTGGAGTGGTGGGAAGAGTGGCTGGGACGGCGGCCGGCATCGTGAGCGCGGGCGCGGCGGGAGTCAGCCGGATAAGGCGCATGACCAGCCGGGTCGCACAGGAGGTCAGCCGGATCGAGCGGCCGGTTGGCCTGACTGCGCCTTCGGGTATCCGCGCGCCCGCCCTGGCCGCGGTGGTTTGCCTGGCCCTCCTGACCTGCACCGGAACGCCAGTGCCCGACCTGTCCCCCGAACGGTGGGCAGACGACTACGAGACCTACATGGCCGCGCAGCTCGTGGACCGCACCGAAGCGGGTGTGGCTACGGGGATGAATGGGGCGGTGGCCGTGGCCTACAACGGACTCGCCGCCCGCGCCGGCCTCGAAGCCCTCGCGCAGGGTGGGAACGCGATCGACGCCGCGCTCACGACCGCCCTCACCCAGGTTGCGCTGACCGCGGGCGCGCCGATCAGCTACTTCGGGATCATGTCGCTCGTCTACTACGACGCGGACACGGGCCGGGTGCACACGATGAACGCGGAATGGAACACGGTGCTCGCGGAGGACGACCCGGCGTCCATTCCCGGCGGGATCGACATGTCCTCACCCGACGGCATGTACGGCACCGAGGTGGGCGGGCGCACCGCGCTGGTGGGCGGCTTCATGAAGGGTGTGGGAGCGGCCCACGACCGCTTCGGGCGCCTGCCGTGGGCGGAGATCTTCAAGCCGGCGATCCACGTCGCCGAAGAGGGATTCCCGGTTCCGAAGAAGGTGGCCGGGTACTGGGAGGTCAGGGCCGCCGATCTGGCGCGCCTTCCGGAAACCCGCGAAACGCTGCTCAAGCCGGATGGCTCGCCCTACCTGGAAAACGATGTCTTCGCACAGCCGGCGCTGGCGGCGACGCTGCGGGCTGTTGCGGAGCAGGGGACCGACTACATGTACCGCGGCCCGTGGGCGAAGAAGGCTGCCGCCGCCATCCAGGCGGACGGGGGGCTGATGACCGTCGAGGACCTGGCCGCGTACGAGGTGATCTGGGACGAGCCCCTCGTGGCGGATCTGGGCGGCGGCTACACCGTGTACACGAATCCGCCTCCGAACAACGGGGGAGTCGCCCTGATCGAGGCCCAGCGACTGGCCGTGGCGGCCGGGCTGGCCGGGGACGGTCACTGGACCGAGTCGGCGGACGCGCTCAGGAAGGCGCTCGACATCACCCGCAACTACATGTTCGACTTCCTGCCCACTGGGACCATGGAGACGCTCCTGGCCTCCGAGTTCACGGACGAAGCACGCGTCACCCCGGAACACGCCGAACGGCTGTGGGCGCTGATGGAGCAGGGGATGCCGTTTGCGAACTGGACGCCGCGGGGACCCGGCCACTCCGACGACGTGGTGGCGATCGACGGCGATGGCAACGTCGCGGCCATCACGCACAGCATCAACGCGGTGATGTGGGGCAAGACCGCGATCGTTGTCGATGGGATCACCATCGGCGACCCGGCATCCTTCCAGCAGCAGCAGATCGCGGCCGTCGAGCCCGGCGGCCGCCTGCCCGCCCCCACCGAGACCGGCATCCTGTTCCGAGACGGAGAGCCCTTCCTCGGCTTCGCGTCCATGGGTTCCGGGCTCCACCACCGCACGTTCCAGGCGCTGATCAACGTGATGCGTTACGGGATGACGGTGGACGAGGCGATCAACTCCCCCGACTTCTTCATTCCCGCCACCGACCCCGCGACGCTCGGACTGACGGCGCGGGTTCCGGCGGGCATGTTCCCCCGCGAGGTGCTCGACGGCGCCGGCTACGCCTACACGGAGGTGGACCCAACGGAAGCGCGGCTCGCGGGCGAAGGGCTGTGGGTGGCGGTCAGCCGGGATCCGGAGACGGGGGAACTGCGGGCGGCATCACACAACCGGAACAACAGCGCGGCGGTGGCGCGCTAGGTTGGGGGGCGCCGCTCCGGCGCCTCGGTGGCCAGGTGGGGTGGATCCGGCTTGCGTTCCCGCCCGTCAGGTCAGCTTGCCGTCGGTGCGCAGCTTCTGCACCACGGCCCAGCCCATCGCCTCCGTGACGCCCACCGCGACCACCCCCCTGATGATGCTGCCGTAAACGGGGACCCACCGGAGCACGATGTTGGCGCCGCCCTTGCCGACGATCGTGCCGAGCGTCGCGTAGAGCGTCGATTTGAGCGCGGCGTCGGTCACGGGGACACCGAACTCGTCCGCCAGCGCGGTGATCATGCCGACCTGCACGGGCATGATCGCAGCCGCGTCGGATCCGGGAACGATCGCTCCCGCCGCCGCCGCGCCCGCCGCGGCCGACGCCCCATGGATGATCGTGGCAAAGCGCCTGTCCTGATCGGGGATGTATTTCCTGAAGCGTTCCTTGATGCTCATCCTGACACTCCAATGCAGGTCTGTACGCCCGGCCCCTCCCGCCGACCGGTACCGTTACTACGCTTCAGCGGCGCCGGTTGTTTCGGTTGGTCGATACAGCGTCCGCCGGTCTACGCGGCGCGGCTGCACGACCCGTCAATCCATGAGAACATCCTCAAGGCGCTCAAGGTTGCCCCAGGCGCTCAACGTTGCCCCGGCTGCTCAGGGTTGCCCGAATGGGGCGGTCCCGCACCCATCCGAAATATAACCTTCGGTCCCGGCGATACGGCCCGGCGTGCGATGCTTCCACCCAACAGAAACGCCCCCTTCGCTGTCCTTGAAGTGGCGGGGCGCCCGTGCGCCAACGACCTTGACACTCTGCCGGAGGACAGGATCCGGCGCATCACCCGTGAAGGAGGAATCCCGATGCTGACGAGACGTGACTGGCTTCGTACCACCGCGGCTGCCGGAGCGGCCGTCACCCTGAGTCCCGACATCCTGCGGGCCCTCGAGCGGCAGGAGATGATGACCCGGGCGATCCCGTCCACGGGGGAGCAGGTCCCGATCGTGGGGCTGGGCAGCTCCGCCACCTTCCAGCGGGTTGCGCGGGGCGACGATGTAACCCAGCTGCGCAATGTGCTCAGCGCGCTCGTGGAGAACGGCGGCACGGTCTTCGACACCGCGCCCAGCTACGGAACCTCGGAGGAGGTTGCCGGACGCCTCGCGGGGGAGCTGGGGATCACGGACCGAATCTTCTGGGCGACCAAGGTCAACGTGGCCCGGCGGGGCGGAGGCGCGGACCCGGCGGCGGCGCGCACGCAGATCGAGAATTCCTTCGAGTACTTCGGCGTGGACGAGATGGAGTTGATGCAGGTCCACAACCTGGGCGACCTGCCCGTCCAGATGCCGATCATCCAGGAGCTGAAGGCCGAGGGCCGCATCCGTTACATCGGCACGACGCTTACGCCCCGGGGTCCCCAGTACCAGGGGCTGATGCAGGCGATGCGCGACTACCCGCTCGACTTCATCGGCGTCGACTACGCGGTGGACAACACCGACGCCGCCGACGAGGTGCTGCCTCTGGCGCAGGAGCGGGGGATCGGCGTGCTGGTCTACGTGCCCTTCGGCCGCACGCGTCTGTGGAACCGCGTCGGCGACCGCGAGGTGCCGGACTGGGCGCGCGAGTTCGGCGCCAACAGCTGGGCGCAGTTCTTCATCAAGTTCGCGGCGGCCCACCCCGCCGTAACCTGCGTGACGCCTGCCACCAGCAACCCCGAGCACATGCTCGACAATCTGGGCGCCGGACTGGGGCGCATGCCGAACGAGGAGGAGCAGCAGCGGATGGTCGAGTACGTGGACGCGCTGCCGTCGGCCGGATAGCGTATCGCCGCAGCCCGGCTGCATGACGCCGGCCGCGGGGCCTCAGCTCACGATCCGTCCCCGTCTGGGCAGCACGACCGCGGGCAGCCCGAGCCGCTCGACCGCCTCGTTGAAGCGGGCGAGTTCGTTCTCGAGCAGGTCGATGTAGCGGACCCGCACGGCCTCCCACTCCGTGAGGAGGTCTCCGAGGCGCTCCAGGGTGCCCGGATGGGGGGCTCCCTCGGCGCCGCCCGAGATGTAGCCGTCGGTGCCGGTGATGCGGCCGTACAGCTCCAGCCACTGGTTGTCGAGACGGGGCGGGAAGCGGATCGGGTCCTGATTGGAGCGGTTGCGGGTCTGCATCAGCTCCTCGGTGACGCCCATGGATTTGTCCGCAAGGGTGTCGGCGAGTGCCTGTAGCTGCGCCTCCTGCTCAGCGGCCCGGGCGCGCTCCATCACGGTCTCGACCTGCTCGCGGATGGTGGCGAGGTCTTCGATGGCGCGCGAGATCGAGTTGATCGAGTCGCGGGCCTGGATCGCGACGCGGAACTGCTGCTCGTAGCTCGCGACGGTCACCTCGGGGATGCGCGGGTCGGGCAGCAGCTCGAAATTCCGCTCGAGCACGGTGTCGGCCACTGCCAGGCGCACGGAATACCGGCCGGGAGGCGCCTTCACGCCTCCCGTGTACCCCCATACGACAGATCCCTCCGGCAGCTCCGGGCCCCCGTAGGAGAGCGTCCACGCGATCCGGTTGAGCCCGGCGGCCTTCGTGATCCGCTCCCCATCGGCCTCCGCGGCGGCGGCCGAGTCCGACGCGAAGACCCGCACCACCTCGCCGCCCTCGTCCACGACCTCGATGCGGACATCCCCTGCGGGCTCCTCGGCCAGGTAGTAGTGGATCTGCGCACCGGCGGGCGCCGGGTCGGGGTTGAGTTCCGAGAGCCCGGCCAGGCCGACGTTGCCGAGCCGGACGGCGTCCCGGGGGGTGAACAGATAGGCACCCGCGGCGACCGCTTCCTCGATTTCGCGCAACGGGCTGATGTCGTCCAGGATCCAGAACGAGCGGCCCTGCGTCGAGATGATCACGTCGTCGTGCGCGACCCGCATCCCGGTGACGGGGGTGATGGGGAGGTTGCGCTGCAGACTCTGCCAGGAATCGCCGGCGTCGAGGGACACGAATACGCCGTACTCGGTGCCCGCGAAGAGGAGGCCGGGGCGCACCGGGTCCTCCCGCACGGTCCGCACGGGGTGGTCGTCCGGGATGCCGGCGGTGATGCGGGTCCAGGACGCGCCGAAGTCGTCGGTGCGAAAGATGTAGGGGCTGAAGTCGTCCATCCGGTAGCGCTGCACCGCGACGTACGCCCGCCCGGCCTGGTGCAGCGACACCTCGATCTCGTCCACCGTCCCCAGCTCCGGCATCCCAGGGGGCGTCACCTCCCGCCAGCTGCCGCCCCGGTTCATGGTCACGTGCACCCGCCCGTCGTCCGTTCCCGCCCAGATCTCGTCCTGGTTCACGGGTGATTCCGCGATCGAGAACACAACGTTGAAGATCTCCACGCCGGTGACGTCGGCGTTGATCGGCCCGCCGGACTGCACTTGGTGTTCGGGGTTGTTGGTGGTCAGGTCGGGGCTGATCGACTCCCAGGTCGCGCCTTCGTCCGGCGAGCGGTTCACGAACTGCGATCCGTGGTAGAGGACGCGGTTGTCGTGCGCGCTCACCAGCATCGGGGACACCCACTGGAACCGGTGCCGGAGGTGGCTGGCCGCCATGCCGAGCTGCAGCTGCGGGTAGAGCATGATGTTGCGCCGCTGGCCGGACTGCAGGTCGTAGCGGTCCATCACTCCCCCGTAGCACCCCGCGTAGGTGATGTGCGGCCGGTCGGGGTTCAGCGCGATGGGACCGGTCTCGCAACCGCCGACATTCAGCCAGTGCTGCTTGGGGTAGAGGGTGTTGACGTCGGACCAGGCCGGTACGGAGATCGTGGTGTTGTCCTGCTGTGCGCCGTAGAGCCGGTAGGGGAAGCCGTTGTCGACGATTACGTCGTAGAGCTCGGCGGTGGGCTGGTTGAAGTAGGTGGACCAGGTCTCGCCGCCGTTCACGGTGACCTGCGCGCCCCCGTCGTTGGCGACGACCATGCGGTTGGGGTTGTCTGGATGGATCCAGAGGTCGTGGACGTCGCCGTGGGGAACGGGGATGACCTCGAAGGTGGTTCCGGCGTCCACCGAGCGGTACATGCGGGTGTTGAGCGCGTACACCGTGTTGGGGTCGACCGGATCGGCCTGCACGTGCGTGTAGTACCAGGCGCGCTGGCGCAGGTTGTTGTCCGAGTTGGTGCGCTCCCAGGTGGCGCCCGCGTCGTCCGACCGGTAGACGCCCCCGTCCGGCTCGGCCTCGATGATCGCCCACACGCGGTCCGGGTCGGCCGGGGAGACCGTTACGCCCACCTTCCCCACGATCCCCTCGGGCAGGCCGCCGCCCAGCTTCGTCCAGGTGTCGCCACCGTCGGTGGTCTTGTAGACGCCGCCCTCCTCGGCGCCCGAGATCAGCGCCCAGGGCTTGCGCTCGCCACGCCACATCCCTGCATACAGGATGCGCGGATTGGTCATGTCCATGGCCAGGTCGGACGCGCCGGTCGAGTCGTTCAGCGCCAGCACGTGCTCCCACGTCTCCCCGCCGTCGCGCGAGCGGAAGATGCCCCGCTCCGGGTTCTTCCCGAACGGGTGGCCGAGCGCCGCGACGTACACCAGGTCGTGGTCGCGCGGGTGCACCTCGATCCGCCCGATCTGCCCGGCTTCCGGCAGCCCGATGAAGGTCCAGGTCCGCCCGGCGTCCATCGACTTCCAGGCGCCGCGCCCCGCGGAAGTGTTCCCGCGGATGTCCATCGAACCTTCCCCGACATAGATCACGTTCGGGTCCGAGTCCGCGACCTTCACCGCCCCGATCGAGCCGCCGAAGTACCCGTCGGAGATGTTGCGCCAGGTGACACCGTTGTCGTCCGTCTCCCATACGCCGCCGCCGGTTGTGCCCATGAGCCAGCGGTCGGTGTCGTCTAGGAAGCCGGTGGCGGCGGTGGAACGGCCGCCGCGGTAGGGGCCCACCATGCGGTAGCTCAGGTCCTTGAAGGCGAGGGTGTCGAGGTGCTGCACTGTGGCCGGCTGCGCCGCGAGGGCGGGCGGTGCAATGGCTGGAAGGGCGGCGAGGGCCAGAGCGGGAGCGGCGGCGGTGATGGCGAGTCGGCTTCGCGCGAATTGCATGGGGTTCGTTCCTGGGAGAGTGTCGTTGGGGGTTCGCGGGTGCGGGTTCCCGGGTTGCTTCAGGAGGGAGTATACCCGATTGTAACGAGCAATCTGTCAAGATGGCGCCGGAAGCGCAGACGCGACGCAACCATGCTGCTCCTCGTTGACGAGCGCGGCAGGGTAAAGGACTCGAAGGTTCAAGGTCATTACCGGCCAGTCCCGGATGGATCAGGCTGTCCTCCGCGCGTTTCGACTTGCCCGGTTCCGGCCTGCGACGGTGAACTGCAAACCGGTGGAGCTATGGATCGAATGGGGAATCGCCCGCAACTGACCAGCGCGGCCATGTGGCTTGGTGTCACCGCCGTTACGGCCGGGTGCGCCACCACGCCGCCGGGCGCCGACGCAGCATTTCGGCTGGAAGAAGCCCCCTGCGATCCGCAGGCCCCGACGGACAGGCCGCTGCCCTTACCGAAAACCATCTTTCTCATCAAGGACCCTCGCCTGGGCGTCCAGCCTCCTCCCAGGGGTCCGGTCGACCTGCTGCTGCTGGTGGACACCCTCGGGCGGGTCACGGAGGTGAAAGTTGAAACAAGTTCGGGGCAGCGCAGCCTGGACCAGGCGGCGATTCGTGGCGCGCGGCGCCTGGAGTTCCGGCCCGCCACGGTCAACTGTGAGCCGGTGGAGATGTGGACTCCACTCGCACATGCGCGAATGGAGAAAGGCCCCGTTTGGTGAACCAGGAGACTATCGATCGGCTGATCCGGGAGGAGGGTTCGCGCGCGATCCAGTACGGACGGATCCCGCCGAACGGTTCATTCTTTGCCGAGACGATTGTGCACGCCTTCATCGACGAACGCGGACGCATTGGGAGAACCGTCGTCAAGGCCAGTTCGGAGCTGGACTTCTGGGACCGTGCGGCGGTGCGGGTGATCGGCCGGGGGCGCTTCCAGCCCGCCAGGTGCGAGGGCCGGCCGGTCGGGATATGGATCGAGATGCCGGTCACCTTCAGCCGGGGATGAACTTCTGCACCCGCCTTCCGGTCGACGCCTCGCCCACGTAAATGTTGCCGTGCGAGTCCACGTCCATCCCGTGGGGACGGATGAACTGGCCCGCCTGACGGCCCCCTCGCCCGAACTCGCCGACCACCTCCAGGTCCGAGCGGCGCAGGATCCACACCTTGTGATTGGTGCCGTCGGCGAGGTAGAGCCACTGCTGGTCAGCGTCGGGGGACAGCGCCACCACGAAGGCCGAACCGGAGGCGCGGGTCAGGGGCGCGATCGTCTTTTCCGTGACGTAGGTGCCGTCCTGCCGGAAGACCTGGATACGGTTGCCGCGCCGGTCCGCCACGTAGAGGAGGCCGTCGCTGGAGCCGACGACGCCGTGCACGGTGGAGAACTGGGGTGGGGGCGGGCTGTCCGCCGTGCGGACGTTGTAGGCGTACCGGGCCTCGTCGTCGGGAGGCTCGCCGTAGGCACCCCAGTGGCGTATGTAGGCGCCCGTCTCGCCGTCGAAGACGATGACGCGCCGGTTGGCGTAGCCGTCGGCGATGAAGACATCGTTGGTCTCGGGATTGACCCAGATTCCGGCCGGGCCGCCCAGGAGTTCGGTGTCGTTGCTGCCGCCGTTTTCGTCGTATCGGCCGAGCGTCATGAGGTGCTCGCCGTTTCGCGTGAACTTCATGACGCGGTGGTGGCGGTAGGTGCCGATCCAGACATGACCGTTGTGGTCGACGAAGAGGCCGTGCGAGTTGCGGGGGAACTCGGAGACGTCCTGGGTGGCCGGATCGCCCCATGCCTGCACCACATTCCCGTCCGGGTCGAGTTCGATGACCACAGGGGCGGGCACGCAGCATTCGCCCATCGGCGGGTCCTGGACGGCTGCGATCTCCTCGGGCGTGAGCGTTTCCGGGAGATGCGTGATCCAGACGTGGTCCTGGGCATCCACGAACAGGGAGGTGATCGACCCGAGGATCCAGTTGTCGGGGAGTTCGCGCGGCCAGGAAGGGTCCACCTGGAAGGAGGGCGGGACGCCGGTGGGCATCCCGGCGGCGGTGGATGCCCCGGCATCCCCTTCCGGCGGGCCGGAATCGGCGGTGCAGGCCGCGACGAGCAACAGGCACGGGAGCAGACTGGAAAGGAGGCGGCTGCCGGCATGTGGGCGGCCTGCCGCTGCCAAGAGGGAGCGCTTCCTGGAGCCTGTCATGGTTCCTCCGTCTTTCGGCGACACGGCCCCGGGCCGCGTCGGTGGATTCAGAGGCCGGCCGGTGGAGTCCGAGGAACTGCCGGTGCTGGCAGCCGTTGTCCGGATCAGCCTTCCGCCCGAGCTGATGGCAAGATACGTGATGGCGCGCCCGTTCGCCCGCACCACTTGCTCGGGAAACCGTCTTCTGCACGTGATCCCCAACGCGGGCGACGATCCCAACGTGGTACCGGAGTACCCGCGGGTGTGGTACTGCGTCCGCGACACTAACCGCGGCGCCGTCGAGGAGAACTACGAGTGGATCCTCGACATCGCGGCCGGCGCCGCGGAGATGACCCGCACTGAACCCGAGGTCTTCCTGATCACAGGTGTCCACACGTACACGCTCATCCGTCCACTTCAGGAGGCGATGCAGGCCAACCTCGAACGCGTCGCATGGGACGGCGGGCTCGGTCAGGGGCGCGCAGGTGGCGGCGGAGGGCGCTGACGCCTAACCCGGCTGGGGCTCCGCAGCTGCCGCCCTGAGCCTCCCCGAGATCTCGCGCAGGCGCAGCCACTCCTGGTAGTGGAAGGGGAGCATCATCATCGACTCCATGAACTGGAAGACGTACATGACGACGGCGAAGACGGTGCCGTAGTCGACAGTCCGCTCGGCGGCCGCGGCGACCGAGTACACCATCAGCGCGATCATGAAGAGCCAGTTGACGCCGAAGTTGGCGGCTTCGAGGTCGGAGAGCCGGATGTTCCAGCGCATCATGCGGCGCAGGTGACGCGCCACGCGGGCGGGGTTGCCCGTATGCACGACGTCGACCTGCCGCTCGTGCTCGTCGTTGAGGCCTTCGTTATAGCGGGTGGTGAGCCTGCCCGTGAGCGCGTACAGGGTGACGGTGGCGGCGGTCACTATCAGGCATCCGATGAAGATCGGGAAGTTCAGCGCCGACAGGATCAGCAGGGTGCCTGCGAGCCCGACCACGCTGACGATCAGCTCGGGAAGCGAGTTTTCGAAGAATTCGACGATCTCCTTGAGCATCCCGAGGCGGGCCGTCCTGGTGGAAGTGCTGCTTTCCCTGTCCTGGGCGACCATTTCCTCGCCCAGGGTCGTGTAGATCCCGGCGTAGGCGCGGCTGTCGACCAGGCGGCGGACGACGGCGATGCCCATGGCCATGATCCCCAGCCCGGCCAGTTCGTAGAGGCCGCGGACGGATTCGGCGAGCACGCTGTCGATCGCACGGCCGATGAAGAGGGGGAAGAAGACCCAGCCGGCGGACTCCAGGGTGACGAGGAGAAGGGTAAGCGTGAAACGGCCGGAGAAGCGCTTCAGAAGGGATTGCATGCCGTGCCTGGGGTGGTCCCGTGAGGGGTCGGAGGGACCGTTAGCGTTAGCGACGATCAGCGTCGCGCCCTGGAGCGGCGGCGCCATCCTGGATCATGGCGCCGCGGGGCGGATCTCGCCATTGCGAGCAGGCCGCAGCCCCGGCTCTACAGGTGGTAGTGACCCTCCCGGTGTCCCTCTCCACGGACGTCGGGTGACACCGTATAGGAGTCCGTGCGCCTATCGGTCGCTTCGGACCCTGCGGTTTCCCGAGTCTGAGGGCACGGGGACTCGGGCTCGGCTGCGTTGACGCCGATGATCCCGCTCGCGCTGAAGATCAGCGCCAGAGACAGGACCAGTCCCAGTGCCGAGGTTCGCCGGCTCGACCGTCGTTTCAAGTGTAGCCTCGTCATTCTTCCCTCCCACGGTTTCTGAGCACCCCCTCGGTTGCTCGCTGTATACACCGAACAGCAATTTTTGTGCCAATCCTTCAATAGCGCCCGGTATACTCTCTTCGACAGCCCGCGGGGCGAGAAGGTTGCCCGGTGGCCCGCGAGCCGGTTCATCCTCCACTACGGGAGTTCGGTCCGCCCTGATTCACGGTCGTTATCTTGAGGTGGTTTCCGGGGCGAGGTCCCCGGTGGAGTCCGGCCTGCCAATCCCAGCGGGAGGTATCATGGCCATCAAGTCACTGATTGCCGCGGGCGTGGTCGCATTCGCGCTTGTCGTCGTGCGGCCCTTGCCCGGGCCGATGCCGGAATCCGCGCTCCGGCACGCCCCCGCCACCCCGGCCCGCCCCCAGACGGGGACCATCACCGACGTGCCCGGGATCCGGGTTGGCCACTACACCTACCCTGACGCCCCCACCGGCTGCACCGTCGTGATTGCCGACGGGGGCGCCGTGGGTGGCGTGGACGTGCGGGGCGGCGCCCCTGGCACGGTGGAAACCGACCTGCTCGATCCCGTCAACACCGTGCAGCGGGCCAACGCGGTCGTGCTTTCCGGGGGGAGCGCCTTCAGCCTCGCCGCGCGGGACGGCATCGTGCGCTACCTGGAAGAGCGCGGCGAGGGCTACGCGGTGGGAGGCGGCCTGGTCGTCCCCATCGTGACGGGGGCGATCATCTTCGACCTGCGCGTCGCGGGCGGCGTCCGGCCCGGCCCCGATTGCGGGTACGAAGCCGCCTCCGGCGCCTCCACCGGGGCGGTCGCGGAGGGGAATGTGGGCGCGGGCGCCGGCGCCACGGTGGGCAAGCTGCGCGGAATGGCCTCGGCGATGAAGGGCGGCACCGGCACGGCCTCGATCACCCTCCCGAGCGGCCTGGTGGTCGGCGCGATCGTCGTGGTCAACGCCGTCGGCGACGTAGTCGACCCGGCGACGGGGCGCGTGATCGCCGGCGTGCGGGGCCCCGGCGGCGACCTCCTCGACGCGCGGCGCCTCCTGCGCGGCGAACTGCCCCCGGCGGCGCCCCTGAGAAACACCACCATCGGGGTGGTCGCGACCAACGCCCGCCTCACCAAGGTCCAGGCCACGAAGGTCGCACAGATGGCCCACGACGGGCTGGCCCGCGCCATCTACCCGGCCCACACCCCATCGGACGGCGACGCAGTCTTCGCCCTCGCCACCGGCGCCCTCGAAGACGGCTTCGACACCGGCCAGGTAGGCGCGCTGGCTGCCGAAGTCATGGCCGAGGCGATCCTGCGCGCGGTGCGGGCGGCGCGCAGCCTGCCCGGCATTCCGGCCGCGCGGGATCTGCAGGGAGGCGCGGGCCGCGAGTCCGCCGGGACGCCGAGTGCCTTCCGCGCGGCTCGCTCGTCCGCCGTGGCGTGGCCCTCCGCCCGGAGTCCGGGAACTTGAACGCAACCCTCGCGGGGCTCCTCCTCTATGTGGTGCTCATCACCGTGGTGGGTCTGGCGATCGGCCGGCGGGTCACGGGCACGGGCGACTTCTTCGTCGCGGGGCGCGCGCTCGGCCCCGTGCTGCTCTTCGCGACGCTGCTGGCGGCAAACATCGGCGCGGGGTCTACCGTGGGCGCGGCCGGGCTCGGCTACGAGAACGGGCTTGCGGCGTGGTGGTGGGTGGGCTCGGCCGGCGTCGGCACCCTGGTGCTGGCGCTGTGGCTGGGCCCGCGCATCTGGCGGGTCGCCCGGGACAACTCCCTGCTGACCGTCGGCGACTACCTCGAATACCGCTACGGGCCGTCGGTACGGGCGGCGATCGCGATCCTGCTCTGGCTCGGAACGCTGGCCATCCTCGCGGCGCAGCTGATCGCGATGGCCTGGATCCTGGAGGTGGTCGCCGGGGTGCCTCCGTGGCTGGGAGCCATGGCGGGCGGTGCCGTGATGACCGTGTACTTCGTCGCGGGGGGCCTGCTCAGCTCAGCCTGGGTCAACCTGGTGCAGCTTGTCGTGCTGGTCTGCGGGTTCCTGGTCGCGGTGCCTCTGGCGGTCCACGGCGCGGGGGGCGTGTCGGCGGTGCTCGACGCCGCCCGCGACGTCCCCGGACACCTCGACTTCATGAGCAACGGCAGCTCGGGGTGGATGTACCTGATGCTGCTTGCCCCGGCGTTCATTGTGTCGCCCGGCATTCTGCAAAAGGTGTTCGGGGCCCGGGACGTGCGGACGGTGCGCATCGGCCTTGGGGCCTGCGCGGCCGCCCTGATGCTCTTCGCGCTGCTGCCGCCGGCGCTCGGGATTGTCGCGCGCGCGGTGGCGCCGGGGATGGAGAACCCGGAGACGGCGCTGCCCGTGATCCTCACCGAGGGGGTTCCCGCGTGGGTTGGGCTGCTGGGGCTGGCGGCGGTGCTGTCGGCGGAGATCAGTTCAGCGGACGCGATCCTCTTCATGCTTGCCACCTCGCTCTCGAGGGACCTCTACAAGCGCTTCGTGAATCCGGAGGCCAGCGACAAGCGGGTGCTCAGGGTGGCGCGAGGGGCGGCGGTGGCGGGCGGCGTCGGCGGTGTGGTGCTTGCGGTGCTGTTGCCCAGCGTCGTCGACAACCTGAGCATCTTCTACTCGCTGCTCGGGGTCAGCCTCTTCGTGCCGATTGTGGCCGGGCTGCATTCGCGCAGGCCCGCGTCGGGGGAAGCGCTCGCGGCGGCGGCGGCCGGGGTGGTGGTTCTGCTGGTGGCCCGGTCGGCTCCGGACGGGGGTGGGTGGATGGTGCCGCCCGCGTGGGGATTGCTGGCGGCGGCGGTGGCGTACGGGGTATTCTTCGCCGGGCGGATGGTGGTGCGGGGGCGCAGGGCTGGCGCCGCTTGAGGTGGGGCCGGGCGCGAGGTGGCGGTGCGCGAGGCGCCGGGCACCAGGAGCGGCCCGCGGCGTACCAGGGGCAAGACCTGCGTCGCACAATGGCCGGGCCCGCGGCGCACGAGCGCCTTAGTTACCCAGCATCGGAAGTGTAATGTAAACATGTCACAATGTAATGTAAACATGACAGTCTGGCGATGAGATCCCGGTTTCCTTCCGAAATCCGCACCTGCGAGATGCACACGGGCGGGGAGCCGGTCCGGATCGTGACCTCGGGCTACCCGCCGATCCCCGGCGCCACGATCCTCGACAAGCGGCGGTACGCGCGCGAGCGGCTGGACCATCTGCGCCGTTTCCTGATGCATGAGCCGCGCGGCCACAGCGACATGTACGGGGTGATCCCGGTGGAGCCGGACCACCCGGATGCGGATCTGGCGGTGCTCTTCTGCCACAACGAGGGCTATTCGACGATGTGCGGGCACGCGACCATCGCTATGGCCCGGTGGGCGGTGGATTCGGGGGTGGTGGCGGCGCGGGAGCCGCGCGCGACGGTGCGGATCCAGTGTCCGTGCGGGCTCGTCATCGCACACGTGCAGTGCCGTGACGGGCGCGCCGGGATGGTCCGTTTCGAGAGCGTGGGCGCCTTCGCTCCGCTTCTGGACGCGGCGATCGAGGTGGAGGGCGCGGGGAAGGTCGAGGTCGACATCGGGTACGGGGGCGCATTCTACGCCTTCGTTCCGGCCGCGCGGTTCGGGCTGGATGTGCGAGCGTCGCCGGCGCGGGCGCTGGTCGATGCCGCGTGGGCGGTCACCTGCGCGGCCAAGTCGCAGCTGGAACTCGACCATCCCGGCCACCCCGACCTGGCGTTCCTGTACGGTACGATCCTCACCGATGGGGGCATCGGCGACGACCGCCCCAGCGCGAACGTCTGCGTCTTCGCCGACAGGCAGGTGGACCGCAGCCCGACGGGGAGCGGGGTGACGGCCCGGATGGCGATCCAGCGGGTGCGGGGAGTCGCCGGGGTGGGGGAGGAGCGGCGGTTCTCGAGCGTGACCGGCTCGGTGTTCACGGGGTGCATCATCGAGGAGACGATGGTGGGGGAGCACGAGGCCGTGACGGTGCTGGTGGGGGGCGAAGCACACTACACGGGCGAGGCGTGCTTCCGGGGGGAGGAGGGGGACCCGCTGCGCGGGGGCTTCACCGTGCGGTGATGGGGGGCGGGGCGGGGCAATGGCCGGATGGGCGCGGACACCCTGGCGAGCGGGTCGATGGCCGCGTGGGACGCAGGTGGCGGTCGCCGGGCGGAGCGCCTAACATGGCAGCCTGGAGGTAGCCGGATGATCTCACCGGGAGGGACAATGGACAGGAAGGACTTCCTGCGCGTGGCCGGGCTGGGTGTGCTTGCCGGGTGTGCCCGGGAGCAGGCGCCAGCGGCAGGGGATGGTGGCCGGACGGGGCTCGAGCCGCCGCTGGACGTGATCGGGGTGCAGCTGTACACGGTGCGCTCGCTGATGAGTGAGGACGTTGCCGGGACGCTGGACGCCGTGGCCGCGATCGGGTACCGCGAGGTGGAGTTCGCCGGGTACTTCGGCCATTCGCCCGCCGAGGTGAGGCAGTGGATGGATGCGGCCGGTCTGGTTTCGCCGGCGGCCCATGTAGGCATACCGGAGCTCACGGGTTCGGGCCTTGAAGCCTCCATCGAAACGGCCCGCACCCTGGGGCAGCGGTGGCTCGTCCTGCCCTCTCTGCCCGGCGAGATGCAGACCGCCGATGGCTACAGGGAGGCCGCCGAACTGCTCAACACTGCCGGTGCAGCCGCCGCCGAAGCCGGCCTGCGAATCGGTTACCACAATCACGCCTTCGAGTTCGACCCCGTCGGCGAGGATGGCGCGACCGGGTACGACCTCCTCCTACGGCACCTCGATCCCTCCCTGGTTGACCTCGAAATCGACTTCCATTGGACAGCGGTGGGCGGCGCGGATTCGGCCGCGCTGCTGAGGGACAACCCGGGCCGTTTCCCCCTCTGTCATGTGAAGGACCTGTCCGCGGACGGGGAGATGGCCGATGTGGGCGCGGGCGAGATCGACTGGGCCGCGCTCTTCGCCCTCTCCGGCACCGCGGGCCTTCGGCACTACTTCGTGGAACACGACCGGCCCGGCGACGCGCTGGCATCGATCGAGGCCAGCTACCGCTATCTGTCCGGGACCTGAGGTGAGGCGCCTCGCCGCCCTTCGGCCACAGGAAGACGACTTCAACCGCATGAATCCAAGGAGTGCGAATCGATGAATGGCGGACCCGGCGGGAACGGCGGAGTGCACGCCGGCCGACTCTTCCTCGGCAGCTGCGTGGCGCTGATCGCCACCTCGGTGGCCTTTGCGACCATCGGCGCGATCATGTTCGACCTCAAGGGAGAGTTCGTCCTCAACAACGCGCAGGTGGGGTGGATCGGCGGCGCGGCGATCTGGGGATTTGCGGTCTCCCAGGTCTTCTTTGCGCCCTTCTGCGACACGCTGGGGATGCGCTTTCTGGTACGGATGGCCTTTGTCGGCCACCTGGCCGGCGCGCTGATTCTGATCCTTGCCACCGGTTTCTGGACGCTCTTTGCGGGCGCGTTGATCATCGCCATGGCCAATGGACTGGTCGAAGCCGCCTGCAACCCCCTGGTGGCCGCGCTCTACCCGGAAAACAAGACGGTCAAGCTGAACCAGTTCCACGTCTGGTTCCCGGGCGGGATCGTCCTCGGCGGACTGGCGGCATGGGGACTGGATGCAGTTGGCGTGCCCTCCTGGCAGGTCAAGGTGGCGCTCATCGTCATCCCGACTGCCGCGTACGGTCTGCTGCTGCTGGGGCAACGCTTCCCCGTCACCGAAGGAGTCCGCTCCGGGGTATCGATGGGGCAGATGTTCGGTGCCACACTGATGACGCCGCTGATGTTGCTCATGCTCCTGTGCATGGCGATGACGGCCTCGCTCGAGCTGGGCCCCAACCGGTGGCTGCCTGCGGTGCTGGAGGCGGGCGGAATGCTGGGCATCCTCGTGCTGGTCTACATCAACGGAATCATGGCGGTCCTGCGCCTCTGCGCCGGCCCGGTCGTCCACCGTCTGTCGCCCACGGGCATCCTCCTGGCTTCCGCGGTACTCTCCGGTGCCGGGCTCCTTTGGCTCAGCTACGGGGGTTCGGCCGCGACGGTGATCGCGGCGGCGACGGTATTTGCGGTCGGCGTGTGCTACTTCTGGCCCACGATGCTCGGCTTCGTCTCTGAGCGGATCCCGAGGAGCGGTGCGCTCGGACTGGGGCTCATGGGGACGGTGGGGATGGCGGTGGTCGGATTGGTCACTTCGCCGCTGATGGGGGAGATCGCTGACCGGGCCGCACACGCGGATCTCGATGAGGACCAGGTGGTCGCGGTGCTCGCGGAAGCGGAGGGCGCGCTGGACTCGCAGTCGCTGAGGACTCCAGGTCCGGAGGGGGACGACCTGCGGTCGGCGCTGGGATTGGTCACCGGAGTGCTGGAGAGCTACGAGGCCGGGCAAGCCCTCCCTCCGGTGGAGACCGCCAACGCGCTGCGGGGCATCATCGCGTCGGGGTCCACCTCGCCGGCCGCGGACCGGGCGCAGGGGATTCTGGGTCCCGCCGAGAACCGTGGGGGACTGATCTCGTTCCGCTACATAGTTCCGCTGAGCGGGTTTCTGGTGCTGGTCTTCGGCGTGCTGTACCTGAAAGAACGGCGCTCGGGCGGGTACCGGGCGGAGCGGCTGTCCTGAGGGGCCCCGGCCCCGGCCTGCGAAAGGGGGTGCCAGCGTGAACCCTCACCTCGGACGCAAGCTCCGCTACGGCATGGTGGGCGGCGGCCCCGGTGCATTCATCGGGGCGGTGCACCGCATGGCTGCCGCGCTGGACGGGGAGTGGGAACTCGTCGCGGGCGCCTTCGCGTCGCACCCTGAGCGTTCCAGGGAACAGGGGCGGGCGTTGGGGCTGGATGCGGGACGCGTCTACGGCACCTTCGAGGAGATGGCGGAAGCAGAGGCCGCGCTGGGCGCGGATCGTCGCATCGATGCAGTGACCATCGTCACCCCCAACCATCTGCACCGGGCGGTCGCGCTCGCCTTTCTGGGGCGGGGCATCCATGTCGTCTGCGACAAGCCGATGACGAGGAGCGTGGCCGGTGCGGAGGCGCTCTGCCGCGAGGTGGAGCGCACCGGGCTCACCTTCGCGCTTACCCACAACTACACCGGGTATCCGATGGTCAAGGAGGCCCGCCACCTGGTGCGGTCGGGCCAGCTTGGAGCGGTGCGCAAGGTCGTCGCCGAGTACCCGCAGGGATGGCTCTCCACCCGGTTGGAGGGGACCGGCCACAAGCAGGCCGGCTGGCGGCAGGATCCGGCGCAGGCGGGGCCTTCCTCGGCGCTCGGCGACATCGGATCGCACCTGCACAACCTCGTGCGCTATGCGACCGGCCTGGAGACCGAGGCGGTTTTCGCGGACCTCGCGAGCCTGGTGCCGGGCCGGGTGATGGAGGACGACGCGGGCATCCTCGTGCGGTTCGCGGGGGGCGCGCGGGGGGTCTGCTACGCCAGCCAGGTGTCGGCCGGCGAGGAAAACGGGCTGGCGCTGCGGGTCTACGGGGAGCGGGCGGGGCTGGTCTGGCGGCAGGAGGATCCCAACGTGCTCGACCTGCTCTTTCCTGAAGCACCCCGCCAGCGGCTGACCCGCGGGAGCGGGTACCTGTGTGCGGCTGCCGGGCACGCGACCCGCCTTCCGCCAGGGCACCCCGAGGGTTTCATCGAAGCGTTCGCCAACATCTACCGGTCCGCGGGCCGGGTGATCGGTGCCGGCGTTGCCGGGGCCGAGCCTGATCCGCTGGACCGCGATTTCCCCGACCACAACGATGGTCTCCGCGGACTTCGATTCATCGCCGGGGTGCTTGAGGCGGCAGCGCGGGGGCGCTGGACCGAGCTGGCGCACCCGGGAGCGGCGGATGTCCCGGTCGCGCCCGCCGCGGGTGCAGTCGAAGACCGGGCCGACAACCCCGGAGCGCGCCCATGACCCGTCCCGTCACCCTCTTTACCGGCCAATGGGCCGATCTGCCGCTGGAGGTCCTCGCGGCGAAGGCGGCCGCCTGGGGCTACGACGGCCTTGAACTCGCCTGCTGGGGCGACCACTTCGACGTTCAGTCCGCCCTCGCCGATCCGGCCTATTGCCACGGCCGCCACGAACTGCTCGCCCGGCACGGCCTCGCCGTTCACGCCATCAGCAATCACCTGGTTGGCCAGGCCGTGTGCGACAGGATCGACGCGCGCCACCAGGCCATCCTCCCGGCGCGGGTGTGGGGCGACGGCGACCCGGAGGGGGTCCGCCACCGCGCGGCCCGCGAGATGGAAGACACCGCGAGGGCGGCGGCCCGGCTCGGCGTGGAGGTCGTGAATGGCTTCACCGGCAGCCCGATCTGGCACCTGCTCTATTCCTTCCCTCCCGTCCCGCCCGAGCGGATCGACGACGGTTTTCGTGAATTCGCGGACCGCTGGCGTCCGGTACTGGACACCTTCTTGGCCGAAGGGGTGCGTTTCGCCCTGGAGGTCCACCCCACCGAAATCGCCTTCGACATCGTCACGACCGAGCGGGCGCTGCAACGGCTTGACAAGCACCCTGCCTTCGGACTCAACTACGACCCCAGCCACCTTGCGTACCAGGGGGTGGACTACGTCGACTTCATACGGAGATTTGCGGACCGCATCCATCATGTCCACATGAAGGATGTGTGGTGGTCCCGGCGACCGGTGGAGGCCGGGCTCTTCGGCGGCCACACGGACTTCGGAGATCCGCGGCGCTGCTGGGACTTCCGGTCGCTCGGACGGGGCCGGGTGGACTTCGAAGCGGTAATGCGGGCTCTGAACCGCGCGGGTTACCGGGGCCCGCTGTCGGTCGAGTGGGAGGATGCGGGAATGGACAGGGAACACGGAGCGGAGGAAGCGTGCGCGTTCGTGCGCAAGCTTGCCTTTCCGCCGTCGGACACAGCCTTTGACGCGGCCTTCGCGGGCCGCGACCAGTGAGGCGCTGGAAACGGAGGAGGCACGATGCCCTCGATTTCGGATTCTTCGGTCCCTGGCTCGACGCGGGAACGGGTGCCACGCCTCCAGCAGGCCTGGCTCGCCGGGTTGATGCCGGCGATGGTGCTGGCGTGGACCGGTGCCTTGCAGGGATGCGGCCCGATGGGCGGCACACCGAACGCGAGCGCCATGGCTGAGGAGCGGGCGGCCGGAGAGTCTCTTGGCGCAGCGGCCCAGGACCCCCCGCCGAACCGCCTGACCGCGGAA
The DNA here is from genome assembly GCA_022826005.1 of Gemmatimonadota bacterium. Taxonomy (GTDB): domain Bacteria; phylum Gemmatimonadota; class Gemmatimonadetes; order Longimicrobiales; family Gaopeijiaceae; genus Bin94. The sequence continues at coordinate 6,045 of JAJDVT010000068.1, read as the reverse complement.
GAGGAGGCGGCCGGATGGAAGCTGCTCTTCGACGGTACTCTCGAGGGCTGGCGGGGCTACCGGCGCGACGATGTCCCCCCCGGCTGGCAGGCGCGGGACGGGGCGCTGGTGTTCACCCCACGCGGCCGCGGTGGTACGATCATCACGGTCGACCAGTACGCCGACTTCGAGCTGGCGCTGGAGTGGAGGGTCTCGGAGGGCGGCAACAGCGGCATCTTCTACCGGGTCACGGAGGAGGAGGTCCAGCCCTACTGGACGGGACCGGAGATGCAGGTTCTCGACAACGCCGGCCACCGCGACGGGTCCACGCCCGAGACCTCGGCGGGGTCCAACTACGCGCTTCACGCCCCGAGCGAGGACGTCACCCGGCCGGTAGGCGAATGGAACCAGGTGAGGATCATGGTGCGGGGCGCGCAGGTGGAACACTGGATGAACGGCGTCCGCATCCTGGCCTACGAGCTGTGGAGCGACGAGTGGCGGGCGCTGGTTCAGCGCAGTAAATTTGGTGAATGGCCGGGGTACGGAATGGCCCCCGCCGGGCACATAGGGCTTCAGGACCACGGAGACCCGGTGTGGTTTCGGAACATCAAGATTCGGGAGTGGAGCGAACGATGATCGGGCGGGCCTTGTTTGTAGCTATTGCGGGTTGTGCGCTGATCCAGGGGTCGGCAGCCGCCCAGATGCCCGGTTTTCCGGGCCGGATTGCGGTAGAGGTGCGCGGGGGGATGAGCGTCGGCAACCATTCGGAGTCCGCTGCAAAGCTGGACGTAGTTCCGAAGCCGTCCTTCGATGCGGTGTTGAAAGTGGAAGTGATCCCCACCGTGTCGGTCTTCGGCGGATTCTACCGGACGACCTTCGGGTGCGAGGAGGGATTCTGCACCGATCGTGACATTACGATCGTGGGGAACCACGGAGCCTTCGGTGCGCAGTGGGTACCGGACCTCGGAGTGGCCGTGGGGCCGTGGCTTCGCGCCGGACTCCTCGTCGGGACAACCCGGGCGGGCACACTGGGCGCGGACCCCGAAACCGGGTTCGGCTACGACATCGCCGCGGGTCTCCGCTTGGGTTTCGGCCGGGTGTCGGCCCTCCCGGGAGTGTCCTACCGCTATATGCAGGCGAACAAGCCCGCGAGTACCGCATACGCGGTCGCGCTGTCGGGCCATCTCGGAATCGCCATTGAGCTGTGGGGGGGTTGAGGCATGGTCACCGCGAAGCCAGGTGCGATGGAACGCAGGAAAAGGGAGGCGGGAATGTCGGAACTGTTTAGCAGGTACTGCCGGGCAGGTGCGTGTCTGGCCGCCCTGGCGCTGGTCGGCTGCGACGACCTCGCCAGCGTTGCGGTCGTGCCGGAGACGTTGTTGATCGCGCCGCGCGACACAATCGTTACCGAGGGGGACCAGGCCCGTCTGAGGATCACGGTACTGGACGAAGACAGGAACGTCATCCCGGGGCCGCCGGACTGGGCGCCGGCAACCTGGGTGGTCGCGCCCCGCGGAAGCATCGAACTCGAGCCCGACGGCACCTTCACCGCGTTGGGTGGTGCCGAGGTGCGGGTATCCGCCGAGGTGGCCGGGGTGACCGGCTCGGTATTCGTGCGCACCAACCCGCTCGACCTCCAGTTGTCGGCTGCTGCTGCGTACCTCACCCAGGGTGCCCAGAACATGCGTGGAGATATCCCGCTGATCGCAGGACGAGACGCCGCGTTGCGGGTCTTCCCCGTGGGTGACGAGATCGGCTTCTTCGAGCCCCGCGCCCGCGCGACCTTCTACCTCGACGGCGAAGTCGTCCACACCGCCGCCCTCAGCCCGCTGGGAGGAAAGGTCTTTACGGAACCGCAGGAAGGGATTCTGGGCGCGACGAACAATGCAGCCATCCCCGGATCCGTGATTCAGCCGGGGGTCGAGATGGTGGTGGAGCTCGACCCGGACGGTATCGTGCCGCATGCCCCGGGCAGCCAGCTCAGGTTCCCGGCCGAGGGCAGGATGAGCTTCAACGTGGTGGAAATGCCGCTGTACCATCAGACCATCGTTCCGATGATTCAGACCCTCTACGCCTCCAGCCAGGGCGTGCTCGAGTGGGCGGATGGGATGACGGAAGACCACGCCTTCTTCCGGTTTGCAAAAAAGGTCATGCCGATCGGCGAGATGAAGGTCACCGTTCATGAGCCGGTCTACACCTCGGTGAATCTGAGAGAAGTATCGGGATTTACCCTCTGGCACCGGGAGGTCACGGCCATTTGGGAACTCGAGGGACGCCAGGGCTACTACTACGGTACCACCATACTGCCGTATCGCGGGGGGCTTCGGGGTCTCGGCAACTTCACGATTCCGGTGAGCGTCGGGACCAACAGTACCGGCACGTACACCCATGAGATCGGCCACAACATGAGTCTTCGGCACGTCAATTGTCCCTTGGGCGTCCCGGGTGGTCTGGATTTCAACTACCCGTACGATCCCAGCACCATCGGCATACACGGCTTCGACGTGGAGGCGGGTGCGGTCATCCACCCCGGCTACCACGACCTGATGACCTACTGCGACCCGGCGTGGATCAGCGACTACAGCTTCCGCATCGCGCTCAACCGGCGGCTGCTCGTGGAGTCCGCGCCGGCCCGCGCGGCCTGGGAGGCCATCCCCGAGGAGAGCACGATCATGCTCTGGGGGGGCGTCGGCGAGGGGGAAATGGTCATCGAGCCCGCCTTCCTGGTCGACGCCAGGCCCAGCGTCCCCGTCCAGGGAGGTCCCTACAGGCTGGAGGGATTCGGTCCCGGCGGCGTGCTCAGGTTCGGCTTCGACTTCACGCCCCTGCCCGTGGAGCATGGCGGCCGGCACTTCCACTTCCACGTCCCCTACGACCCGGACCGGGACGGACAGCTGGACAGGGTGGTTCTGTCGGGCCCGGAGGGCGAATTCGTTCTGGGCCCATCGAGCACAAGCCCGATGGCGATCGTCATCAACCGGAGTTCAGGGCAGGTGCGTGCGATACTGCGCGACTGGAACGGATCGATGGCGCTCGCAGACGGAGATACGGAGGTCATGGTCAGCGACGGAGTGCCGTGGCGCGCCCGCTGACGGTGGTCCTGACGGCTTGCGCCGCGCTTCTCCCGGGGCCCCTGGCCGGGCAGTGGACGGAGTGGCTGGGGGATTCCGAGGCCGAGGTGCGCACGGGGCTCAGCGTCGGGAGCCACTCGGCTTCGGGGGCCGCGCTGGACATCGTTCCGAAGATCTCGGTGGATGTGGTCTTCAAGCGTCGAGTCAATTCGTCCTGGGCGGCGTTCGGGGGCTACTACCGCACCGCCTTCGGCTGTGAAGAAGGGTTCTGTACCGGCCTCGATCCCGCCATCGTCGGGAATCACGCGGTGCTCGGTGCGGAGTGGGCACCGGACGTGCCGGGGCTGCGGGGCCAACCCTGGGCCCGGGGCGGCGTGCTTTTCGGTTCAACGGAAGCGGGCATGGGTGGCGACGCGCCCCAGTTCGGCCCCGGGATCGATGTCGGGGCGGGGGCGGTGGTGTCGTTCGGGCGGCTGCTTCTGCTCCCCGGTGTTTCGTATCGATGGCTCAGCGCGAACACCACATCGAGGTCGGCCCACGCCGTGGCGCTGTCCATGCAACTTGGATTGGGGATCAAGCTGACCGGTGGATAGGAGCGTGATCAGGTCCCTTGCTGCTTGCGGCGTCCCGCTCCTGGTACCGGTGCTGGCCGGGTGTGGCGATCTGGGGATGGAGGCCGGCGCGGTGCCGTCCGACCTGCGGGTCTCTCCGGCGGACACCATGGTGACCATCGGCGACGAGGCCCGCTTTTCCGTCTCGGTGGTGGACCAGAACCGGCAGCTGATTCAGGAGCCGCCTTCCTGGGCGCGCCCGGTATGGAGCAGCGAGGACCAGCGGATCGTGCACATGCTGCCGGACGGGAAGGCAGAAGCGGTCCGCTTCGGGGAAACCATGTTGTCGGTGTCCTACGCCGGACTGACCGAACACGCCCGGGTGCGGGCCAACCCGGCGATGGTCGGTCTCTCCGTTGAAGGCTACTACTTCACGCAGGCTGTTCAGAACAGTTCGGGGGACGTGCCTCTCATCGCGGGGCGCCCGGCGCTCTTGCGGGTCTTCGTGACCGGGGACCGGGACAGCTACTACCAGCCGGTCGTGGAGGCTTCGTTCTACCGGAACAGCACCCTGGTGCGCACATTCGTCATGAACCCCGAAGCTGAGATCCTGCCTTCGGAAGTTGACGAAGGCAGACTGGACTGGTCCTACGACGCGGTGATCCCGGGTTCGCTGATGCGACCCGGGACCGAGATGGCCATCGATGTGGACACGGAGCGCACCGTGCCGGTGGGATCGGGGGAGCGTCCCAGGGTTCCGAAAACGGGATGGCTGCCCGTCGAGGTGCAGGCGGTTCCGCGGTTCGACCTGACGGTGGTGCCCGTGGTGACGGCCTCGCCGAACGGTGCGGCGGTCTACGACTGGACCGAGGGAATGACGCCCGGGGGTGAGCAGCTGCGGCATGCGCGGGCTGTGCTGCCCATCAACGAGATGACCGTGACCGTCCACGAGGGATTCACGACCACCGCGGACCTCACGACGGCGGCCGGCTGGTCCGAACTGCTCGGCGAACTGACCTTCCTCCGCGTTACGGAGGGCGAGCGTGGCTACTACTATGGGGCCGTGAGCGTGGACTACGGGACGACGGCGCGGGGGCTCGGCTTCATCGGGCATCCGGTCGCGGTCGGACGGGCCGACCCCGAGACGCTGGCCCACGAAATCGGGCACAATCTCGGACTGCACCACGCTCCCTGCGGAGGAGCGATCGCGCCCGATATGGGCTTCCCGTACTCGGGCGGCTCGATCGGGGTCTGGGGCTACGATTTTCACGGCGAGCGGCTGGTAAGTGCTACGCTCTACAGGGACTTCATGGGATACTGCAGCCCCAGCTGGGTCAGCGACTACCACTTCGTGAAGGCCATGGACTTTCGGCTCAACGAGGAGTCTGCGCTCGTGTCGGGCTCCGTGGCCACGGCGGGCGCCACCGCTTCCTCCACCCTGCTGCTCTGGGGCAGGACGGGCCCGGGACAGCTCGCGCTGGACCCCGCCTTCCTGGTCGACCTGCCGGTCACGCTGCCGGCGGTCGAAGGCCCGTACCGGCTGGAGGGGTTCGGCCCGGCGGGCCAGCAGCGCTTCGGATTCGGGTTCGAGCCCCGCCCGGTGGCCACGGGCGGCGGAGCCTTCCTCTTCGCGGTGCCCTACGATCCCGCGACGGACGGGGAGCTGGGCCAGGTGGTATTGTCCGGCCCCGGTGAGCAGTTCACCCTGGAGCCGTTCGGATCGGCGCCGATGGCGATTGTCACCGAGCGGAGCAGCGGGCGGGTGCGCGCGATCGTGCGCGGCTGGACCGGCGGTGAGCTGCCCGGGCTGGACCTCGCGCCGGGTGAAGCCACAATCCTGGTCAGCGAGGGGCTGCCACGCTAGCGCCAGCGGCTGACCCCACAGTCGGGACGGCCGGATTCGAACCGGCGACCCCCTGAACCCCATTCAGGTGCGCTACCGGACTGCGCCACGTCCCGTGGACGAGGAAGCTAAGGCTTCGCGGGTCCGAGTGGAAGCGGGGAGAGGTGGCGGAGCGGCTCAGGCGGGCAGCGCGGCGCGCATCCGCCGGATCTTGTCCGGGCCGACACGGCAGCACCCCCCCACCCCCGCCGCCCCTGCCGCGATCCACGCCCGGCACGCTTCCCCCCAGTCGGCCTCCCCCTCGGCGCGCCCCCACCGCTTCGCCCCGGCGTCCCAGTCGCCCCCGGCGTTCGGGTAGGCGAGGATCGGCTTGCGCGTCCCCGCCGCCAGCGCCGCGATCAGCGCGGGAAGGAGCCGGGGCGCCGTGCAGTTCACCCCCACCGCCGCCACCACGTCGCACTCCTCGGCCCAGGCCGCCACCTCGCCGATGGGCGTGCCGTCGCTCAGGTGCCCCTCGTCGCGGCAGGTGAAGCTGAACCACACGGGGATGGCGGCGGTTCGCCCGGCTCGTTGGCCCGGGGCCGCGGCCGGCGCCGCACCC
>JAJDVT010000131.1 GCA_022826005.1 Gemmatimonadota bacterium | reverse complement strand
GCATCTCGTCGAGCGTCCGGATCCGTTCGGTGCGAAGTGTCACGATCATCCTCCAATGATCTCTTCGCCCCGGCCTTCAGGCTCACTTCCCGCTGGAAACCGGCCCCGCGTTCAGGCTCATTTGCCGTTGGACAAGACTCCGGTTGTCGAAGCGCGGCATGAGGTTGACGTTGAAGCCGCCGTAGCCGTAGAGCAGCGTCGGGGTGTCGCCGGTGAGCTCCAGCCCCTTCCGGTGCGCGACGTAAAGCGGTCCGCGGGTGCCGTCCGCCGAGGTGTACCAGTGCTGGCTGACTTCGTAGTCGGTGCCGTCGAAGGGGACGGACGAGGGCCGCCACGGCTCCGTCTCCATCGTCTCCAGGTCGATCCTGAGGATGTGGGCCGGAGTCACCAGCGACGTCAGGGTGAGCAGCGCGGTTCCTTCCCCCCACGAGCGCAGCTCCGCGACGTGGTGTTCGGGGACGGGGATCTCGCCGGCCGGAGTGCCGTCCATCTCATAGCGCACGATGCGCCTGCTCACGTTGTGCAGGTAGTTGGCGTAGATCTGCCCGCCGATGATCTGGTAGCCGGTCAGGAGGTCGTCGGTTTCGGGGAGGACGACGCGCCAGTTGGCGGGGTCGGGGTCGGGGTTCGCCGGGTCGAGCGCGACGACGCGGTTCTTCGGCGCGTCGAGATTGGTCAGCAGCCAGAGTTCGTCCTCGACGAAGCGGGCGCGGAAGCGGGCGGGGGCGCCGACCACAATGGGGCGTGGCTGGAGCGAGCCGACGACGATCGACGCGTCCTCGCCGGAGGAGATCGGCACCGACTGGCCGCGGGGTCGCCTCGCCAGCCTGACATCGGCCGTCATGTCCTGAAGATAGACATCCGTCCGGGCCCAGCCGTGCTGGACGGTGAACACCATGTAGCGGCCCTCGCCGCCCACCGTGAAGCCGACGAACTTCTCCGGCCCGTGACCCTCGCCGAAGAGTTCGGCGTCGTCGGCCACATCCGTCCCGAGCATGTGTAGCCGCACCCGGCCGCCCGTCTCGCGCGACCGGCTCACGTAGTAGAAGCCCGTCCCGTCCCGGTTGAAGGAGATCCCGCCGTAGAGGAAGTTGGGCAGCCGGTCGGGCAGGTCCTCGCCGGCCTCCAGGTCGCGCACGCGGATCTCGACCTCGTCCTGGCCGCCGTCGCGCACCGCGTAGATCATGAGGTTCCCGTCGGGGGAGAAGTCCCGGATGCTCACGCCGGTCGTGCCGGTCGGATCGAGATCGAGCGGGTCGAGGACGAGTTCGAAATCCCCGCCTGGGTCGATCGGATCCCTCTGGGGCTCCTCGGGCGCGGGCCGGCGCCGAATCGCGGCCACCTCCTCACCCGGCTTCCTCATCGTGAAGTACTCGAAATCCCCCGCCCGGCGCGGAAAGAGCGGCCCGGGAACATCCATGAGCTCCCGCAGCCGCGCCTCCACCTCGTCCCGCAGCGGCGTATCCCCCACGATCAGCTCCGCATACGCGTTCTGAGCATCGATCCAGGCTCGCGTCTCCGGGCTGTCCTGGTCCTCGAGCCAACGGTAGTCGTCCGTGATGGCGAGGCCGTGCAGCGTGTCGACGACCGCGGCGCGCTCGGTGGCGGGCGGGCGCGGGTAGGGGGAGCAGGCGAGAGCGAGGAGGCCGGCGATGATGAGCCAGGGCGCCAGGCGGATCTCCGCGGCAGCCAGGTGGCCCGAGGATGCGGTCCCCGGACATGGGGCGACGGTGCCGGTGGGGCGACGGCGGCTGTTCGGCATGACGGGCTCCGGCGTAGGTGCGGCTGCGCGAGCGTCGGCGGGCGCGGGGCGAAGGTGGGTCGGGGCGGGGTGGGATGCAAGGTGGCGAGGGGGCGGATATCGCCAACGGGGGAGTTGCGGAGGTGGCTGCCTGGCCCTGTCGATCGAGGACGGTTCTCAGATCGCCATCTACAGTGGTTCACGGGGGGACGGGCCCGGTGAACTTCGCGTCCGTTGCGCCCGGCTGGTGGTACGCCGTGCCCGGACAAGCCGGGGTCGTAACGGCGCGGGCTCGTTCCACGGGCGGCTGGCGAGAGCCCCCCCGGTCCCGATTGGGCTGGGGGTGCGGCTTCGCTGTCAGACCGGGGTGCCGGCACTCGCGGTGAGCGCTTGGTAGAGGTCGGTGAGCTGCCTGGTCACCGGGCCGGGCCGGCCATCCCCAATCCCCCGCCCGTCGATCTCCGTCACGCTCGCCAGCTCACCCATCGTGCCGGTGCAGAAGGCCTCGTCCGCGCGGTAGGCTTCCGCGAGCGACAGATCCGTCACCCGTGACGGTATCCCGTTCACATCGCACAATTCGAGCACCGTGGCGCGGGTGATTCCCTCGGGGCACGCGACCGCATGGCTCGTCATCACCACCCCGCGGCTCACGATGAAGAAGTTGGTCGCGTTGGTCTCGGCGATGAAGCCGTGCCGGTCGAGCATGAGCGCGTCGTCCGCCCCGGCGGCGTTGGCCTCGATCTTCGCCAGGATCGACTGCAGCAGGTTGGCGTGGTGGATCTTCGGGTCGAGAGTGTCGGGGTCGAACCGCCGCAGCGAGCTGGTGACGAGGCATAGGCCGGACCGGTCGTAGACGGGCGCCTTGTGTTCGGCGAGGACGATGAGCGTGGGGCCCGACCGGTTGAGGCGCGGATCCATCCCGCTCGTGTACTTGACGCCGCGCGTGAGGGTGAGCCGGATATGCACGCCGTCGCGCATGCCGTTCGCCGCGAGGGTGCGCCGGATTTCGCGGACGATCTCGTCGTTCGCTGGGATTTCGACGAAGGCCAGCGCGAGGGCCGACGAGCGGAGCCGCGCGAGGTGCTCCTCAAGCTTGAAGATCCTGCCGTCGTAGAGACGCAGTCCCTCCCAGACCGCGTCGCCGCCTTGCACCACGGAGTCGAACGGGCTGATGCCGGCCTCGTCACGGTGAACCAGCTTCCCGTTCACATTCACGATCAGGTCGCGGTTGCGTTCGTCGAAGGATTGGAGCATGTAATGTCTGCTTTACAGGATGTCATGTCGCCTTTACGAATCGCGCCTCACCCGCCTCACCCAGCACCTTCCGCAGGGCGTCCACCTCCGGCACCATCTCGATCACGCGACGCGGCCGCTCCATCACCTTCGCAATCCCCGGCGGCACCGGCAACGACTCCCCGATCAGCGGCTCGACCGTCTCGGCGAACTTGGCGGGGTGGGCGGTCGCAAGCACGACTCCCCGCGCCCCCGGCCGCCGCTCCAACTCGCGGCGCAGCCCGAGCAGCCCCACCGCAGTGTGCGGATCGATGGCGATGCCGCGCTTCTGCCACAGGTTGCGGATGCACGCGCGGGTCTCGTCGTCGGACCAGGCGGAGGCGGAGAGGACTTCGCGGAGCGCTGGCGGGACCGGGCCCGGAGCCGCGTGACCGTGCGGGCGTGGCTGGGTGCCGGGGCGATCCGTGCCACGCCACCCCGCCCCATGTCGATCCGGACGCGGTCGCCCCGCCTCCTGTCGCCTTCCGCCGAACAGGTGCCGGATCCGCCGGAAGTTGCTGGGATCGCCGACATCCATGGCGCTGGAGATGGTCGCTACGGGGGGGCGCGGGTGGAATCCGAGTCCGGCAAGGTACTCCGGGACAACGGAATTGACGTTGGTCGCGGCGACGAACCGCGCCCGGGACATGCCGAGCACGCGGCGTGCGATCAGCCCCGCCGTGAGGTTGCCGAAGTTCCCCGAAGGGACGGAAATGACCAGTTCCGGGCCGGGGGCGTCGCGCGCGAGCCGGGAAACCAGTTGCCCGGACCGGGAGACCGCGCGCCCGGATGCCCGCGCGCTCAGCGCGAGTTCCGTCCACGCGTGCACGTAGTAGAAGGTCTGCGGAAGCAGCCGGCCGATGTTGATCGAGTTCGCGGAAGTCAGCGACAGCCGGGCGTTGAGGGACGGGTCGGCGAAGGCCTGCCGGACGAGGCGCTGGCAGTCGTCGAAGGTGCTGCGGACCGCGACCGCGGTGACGTTCCCCCCCAGCGTGGTGATTTGAGCCTCCTGCCGGGCGCTGATTTTCCCGATCGGGAAAAAAACCAGGACGCGTACTCCGGACACCCCGTGGAAGGCGTGCGCCACCGCGCCGCCGGTGTCGCCGGAGGTGGCGGTCAGGATGGTGACCGGGCGGGAGTCGTCCGAGCGCGCCGTGAGCCCCGCCGGGCCTGGCGATCCCGCCGCGCGCCCCGCCGACATCATGCGTGCCATGAAGCGGGCGCCCACATCCTTGAAGGAGTGGGTGGGGCCGTGGAAGAGCTCCAGCAGGTGCACGCCGGGCTCGATTTCGTGCAGGGGGACGGGGAAGTCCAGCGCGTCGTGCACCACCGCCCGGAGGACCTCGTCCGCGACCTCGTCGGCGAGGAAGTGACGCGCCACCACGAAGGCCCGCTCGGGGAAGGTGAGGTGGGCCAACGCCGCGTGGTCCTCCTCCGGCAGGGGCGGGATCGAAGCCGGGACGAAGAGTCCGCCGTCGGGGGCCTGGCCGAGGAAGAGCGCCTCGGTGAAGCTCCAGGTGCGGAAGCCGCCGCGCCTGGGCGCGGTATCGAGGCCCGGTCCGGGTCGGTCGCCGCGGCCTTCCCCCGTGCTGATCAGCTCCATTCCAGAATCCGGGCCCCTTCCGGGTTCACGGAAGAGACGACGATATCGGACTCCACGTCGACCGCGTCCCGAAAAGCGCCAGCCATATCGAATGCTGCCGCCTCCGCCACCTCCCTTCCGCGGCAGATCGCAAAGACTGTGGGCCCCGAGCCCGATAGGCCGGCAGCAACGGCACCGGCGGCCAGCGCACTGTCCCGGACCTGCTCAAAGCCCGGAACCAGGCGGGCGCGCACCGGCTCGGCCACCGCATCGCGCATGCAGCGGGCGATCAGATCCCAGTCGCTCCTCATCAGCCCCGCGACCAGCCCCGCCGCGTTCCCCCACTGCTCGATCCCTGCCTCGAGGGGGATGGTGTCGCCCAGGATCGTCCTCGCGCGCCGCGTTTCGACCTCCATCGCGGGGTGGACGATCGCCACCATCAGGTCGCCGGGAGTCGGCAGCGCCACCATCTCGGGAGGTCGTCCCGGCAGCACCAGCACGAACCCCCCCGCCAGCGAAGGCGCAGCGTTGTCGGCGTGATCGGCCCCGGACCCCTTGCGCTCCCCGATCATGGCGCACTCCAGCAGCGCCGCCCGGTCAAGGCCGCTGCCCAGAAGCGCGTCGGCCGCCATGGCTCCCGCCACCGCGCTCGCCGCGCTTCCCCCCAGTCCCGAAGCCAGCGGGATCCCCTTGCGCACCTCGATCGCGACCCCCGCCTCCGAACCCGTCCGGTCGAGCACCCCCTGCACGGCCAGCGCGGCGGCATTGCGCTCGGGGTCCGTCGGCACGCGCCCCCCATCCCCGCTCACCGACACGGCCATGATCCCGCTCCCCTCGGCCACCCTCACGACCACCTCGTCCCCCGGCCGCTCCAGCGCCAGGCCGAAGATGTCGAAGCCGCACCCCAGGTTGGAGACCGAGGCAGGCGCGAAAACTTGCACCGAGCGGAGGGGGCCGTCGCTACGCCGCATGTCAGCGCCCCGCCTCGGACCGTCCCGACGCCGCATGCGGGTGCCCCGCCTCGGACCGTCCCGACGCTGCATGCGGATGCCCCGCCTCGGACCGTCCCGATGCCTCATGTGGGCGCCCGCGCGCCGCTCCGCGGGCCGCCTCCTCGCCGCCACTGCGCCGCCGCCCCCGCCTCTTCCGGAACGGCATCGCCACCATCCCCGGCAGCGTCGCCCAGTCGCTTCGCTCCATGCGCTCCAGCCCCAGCGTCAGCGTCCTGGGATCACGCACCAGCCGAAAGCTGCCGAAGATCCGGTCCCAGAAGGAGAACACGCTCGAGTAGTTGGAGTCCGTCTCGGGCTGGTAGTCGGAATGGTGCACCCAGTGCATCCAGGGGGTGACGATCAGCCAGCGCAGCCAGCGGTCGGCCCGCGCGGGGACGCCGACGTTGCCGTGATGAAAGAGGATGACGGGCAGCAGGACCGCCTCGTAGACGAGCACTTGCGCAACCGTCATCCCGAGCAGCGGAAGCACCGCCAGCCGCGCGATCGACGACAGCACGATCTCGCCCGTGTGAAAACGCAGCCCCGAGCTGGCGCTGAGCTCCCGGTCCGCGTGATGCACCGCGTGGAAGCGCCACAGGAAGGGGACCCGGTGGTTCAGCCGGTGCCACAGGTACTGCCAGCAATCGAAGAGGACGAATCCGAGGACGAACCCCCACGCCCCCCCCGCGCCCAGCCAGTGCAGGACCCCGAACGAGTTCGCGCGTGCCCACTCGGTCGCCACCAGCGTGGCGCCGGCGAAGAGCAGCGAAGCCACCAGCGCGTTCAGGATCCCCAGCGCGATGTTCGAAGCGTCGTGCCGGACCCGCTCGCGTCGCCCCTCGAACATCGGAATCAGCCCCTCGATCAGCCACATGAGGGCGAGCGCGGCCGTGGCCGCTACCGGCTTGAATGTGGTGAGGGACTCGATCATATAGGGAAAATGCGTCCGCCTGCTGCGATGGTCCAGCGCCGGGGCGGTGTGGTTGCGGTCCTGCGGCCCGGCGCGGATTCTCCGGTTGTGGCATCCGGCCCTACAACGTCTATTGGGGCGGGCCATCGATCCTGTTGGGGCGGGCCATCGGTCGCAGGCCAGCCATCGGCCGCCAACCGGCAATCCCGGCCGGCCATCCCGCCCGCTCATCCACCGAACCGGAGCACCCACCGTGCCATTCCACCGCGAGGACTCGGATCAGAACAAGCAGCCGCGCCGCATCCCCATCGTCTCCATGATCCTCATGGCCGTCTTCCTGGTGGGCGGCGCGATCGGGCTGGTCGCCGACTGGCCGGCGGGGCCTGCGAACCTGGACTGGGGAGTATGGGTCATGGTATATGGGGGATATGGGTTTGTGATCTCGACCGCCCTCTTCCACGCCCTCACCGGCCGCTGATCCGCGGGCGAGTCAATGGCTGAATCGGCCCTCTACACCGTCATCCTCGTCGCCTACTTCGGAGCCCTGATGGGGCTCGGCTTCTGGTTCAACCGCCGCAACCGGTCCCGGCAGGAGTTTTTCCTCGCGCGCGGCGACCTCGGCCCGGCGACGCTCGGCTTCTCCTACTCGGCCACCCAGATGAGCGGCAGCTCCTACATGGGCGCGGTCGGGACCGAGCGCGAGCTGGGCTACAACTTCGCGCCCGCGGGAGTCTCCTCGGCGGCGGCCGCCTGGTTCACCTACATCCTGCTGGGCGAGCGGCTGCGCCGGGTCGCGGCCAGGGTTCGCTGCACGACGATCGTGGACGTCTTCCAGGCCCGCTACCCGGGCAGGGCGGTGGGTATGACCGCCACCTCGCTCATGCTGCTGGCCTTCATCCCGCTGATCGCGGCCCAGCTCAAGGCCGCCGGCAACCTCTTCGAGGTGCTGCTCGGGATGCCGTACCTGCTGGGCCTCTTCGTCTTCGGGGGAATCGTGATCCTGTACACCGTGATCGGGGGGATGCACGCCGTTGCGTGGACCGACCTCATCCAGGGCTCGATCATGATCATCGGCTTCGCGGTCCTGGCGCCGGTGGCGGTGAACGCGGCGGGCGGCTTCGCCGAGATGCACCTGCGCTACGCCGAGTTCAACCCGGGAGGGATCTCGTTCCTGGGCGAAATGCCGGCGCTTTGGGTCGTTTCGTCCTTCCTCGTCTGGGGCTTCTTTCAGATCGGCGGCGCACCCGCCGCGGTGACCCGCTTCCTCATCCCCGAGGACCGTGGCACGCTCCGCCGCGCGCTCGTCTTCTCGATCGCCTTCTCGTCGTTCATCTACATCGGCTCGACGCTGATCGCGATCGCCTCGGGCGTGCTCCTGCCCGACCTGGCGCAGACCGACCTCGCCCTTCCGACCCTCGTTCAGCTCCTCATGCACCCGCTCTTCGGCGGAATCCTGGTCGCGGCGGTGCTGGGCGCGACGATGTCGACGATCGACTCGGTGCTGCTGCTGGCGAGTTCGCTGGTGGTCGAAAACCTGTACGTGCCGCTGGCGGGCCGCGAGGTGTCGCAGGAGCGCGGCGTGCGGCTGGCGCGCTGGACCACCCTGGCGATCGGCGTGCTTGCGATGGGCGTCGCGATCAACCCGCCCGCGCCGATCCTCTTCATCGTGACGATGTCGTTCAGCCTGATGGCGTCGGCATTCACCTTCCCGCTGCTCCTCGGCATGTGGTGGCCCCGTGCGACCCGGGCGGGCGGGATGGCCGGGATGATCGGCGGGGCGCTGACGTGCGTCGTCTGGTATGTCCTGGGCTACATCGAGCACGGGAGCTTCGACAACTGGATCGCCGGGCTGTGGCCGGCGCTGGTGGGACCGGCGGTGTCGCTGGCGTGCCTGGTGGTGGTGAGTCTGAGGACGCCGCCGCCGCCCGCGCAGGTGCGGGAGGTGTTTTTTGGTGAGTAGGATCCTCGTCACCTACCGGCTCTCTTGCAGCAACGAGGCGGAAGCCGCCGACTTCGCCCGCGCGATCGCCCGCGAGCAGACGGTGGAGGTTCCGCCGGGGGTGGGTGGCGATGCCTTGCAGGCGCGGGTGATGGGCCGGGTGCAGGAGGTGGAGAGGGTACGGCCCGGCCGCGGTGCTGGTGCCAGCGGGGATCCGGGCGCAGATCCCCGGCTCGCTCCCGCCCTGGAAACCGGCGCCCAAGACGCCGGGTGTTTCCATGTCCGGATCGGCTACCCGCTCGAGGCCACCGGCGCCGAGCTCACCCAGATCCTGAACGTCCTTTACGGCAACATCTCCCTGATGGGCGGCGTGCGCGTCGTCGACCTCGACCTCCCGCCCGCGGTCCTCCACGCGCTGCCCGGGCCCCGGTTCGGCGTCGGCGGGATCCGGGCGCTGACCGGCGCCGCGACCCGCCCGATGGTGTGCGCCGCGATCAAGCCGCTCGGGCTGTCGTCGGCCGAGCTCGCCGGGCTCGCCGCCACGTTCGCACGCGCCGGGGTGGACTTCGTGAAGGACGATCACGGGCTGGCCGAGCAGCCCGCCGCGCCATTCGCGGAGAGGGTGGAGGTGGTGGCCGACGCGGTCGCCGAGGCGAACGCGGCCACGGGTGGGCGCACGCAGTACCTTCCCAACGTGACCGGGGCGCTGGACACTCTGGAGGAACGGCTCGAACGCGTGGTGGCGGCGGGCCTGGCCGGGGTACTCATCTCGCCGGGGCTGACGGGGATGGATGCCGTGCGGTGGATCGCCGCCGGTCCGCGTGAACTGGCGGTCATGGCCCACCCGGCATTCGCCCAGACCGCGCCGGGCCGCAGCGACGGCATCGCCCCCGAAGTGCTGCTCGGCACCCTCTACCGTGTGGCGGGCGCGGACATGGTCATATACCCCAACCTGGGCGGCCGCTTCGGCTGGACGGAAGAGGCTTGCCGACGGATCAGCGAACGACTCCGACAGCCCCTGGAGCAAGCCCGCCAACCCCGGGCGACGACACGGCACGCACCTCCGTCCCATCGTCCCCGAAACCACATCCGCCGCGCACTCCCAACCCCCGCTGGAGGGATGAAGGTTGCGGACGCCGCCGATTGTTTCGCACGCTACGGACCGGACACCGTTTTGCTGATCGGCGGAAACTTGCTCATGCAGAAGGATCTCGAAGGGGCAGCGCGCCGGCTCGTGGAGGCGGCGGCAGTGGTGGGGGCAGAGGCAGGGGAAGCAGGCCCATGAGCGAATCCCGCGTTATCCGCAGCGCCGCAACCGGCTGGGCCGGCGTCGAACCCGCGCGCTACAGGGACGAATCCGAAGGACCGGACTGCTTCCTGGGAGCCACGCGCCACACGCTGCTCGGGGCCGCGCGCGAGGGGACCGGAGCCGCCCTGGACTTCGAACTTCGGTACTTCGAACTGTCCCCCGGCGGCTACTCTTCGCTTGAACAGCACGCCCACCCGCACGCGGTCGTGGTCCTGAAGGGGAAGGGCACGGTCCGGCTCGGCGACGAGGTCGAGCCCGTCGGCCCCTTCGATGTCGTCTACGTCGCTCCCCACGAGGTGCACCGATTCACGGCCGACAGCGCGGAGCCGCTCGGCTTCCTCTGCATCGTCGACCGCGAACGGGACCGGCCGGTCGCTGTGCCGGAGGAGGAGGCCCGATGAAGGTCGGCGGCGTCCCCTACCGCGCGATCTTCACCGAGCGCGGCGGGACCGAGGTCCGCGTCATCGACCAGACCCTCCTCCCGCACCGGTTCGAGACCATCCGCCTCGAGACCGCAGCCGACGCCGCGCGCGCGATCCGGGACATGGTGGTCCGCGGCGCGCCGCTGATCGGCGCCACCGCAGCCTACGGTGTCGCACTGGCGATGCGAACCGACCCCTCCGACGCGTCGCTGAAGCAGTCCCTCGCGCTCCTCGCCTCCACCCGCCCGACCGCCGTCAACCTGCGCTGGGCGCTCGACGCGGCCAACGCACTTCTTCGCCCCCTCCCCCCCGGCGATCGCGCCGACGCGGCCTGCGACTTCGCCGCCCGGCTGTGCGAGGAAGATGTGTCCCGCAACCACGGCATCGGCCGCCACGGACTGGAGGTGTTTCAGGAGATTGCCCGCGCGAAGGAAAGCGGCACCAGCCGCCCCGGACCACGAGCAGGGTCAAAAAACGACATCAACGTCATGACCCACTGCAACGCCGGCTGGCTCGCCACCGTTGACTGGGGCACCGCCACCGCCCCCGTCTACCTCGCCCACGACGAAGGCATGCGCATACACGTCTGGGTCCGCGAGACCCGCCCCCGCTTCCAGGGCGCTGGCCTCACCGCCTGGGAACTCGGCCAGCACGGCATCCCCCACACGCTCGTCTCCGACAGCGCGGCCGGCCACCTGCTCAGCCGCGGCAAGGTCGACCTCGTCATCGTCGGCACGGACCGCACCACCGCCGCCGGCGACGTGGCCAACAAGGTCGGCACCTACCCCCTGGCCCTGGCCGCCCGCGACAACGGCGTGCCCTTCTACGTCGCCGCCCCCTCCCCGAGCATCGACTGGTCGATCGAAGACGGTTCGAACATCCCGATTGAGGAGCGCGACCCGCAGGAGATCACCCGCGTGCGGGGCGTGGACGAAGACGGCGTCGAGCGGTCCGTACGGGTCACGCCACAAGGAACCCGTGCCGCGAACTACGCCTTCGACGTAACGCCAAGGAGGCTGGTGACGGGACTGCTGACCGAGCGGGGTGTGTGCGCGGCCGATCCAACCGCCCTGCGAAGGATGTTCGGCCGTCCACAGATGCCGACATAATACCAGCCCCACTCGCCGGACGCCTTCTCCCCAGGCTCACCGCGTCTCCGCCAGCCCGGCCCCATCGCCGCCGCCATCACCTCCTTCCCTCCAGAGGCAGGCCAGAGCCCAGCCCCAGTCGATGCGTTCCCCCCGCCAGAGCGAGCCGCCGGCCGAGGGTCCGATGCCGCGCTGCCCATGCCAGCTGGCCAGCCCGAAGTCCGAGGTGGCGGGTGGCGGATGGTCGGCCGGCTGGCCCCCCGTGGCGTCCGCCTGTAAGAATGCCCCCGGAGTGTCCGCCGGGGGTATACCCGTGGCGTCCGCCAGGGTCTCCGCCGGAAGGTCAGCCGTTGGCGCCCCCGACACCCCCGACGCTCCGCCAGGCAGCAGCCCGCGGATGTCCGGGGCCTCGGGCACCACCGGAATGTGCACCCCCAGGGGATTGAAGAACTGCGGAACCCCATGCTCGTCCATCTCCACCCGCCAGCCGCCTTCGTGGACCGCCCGGTGGTGGAAGGGACAGAGCAGCACGAGGTTGTGCAGGGCGGTCTCTCCGCCGCGGGCCCAGTGGGTGATGTGGTGGGCGTGGGTGCGCAGCCGCGACCCGCAGCCGGGGAAGCGGCACCCGCCGTCGCGCGCGTCGAGCGCCTTGCGGAGCCGCCAGCCGACGGTGCGGCGGCGCCGTCCGACATCGAGCACGGAGCCGTCCGCCCCCCGCGTCATGGGTACGATCTCCGCATCGCAACAGAGCCGCGAAGACGTTTCAGCTGAAACGCGCGAGCCGTCCTCCGTGACAAGGGAGGGCGCTTCCATGACCGGATGGGACGTTTCAGCTGAAACGCGCGCGGGCGTGGCTGCCACTGGGGCCGCTGGTGTTATCGGGACCGCAGCCGCTTCGGCCGGGGCCACCGCCGTTGCCGGGGTCACCGCCGTTGCCGGGCCCGCAGCCACTTCGGCTGGGCCCGCAGCCGTTGCCGGGGCCGCCGCTGTTGCCGGGGACGCAGCCGTTTCGGGGGCCGCCGCCGCTTCGGGGGGCGCCGCCGTCGCCTCGAACGAGTGCACCACCAGCTGTACCTTCGGCTGGAGGCGTTCTTCCAGCCAGAGTCCGAAGGCGTCGGCGCGGCGCTCGGCGGCGGTGGTCAGGTGTTCGGTTCCGGCGGCGCGCTGCTCGCGGTAGAGCTTCTCTTCGGTCGCCTCGAGCGCCTTGGCCAGCAGGGCGCCCACCTCGGGGCTGAGCTGGCCGCGGATCTCGTAGCTGCCGTCGTCGGCGAGGTACAGGGAGAGCCCCCGGCGTGCGTCGCGGGCGGCCTGATCGGCGTCCCCCCGGTCGAGGCGCCGCCACTCCCGGACGAGGCGTTCGACGTGGGCGGTGGTGCCGTGGTCGGCGAAGGTGAGGAGTTCGTCCTCGTTGTCGGTGGTGGCGACGCGGGTCAGGGCCCGCACCTTCGAGTAGGAGATCTCGCCCTTGGCGAAGCTGGCCGAGATCAGCGGCAGGAAAGGGAGGCAACGCGCCACGCGAACCTTCTCGCGGGCGGGCCCCAGGGAGATGCCGGTGCGCCAGGAGAGCCAGTGGGCGCAGGAGCGGTGCCCGTGCCAGCGTTCCTCTTCGTCGAAGACCTGGAGCAGGGTGAGGAGGCGGTATGTAGCGGCGCTGATATGGGCGCAGAGCGCGGCGATTTCGTCGCCGAGGGGATCGTCGGGGCAGGTCGGGGTGGGGGAGTGGGTGACTATCATGGTCTGATCCCG
>JAJDVT010000098.1 GCA_022826005.1 Gemmatimonadota bacterium | reverse complement strand
GCCGAAAGTTGGATGTAGTCGAAGCTGAGCGTGATCTTGCCACCCTCGACGTTGCCGCTGCCGCCCTTCTGCGCGTACGCGCCGCCGAACCGCAGGCTCAGCACGCTGGCCAGGGGAACACCGAGGTCCATCCCCGCGACGATGCCGGAAACGGATTCCTCCTCGACGCCCGCCTCTTCGATGGACACCTACCGAAGCCGACTCCGCCTTTCAGACCAAGGGTGGTCTGCTGGGCGGTTGCCGGGGCTGCAATCAGAACAAGACCTGCCAGTAAGACGAGTCTCCGCATGATGGACGTTCTCCATTGGGTTGGATAACGCGACCGAGGAACCACAGCGCGGTTCCGCGGGAGCGCCGTAATCTAACGTCTGGCTGACAGCTTCAGCCTCCTCAGTCCCCGGGCCGGTAGGTCACGGAGAGCTTGAGGCGCCTGCCCTTCGGGCTGTGGGTGAAGGCATCGTAGGACTGTTCCCAGTTGACCAGCGGCGGATCGGCGTCGAGCACGTTGATCACCGACAGCGCGACATCCGTCGTGCTCGACGTGCGCCGCAGCAGACTCAGGTCCCAGCCCACGAACCGGTCGATGTGCTCGAACTCGGTGTCGGGGAACACCTCGTTGGCGTACCCGGAGACGGTGTTCAGGTAGTTCACGACGCTGTAGTCGCCCCAATGGTATCCGGCCGAGAAGCGGAGCTTCCACTGCGGCAGCGGGGGCGCGATCGGGTTGCCCCAGTTGAGCTGGCCCGCCGCGTCCTGCGCGGCAAAGACCTCGGCCCCGTTGAGTTCGAGTGCCTTGACGAAGAACTCCCGCGTGTAGGTGCCGTCGGCCCCCAGCGACAGGATGCCCTCCCCGGCCGGCAGGCGCGTGCTCGCGTGCAGGTCGATTCCTGACATCTGGATGCCCGGCCAGTTCACGTTCGTCACCCTGATCCGCTCGACGGCCGACACATGGCAGGTTCCCGTCCCCGGTCCGTCGGGACAGGTCACGAACTCCTGCACCGCGGCCCGGGAAGCTCCGCCCGCCGCGTACAGCCTGGTCACGCCCCCGAAGGGCACCTGATCGATGACGTCGCGGAAGTCGTAGCTCCAGTAGTCGGCGGTGCCGCGAAAACGCGGAAGCTGCACGGTCAGTCCCACGTTGTAGGTGAACGCGCGCTCGGGCACGAGCCGGCTGTTGCCGAACGCGTCCACCGCCTTGTAGATGCCCGCCTCGGACACGTACTCGAGCCCGGTGCTGCGGTCCTCGTTGAGGTCGTCCACCGAGGGTGTGCGGAAGGTCGTCTGAAGCGAGGCGCGGAGCGCCAGCGGCTCGGCCAGCGCGACGCGCACCGCCAGCTTGGGATCGAAACTGCTCACCGAGCCGTGGAACTCGTAGTTGGCGGCGGCTTGGCCCTCCACCCTGCCGCCGAGTTGGAAGCGGCTCTCGGCGAAGAACCGGTTCACCATCTGGGCGTCCTGATACTCGTAGTGCCCGGTGGTGAAGGTGAACGCTCCGGCCTTTTCGACACAGCTGCGGTCGCCCGGGACGGGGCAGGGATTGATCGACAGGTCTCCCGGCTGGTTGGGGGTCGCGGAAACGCCGACCCTCCGGAACTGATACCCGACGGCGTAGTCGAGTCCCTCGGTGAGGGCTCCCTTCAGCATGGCGTCCGCGACGAACAGATCCGCCGAACTGTCCAGATTCACTTCTTCGTTGATCCAGTCGATCAGCTCCGCGCTGTTCTCCAGCCCGGGCATGTAGTCCGGGTTCGGCTGGTCCCGGTAGGCCGCGCCCGGCTGCGCCGAGAGCCGGTGCGCGTTGCTGAACGGGTTGTAGTACCGGCAGTCGCCCTGGCCCGCCACGGCGCCGTTCAGGGAAACGAGCGCCATCCCGGACGGGCTCGTCGGGTCGACCACCACGGTCACTCCGCAGTCCGGACCCCCGAAGCCGCGGAAGGCCAGGAACTTCCGGTAGGCGTATTCGGCCGGAAGGTTCGCGTTTCCAGAAGCCCGGGAATAGCTGGCGGACAACTCGATGGCCGCCCCGCCCAGCGACTCGATTCCACGCTCCATCGACGCGGCGATCCGCTGGGTGCGGGACGCGCGCTCCAGCGTCCGCCCAGGTCCCGAGTTGCCGACGAGCCGCCCGTAGAAGTACCAGTCGTTCTCCAGGCATGCCTCCTCGCTCGCGAAACCGGCGCTCTGCCCGTGGGTCCCGCAGAAGGCCCGCCTGCCCGGATTTCCGGGCTCGACCACTTGGGCTCCGTTGTACGGGGAGATCGGCGGATAGGACGGCGTGGTGAACCACTCGGGAATGGCGGCCTCGGCCCAAAGCGCTTCAACGTGGTAGCTCGAACGGTCCCCCATGTCGCCGTTGACTTCGGCGAAAGCCCGGACCTGGCGGGACGCTTGGAGCAGATTGTCCCAGTGCTGGTAGCGGAAGCGGCAGGTCTCGCCCTCGCGGTGGCCCCCGAAGTCCGTGCAGCGCGGGTCCACGAAAACGCCGCCCCAGCCTCCGAACTGCGCGTCCGATAGGGCCGCCGTGAACTCTTCGATCGTCTCGTCGCCGGTCAACCTCGGGAACAGGAACGCGCCCGGATTCCCCGTATAGGACCAAGCCCCGCCGCCCGATGTGAAGGGGCGGAGCGCCCAATCGCGGTCTTCGGGGTGCAATTCCTGGCTGACCGTCGCCTCGGCGGAAAAGACGGCGTGCGCGCCCTCGCCGAGCCGCCTGCCCCAAATCGCTCCCGCGTGCGTCTCCCCGGCCCTGGCGAAATACTCGTGCGAGCCCGACACCTCCAGCCCCTCGAAGTCGCTCCGGGTCAGAAAGTTGGCCACGCCGGCAACGGCGTCCGAGCCGTAGACCGCCGACGCGCCCTCCTTCACCACCTCGATTCGGTCCAGCGCGATCGACGGAAACGCGTTCACGTCCACGAACCTCCCTCCGGACAGCCGCGCGGGCAGGTACACCTGGCGCCGCCCGTTGAGAAGCACGAGGGTGCGGGACGGCCCGATGCCCCTGAGGTTGACGCTGGCGACCGTTTCCGGCACCGCGGCGGGGGGCCGGGTATTGTACCAGCCCTGGCGGTCTCCGAGGACCCCGGCGCTGGAGCCTAGGTTGCGGAAGAAATCCACGGCCTGCGGAGACCCCTGCTCCGCCAGCGTTCTCCTGCTCGAAACGGACACCGCGTAGGGCAGCTGCACGAGTGACTCCGAAAACGCTGTGCCCGTCACCACCAGTTCCGAGAGGCCCAGGACGGTCGTCGCCATCCTGAAATCGACGACCGAGGCCGAATCCGCGGCAACGGTCACGTCCATCGACACGGTCGCAAAGCCCAGCCTGTCCGCACGAAGTTCGTGCGTGCCGACGGGAACACCCGGCAGGACGAACCGGCCGCCCCCGCTCGAAAGAACGCCGATCCCAAGCGCCGGCACGCTGATCTGCGCACCGGCCACCGGCGCGCCGGTCTCCGCGTCCACCACCGTGCCCGTAATCGTGCCCGTCGCCTGTGCGGCAACCGGGGCCACCCAGGAGAGTCCCGCTGCCATCACGGCCAACGCGACCATCGTCGCCCTCAAGCCTCTGCCCGAGAGACCGGCTTGAACGAGGCGGGTCGTCGGATCGGCGGTTCGCACGGTTTCGTTGGTCTCCATGTCGGTCTACCTTGGTCCGGGGAATGAGTTCAAGTTCCCACCCAATCTAATGGCACGGTCTCCAATCGGCTTCGGTCAGGCGCGGCGACCGGAGGAAGGTCGGCCATGGCAAGGCGATCCGTTGGCGGGCCAACCCCCAAGAGCATGAGCGTGAGAGGCGGGTGCGCGGAGGAAGGCGGGCAACACGCCGGGGGATGCGCATTCCGTCAGTGCTCGCAGGAGCCCGTGCACAGGTCGGGTTCGAAAACCCAGATTGTCACCCAGAGCCTCTCCGCTTCGTAGTTGCGGGCGTCCTCCCGTATCTCGAACCGCCAGACCTCGCGACACCAGAACCAAACACATCCAACCGGATTGGGTTGGGTCGCGTAGTCGAAGTCGATCCCCGTGACAATGGGATACGGAGAACGTTCCACCTCGATTTCCCACTCGACATCCGGGGCCAAGGGCCACTCCGCGATGCCTTCCGCCACTACCTCGCCGTCCCGCTTCAGGCGCACCAGCACATGAGCGGTGCCGGACTCGGGCACGTCAAAGGGATCGGACGGCAGGTCGGTTGCGGTGAATATCCGCGATCTACCGATCCCAGTAACATGGACTTCGAGGCCCGCCAGCCCGTTCGGGTCGGCACGCGAATTGTAGAGCGTTACCCACTCGTCCTCGCGGGTGTACATTGCATCGTCGTCGTTTACCGACACCTCCATCGTGGGCGTGCCGGGGCCGAGAATGCCACACGCGGAACCCGACATGCACGCAAGCGCGACGAGGATCC
>JAJDVT010000081.1 GCA_022826005.1 Gemmatimonadota bacterium | reverse complement strand
GTGTCGTCCATCGTGTGGACCATCGTCGCCGCCAACCTCCTGAACGTGTTCCTCAACTGGGTGCTCATCTTCGGCAACCTGGGCTTTCCGCAGATGGGCGCGGTGGGATCGGCCTGGGGGTCGAGCGTCGCGCGCTGGTTCATGGCCGCGCTCCTGCTCGCGCTCTCCTGGCGCGTCGTCAGGCCCTACCTGACCCGCATACGGCGGGAGGCCTTCGACGTGTTCGCCCTCGGGCGCATGATTCGCCTCGGGACTCCGCTCGGATTCCAGCAGCAGCTCGAGTTCGGGGCCTTCTCGCTCATCGGCGTGATGATGGGCTGGCTGGGTACCGTCACCATGGCCGGTCACCAGGTGGCGCTCAACCTGGCGGCGCTCGCCTTCATGGTCCCGCTGGGGATCGCGGGCGCGGCGGCGGTGCTGGTGGGACGGGCGGTGGGCCAGGAGGACATGGTGGAGGCGCGGCGGGCCGCCGGGGCCGGGATCCTGCTGGGCGGGGGGTTCATGGTCCTGACCGCGTGCGTATTCCTGGGCGCGCCCGGGTTGCTGGCGCGGGTCTACACCGCGGACTCGGGGGTCCTCGCGGTCGCGGTCGCGCTCCTTCCCATCGCGGGGATCTTCCAGGTCGCGGACGGCCTCCAGGCGGTGGCGGCG
The DNA here is from genome assembly GCA_022826005.1 of Gemmatimonadota bacterium. GTDB lineage: Bacteria > Gemmatimonadota > Gemmatimonadetes > Longimicrobiales > Gaopeijiaceae > Bin94. Next base: position 2,377 of record JAJDVT010000081.1, on the reverse strand, counting down.
GGGGTGCTGCGCGGAGCGGGCGACACCCGCTCGCCCTTCATCTTCAACGCGCTGGGCTTCTGGGTGTTCGGGATCCCGATCAGCGCCGCGCTCGCCTTCGGTGCGGACATGGGCGCGCGCGGGCTCTGGTGGGGCCTGGCCGCGGGGCTGGGGGCGGTGGCCATCCTGCTCTTCATCCGGGTCCGGCGCCTGCTGGCGCGCGGGGTCGGGCGAGTGCTCATCGACGATCCGGCGGTTCAGGCTGCGCCCCGCAAGCGCGTGGCATGAACCGCCTGCCCCTCTTCCCGCTCGATGTCGTCCTCTTTCCCGGGGAACTGCTCCCGCTCCACATCTTCGAGCCCCGCTACCGCCGCATGGTGGCACGCTGCCTCGAGACCAACCGGCCCTTCGGGCTCATCTACCACGACTCCGACCGCTCCGGCCCCTTTCTCATCGAGGAGGGACGGGTGGGCGCGCTGGCCGGGATCGAACGGCATCACGGGCTCAAGGACGGCCGCTCCTTCATCCTGGTGAAGGGTATGGGCCGCTTCGCGATTCACGACGGGCTCGAGTCCGGCGAGCCGTACTACGAGGCCGTGGTCGCGGAATACGAGGACGAGCCGGGCCCGCGGCCCCAACTGACGGCGCGGCGCCAGGCTTCCATCGATCTCTTTGGGGCCGCCGTCTCCGCTCTCGGGCGCTCATCCCCCGCGTCACCGGATCTCGATGCGAAGGACGAAGTGTCGTTTCGACTGGCCGCGTTCGTGCAGGTGGACCCCGAGTGGCGGCAGGATCTCCTGGAGATGCGCAACGAGGAGGCCCGCCTGACCCGGCTCGACGAGGTCTTCGAGCAGGTGATCGCGCGGCGATGACCGAACCTCGACTCTCCCCGCGCCACATCCAGGTCGCGCGCACGGCCCGCTATTATGCGATGGGAGGCAGCGGCGACGGCGTCGACGAGGCCTGGTTCGTGCTGCACGGCTACCGGCAGGCGGCCCGCCGCTTCGCGCGGCGCTTCGAGGTCCTGGATGCCCCCGGGCGGATCGTCGTGGTCCCCGAGGCGCTCTCGCGCTTCTACGTGGATCCGAGCCCGGGCAGGCACGGGCCGGAGCACCGCGTGGGGGCCAGTTGGATGACGCGCGAGGACAGGGATAACGAGATCGCGGACTACGTGGCTTATCTGGACGCCGTCGCGAGCGAGGTGGCCGGCACGGCCGCGCCGTCCGTCCGCCGCCGGGTCGTGCTGGGATTCTCCCAGGGGGCGCACACCGCGTCCCGATGGGTGGTGCTGGGCCGCCCGACCGCTACGGAGCTTGTGCTCTGGGGCGCCGGCCTCGCCACCGACCTGAGCCCGGACGCCCTGGCCGCCGGCCTCGACGGCGTGCGGGTCACGTTCGTCCGCGGAGAGGATGACCGGCACCGCCACCCCCGCGAAGAGGCGTCGCAGGACGCACTCCTCGAGGACCTGGGCGTATCCTTCCGCGTGCTCGTCCATCCGGGCGGCCACGAGATCGCGCCGGAGCCGTTGCTTGATCTGGCGGGAGCTCGCGCTGTGGAGACCTGATTTCCGACAAGCGACTGCCGTGGCTTCCAGCGATATCTCCGCTCCCGCCTCACTTTTGGGTGACGCTCGCTTGACCGCCAGCTATCTTGAACGCTCCAGTTCCACCCGAATCCGCTCATGCCCATCGATCCCACCGCGTTCTGGAAGCGAGTCCATCTCGGCGAGGACACCGGCGTCGAACTGAAGGAGGTGCGCCTTCGCGGACTGAAGGTGGCGGCCCCGAAGCGCACCGACCTCGCCGACGGATTCGCCGCGTTCGCCAACTCAGGGGGCGGATGGTTCGTGCTTGGGGTCCGGGACGACCGCACCCACCAGACCTTGACGTCGAACCAGCTCGATTCCGTGGCCGAGATGGTCACAGCGATCTGTTCGGACAGCATTCAGCCTCCGCTCGACTTCAATCTCCATCGAATGCCTGTGCCGGGGTCGGGGGACGGAGGTGTTCTGCTCGTTGAGATTCCGCGAGGCGCGGAGGTCCACCGGTCGCCCGGCGGGTACTTTCGTCGGCGCGGTGCCGGGAAGCGGCCACTCGAGACGGCCGAGTTGCGGCGGCTGCTTCAAGCGCGAGCCCGGTCGGACGAGACCGGCGCGGACATGCAGTCGGTCGCCGACACGGGCGTGGGATCTCTGGTGCCGGAGCATTGGCGCCGCTACGCCAGTTCGCGCTCGAGCGACAGCACCGAGGTCATGCTGGCGAAACTCAAATTCGTCAAGGACGACGAGGTTGGCACTCCCCGTGCGACCGTGGGGGGCATACTGCTGGCATCGGACGACCCGCGAGAGTGGCTTCCGAACGCATACATTCAGGCCGTCTGCTGCAGCGGAGGGACCAGG
>JAJDVT010000046.1 GCA_022826005.1 Gemmatimonadota bacterium | reverse complement strand
ACCCCGCTGTGCAGGCACACCAAGGCGATCCACTCGGCCTTGCGGCCTTTCCAGCCGAACGGCTTCAGGGTCTCGGCCCGTTCTTCGAGACGAGCGGTCATCGCTCCGCGATCCGGTCGCTGAACCACTCCTCCAACTCCGACTCGATCCAGCCCACGGACCGCACCCCCAGCGGGACCGGCTTGGGGAACCGGCCCTCGGCCACCCTTACGTAGATCGTGCTACGGGACAGGCCGGTGCGGGCCATCACCTCGGGCAGCCGCACGAAGCGGACCGCTGGGTTCGTTCTCGGTCCCGTCTGTTGCTTCGTCATCGCTGTGTTCCTCCTCGTTCTCTTCGCTCTCGGGGCAGGCTTCCGATACCGGGGGCGGTGGGGCGGATCGCGCGCGCCGCCCGACTCCCGGCCGAAGCTGGAGATGAACGCCAGAACACGGTCCGCCGAGCGCAGCGTCAGGGACCGGCCACCCTCGATCTGGCGCACCAGGTTCGGGTCGCCCAGCGCCTGCCTGCCGAACCTCGTCGGGCTCAGTCCCGTGTCGTCGAGGAACGCGCTAACTCGCGTGCTGAAGTACTCTTCCAGCGTCTCCATGCCCGAACGCTGAAAGCCCTTCCGCAAGCCCGTCAACCTGTCGGAAACGACCTACAGTCCGGGGACGTTCCGAGACGTTCCGCAACGCTTCCAACCCGTGGCCGGCCGCCGCCAGCGGCATCGCAAAACACCCCCCGGCCTCCATGCCGCCTCCGAAGCACGAATCCCCTTGACAACCGGCGGATGGGTCTTATCGTCCAAGGCGGTCGTTCAGACTGGACGATCTTGGATTCGAGTCCCACGGTGGGGCTTGACCTACAACCTTCGATCCCTTCACAAGGAGATCACTCATGAACCCACTCGCCGCTGAAGTATCCACCTCCTTCCGCCGAGCCGTCGCGCGCAGTCTTGCCGTCCGCGCTCTCATGTTGGCGGTCGCTCTGATGTGGGGCACTTCTTCCAGCGCCCAGCCTACCGTCTCCGGCGGCATCTGCGATGACTGGGGCTGCCACTCGGGCGAGGAAAAGTGCATGACCATCGGTCCCGCGACCTGCTGGGACGACGAGGACTAGAGGGTCGTGTCTCTCCGTGACCATAGCACGTCCGGACTGGCGGTACTCGGCGCGCTAATGGTGATCGGAGTTGTGGGGATGGGGCGGGCAACATCCGCCCCATCCCTAGCGACTCTCCTCACCTCAGACACGCAGGAGTTCCTTGATCTGACGCTGGTCTTTCGACCCCTCGATTGTCAGTTGCCGATAGAACTCATCGAGGAGTTGAACGAACTGGCGCAGGCGAAAGCAGGTGCCGTCCGTGGAATCATGATCGGACCGCTTCCCACAGGGGATGATCTTGACGTTCTCTTGGAGGGACTTGGCATCACCTTCCCGGTAGAGAAAGATGCCGATGGTTCTTGGTCGGATGCCTTGATTGAGGAATCGATCCCCAACCCAACTCTATTCATCTACAGCAACGGGCGACGATATGCATCTGTTAGCCTTGAGGGCCTGCAAACGCTCAAGCGGTATCTCCCGAGAACAGCACGCGCGTTCTGGCTTGCGGAGAGTTAGGCTGGCCAGGCTTAGGCCGTCGTTTCCTTCGGCGGCAGTTTTTCTGCTGTTCTCCGTCTACGCTGGCCCGTTGGACGCCCAAGCTCCTCGGGTGTGGACAGAGCCCATCGAGAGTCGCGTGCTCGTTGCAGGAGCAATGGACTCGTTCCTTCTCCAGCCGAGTTCGCTGGATATGGGTCGCCAGATCGTGGCCGTATTTGACAGAGGTGACGAGGTTCTCAAGGCGGTTGACCGCGCCACCGGTGAGTTGCGGTGGGAGATAGGCAGGTCGGGTCAAGGCCCTTGGGAATTCGCGGGAGTGACCGATGTTGCGATGGGGGTCGCGGACTCGGTCTGGGTGCTCGACTCGACCAACCAACGGATCTACGTCGTCGGCCCGGACGGATCGAGGGGACGGGTGATAAACGTCGCGGATGCCTTGTTCGCATCTGGGGCTCCCTACCGATTGGACGTTCCCTACAGAATAGCCGTCGTGTCCGATGGCTTCATTCTTGGTTTGAGCAGGACTGAGAATGGATTGGCGGCACGCTTTTCAGCAGCAGGCGAATGGCGCGGTACGATCGCGGGGCCAGAATGGGTCCATGCTCTCACGTACATGGCGGCCGATTATCGAATGGACGGCCATGCCGAATCAGGAAGTTTTGCCGTCGCTTTTCAGTTCACCGGGCGGATCCTCGCGGCGATACCTGAAGGAGACGTGACCGACGTCCAAGAGGTAGGTGCGATTGCGACGGGTGACGAGCCCGAGGTCCTTAACTTCGAGATCGATGGGATGCCGGCTTCACGGTTAGCCCCTGGGCAAGTGAGACTGGTTCGGAGTATCGCCGTGGAAGGCGACCGTATTGCGGTGCTGTCTGCACGACAAGCTGACGAGGACTGGGTCGCAGAAGTGATAGATGTCTATGAAGGTGCTGAGTACCGATACAGTATTCGCCTTCCGTCGACGGCACGGCGAATCGCCATGTACGAAAACGCCGTTGCGGTTCTTGAGACCGAGGTGCTGCCCACCATCCGCCAGTTGATCATTCCGTAGCGAGTGGCGGGCGCGGAACTCCTGCCATTTTGCGTCGTTTCCCAGCTGTTTCAGGTGATGTGGAACTTGCCTCCGTCTCACGGCAAGAATGGCAGATCGTGCAGTCCCTATTGAACTTACGTGACTTCTTGCCGTGATTTGCGGATCTTCCGCTCTGTCGGCCCGGCACTTGGCGTCTCTCCGCTCGAAGGGAAAAACACCAAAGCTCGCGCCGGCCCCGGCCACCTCCGCTCTCTCACCCTGTTTGTCGCTGGCTTCTCATCCTGATTGTCGCGCTACAGTGCCCATTCTCACGAAGCACCCCCAGCAGATGACAGCCGAACCCTGTCCGTGAACCTCCCCTCCGTCGCCACGGTCGACCGGTTCCTGCGACCCTTGGTAGGTACCACGTTCCTCTTGGGACTTCTTCTCCTCTGGCAACGCACCTACGATCACTCGTGCGTGGCGCTGACGACGCGGGCGCTTGTCTACGTCGCGATACTCTACGGGCTGCTGGAGTACCGCCAGCGGGGGCGACGGGGGCATTGCGGTCGCGGACATCCTCAGTGCGCGGTTTGCGGGCTGGATCCTGCTGGCGCTGATTGCCGTCGCCTACGTCTACTTCAACTACACGGTGATTGGCGGTCCGCCGTACATCTACCCCGATTCGCTCCAGGTGACGGTGGAGGCCTTCACGGCGGGCCTCCAATCTGCGTGTCCGGTGGTGGACGACGGGCTGCGAGCGGCAGCCGCGCTCGAAGGCTCCTCGTGGTACATAGTGACCAGCGCGGCGACCGCGTCGTGGACGCCCAACGGTGTCCGGGTGGTCGTTTGGATCGCATTTTTCCTGAACGCCGCGCTGGCGATCGCAGGGTTCGTCCGCGGGCTTGAGGGCTGCATGCTGGCGGCGTGGCGAATCGGCGCCGGGAATCGTGAGGTGCCGCCTGAGACCAAAAGGCGAGTGACAGATGTCGAACAAACAAGCGAGTGACGGCGAGACGGTCCGGGGGATGTCCCGCGCGGGACGGAGGGCATGGACCGGACGCGCGATGCTCGCCCTGGTTCCGCTGGCGGTACTGGTGGCGACGGGCCATCAGATGTTGCGGCTGCGGGCGGAAGAGCGGTGGCGGGAATTCTCCGAGGAGCTTCGCCGTGCCCCGTTACAGGAAACGCGCCAAGCCATCGACGGGGGAATCGAAGGGGCCTTCGCGCCAGTATACGCTGCGATCCCGTCGCTCTTGGACTGGCACTACTCGTTCATTGGCCAGTATGCCGAGCTGGGTCTGGCGCTGACCGGAAGGTTGGAGGAGGAGATCGAGTCGCGACTGTTCGGGGATCTGGAGGAGGGGATCAGCCTTGCCGTTGACGATGTCGGCCGCGTGATGCAGGAGGAAATGCTGTCCGAAATTGAGCGCTGGTTCGGCCGCGAAGTGGGAGCGGTCCACCCCGGATTGGGAGGGGGACTTGGGCGCGCCTTGGAGACGCTCCTGGAGGACGCCAAGCGTCATTTCGCCGTGGCCGTCGGTCCGACGGCTGTCGGGGCCGCGATGGCTGGCGTGAGTACCTCGGCCGGTGTGAGGACTCTCACAAGAGGGTTGGCCGAGAAGCTGGCAGGGGGTGCGGCGCTCCGCGCGGCAAGTCCCCTCATGGGCCGTGCGGCGGGGTTCATCGTGGCCGCCGCCGCAGGGGTAGGTATCGACATCGCGCTCCGCAAGCTGGACGAGTTGCTCAATCGGGACGAACTCGAACAGGCGCTGACCGCACTGGTGGACGAGGAGAAAGAGAGGGTGAAGACCGCGCTGGCGAGCGCGGTTGACGAGGTGAAGGTGACGGCGCTGGGCGACTTTGTTCAGTCGCGGTTGCGGTAGAGAGCGATTGCCGCGCGAGGGGTTGGAGAACGGTTGGTCCAGTCCCAATACAAGCGAGTAGGCCAGCGCGCGATGGTCTGACCAACGAGCAGAGCTCGCCGGGTCCAAGAAGGTGGTCAGGCTACCCGATCTGTGCGCTCAGTTCGAGTCCGGCGCGACAACACGTTCGCCATGCTGCGGGCGTTGAGTATCCGGTTCGATTGGGGCGAGGAGAGAGCTGATGTGCGCCAACTGGGCGGGTGATTCGCCTTCGGTGAGGGGACTGCAGCAGAGCGCCGCCGATTCTGACAGTCACTCGAATCCAAATGTCGTCATCTCCTGAGGTCCTGACCGGCGCAGCAAAGCCGAAGTCCGAGACGGCGCTGCCGAGGTCAGCCGCAGCACATGTGGAGTCAATCGGTACCAAACACATCCTCTCGCAGCTCTCGGTACACGTCGGGAGTCACGCGCAGCGCCGGTATGAGGAATTGAGATGCGAACTGCTGTCGATCATTGCCCAACGTCGGCAGTTTCGTAAGCCTGCGAATCGCATCGAATAGCTGCCGCGACACAACCTTGATTCTCGGTGGTCCAGACTGTCCCTTAAGCAACGATTCCCTCTCATTCAGGACCGCTTCGACCACCGGTGCATCGCAACCCTCTGTTCGAAGAAACGTGCGCAGAACCTCTGGATCGTACAGGTATTCCTCAAGCTCCCGCCGGCGCAACACGCGAATCCCTGCCGTGAGTGTCTGCTCGCGTTCTCCGTCAGGCATGTCGTCCCTGTCGATCAACTTCTCTACTTCGATGCCGCTTGCGATTGCGTTCAGGATGCTCACAAGGTGCTCGGACTGGATCACCTCACCGGACCCACCTTGCGAAATGAACAGCGTTTCCGGAAACTCGTCGGCGAACAGCCGCCGGTAGCACTGCGCGTCGAACGCCTTCACGTTCTGCTTCTTGCTACCTTCGCAGATGACGACCCGCTGTGGTGCGACCAACGAGGACAGGTCGTCAAGAGCGACCTGATACATGTTCTCCCAGAACACTCTGTTGGGGGTGCTGGGCGCCAGAGTGACAGAGCTATCGAAATCGTCCCCCGAGAAGTCCAAGAACACCACCTCTCCAGGCCGCTCTAAGTGCATGCGGTATGCCTCTCTGACGATCCCAATCGAATGCGTCGCGACCCACAACTGCGATGGCTCACGGAGCAGCTTCAGAATCGCCGCGATAAGTGGTCCTTGGAGCGCCGTCGCCACGTGCAGTTCCGGTTCGTCAATGCAGAAAACCGACTCCTTGCAGTCATCGCGCTTCATGAACACGTCGAGGAGAACATCGAACACTGCCTTCTCGCCTCCCGAGAGATTCTTGTAGTGGAAGTCGGTAGTGTCGCCCTTGGTAAAGCGGAAGGAACCGCCCTGGTGTCCGCCGAAGTCCTGCAACAAAAGGGCGGGGTCCGAAAAGAGGCCACGCATTGCCTCCTGCAAGTCGCCGAGAGCAGTCTTCTGGTATTCTCCAAACGTGACGCCCTTCAACTCCGGCCGACTCTGAGCGTGCAGGCTCCTCCACACCATGCGCTCATAGTTCTTGGATACGGACACGTCACCGTCGATGATGCGAGTGATCCGAGACCCTGCGTGGGTCGGTAGCATCGTCCGGATTTGGTTGATCTGGAAGTCTGACTCGTTACGATACGCCGACCGCACTTGGAATGCCGACGTCCAGTCAACTGGGCGGTCGCCGTGGAACTGAATGGTCACTCGACCCGCTACCTCGTGGGTGGTGCGGGACGCCGGGACCTTCTCGTAATACTGCTCCTTGTCGCCCGACAGACGGTAGTTGTTGGCGGCCGCCCCGGCCTTGAGCAGGAACGAATCGAAGACGGAGGACTTTCCGGTTCCGTTCGGCCCAACGAGCACGACGAGCCTAGCGGTCCTGGGCAGGTCAGCGATCACGAGCTCGGTGAATCGCTTGTAGTTCTTCAAGTGAATGCGTTCGATCCGCATCCGATTCGTCCTCCGGGCAAGTAAGGTGGGCGTACGTCCCGCGGCGCGATGTGCGCCCGTCGTCGGCCCACAAATCTAACGATGTGTCGTCACTGGCGCGGACTGAGCTGATGGTCGCCCACAGAGGCTATTCACCGACTTGTTCTCCACGGCGGGGATCGCCCGACGGCGATGCTGGCGTGATGCTGACGGTTCCCGCCAAACGACCCGGGGACTCCTGCCATCGTGGCACGCGGGAACCGGATGCGATCCCAACGGCAAGAAGGCAAATCGTGCAGTCCTGTACGAACTTACGTGATCTCCTGCCGTGATTCGCCTCTCAGGGGCTCCGCATACTGCCTGCACATGTTCAGGCTGGAGCCGGGAGAACGGCCGCGGGCAGGTGCGCTTCAGCCGGCCGGTGTGGCCGCCGAGGCTCGGGAGGCGACGATGCGCCCGAGCCCATCGTCCTTCCCTGTGCGGTATCCGGCGAGGATGCCCAGGATCCATCCCTCGCAGGCCTCCCGGCAGGGCCCCGGGGGAATGCCTCCGGCCGGGTCTCCGGATGGCTCGCTGCGCGGTCCGGGGGCCCGCTGGGCTGCCCGGAACGCCTTTCGCAGGCGCAGCACCGGCTCCGGCGCTGGCGGCGGGCCATCCACGGCGTGCGCGATACGCGCCAGTGCCGCGTCCCGCAGGTCGTGGGGCCTCTCGACCTTCACCAGCGCGGCCGTCACGTCCAGCAGGCAGTCCGGGTCGAGGATGTCGGCGAAGAGCGACGACACCGCGTCGGCGACCTGCCGGTCGAACTTCCACTTGACCGCGCTCCGGAACACCAGGGCCACGCCCGCGTCGTGCCCGACGGCCACGCCCCAGTCGAAGCCGACCGTGACCGGGTCCCTCCGATCCAGTCCGAGCGCCTTTTCGAGCTGCTCCGGACCTTCCTCGTCGAATACCTCCCGGAACGCCCGCGCCCCGACCCTCCGCAGCCGCTCCCGCTCGCGCTGCATGTCATCCCCCATGCTTACTCCCCTCCTCCTCCTACTGCGCGACCCCCCGGTGTAACACCACCGGGCGCTCCGTGTTCCGCGGGGGGGCTACCGACGGACCGGCCTCCGCGCTGCTGCGGATCGGATCCGTCGGATGAACATCGTCCAGGTCGAGCAAACTCCACTCCGGGATGCGAACCGACCCCCCGCCCGGCGAACCGGACGGGGGGTCGTGTCCTGCGCCCATCAGCGAGGCTGACGGGGTTGGGGTTGTGTTATTTCGCGGTGACTGATGCGGTGGGTCCGGTACTCCATTCGACCTCGCGCTGTCGATAGTCCACGCGGAACGTCAGGGCGCCGTTCCAGTCGTCCGCATCCGGTGTCTTCGCGGTGCCGGTAGTGTCGAGCGGTTGGACGTCCGCGAAGTCGTTGGCAAGCTTGAACGCCAGGCCGCCACTCGCGTCGCCGTTCAGGATGTACCAGTCGTCTTCGTCACCGAACTTCACGAGGACGCGCCAATCGGAATTGTCGTCGCCTCTGGCATCCCAGGTCACCGCCAGCGAATCCGGCTCGGCGTCAGTGTTCCGGCTCGCCGCAACGTTGCTGACCGCCGGGTTGACCGGTCCTACGGTCGCGTTGGCGGAAACCAGCGAGTCGGTGTAGGTGCCCGCGTTGTCCGGATCCTCGGTCAGCGCCCAGACGCGAACCGTAACCGTCACGGTATCCGAACCGGTGGCGTTGGCAGTGACCGAGCCCTTACCGGCCGTGAGCGTCGTCACGTCTGTTCCGAACTGAGCCCAGGTCTCGCCATCATCGCCCAGGCGCTGCGCCCGGTACGCGTCGGCCGCACCGGACACGCCCTGATCCCACGTGACCGTCACCATGCCGTCATACAAGCCGGTGTCGGCCGTATCACGCGAAGCCTCGACGTTCAGCGGCATCAGGTTGCCTGTTGCCTCGATCGTGCCGATCGCCGTGCTTTCGCCGGCGTCGCCGAATACGGTCTGGCTTCCGAAGTCGTAGCCAGCCTTCGCAGCCGTGATCGTGATCCTGCCGGCCGGCACGCTCACACTGAAGCGGCCGCGACGATCCGAAGTATCCGAATCGGTGGCACCGTCTTCATGCGTGGCCGTTACCGTCGCGCCTTCCAGCACGGCTCCGTTCGCCATCACCGTACCCGTGATTGTCGTGTACGAGGAGCCGGTGAAGTTGACTCCCTCCACCGAATCGGCGTTGAGGGTGACATCCCGGCTGGCCGGCTCGAAGCTGTAGCCGGTCTTCGTCGGGGTTACCGTTCCGGTACCGCCGGATTCCATGATCGCCGTGTACTGGCCGCTGGAATTCGTCGTGACGTAGGTCCTTCCGCCAACGGTCCTTCCGTTGAGCAGGTCACCGGCACCGGTAACCGTGATCTGGACGCCCGCGACTCCGACGGTGTTCCCGTCTTCATCCTTCTGGGTATCCGTGATCGTACCGGTGATCGTGGTGGATGTAGCCCGTCTGGTCACGGCAACGCTGTAGTCTGTCGTGTCCGACCTGTCGCTGGCGACCACCCTGATCTCGATATCGGTCGTTCCGACGGGGAGATTGACCTGGTGCCCCGCCGTAGTGGCGTCTGCGTCACCCGGATAGATCTCCGTCACCCTGGCTCCGCCGCCCGCCTCCGCGGTCACGGTGGTCACGGCGGTCGAGTTGCCGACCGTGGCGGTGTAGTCCGTGTGGGCACTGCGGAATCCGCCCATCGTGCGTCCGCACGGCTGACTGCCGCGACACAGCGACACGCCGCTCAGGCGCAGCGAGCTGAGGTAGGAGTAGTTCTCCACCGCTGTCCCGATGAGGTCGTTTTGCGCCTTGCCGTCGTTCGGCACGTTGACGCCGGTGGTGTCGGT